>NZ_JBSFDG010000018.1:0-187431 GCF_053593775.1 Streptomyces sp. NPDC002092
CCGGCGAATACTTACTGGGTGGCGCCACTTCTTCCTCGTTTCCTTGTTCAGGACAACCCTATTGGGTGCCTGTCCGGAAACTTCGTGGCCCCTCACTGGAGGACGACGAGGCGCGGGCAGCGATGCTGAGTCGCGGGATACCCGAGTTCCATATCGATGCCCTGATCGGGGTTGCTCGCGCTTACCGCGACGGCGGTGCCGAGACGGTCACTTCGACCGTGGCCGATCTCACCGGCCGAGGAGCCCTTGGCTTTGCCGATTTCGTGCGTCGCAACCGCAGCTTCTTCCAGTGAAAACCGGCTCCGTCCTGACCAAGGGCACCCTGGCACAACAGCGTCCCAGGCCCGCCCAGGGGATCCCCTGGGCGGGCCGAGCCGGAGCCGTCAGTTCAGCGTCCACTTCTGGTTGTCGCCCGTGCCGCAGGACCACAGCACCGTGGAGGTGCCGTTGGCCGTGCCGTTGTTGTAGGCGTCGAGGCAGAGGCCGGCGTTGACGTTGGTGATGGTGCCGTCGCCGTTGACGTTCCACTTCTGGTTGTTCTGGCCGTTGCAGTCCCAGATGACGACCTTGGTGCCGTTGGTGGTGCCCTGGTTGTAGGCGTCCAGACATTTGTTGCCGTACACCACGAGTTCCTTGCGGGAGGTGTACGTCCAGGCCTGGTTCTGGCCGCCGTTGCAGTCCCACAGCTCGCCCTGGGTGCCGTTGGTGATCGTGTTGTTGTAGATGTCCAGGCAGCGTCCGGACTGCTTGCCGACGACCTGGGATCCGCCCGCCCCCGGCAGGGTTCTGACGGTGATCGAGTCGAGAGTCGGGGCGCCGGAGAAGGTGAGCGAGTTGGCGGAGCCCTTGGACAGACCGACCTGGACCGAGATCGTGCCCGGGCCGGCGCCCGTCGGCGGGAAGGAGACCGCGGTCGCTCCCTGGCCGTTGACCTTGAGGGTGCCGGTGCGGGCCGTAGAGGAGTTGTTGGTGTACGACACGTCGACGACCTTGATGCCGGTGTTCCCGGCGGCCACGCCCGAGAAGCCGGAGGTACCGGTGTACGTGCTGCCGGCCGCCTCCGTCCCGCCGGTGACCGTCAGCATCACCGAGCCGCCCGCCGGAACACTGGTGGTGTAACTGGTGCCGTAACTACCGACATCGGCGCGCGCCCACAGGTCACGCACGGTCGCGGACGCGTTCGTCAGACCGAGGTCCGACCAGCGGACGGTGATGTTCTGGGCGGAGGAGGTGCGGTTGAGCAGGACGACGGCACGGTTTCCGGCGCCGGCGAGGACCTTGCCGTACACCTGGAGCCCGGTCGTGTCCTCGGCGACCTTCACGCCCTGGAGGCCGCGCGGGTCCTGGTCCACGCCGATGACCTCTGGGTTCTTGAGGATGCCGGCGGTCTCCGACGTCATCGTGGCGAGGTTGTTGCCGGCCAGGAGCGGTGCGCCGGAGATGGCCCACAGGTTCATATGGGTACGGTTCTGGGCGGCGGTGAAGCCGTCCATGCCGACCATCAGCATGTCCGGATCGTTGTAGTAGCCGGTGTGCTGGGCGGTGGGGTGCAGGGTCTGGTCGAAGTTGGACAGCAGGTTCGTCATCGACGGCGAGTTGCCGTAGTAGATGATGTCCGTGCTGGTGCGCCACATCGGGGCCTGCCCCGGCGCCCAGTTCCAGGGGTTCTGCTTGCCCCAGTTGCAGATGGAGAGGGTGAGCGGGCGGCCGGTGGTGGCCGTCGCCTTGGCGACCGCGTCGCTGATCGACTGGTACGCCGTCGCCGCGTCGAGCCCCTCGACGTCTCCGCCGCACCAGTCGACCTTGACGAAGTCGAAGCCCCACTTGGAGAACTGGAGCATGTCCTGGTCGTAGTGGCCCTCGCTGCCGGTGTTCGGGGCGGCGGGGCGGCCGGTCGGGTAGTAGTAGCCGCAGCCGTTCTTGCCGGCGTCGGTGTAGATGCCGGCCTTGAGGCCCTTGCTGTGGATGTAGTCGGCGATGGCGCTCATCCCGCCGGGCCACTCACTGGTGTCGACGGTGATGTTGCCGGCGCTGTCGCGGGTGCCCTGCCACCAGCCCTCGTCGATGTTGATGTACTTGTAGCCGGCCGCCGGCAGGCCCGCCGCGACGAAGGCGTCGACCTGCTGCTTGATGACGTTGTAGTCGATCTTGGCGGCGAAGCTGTTCCAGGAGGCCCAGCCCATGGGGGCGGTGGGCACGGATATCTGACGGGTCGTCGCCGCCTGGGCGGGTCCGGGCGCCACGAACAGGAGCGCGGCGGCCGCGGTGACGGCGAGGGCGAGGAGGCGTACGGCGGCGGCTCGGCAGCGGGCTGCGAGACCTCTGCGGGTCGAGCGCGGAGGGGGGTACATGCGGCTCCGTTTCATTCGACATATCGAACGCGGATCGGTGTTCCGAACACATTGCGCGCCGAAAGTAGAGCCACCGCGAGCGTCAAGTCAACGGAAGTGACAAGCGTGAAGTCGCCTGTCTCGACGGGGCGTTCTCGCTGAAAGGGGTACGGCGGCGCCATACTGGCCCTCGTGCGCATCGCGATCATGACGGCGGGATCCCGGGGCGACGTCGCCCCGTACACCGGACTGGGACACGGGCTCTCCCGTGCCGGGCACGAGGTCACCCTGGTGACGCATGCCCGCTTCGAGCCGCTCGTGGCCGGCTCGAGGGTGCGTTTCCATCCGCTCCCCGTCGACCCACGGGCGGAACTGGAGTCCTCGCGGGGGCGCGGGCTGCATCGCAGTGCGACCGGTGTGGGCAAGCTGGTGCGGGTGGTCGCGATGGCGCGGGCACTGGTCGGCAGGATGACGGACGATCTGGTGGCGGCCGCCCGGTCGAGCGACATGCTGCTGCTGTCCGGTTCGGTGGGGCCGCTGGGGCACACCATCGCGGAGGGGCTGTCGCTGCCCTACCTGGACGTGCCCCTCCAACCCCTGGCTCCCACACGGGAGTTCGGGCCGCCGATGCTGGGTGTCCGCTCCCTGGGAGCGGTGGGCAACCGGATCGCCGGGCATGGGGTGGGCCTGGCCGTGGAGCAGGTCTTCGCCGGGGCGCTGCCCGCGGTACGGGAGCGGCTGGGGCTGCCCCGGGTGAGTGCCGCCGCGGCCCGGCGGGCGCGGGAGCGGCAGGGGCGGCCGGTGCTGCACGGATTCAGCCCGCTGGTGGTGCCGCGCCCGGACGACTGGCGGCCGGGCCTGTCGGTGACCGGATACTGGTGGCCGTACGACGCAGAGCCTCAACTCCCGGGTCCAGTACGAGACTTCCTCGACGCTGGGCCGGCACCCGTGTTCGTGGGCCTGGGCAGCGCGACCGTGCCCGATCCCGAGCGGCTCAGCGCATGCATCGTGCGCGCCCTGCGCCGGGCCGGGCTGCGCGGAGTGATCCAGCGCGGCTGGTCCGGCCTGGAGGCCTCCGGGGACGACATGCTGAGCGTCGACGAGGTCCCGCACTCCGTCCTCTTCCCCCGCATGGCCGCCGTGGTCCACCACGCGGGGGCGGGCACGACGGCGGCGGGTCTGCGCGCCGGGGTGCCGGCCGTGCCGGTGCCGATCCAGTTCGACGAGGGCTTCTGGTCCGCCCGCCTGGTCGCCCTGGGCGTCGCCCCCCGCACGCTGCCCCTGCGCCGCCTCACCACCGGCACACTGGCCACAGCACTGATGCGGGCCACCACAGACCCCGCCTTCGCACGGCGCGCCGAGACACTCGGGGCACGCATCCGCGGGGAGGACGGGGTGGCTCCGGTGCTGGCGGCAGTGGACCGGTGGGGTGGCTAGGAGGCCATGAGCGCCCTCCGCACGGACGGCGGGGTAAGTCTCGCTCATGACCTTCAAGAGTCCCGTTCAGCGCGGTGGCCCGCGGCGCGGCCGGTTCGATCAATTCGCCGAATACGCCTCCAATTTCACCAGCTCCCCGCTCTTCTTCCTGGTCTGTCTGACCCTCATCGCCTTCTTCGTGGCCTCCCACCTGGCGCATCTGAGAATCGAACTGCTCCTGCTGGCGAGCGGGTCCATGACCGCGGTGACCCTGCTGCTCCTGGCGCTGCTGAAGAATGCCGAGATGCGTGCCGAGCACGCGGTCCAGCGCAAGCTCGACGCGATCGCCGCCGCCCTGCTCGAAGGACACCACGGCGACCACAGCGAGGCGTTCGAGGACCTCAGGAATTCGATCCGGATGGAGGAAGAGACCTGACGCCGGACCACGAAACGCCGCCGGGGTCCTTCTCGCCCCTCCTCATACCGACGATCATTCCGCGTCATGGACATCTTGCTCGTCGCCAGCGCGTTCAACAGCCTGTGCCAGCGTGTGTACGCGGAACTGTCCGACGAAGGGCACCGGGTGGACGTCGTGCTCGCCTCGCACGGCGCCGAGGCGATCCGGACCGCCGTTCACGAAACCCGCCCGGAACTGATCATCGCCCCGATGCTGAGGACGGCGCTGCCGGAGGACATCTGGCAGGGGCACACCTGCCTCATCGTGCACCCGGGGCCGCCCGGCGACCGCGGCCCGTCCTCCCTGGACTGGGCGATCGCCGAGGGGGCCTTGCGCTGGGGGGTGACGGTGCTGCAGGCCGAAGCGGCCATGGACGCGGGCGCCGTATGGGCGGCCGAGTCCTTCCCGGTGCCGCCGGTCGGCAAGAGCAACCTGTACCGGGGCGAGGCCTCGGACGCCGCCTCGGCCGCCGTCCGGCTGGCGGTGCGGCGCTTCGCCGACGGATCGTTCAAGCCGCAGCCGCAGAGCGATCCCGCGATCCGGGTGGTCTGGCGCGACTTCTTCCGCCGGGAGCAGCGGAGGATCGACTGGGAGACCGACACGACGGAGACGGTCCTGCGCAAGCTCCGCGGGGCCGACTCCCAGCCGGGGGTCCTGGACGAACTCTGCGGCCAGGAGGTGTTCCTGCACGGCGGGCATCCCGAGGACCGGCTGCACGGACGCCCCGGAGAACTGCTCGCGACACGCGCCGGGGCGGTCTGCCGGGCCACCCGGGACGGGGCGGTGTGGATTCCCGAGCTGCGGCCCCGCAAGGCCTCCGGCGACCCGGCGCCGTTCCGCCGCCCGGCGGCCTCCGTGCTCGCCTCCTTCACGGCCCCGTCGCTGCCGGAGGTCGCGGCACCGCTGGAGTTGCCCTCCGGCCGGATCACCTGGAGCGACATCCGCTACCGGCAGCACGGCGACGTCGGATTCCTGAGCTTCTCCTTCCCCGGCGGGGCGATGAGCACCGGCCACTGCCGCAGGCTGCTGGCCGCCTACCGGTACGCGCTCACTCGTCCCACCTCGCTGCTGGTGCTGGGCGCAGCCCGCGACTTCTTCTCCAACGGCATCCACCTCAACGTCATCGAGGCGGCCGCCGACCCCGCGGGCGAGTCCTGGTCCAATCTCAACGCCATGGACGACCTGGTCGAGGCGGTGCTGCGCACCACCGACCGGATGGTGGTGGCGGCGCTCGGCGGCAACGCCGCGGCCGGCGGCGTCATGCTCGCCCTGGCCGCCGACCAGGTGTGGTGCCGCACGGGCACCGTCCTCAACCCGCACTACCGGCGGATGGGCCTGTACGGGTCGGAGTTCTGGACGTACACCCTGCCGCGCCGCGTCGGGACGGAGACGGCCCAGCGGCTGACGACCGAGGCCTTGCCGGTGAGCGCCGCGAGCGCGGCACGGATCGGCCTGGTGGACCGTCTGGTGCAGGCGCCGCCGCATGAGTTCACCGCCGAGATCGAACGGTTGGCGATCGAACTCGCCGGCGACCCGGACCTTCCGCAGCGGATCGCCACGAAGGCCGCGAAACGCCAGGCGGACGAGGCACGGCAGCCGCTCGCGGAGTACCGGCGGGACGAACTCGCCCGTATGCGTGCCATCTTCTCCGATCCGCAGGCCCCGTACCACGCCCTGCGCTCCGCCTTCGTCCGCAAGCTGCCGAACGGCGAGGCCCGGCCCCTGGCCCCGGCCGGTGACCCGGTCACCGGGGATGCCCGGTGACGCGGTCCGGCTCGCGCCTGCTGGTGGCGGGCGTCGGCAACATCTTCCTCGCGGACGACGCCTTCGGCCCCGAGGTGATCCAGGCCCTGGACCGACGGCCGCTGCCTCCCGAGGTCCGGGTGCGGGACTTCGGCATCCGCGGCCTGGATCTCGCGTACGAACTGCTGGACGGCTACGACGTGGCCGTCCTGGTCGACGCGGCAGCGCGGGGGCACCGACCGGGCACTTTGTCGCTGATCGAGCCGGAACTGCCCGACGGCACCACGGGCGCCGCCCCTCCCGAGGCCCATGGCATGGATCCGGCCAAGGTGCTGGCCCTGGCCGCCCACCTGGGCGACGAGCCACTGCCGCGGGTCCTCGTCCTCGCCTGCGAGCCCGAGGTACGGCCACGCGGCGACGAGGACATCACCCCGGGCATCAGCGCACCGGTGCGCGAGGCGGTCGACCGGGCCGTCGCAGCCCTGCACACCCTGGTCCCGGCACTGCTCGCCGACCCCACGGCGACACCTTCGTTGAGCCGCCCGGACGAATCCACGGGCCTGTCCGCGGCCGAGGTCCCGCTCCCGGTGGCCGGCGGCGTTGAGGATCGGTGAGGCACCGACACCCATCTCCCTCGAACGACCGCGAGGAGCAGCGCCCATGTGCGAGTCCATGGACGACGTCACCCAGGCCGTCCTGGCCAAGAACGACGGCCTGGCCGCGAGCCTGCGCGAGGAACTGGCCCGACGCGGGGCCGCCGTGGTCAACCTGCTGTCCAGCCCGGGCAGCGGCAAGACGGAACTGCTCGGGCAGGTGCTGGCCCTGGCGGTCAAGCGGCACATCCCGGTGGCCGCCCTCACCGCCGACCTGGCGACCGAGAACGACGCCCACCGGCTGGCCCGTTCCGGAGCGCCGGTCAAACAGCTGCTGACCGACGGGCTGTGCCATCTGGAGGCGCGACAGCTCAGCGGCCATGTGCAGAGCTGGCTGCCCGAGGACACCGCGGCGTTGTTCGTGGAGAACGTCGGCAATCTCGTCTGCCCGGCGGCCTACGACCTCGGTGAGAGCCTGCGGATCGTCCTCATGGCGGTCACCGAGGGCGAGGACAAGCCGCTGAAGTACCCCACGGCCTTCGGCTCCGCCCAGCTGGTCGTGCTCACCAAGACCGATCTGGCCGAGCCCGCCGGTTTCGACGAGGCCGCTTTCGTCGCCCATGTGCAGCGGGTCAACCCCGGGGTGGAGGTCGTACGGACCTGCGCCCGTGACGGCGCCGGTGTGGCCACCGTGCTGGAGCGGGTGCTCGCCGCGCGGGACGGGGCCCCCGTGCACCGGCCTCCCCTCGCGCCGCACCCCCACGGCCACCAGCACGCGCACCAGGCCCCGGGTCTCGCGGCCGGCCGCGTCTCGTGACCGCCCCGGCCGCGCAGGCCGTACGCCGCCGCGTGGTGGTGCGCGGCACGGTGCAGGGCGTGGGTTTCCGCCCCTTCGTGCACCGCCTGGCCACCGATCTCGCGCTGGCCGGGTTCGTGAGCAACACGGCGAGCGGCGTGGTCATCGAGGTGGAGGGCCCGCCCGACGGTGTCGCCCGCTTCTGCGGCCTTCTGGCCACGGAGCCGCCACCGCTGGCCGCCGTCACCGGCGTCGGCGTCGAGGACCTGCCCGCCACGGGCGCGGACGACGCCTTCACCATCCGTGCCACCGAACGGTCCGCGGGCCGTACGCTGCTCCCGCCGGACACGGCGACCTGCGCGGACTGTCTGCGGGAGCTGGCCGATCCAGCCGACCGCCGTCACCGGCATCCGTTCGTCACGTGCACCCACTGCGGCCCCCGCTTCACCATCGCGACGGGGATGCCGTACGACCGGGCGGTCACCACGATGGCCGGCTTTCCGATGTGTCCCGTATGCGCTCGGGAGTACGGCGATCCCGCCGACCGGCGCTTTCACGCGCAGCCCGTCGCCTGCCCGGAGTGCGGTCCCCGGCTGCGACTGGTGCCGGCGGCCGGCAGCGGTGTCCGTCCTGCGCGGGACGGCGACGCCCTGGTGGCGGCCCGGTCTTTGCTGGCAGCGGGACGCGTCCTCGCCGTCAAGGGCCTCGGCGGCTATCACCTGGCCTGCGACGCGACCGACGGACGGGCCGTCGACACACTGCGCGCCCGGAAGGAGCGCGGTGGCAAGCCGTTCGCGGTGATGTGCCCGGATCTCGACACCGTGCAGCGGATCGCCCGGGTCTCGGCGGCCGAGCGCGCGGCGCTCACCAGCCCCCGCCGTCCCATCGTCCTGCTGCGCCCGCGGACGCCGGCCCCACACCTCGGCCTCGCTCCCGGTGTCTGTCCGGGCAGCCCGCAGCTCGGCGTGATGCTGCCCTACACCCCGGTGCACGTCCTGCTGTCGGGGCTGCCCGGTGATCCGCCGGGCCCTCGGGTGCTGGTCATGACCAGCGGCAACCGGTCGGGAGAACCGATCGTCACGGACGACGAGGAGGCGCTGACCCGGCTGGACGGGCTGGCCGACGCCTGGCTCACCCACGACCGGGTCATCGCCTCACCGTGCGACGACTCCCTGCTGCGGGTCCGCCCCGACGGCAGCGAGCAGGTACTGCGCCGGTCCCGCGGATATGTCCCCCGCCCGCTGCGTCTGCCGGTCGCTGTGCGGCCCGCGCTCGCGGTGGGCGGCGACCTCAAGAACGCACTGTGCATCGGCGAGGGCGACGAGGCCTGGTTCGGCCCGCACATCGGTGACATGGGCGATCTGACCACGCTGGAGGCCGCCGAGCGTGCGGAGGGGCACATCCGGCGGCTGAGCGGTGTCACCCCCGAACTCGTCGCAGCCGACCGGCACCCCGGCTACCACTCGGCCCGCTGGGCCCGCCGACGCGCCGCTCAACTTACCGGGCACACACCGGTGTTCGTGCAGCACCACCACGCGCACATCGCCTCGACGATGGCCGAGCACGGCCTCGACGGCACCACCCCCGTGATCGGCGTCGCCTTCGACGGAACGGGCTACGGCGACGACGGCACCGTCTGGGGCGGCGAGTTCCTGCTCGCGGACTACACGGGCCACCGGCGCTTCGCCCACCTCTCCCCCGCCCCGTTGCCCGGCGGTGACGCCGGGGTGGCCAACCCATGCCGTCTGGCGCTGGCCCGGCTGTGGGCCGCAGGTGTGCGGTGGGACGCGGACCTGCCCTGTGTGGCCGCCTGCTCGCCCCACGAACTGTCCATCCTGGAACGGCAGTTGACGCGCGGGGTGGCCTGCGTGGCGACCTCCAGCATGGGCCGGCTCTTCGACGCGGTGTCCTCCCTGCTGGGGGTGTGCCACCGCGCGGGATACGAGGCCCAGGCCGCCCTGGAGCTGGAGGCCGCGGCCGCTTCGGCCCGGGACGCCGACACCTCGGCGTACACCTTCGGTATCGGCTCCGGCCTGTGCGATCCAGCACCGGTGCTTCGCGCGCTGGTCGCGGATCTGCGGCGCCGCACCCCGGTCCCCGTGCTCGCCGCGCGCTTCCACCGGGGCGTCGCGCGGGCCGTCCTGGAGATCTCCCGGCAAGCGCGCCGGGACACCGGCCTGGCCACGGTCGCCCTCAGCGGCGGGGTCTTCGCCAACGCGCTGCTGGAGGAGGAGTGCACACGGCTGCTGGCCGAGGACGGCTTCGCGGTGCTGCGGCACGGCGAAGTCCCCCCGAACGACGGCGGATTGGCCCTTGGACAACTCGTGGTCGCGGCGCACGAACGACAAGAGGAGTGACCCATGTGTTTGGCAGTGCCCGGCAAGGTCGTGGCCATCGACGACAGTGCGGACCCGCTCACCGGGCTGATCGACTTCGGCGGTGTGCAGAAACAGGCGTGTCTGGAGTACGTGTCGGACGTGCGGGTGGGTGAGTACGTCATCGTGCACGTCGGGTTCGCTCTCCAGCGCCTGGACGAGGAATCGGCGCTGGCCTCCCTGCAGCTCTTCGAGGAACTGGGGCTGCTGGAGGAGGAGTTCGGCGACGCCTGGGAGCAGGCCTCGCGGGACGCGGGAGTCGCCGCCGTGACCGAGGAATCCCGAGAGAGCGAGGCCCGGTGAAATACATCGACGAGTTCAACGACCCCGATCTGGCCCGGCGCCTGCTGGACGAGATCCACGCCACCGCCACCCGGCCGTGGGCCCTGATGGAGGTGTGCGGCGGGCAGACGCACTCCATCATCCGGCACGGAATCGACCAACTGCTCCCCGAGCAGGTGGAGTTGATCCACGGACCGGGCTGCCCCGTGTGTGTCACCCCGCTGGAGGTCATCGACAAGGCGTTGGAGATCGCCGCGCGTCCCGGGGTGATCTTCTGTTCCTTCGGGGACATGCTCCGGGTTCCGGGCACGGACCGGGATCTGTTCCGGGTCAAGGGCGAGGGCGGCGACGTACGCGTGGTGTACTCACCGCTCGACGCCCTGGAGCTGGCCCGCCGCAACCCGGACCGGGAGGTGGTCTTCTTCGCCATCGGCTTCGAGACCACGGCCCCCGCCAACGCGATGGCCGTCCACCAGGCACGCCGTCTCGGGCTGACCAACTTCAGCCTCCTGGTGTCGCATGTGCGGGTGCCCCCGGCGATCGAGGCCATCATGACGGCCCCTGCCTGCCGGGTGCAGGGCTTCCTGGCCGCCGGGCACGTGTGCAGCGTGATGGGCACGGCGGAGTACCCCGAGCTGGCCGAGCGGTTCCGGGTGCCGCTCGTGGTGACCGGTTTCGAGCCGCTGGACATCCTGGAGGGCATCCGCCGGGCGGTGCGCCAACTGGAGCGCGGAGAGCACCGGGTGGAGAACGCCTACCCGCGTGCCGTGCGCGAGGACGGCAACCCGGCCGCCGTACGCATGATCGAGGAGGTCTTCGAGGTCACCGACCGCAACTGGCGGGGCATCGGGCCCATCCCCCTCAGTGGTTGGCGGCTGACCGAGGCGTTCCGCGCGTTCGACGCCGAGCACCGCTTCGACGTCACCGGGATCCGCACCGAGGAGCCCGCCGAGTGCCGCGCCGGGGAGGTGCTGCAGGGGCTGATCAAGCCGACCGAGTGCGCCGCGTTCGGCACCACCTGCACCCCGCGTACCCCACTCGGCGCCACCATGGTCTCCAGCGAGGGCGCCTGCGCGGCCTACTACCTCTACCGCCGGATGAACACCGCGACGCCTCAGGCCGCGCGGGAGGAGATGAACCCCGTTGCCTGAACTCTTCGAAACCGTCGACCCCGCGGGCTGGACCTGTCCCGCGCCTCTTCGCGACCAGCCCGTGGTCGTCATGGGACACGGCGGAGGCGGCGCCCTGTCCGCGGAGCTGATGGAGCAGGTCTTCGCCCCCGCCTACGGCAACGCCACCCTGGCCGCGCTCGCCGACTCCGCCGTCCTCGAACTGGGCGGCGCGCGGCTGGCGTTCTCCACCGACTCCTATGTGGTCAGGCCGCTGTTCTTCCCCGGCGGCTGCCTGGGCGACCTCGCGGTCAACGGCACGGTCAACGACCTCGCGATGAGCGGTGCCAGGCCCGCCTACCTGTCCGCCGCCTTCGTGCTGGAAGAGGGCGTGGAACTGACCGTGGTCGAGCGGATCGCGCGGGCAATGGGCGCAGCGGCCGAGGCGGCGGGGGCCGTCGTGGCCACGGGTGACACCAAGGTGGTGGAGTCCGGGCACGGCGACGGCGTGTACGTCACCACCGCCGGCGTGGGACTCGTCCCCGACGGGGTGGACATCCGGCCCCAGCGTGCGCGGCCCGGTGACGCCGTCATCGTCAGCGGTCCGATCGGCCTGCACGGAGTGGCGATCATGAGCGTCCGGGAGGGACTGGAGTTCGGTGTCGAGCTCGCCAGCGACACCGCGCCGCTCGCGGATCTGGTGGCGGCCATGCTGGCGGTCACGCCCGACCTCCACGTTCTGCGCGATCCGACCCGCGGCGGTCTGGCCGCGTCCCTCAACGAGATCGCCCGCGCCTCCGGGACAGGTGTCCGCCTGCAAGAACGGGCCATCCCGGTGCCGGACGCCGTCGCCAACGCCTGTGGCTTCCTGGGCCTCGACCCGCTCTACGTCGCCAACGAGGGCCGGCTCGTCGCCTTCGTGCCGCCGACCGCGGCGGAGGAGGTCCTCGCGGCGATGCGCGCCCACCCGCAGGGCGCCGGGGCCACGCTGATCGGCGAGTGTGTGGCCGAACACCCCGGCATGGTCGTGGTCTCCACCGGCCTCGGCGGCACCCGGGTGGTGGACCTGCCGCTCGGCGAGCAGCTCCCGCGGATCTGCTGAGCCCGGCACACGAGGCCCCGCCGCAGCTCGATGCTGCGGCGGGGCCTCGTACGTGTCACTCGATCCCGGTGATCTCCAGTTCCCGGCCGCTGCGCAGGTCGGTGGAGGGCCGGTCGCACTGCGGGCACCAGAAGAACGGGGGCATGCCCACCGGGAACTCCTGCGCGCACGCGCCGCAGTAGGCGTGCGCGGGGACCGGCTCCACCACGAGCCGGGCCGCGGCGAGAGCGGTGCCGTCGCGGGCCACCTCGAACGCGAAACTCAGTGCGTCGGGTACGACCCCGGCCAGCTCGCCGACCCGGACGGTCACCGCCGAGACGGCTTCCGTTCCGTCCGCCCGGGCGAGCTCGTCGGCCCGGTCGATGATCGCGGTCGCGATCGACAACTCGTGCACGGTCGGCTCATGGATAGCGGTGGCCTGCGCGCAAGCCACCCGCCATTCGGTAGATACGCCACTCGCGCCTCAGGCTCGGCAGCTCCCGGACGAACAGCGCCAGGGCCACGGCACCCGCCAGGGCGGCTTCCGCCATCAGCAGCTGCCGTCCCGTCGTTGCGCTCTGCGCGCCGTCTGCTCGTTGGACCTTCATTCCGGCTCCCTGTCGTTCCTCATCCCGGTGGGATGTTCGGCATGACGTCGAGGAGGGCGTCGTGCCGCTTCCAATGGATCCCGGTGGAGCGGCGCGCGTCTGCGGTGCCGTCCTTGTGGTGTCCGGTCTGGTGGCCGTAGGGCCCTGTGTTGCCCTGGTGCATGCCGGGCACATGCCCGGTGGAGTCGGGCTTGGCCTGGGGTCGGCCGACTCTGATGTTGCCCATGGGGTGTTCTCCTTCCTCGCCTCCGCGCCGCGGAGTCGTGGTCATGGCCGCTCGGTGAGGGCGTCGAAGAACTGCTCGACGGCGGGCCAGACCCGGCCGCCGCCGGACAGGCCGCGCCATTCCCGGCGTACGACGGCGATCATCCGGTAGCAGTCGTCGACCGGGACGATCCAGTGGTGGTCGAGGCCGTGGACGGTGTTCACGAGCAGTGCCTCCACGTCGGGTTCCAGGGAGGCGAGCTGCGGACAGGCTTCGGTCAGCCGCTGCCAGGCCGCCGCGTCGATCTCCCACCGCATGGCCCCGGCCGGGCTGGGGCCTTCGGCGGTGACCGTGCCGTCGGACCGGGGCACGAAGAACACCAGGCCGACGGGCACGCCCAGAATCTCAGTGTCCACCCGGGGGAGCCTGATCCGCCTGCGGGGAACGAGCCGGTAGTGCCCGTCGCCCGCGCCGCCGTCGGCGAACAGCACCGAGCAGGGGCCGCAGGCGCAGCGCACCTCCCCGGCTGCGGTGTCGTACAGGTGGCGGTGTTCCTCGGGCACCGGTGCGGCGCACAGGTCGCACCGCTCCGTCTCGGCCGCCGGCGTGGCCTCGGCGGCCGAGCGGATGAGGCGGGCGAGCGCGCCGTCCGTGGTCACGGTGTGCCTCGATGGGTGAGCGTGGTCAGCGGTACGAAGGCCGGAGCGGCGGTCTGCACCGGCTCCACCTCCGTCAGCTCCGGGGCTACGGCGAGCACCGCCTCCCGGACGGCGGCGGTGACGTCGCCCGTCCCGCCGCCGCAGCCGGAGCCGCAGCCGCCGCCCGCCGTCAGCCGTACGCGGCCCACCGCACCGTCCACGCCGGCCCACTCCACGTCACCGCCGCGTTCCTGTACGGCGGGCCGCAGCCTCTCGACCGCGCGGGCCGCCCGGCGCTCCATGGGCTCCGGGTGGATCGCGTGCAGTACCAGCAGATGCCCCAACAGCTCGTCGTCGGCGAGGTGTTCGGCGAGCTGCGCGTCCGCGTGGTCCATGACCCGGGCGAGCGCCTCGCCGTAGATCTCGGTCAGCAGCCGTACGGCCTCGACCGCGGAGCGGGTGGCGGGTCCGGGCGTGGACTCGAGCCCTTCCAGGAGCTGGTCGAGCCGGGTCAGCCGGGCCTCGACGGCGGGGTCCGCGAGCCGCTCGGGCTCAGCCATGGTTCGCGCCGTACGTCGGCGAGTGCAGGGTGGTCAGGGTCTTGCCCTTGCCGACGTACATGTGCACACCGCACGGCAGACAGGGGTCGAAGCTGCGGACGGTGCGCATGATGTCGACGCCCTTGAAGTCGTCCGGCCCGTTCTCCTCGAAGATCGGCTGTCCCTGGACGGCGTCCTCGTAGGGGCCGGGGGTGCCGAACTTGTCGCGGGGGCTGGCGTTCCACGGAGTGGGCGGGTACGGGTGGTAGTTGGCGATCTTCTTGTCCTTGATCACCAGGTGGTGGGAGAGGACCCCGCGCACCGCCTCGTGGAAGCCGCAGCCGATGGCCTCGTCCGGCACCTCGAAGTTCTCGAACACCTTGGTGTCGCCGTCCCGCACCAGCCCCATCGCCTCTTCCAGGAACTGCAGGGCCATGGCGGCGGCGTAGGCGACGAAGTAGGGCCGGGCGCGGTCCCGTTCGATGGTGTTGCTCCACTTCGGGATGCGCCACTCCAGGGTCGTCTCCGGCAGCGACTCGCCCTTGGGCAGCGAGATGCGCACGCTGTGGCCGGTGGACTTGATGTACGGGGTGTCGACCAGCCCGCTCAGCGCGGTGGACCAGAGGCGGGCGAGCGGGCCGCCGCCGGTGTCCAGGGCGAGGTGGTCGCCGCTGCGCGCGTCGTACCAGCGCGGGCTCATCACCCAGCTGTACTTGTCGTCGAAGTCGCGCTTCTGCGGCACCGGCACGGTGGTCTGGTTCCACGGGTGGCGCATGTCGACGGGGTTGCCGAGCGGGTCGTGGGTGACGAAGGGCTGCTCGCCCACCCAGTCCTCGTAGTAGGAGCTGCCGAGCATGATCCGCAGTCCGAGGTTGATGTCGACGAGGTTGTTGGTGACCAGTTCACCGTCGACGACGATGCCGGGGGTGACGTACATCGCCTTGCCCCAGGTGTTCATGTTCTCGTAGCGGTAGTCGACGACGTCGGGGTTCTGCCACGCGCCCCAGCAGCCCAGCAGGATGCGGCGGTTGCCGACCTCCTCGTATCCGGGCAGCGCCTCGTAGAAGAAGTCGAAGACGTCGTCGTTCATGGCGACGGCCTTCTTGACGAAGTCGATGACCCGCATGAGCCGGCTGAGGTAGTCGGTGAAGACGGTCGGCTGCGGCAGCGTGCCCACGCCACCGGGGTACAGCGTGGAGGGGTGCACGTGGCGTCCCTCCATCAGGCAGAACATCTCGCGGGTGACCCGGCTGACCTTCAGGGCCTCCTTGTAGACCTCGCCCTCGAAGGGGTTGAAGGCCTTCATGATGTCGGCGATGGTCCGGTAGCCGTGGATGTCCCCGCGGGGGGCGTCGGAGCGTTCGGCGCGGGCCAGCACACCGGGGTTGGTGGCCTTGACCATGGCTTCACAGAAGTCCACGAAGACCAGGTTGTCCTGGAAGATCGTGTGGTCGAACATGTACTCGGCGGCTTCGCCGAGGTTCACGATGTGCTCGGCGAGCCGCGGCGGTTTGACCCCGTAGGCCATCTGCTGGGCGTAGTCGGAGCAGGTGGTGTGGTTGTCGCCGCAGATGCCGCAGATGCGGGAGGTGATGAAACCCGCATCCCGTGGGTCCTTGCCCTTCATGAAGACCGAGTAGCCACGGAACAACGACGACGTGCTGTGGCACTCGACGACTTCCCGGTTGGCGAAGTCGATCTTCGTGTAGATGCCCAGGTTCCCGATGATGCGGGTGATCGGGTCCCAGGACATGTCCACGAGCTGCGGCGGCTTGCGTCCCGTGGGCCGGGCCTCGGTTGTGGTCATCGCTGTTACTGCCCCTTGCTGTCGCTGTTCCGTAGGTCGGTCCGTGGTGGGGGTGTGTGTCGGGCGGGGTCAGGGACGCCAGTGCGGGTCGTAACCGCTGGTCAGCTTCTGCTTGTTGTGGCGCCACCTGGGTTCGTGGTTGACCAGCTCGTTCGTGAAGCCGCGCAGTCGGCGGATGACGGCGCCGTACGGCTTGACGATCATCGAGGAGAGCGTTCCGCCGGGCGGTTCGTCCATGAACGGCATGAACGCGTCGGGGAAGCCGGGCATGGTGCAGCCGATGCAGATGCCGCCGACGTTCGGGCAGCCGCCGATGCCCGCCATCCAGCCGCGCTTGGGCACGTTGCAGTTGACGACCGGACCCCAACAGCCCGTCTTCACCAGGCACTTCGGCGAGTTGTAGTCCTTGCCGAAGTTGCCCTGCTCGTAGTACGAGCCACGGTCGCAGCCCTCGTGGACCGTCTTGCCGAACAGCCACTGCGGGCGCAGCATGTGGTCCAGCGGGGGCGGCGGAGCGGATCCGGCCGCGTGGTAGAGGACCCAGATCAGGGTCTCCATGAAGTTCTCGGGCTGGATGGGGCAGCCGGGGACGTTCACCACCGGCAGGCCGCCCTGGGACCTGAAGTCCCAGCCCAGGTAGTCCGCGAGGCCCATGCAGCCGGTCGGGTTGCCGGCCATGGCGTGGATGCCGCCGAAGGTGGCGCAGGTGCCGGCGGCCACCACCGCCCAGGCCTTGGGGGCGAGTTGGTCGATCCACCAGTTCAGGGTCTGCGGTTCGCCGGTCTCCGGGTCGTTGCCGAAGGACGTCCAGTAGCCGTCGCCCTCGATGATGTTCTGGTTGGGGATCGAACCCTCGATGACGAGGATGAACGGGGCCAGCTCACCGCGTACCGCGGCCCGGTAGGGGGCGAGGAAGTCCTCGCCGCCCAGGCTCGGCGAGAGCACCTTGTTGACCAGGTTCACCTTGGGCAGGCCCGGGATCAGGCCGAGGACCAGGTCCTCGATGGAGGGCTGGTCGGCGGCCGTGAGGGAGACGGTGTCGCCGTCGCAGCTCATGCCCTCGGAGATCCAGAGGATGTGGAGCTCGTCGAAGCCCTGCCGTTCCTCGCCGCGACCGGGTTCGGCGCTGACCTCGGTGGTGCTGCTGTGCGTTGTCATGTCAACGGCCTCCGCTGCGGGGGGTGTCGGAGTCGGTGGGCTGGAGTGGTTCGAGTTCGTCGGGACGGAAGTAGTGGAAACGGCCGTACCAGCTGTGCAGTTCGGCCGCGGGATCGTCGTCGAGGGTGACGGCGAGCTGCACGCTGCCGTCCACGTCGTGGAAGACGGCGGCCACCTCGGCGGTCCGTCCGGCCAGGAACATGTCCTGGGCGTCGGCGCCCCGGCTGCGTGGCCGGAGCCGTACACGGCTGCCGCCACCGAGGGCGACGCCATCGACGAGCACCGTGTCGGTGGACGGGGAGAGTCCGTCGTCGGCGCCCTCCTGCCACCAGGCGGGGCGTTCGGCGCGCGGGGACGAGGGGTTGGCCGGGGCCAGGGAGCGGACGGCGCCGTGCAGCCGTGCGAAGACCTCCGGGGGCATGGTGTCGACCCGGTCGAGGATCGCGGCGGCCCGTGGGTCGGTGGCGCGTGCCTCGCGTTTCTCCTCGTCCGTCAGCAGCATGGTGCGCAGCGTGAGGATCTCGTCGATCTCCGCGGCGTCGTGCAGATCCCCGGGGCTCTCCGGGGCCACCTGCGGATGGTCGGGAAGGATGATCGGCGAGGACAGCAGGACGTGGCCCGGGGCGCCGGCAGGGGAAGTGGAGGGTGCGCCACCGAGGACGGGGAAGGTGAATTCGTTCCGGCAGGTACCTGCCTGTGCACGCAGACCCTCGGGCGGATCGATCAGCGAGACGAACTCGGCCCCGTCACCGCCGATCAGCGTGTGCGCGGCGATGAGCGCGCCACTCAGCGCTTCCTCGCGCGTGGCCCGCGGATCCGGCGCAGGTCCCGTGTTGGTGGTGCACACCCGCAGACGGCAGAGGTTCTCCCCCAACTGCTGAGCGCTGAGGGTGACGTCGGCCCGTACCTCCTCGCGGCGACGCACCACGCGCCCCACGCCCGAGGGCAGTGCCTCGATGTCCCGGCCGGCCGCCGCTCCCGCCGGAACAATGCGTTCGCCCCGGAGGAGGTCGTTCAGCGGGACCGCGATGTCCACTTCGCAGGGCACGGCCTCGTCGAAGGTCAGATGCACCGTGCCGTCTTCGGTGCGCAGCGACTCGACCTCTCGGAGGCGGCCGTGGCCCGTCTCCTCCACCTGCTTGTGCTGCAGCTGGAGGTATCGAAGCCTCACCCGCAGGGTTGCGCCGGGCTGCCGGATCCTCAGCAGCACCTCGGTCCGCTGGTACCAGGAGTCGGCAGAGCCGGACACGTTGGGGACGACCGGGCCGTCCTGCTCCACCCAGGCCCGCGGGAAGAGCACCCCGAACTGCCAGCGGACGCGGTTCTTGGCCGACGACCGGCGGTAGGGGTAGAGCAGGTAGCCCTCATACAGGATCGCGTCGGCGACGGCGCTCAACTGCTCGAAGCCGTGCCGGGACCGGTCGGCCGGCAGGCCCGGGGCGTCCCTCGTGGCGGGGGGCCCCATGCCGCCCTCGACCGAACCCTGCGACATCGCGCCTCCTCGTCACCGCGTGCACGCCCATGTCTTCCACCACGGTCACACCGTCCACGCACCCTCGCCTCCTCCGGCGCATCATCACTGAGCCGTTCGGGGGGTCACTCGGCGTGGTCGGGCGGCCCCCGGCACAGGAGATGGGAGTGTCGTCGACCGCTCGGCGGCAGAAGTCGTCACAGATCCGACGGGGCGCCGCGCCGCGGGCCGGCGGGAGCGGCACGCCGTGGACCGGCGGGAACGCCACTCCATGGCCCGGCGGGTCGCACCGCGCCGCGGGCCGACGAAGGCGCCGTGCCGTGGGCGGGCAGGAACGCCACGCCATGGTCCTGCATGAGCGCCACGACGCGGCCCGGTGAAGACACCACGCCGTGGACCGGCGGGAAAGCCACCCCATGGCCCGGCAGGTCGCACCGCGCCGTGGGCCGACGAAGGCGCCGCGCCGTGGGTCTGCGGGAGCGACACGCCATGGCCCGGCAGGCGCACCGCCGTGAGCCCGGCGAAGACACCACGCCGCGGTCCTGCGAACACGCCGTCAGCCGGCGGGAACGCCACACCATGGCCCGGCAGGAGCGTCGCGCCACGGTCAGGCGAAGGCAACACGCCGTGGACCGGCGGGAAAGCCACATTACGGCCCGGCAGGTCGTACAGCGCGGGTCGGCGAAGGCGCCGCGCCGTGGGTCTGCGGGAGCGCCACGCCATGGCTCTGCCCGGCCCCGTGCCAAGTTCCAACGGCGCGGCGCTGTACCGCCGTTGGTGGCTGCGCCTCCGGGGCCGCCGCGCCAGAAGCGCCACACCCTAGCCCGACAGGCGCACCGCGCCCCGGCCCCGTGAAGACACCACGCCCCGCTCCGGCGGGAGCGTCGCGTCGTTTCAGCCCGTCGGAGTCGCCCACCCCGGCGGGCGCAGAATCGCCAGCAGTTGGTGGACCAGTTCGTCCACCACTTCGTCGAGCGTGGCGTTGACCCAGCCGGCGCTCCAGTCGTGCAGCAGCCCGTTGACGCTGCCGATGAACGCCGTCGCCGCGATGCGGTAGTCGCGGGGCGCGGCCTCTCCGCGGGCTGCGGCACTGTCCGCCTCGGCGCAGATGAGGTCCACCCAGCGGGAGCGGCGGGCCAGGCGCTGTTCCTCCAGGCGTGCGCTGACGCCGATGATCTCGACGAAGGTGATCCTGATCCGGCGTGGATCGCCGGTGACGTTCCCCGCGTAGGCCCGGAAGATGGCGGTGACGCGCTCGGCGAGCGGGAGCCCCTGGGCCTCGGCGAACGCGTTCAGGACGGCCTCCTCGGCCCAGTCGTTGACCTGGAGGTGCAGCGCGGCCAGCACATCCTCGAGGGTGCGGAACTCCTCGTAGAACTGGCGGGTGGACAGGCCCGCGGCCTCGCTGAGGGCCGCGACCGTGGTGGCGCGGTAGCCGGGGTCGCCGCCGAAGAGTTCGAGGGCGGCGTCCAGGAATCTCCTGCGCCGCTCGGCCTGCCGTTCCTCGGCGGTCTTGCCGCCGTACCGTCCGGTCGGCGCCTTGAGCCTTCCCGCCACTGAGCCTCCCTTGTCGCCCGCCGCGCCAATTTTGTCGTGTACGCAGTCTTGTGGAGAAGGGCACCTCTTCCTTACTTTCCAGTAAGTAAGAATCTGAACGCGCCTGTTTTCAGATTCGACCTTTTGTTGCCTTTGGCATGCCCTCATCACACCCCGTCCGCAGAGGAGAGAGCACTCATGCCTGCCTTCAGATCCAGGCACATCTGCTCCGTAGCCGCCGCCCTCGTCCTGACCGTCGCCGCACCCGCGACCGCCGCCACCGCGGACTCGTCCGCAGCGCTGCGCGAGGTGCTGTTCGTGGGCAACAACTGGGACGGCACCGCCACCGTCCTGAAGTCGTCAGGCGACTTCGCCAAGGTCGGGGAGATCAACGTCGTTCCCGACAAGGCGCAGCGCATCGCGGAGATCAACGCCGACCCCATCAAGTGGATCTACTACACGGCCATCCGCAACCAGGTCGGCCAGGGCCACGACCAATTCGTCGACGACATGTACTCCACGCCGGACGGCACCTCCGTGGTCGTCTCCCGGCCCAGCTTCGCCGACGTCGTCTCCATCGACCTGGCCACCGACAAGATCAACTGGCGTTTCCCGGTGGCCGGTTACCGTGCCGACCACATGGCCGTCTCCCCCGACGGCACCAAGGTCGCGGTCTCCGCGTCCACCGCCGACAAGGTGCAGGTGCTGGACATCAACACCGGCAAGGAACTGGGCGAGTTCGCCACCGGTGACAAGCCGCACGAGAACGTCTTCACCAACGGCGGCAAGTACATCTGGAACATGTCGATCGGCGAGGTCACCACCTCCCTCGACGACCCGTCGGCGGACTGGACCAAGGGCGACCGTCACATCACCGTCGTCGACGCCACCACCTTCAAGACGATCAAGACCATCGACATGCGCGACCGGCTGGACGCGATCGGTCTGAAGGACTTCTCCGATGCGGTGCGGCCCGCCGCCTTCACCCCCGACTGGTCGAAGATGTACTTCCAGGTGTCGTTCTTCAACGGCTTCCTGGAGTACGACATCGCCGCCGACAAGATCACCCGGGTGAAGACGCTGCCGGCGAACCCGGCGACCAACCCCGACCGCACCACCTGGCTGCTGGACTCGCGCCACCACGGCATCTCGATGAGCCCCGACGGCAGCAAGCTGTGCGTCGCCGGGACGATGGACAACTACGCCACCGTCGTCGACCGGGCCACCCTCCAGGAGGGCCCGCTGGTCACGGCGTCCACCCCGTACTGGGCCACGGTCAGCGGAGACGGCAAGGACTGCATCATCTCCGAGAGCGGCGCCGACCAGGTCACGGCGATCGACTTCGCCACCGGCCAGAAGGTCACGTCCGTGCCGGTCGGGGACCATCCGCAGCGGGTACGGCTCGGCCATGTGCAGGCCGGCTGGACGGGTCCGTCCGCGAACTGATCCCCCCTCACCGACGGCGCCGGACGATGGAGTCCGGCGCCGTCGGCCTGTCGGCCCGCCCGAGCCCTCGGCTCAGAAGTGCGCCGCCGCCCAGGTCGCCAGCTCGGCCTTGGCCGCGCTGAGCAGGTTCGCCGATGGTGCCGTTGCCCCGTTGGTCACCAGCGCGTAGTGCAGGACGCCGGAGTCCGAGTCGGTGAGCAGGAGGCGCCGGCTGCCCGTGCCGCCCGGTTCGGGAGCCGCCGCGACCGGTGTCGAGGTCGTGTACGCCGACGGGCCGTAGACCGCGCCGAGGTCGGAGACGACGGTGGTCGTCGCGGTCGGGAACGAGGCGGGCAGGTGCAGTTCGGTGGGTGCCGTGCCGCTGCCCGACTTCCACACGAGCAGCCCGTACTGGCCGGAGCCGACCAGCTGGGACACGTTCGGCAGTGAACTCGGCACCGGATTCCAGGTCAGGGTCGTGGAACCGTCGCGTGAGCGGTCCTCGTAGGTGAAGGCGAGCGTCGTGCCGGCCGTGGCACTCGGGTAGACGCGGTCGAGGAGCCGGGCGTCCTGACGGAGTGTCACCGTGCCCGAGTCGTCCAGTTTCACAGCGGAGAGGTCCTCGTCGTTCCAGGCGTCACCCGACGTCTGGACCTTGTCGGGGTTGTCGTTCATCAGCTCGTGGTGGCGGCCGTTGTAGATGTCCCACTGCCACTGGTTGCCGGAGAGGACCGGGCCGGACGAGGCCGGGCTCGACCACCAGCTGGAGCCCGGCAGCCGGGAGTCGAGGGCCTGGTACATCGCCTTGTCGACCGTGGGGGCCTTGCCCGCCACCGATCCCGACAGCGGATGGCCGAACTCGCTGACCACGGCGGCCGTCCCCGCGCCCGACGCCCGGTCGCGGATCGTGCCGAAGTCCGTCGCGTACTGCCCGTCGGACGCGTTTCCCCACATCAGGACCCCTGAGATGGCCTTCTGGTCGTAGAAGTGGGTGTTGAAGACATAGCGCGGGCCGAGCGTGCCGGCGTCCAGCAGCCCGCCCTCCTGCTTCTGGGAGTCGATGTTGGCGTTCCAGAAGAGGTTCGGTTCGACGAAGGCGGGTTTGGCCTGCCAGCCGGCCGCGTCCATCCGGGCCCGGAACTTCTGGTAGAAGGGCCACAGCAGGTTCTGCTCCCAGCTGCGGCTGGTCTGGCCCGAGTCGTAGCTGCCGGCGAACGGCTCGTTGTACGGGTCGAAGCCGACGACGCCCGCGAACTCCGCGTCACTCAGATGCTGTCCGACGTACGCCATGGTCTTCTGCGCGGTGGCGAGGAAGGCGTCCTGCAGGCCGTGGTTGTTGTGCCAGAAGTCGTACTGCGCCTTGGTCACGGCCTGGTTCTGGGTGATGTTCTGGCCCCAGAAGAGGCAGATTCCGCACGACTCCTGCGGATAACCGCCCAGTGCCACGGCCCACTTGGGTGCGCCGTCGCCCGTGTACCAGCTGCCCGAGTTGAAGAGGTGGCGGGAGTAGAGATCCTGGTGGAAGTCGGGGTACACGCGGATGCCGGCGTCGAGGAAGGCCTGCATCTGCGCGGTGACGGCGGCCAGGTAGGCGGTGTCGACCGTGCCACGGGTGGGTTCGGCGCGCGCCCAGGACAGCAGGAAGCGGACCGAGTTGCCGCCGCCGAGGGCGCGCAGCGCGGTCGCGGACTTCTTCGCGTCGGCGACCGAGGCGAAGGGCAGACCGCTGTTCTCCTCCAGCTTGGTCTCGCCCGAGACGTTGTAGCCGCGCAGCACGACCTCGCGGCCGTTGCCGTCGACGAATCTGCCGTTCTGCACCGTCAGGGGCGATTCGTCGAACCAGAGGGAGTCGGGAAGGGTCGCGGCGGTGGCGGAGGGTGCGCCCGCCACCGTCAGAGATCCGAAGAGGACAACCAGCACAAGGAGCAGACGTGTCCGGATATTCGGCATGTCCACTACAGTCCGGCGATTTCCGGACACCGTCAATACTTCTGACTCTTGAGTAAGTTTCAGGATTTTCGAAGAGCGTTCGTTCTCAGCCACCTCAACCCGTCACGCGACGCGTCACGTTCAACAGGTACTCCTTGCGGTTGAGGGGGTTGTGGTCGGTGCGCGGACGTTCGGGAACCGTTCCGTAAGTGATCGGTGCGTAGTGGTCGAAAGCGCTCTCCAACTCGCCCTCGCCCCGGGTGAGTCCGGGCAGCCGCTGCCCCAGTTCGTGCACCCGGCCGGCCGGGACGGCCCCCTCCAGAACGCAGGCGGCGCCCTGCGTCCGGGTCGTCTGCGGCACGGCACGCAGGACGGCCAGCACCGGCAGCAGGGCGCCGAGGGTGTCGGCCGGGGCTTCGAGGCGGAAGCGGTGCATCGGCTCGTGGACCCGGGTACCCGCCCGGCGCAGTGCCTCGATGAGGACCAGCGGGGTCAGGCCGCGGAAGTCGTAGCCGGTGCTGGACATGCTCTTGTCGAAGCCCTGGTGGGCGTGGCTCTGCCGGGGCGAGTAACCGGAGTGGGTCATGGTGACCGTGCAGTCGGTGACCTGCCAGCCGTGCAGACCCTGGCCCAGGGTTTCGCGGACGGTGTCCTCGACTGCCTTGAAGAAGGCGTACGGCATGGCGCCGAGCTCCACCTCCAGGCCGAACCGCACGCCCGAGCCGACCGGTGCGGGGTCGACGCGCAGTCCGACGGTGGCCAGGAACGGGTTCGGGTCCTTCTTGTTGAACTCGACCGCCGCTCCCGGCCCGGACGGCCGCTCGATGCAGATGACCGTGGTCTCCCGGAAGGTGACGTCGAGCCCGAACTCCTCGGCGAGCGTGGCCTGGACGACCTCCTTCTGGACCTCGCCGTAGAGGGACACGGAGGTCTCCTGGCGCACCTCGTCGTGGCGCAGGTCGATCAGCGGGTCCTGTTCGGCGAGCTGGGTGAGCGCGAGGTGGAGCTTGCGGGTGTCCACGCCCGGGCCCGGGACGACCACCGTCTCCAGCGTGGGCGGGGCGAAGAAGTGCTCGTGGACCTTGCGGGGTTCGCCGAGCGCGTCGCCGATCCTGATGTCGGTCAGGCCCCACAGCCTGGCGATCCGTCCGGCGGGGACGGCGTCCGCCCGGACGTCGGTGCCGTGGTCGAAGACGCTGATCGCGGTGACTCTTCCCTCGGTGCGCGTCTCGCCGAAGGGGATCCGGTCGCGGGTGCGCAGGGTGCCGGAGAACATGCGCGCGTACGCCACCTTCTCCCCTGCCGGGCCTCGCTCGACCTTGAAGACGGTGCCCGAGACCGGCCCGTCGGGGTCGCCGTCGGACGGGGGCAGGAGCTCTTTGATGCTTGCGACCAGGGCGTTCACGCCTGAGCCGGTGATGGCTGAACCGAAGTGGACGGGGTGGACGAGGGCCTGGCGGGTCTGGGTGGTGAGGGCTGCACGGAGGGTGGCATGCGACATATCACCGCCCTCCACCCAGGCGGCGAGCAGCTCGTCGTCATGGTCCGCCAGGACGTCGAGCGCCGCCTCAGGGAGTCCCGGCACGAACCGGGCAGCGGGCGTGCCGAGTCCGCCGACCGTCCCCGTCGGCACGACCGCCGGGGTGAGCCGCTCGCGGATCTCCCGCAGTACGCCGTCGTACCGCGCCCCGCGGCGGTCGGTCTTGTTGACGAACAGGAGGGTGGGGATGCGCAGCCGCTGCAGCGTCCGCATCAGGACGCGCGTCTGCGCCTGGACGCCCTCGACGGCCGAGACGACGAGGACCGCGCCGTCGAGCACTCCGAGCACCCGCTCCACCTCGGCGATGAAGTCCGGGTGGCCGGGGGTGTCGATGAGGTTGACCGTCACGTCGTCGATCGCGAACGAGACGACGGCGGACTTGATGGTGATGCCGCGCTGCCGCTCCAGCGCGAGGGTGTCGGTGCGGGTGTTCCCGTCGTCGACACGGCCGGGCTCGTCGATCACTCCGACCGAGTGCAGCAGCCGCTCGGTCAGGCTGGTCTTACCTGCGTCGACGTGCGCGAGGATGCCAAGGTTGAGCAAGTGCACGAAGCGTCATGTCCTTCGAAGAGTGGGTCATTCCTTCCTGGGCGGACATGAACGGTGCTCGCATTGCTTCTCCTGGACGGTGCGGTGACACAACCCATGAAGTGCATCAGAACCGGCGTCACGGCGGCAACGGATTAATGCTCACCCAATGACTGCTGCGCGAGTTCCTGTCCGACGGGTGGGAGCGTGGCGACCCCGGGCTGCTCGGCGCCCGGATGCGGCGTCCGCACCGGGTGATCCGGGCCGATCCGCGCAAGGCGCGCCCCGGCTGCGCACCTGTGGCCGTCTGGATGGCGGCGGCGCTGCCGAGCGTGGACGCTTTCGTCGAGGGGCACAGTCCGGCGGCGGCGGTGCGGGGGGACTGCCCGGCGCCCGTGGAAGGAGCGGATCGTGCGTGAGATTCTCCCGACGCTGAGCGAGTGGTACGCGGCCCGGGTCCCGTTCGGACTTGCGACCGTGGTCGCCGTGAGCCGCAGCGCACCGCGTGATCCCGGTGCGGCCATGGCCGTGGGGCCCGGCGACGAGGTCGTGGGCAGCGTGTCCGGGGGCTGCGTGGAGGGCGCGGTGTTCGAGCTCGCCCGCGAGGTCGTCGAGACCGGCGAGGCCCGCCTGGAGACCTTCGGCTACAGCGACGAGGACGCGTTCGCGGTCGGGCTCACCTGCGGCGGTGAGATCACGCTGCTGGTGCGGCCCGTCACGCACGAGACCGACCCGGGGTTCGCCGCGGTCGCGCGATCCGTGGCCGAGGGCCGCCCGGTGACCGTGGCGACGGTGACGGACGGGCCGGCGACGATCGGGGCCACCCTCGCCGTCTGGCCCGACCAGGTGTCCGGCACGCTGGGTCCGACCGGCCTGGATGTCGCCGTCACGGCCGACGCGCGTGGCGAACTCGCCCTGGGAGCCACCGGGTTGCGCCACTACGGCCCGCACGGCGAGCGCCGCGAGGACGCGGTCACCGTCTTCCTGCACTCCTTCGCCCCGCCGCCGCGCATGCTGGTCTTCGGCGCCATCGACTACGCGGCCGCGGTCGCCCGCATCGGCAGCTTCCTCGGCTACCGGGTCACCGTGTGCGACGCCCGCCCGGTGTTCGCCACGCCCAAACGCTTCCCGGACGCCGTCGAGGTGATCGCCGACTGGCCGCACCGCCATCTGCGGGGCACCGAGACCGACGAACGCACGGTGATCTGCGTCCTCACCCACGACCCCAAGTTCGACGTGCCGCTGCTGGAGGAGGCACTGCGCCGGCCGGCCGCCTACATCGGGGCGATGGGGAGCCGCCGCACCCACGACGACCGCATGAAACGCCTGCTCGACGCCGGGCTCACCCAGAGCGAACTGTCCCGGCTGCGCTCGCCCGTCGGCCTCGACCTCGGCGCCCGTACACCCGAGGAGGTCGCCGTGTCCGTCGCCGCCGAGATCGTCGCGCTGCGCTGGGGCGGCAGCGGCGCCCCGCTGACGGCTACCGGAGGGGCCATCCATCCGTCGGCGTAACGCCCGTTGGAGGAAGTCCTGGAGTTCACCACGAGTTCACTTCGGGGCCGGGCCGCCGGTGGGGTCGGCGACCTGCAGGGCGGGCACCTGGCCGGCCCAGTGCGCGTGACGCGGCAGACGTACGGACAGCTCGTCGCCGAGCCGGAAGGCGGCGTTGTCCATGCCGGACTGCGGCACCGGGACGACCGGCAGCTGGGCCCACTGCGGGAACTGGGCAACGAGCAGACGACGTACGAGAGCTGCGTCGATCAGCACGCCGTCCATCTCAGCGGAGCGGCGGCTGGACTTCGATCGGATTTCGGGGCGTGGGGCGCCGCCGGAGGGGTAGGCGGCGCCCGATGGGGCCTGCACGCTCCCGCGACACAGCACCGCTGCTTCCACGAACGCCGCTCACGTCACCTCTCGCCGCCCGGAAGCAGGGCGCCCGGCAGCACCAGCAGGGCGAGCACCGCGGCCGCCGCGTAGAGGCCCGCTGCCCCGAGGGCGACGGCGTGGAAGCCCCGTACGAAACGTGTCTCGTCACCGGGCTGTCCGGCGACCGCGCCCGCCACCGCGATGCCTATGGCACCGCCGGTCTGGCGTGCGGTGTTGTTCATCGCCGAGGCCAGTCCCGACCGTTCGGCCGGGACGGCCGCGATGGCCGCGGCGACGACCGCGGGGGTCAGCAAGCCCATGCCGATGCCCCACAGCAGGAACGCGGGCAGCAGGACGAGGTACGTGGAGTGCGGTGCGGCCAGGGCGAGGAGGGCGAGCCCGGCCGTGGCGACGAGCAGACCGGCGGCGGCCGGAAGTCGCGCCCCGATCCGGCTGGTGATGCGCCCGCCGAACGGGGCGATGACGGCGAGCGGGGCGAACAGCGGTATCACGGCGGCGCCCGCGAGCAGTGCGGAGCGGTCCTGGACCGACTGCAGGAACAGCATCAGCACGAACAGCGTGCCGAGCGTGCCCATGTTCATGATCCCGGCCACCACGTTGGCCGCGTCGAAGGCGGGTCGCCGCAGCAGCGGAACGGGCAGCATCGCCTCGTCCCCGCGGCGCAGTTCGACCACGGCCAGTGCCGGCACGGCGAGGACGGCGAGCGCCGCGGCCGCAAGCACCTGCGGGGCACCGGCGCCGGCGCGTCCGCCCTCGATGAAGGCGTACGTGGTCGCCAGGAGCAGCAGACTGGCGAGCAGCAGTCCCGGCACGTCCAGACGCCGGGCCTGCTCTTCCCTGCTCTCCCGCACGATCGCGGCGGACCACACGAGGGCGACCAGCACGATCGGCACGTTCAGCAGGAAGATCGCCCGCCAGCCGAGGGCTTCGGTGAGGGCGCCGCCGAGCAAGGGGCCTGCGGGCAGCGCCAGGCTGCCTGTGCCGGCCCAGACGCCGATGGCCCGGGCGCGTGCCGCGTCGTCGGGGAAGGCGCGGCTGATGATGGCCAGCGTGCCCGGCAGCAGCAGCGCCGCACCCACGCCCTGGACCACCCGGGCGGCGACCAGGACGGGGACACCGGGGGCGAGTCCGCAGGCCAGCGAGCCGGCGCCGAAGACGACGAGTCCGGCGAGGACCACGCGCCGGTGTCCGTACAGGTCCCCGGCCGTGCCGCTGGTGAGCATGAGGGCGGCGAGCGCCAGCGCATAGCCGTCCACCACCCACTGCAGGCCGCCGATGTCGGTGCCCAGGCCCGAACCGATGCGGGGCAGTGCCACGTTGACGATGGTCACGTCGAGCAGCACCAGGAAGTACCCGGTGCACATGACGAACAGGACGGTCCGCGGCGAGCCCTCGTGCCGTGCGGGGCTCACCGCGCGCCGCAGAAGCGTTGCCGGTGATCCAATCATGGTTCCTTGGTAACAGGAGGGTCTGACAACGCCGCCGGATGCCGGATGCGCACGTACGGCCGCCGCTGCCGGGTGCCCCGCCCCGCTGTCCCGAAACCGGTGGCTATCTCGGGGGCAGGCGGTGCAGCTGCACGTCGGTGAGGAGGCCGTCGGCCACGGAGGCGGTCATGTACGTGCAGTGGGGCTGGCGGCGCCGGTCGGTCGGGGAGCCGGGGTTGAGCAGGCGCAGCCCGCCGGGGGCCGTCGTGTCCCAGGGGATGTGGCTGTGCCCGAAGACCAGCACGTCGACGTCGGGGAACCGGGCGGCACAGCGCGCCTCCCGGCCCTGTGCCGGGCCCGTCTCGTGCACGACCGCGAAACGCACTCCGCCGAGCTCGGCGTACGCCACTTCGGGCAGCCGGGCGCGCAGCTCCGGTCCGTCGTTGTTGCCGTACACGCCGACGACCCTGCGGCAGCGGGCCTCCAGCAGGTCGAGGGTGGCGGTGTCGACCCAGTCCCCGGCGTGGAACACGACGTCGGCGCGCGGGAGTTCGGCCAGCAGCGGCTCGGGCAGTTGCTTGGCGCGTTGGGGGAGGTGGGTGTCGGTCGTCAGCAGAAGGCGCACGTGCTCAGCCTAGAGACGGCGTCGGCGCCGCGGGGTGAGCGGTCCGCCCGGTGCGTCGCTCAGGGTTTGCGGCCGACACCGCACCACATCGGAAGGCCCGGCGCCGGGCCGTCTCCGGGGCCGGGGCGCCATTCGGGGAGTTCGACGACACCCGGGGCGAGCAGGTCCGTTCCGGCGAAGAAGCGGGTGACCTCGGCGTGGATGCGAGGTGTCGCGCCGGCGTGGTCGGCGGCCCGTTCGTTGTACACGCGCATCGACGCGGCGACCGCCTCGGCGCCGATGTCCGCGGCGGGGTGGAAGAGGACGAGGTGGCTGAGGATGCGGTGCAGGTCGCGCAGGTCGGCCTCCAGGAAGTCGGTCGCTCCTTCCGGGGAGCCGACGAGCAGCGCCCGGGCGTGGACCAGGACGACGGGGTCGTGGTCGACGTAGAGCACGCGGGCGCCGGGGTCGGGCCGTGCGGATGCCGTTGGCCCGTCACGACAAGTTGATCTACAGGGAAAACTGTTCAGCCTGGACTGGACAGTTTCACCTTACGGTTTTACGGTCGGGGTATGGATACACAGGCCACCGGCCCCACCGAGGGAATCGGCGAGTCCGCCTCCCGTGCGGCGCGCGATCTGCGGGTGGTGGTCAGTCGGCTGCGGCGGCGCATCAGGGAGGTCGCGGAGGACGACGAGCTCACGCCGCCCCAGGTCTCCGCGCTCACCCTGGTGGCGAAGCACGGGGCTGCCACGGCCAGTGCGCTGGCCACGGCGGAGGGTGTGCGGCCGCAGTCGATGGCGACCACGCTCGCCGCGCTGGACCGGCAGGGGCTGATCCGGCGCAGTCCCGACCCCGACGACGGCCGCCGCCAGCTCGTCACCCTGACCGACGCGGGCCGTCTGCGGGTCGAGGGTGACCGGCAGGCGCGTGAGGAATGGCTGGCCCGGGCGCTGCAGGACCGCTACACCGAGGCCGAACGGCGTACGGTCCTCCAGGGGCTGGCGCTGCTGGAACGGCTCACGCAGCCGTGATACGTCGGCTCTCCGGCATCGGGGGCGGCGCGCGGACCGCCCGCCCCTCCCCCACCGGGTTCGACCGGCGGCTGATCGCGCCGATGCTGGTCGGTTCGGTACTCAACCCGGTCAACTCCTCGATGATCGCGGTGGCCTTGGTGCCGATCGGGGTCGCCTTCGGTGCGCCACCGGCCCGGACGGTGTGGCTGGTGTCCGCCCTGTACCTGGCCACCGCGGTGGGGCAGCCGGTCGTCGGGCGGCTCGTGGACATGTACGGGCCGCGTCGCCTGTATCTGACCGGTACGGGTCTGGTGGGGATCGCCGGGCTCCTCGGCGCGCTCGCCCCCTCGCTCGGCGCGCTGATCGGCGCGCGCGTGCTGCTCGGCTTCGGGACGTCTGCGGCGTATCCGGCGGCCATGCAGCTGACCCGCAGCGAGGCCGAGCGCACGGGCCGGGACAGCCCGGCGGGGGTGCTGACCGCGCTCGCCATGGCCAACCAGGTCGTGGCCGTGATCGGTCCCGCCCTCGGTGGTCTGCTGATCGGCCTCGGTGGCTGGCGGGCCGTCTTCACCGTCAACGTGCCGCTGTCGGTGGCCTGTCTGGTCCTGGGAGCGCGCCGTCTGCCGAGGGCGTCCGGGCGGCCGACGGGCCGGGGAAAGGGTGTCGACCTGCCGGGCATGGCGCTGTTCGCGGTCATGCTGGTCTCCCTGATGGTCTTCCTGACGGGCCTGAGGCTCGATCGGTGGTACCTGCCGGTCCTGGCCGCGGTGGCCGCGGCGGGTTTCGCGGTGCGGGAGCTGCGGGTGCCGAACCCGTTCGTCGACCTGCGCGTCCTCGGCGGCAACGTCCCGCTGATCGTCACGTATGTGCGGCAGTTGCTCGGCTACACGACCTCGTACGCCTTCATGTACGGCTTCACCCAGTGGCTGGAGCAGGGGCGCGGTCTGCCCGCCGCGACGGCGGGACTGGTGCTGCTGTCGCTGTCCGCCACCGGGCTCGCCGTCTCCGCCGTCACCGGACGCCGGGAGGCCGTACGGAGCAAGCTCGTCGTCGGGAGCCTTCTGCAGATGGCCGGCTGCGCCGCGCTGCTGCTGGTCGGTGCCGGAACCCCGATGTGGGCGCTGATCCTCGTCGGAGCAGTGATGGGCGTGCCGCAGGGCCTCCTCGGTCTCGCCATCCAGAACGCCCTGTACCGCCAGGCCGAGCCGGCCCGCACCGCCTCGGCCGCCGGACTGCTGCGCACCTTCGGCTACCTCGGCGCGCTCGCCGCGTCCGCCGCCGCCGCGGCCTTCTTCCCCCACCGCGCCGACACCTCCGGGATGCACGACCTGGCCGTGTTCATGCTCGCCGGGTCGGCGCTGCTCCTGGCGTCCGCCCTCCCCGACCGTTCACTCGACAGCCTCGTACCGCAACGAAAGGCCTGATCCATGACCGTCACCGCCCTCGACCCGCGCACCGCCCTCGTCGTGATCGACCTCCAGGCCGGCATCGTCGCCGCGCCCGTGCAGCCGCACAGCGGCGCCGACGTCGTCACCCGTACGGTGGAACTCGCCGACGCCTTCCGCGCCCGCGGTCTGCCCGTCGTGCTGGTCCGGGTCTCCTTCGCCGCCGACGGGGCGGACACGGTCCCAGGCCGCACCGAGGTCTCCCGCCCGGGCGGTGCCTTCCCGGAGGGCTGGGACATCGTGGTCCCCGAACTGGCCGGTCGCCCCGGCGACATCACCGTCACCAAGCGCAACTGGGGTGCCTTCCACGGCACTGGTCTCGATGTCCAGCTGCGCCGCCGCGGTGTCACGCAGATCGTGCTGACGGGCATCGCCACCAGCATCGGCGTGGAGTCCACCGCCCGCGCCGCGCACGAGCACGGCTACCACGTCACACTCGCCACCGACGCCATGAGCGACCTGGACCCGGAGGCCCACCGGGGCAGCGTCGAGCGGATCTTCCCGCGGCTGGGCGAGACGGGCACCACCGCCGAGATCCTGGAACTGCTGGCCAAGACGCACGACTGACCGGCCCGCGGAAACGATCTCGGGGCAGGCGCGGAGTGGGGCCGAGTGCCCGGCGGAGATAGCATCTGGCCACCCGTACCCACACTTTCGGCGAGCGACCCGAGGGGGCTCGGAAGCCCGATGCCGGTCAAGGTCAGCGTCATCGTCCCCGTCTACAACCCGGGGCCCTACATCGAGGACTGCATCACCTCGTTGCTGAAGCAGTCACTGCCACCCGACGAGTACGAAGTGATCTTCGTCGACGACGGTTCCACCGACCGGACCCCGGCCCGGCTCGATGCGCTCGCCGCACAGGAGCCCCGGGTCCGGGTGATCCACCAGGAGAACTCCGGCTGGTCGGGCAAGCCCCGCAACGTCGGCATCGACGCCTCCCAGGGCGAGTACGTGATGTTCGTCGACAACGACGACCGCCTCGGCGACGAGGCCCTGGAGCGGATGTACGGCTACGGTGTGGCCAACGGCGCCGACGTCGTCGTCGGCAAGATGGCCGGCCAGGGCCGCGGGGTGCCGGTGGAGCTGTTCCGCCGCAACCGGCCGCGGGCCAGTGTGCGGGACGCCCCGCTCATCGACAGCCTCACCCCGCACAAGATGTTCCGCCGGGCCTTTTTGGACGAGATCGGCCTGCGCTTCCCCGAGGGCAGACGGCGCCTGGAGGACCACGTCTTCGTGACGGAGGCGTATCTGCGCGCGGCCAACGTGTCCGTGATCGGCGACTACGTCTGCTACTACCACATCCGGCGCGACGACTCCTCCAACGCGGGCTTCCAGCAGTTCGACCCGGTCGGGTACTTCAAGAACCTGCGGGAGGCGCTGGACGTCGTCGACCAGTACACCGAGCCCGGCGCGGTGCGCGACAGCCTCCACCGCCGCTGGCTGCGCGTGGAGATGGTGGAGCGGCTGCGCGGCAACCGTCTCCTCACCCAGCCGGACGACTACCGGCGCAAGCAGTTCGAGGAGATCCGCCGGGTCGTCGTCGAACGCTTCGGCCCCGGTGTCGCCGTCGGACTGCAGCCGACGCAGCAGGTCGTGGCCGCATTCGTCGCCGCCGACCGGTACGACGACGTGGTGGCCTTCGCCGAGTGGGAGACCGGGCTCGGCCTCTCGGCCCGGCCCGGGACCGTCGAGTGGCAGGACGGCAGGCTGCGCTTCGATGTCGCCGCCGAGCTCACGGCGGGCGGTACGCCGCTGACGTTCCCCGGCGGTGGGGTCCGCACCCCGCTGGACGGACCGCCGAAGGACCTCGACGAGGCGATCGCGTGGGTGGGCGCCGACACCGTCGCCCGGTTCGGCCAGGCCACCGTGGACCTGCTGGTGCGCGAACGCTCCAGCGCCGCCCAGTACTTCCAGCCCATCGAGGTCACCCGGGAGATCGTGCCGGTCGAGGACAGCGGGCAGGTTCGGCTGGTGCTGCGTGCCACGGCCACCGTCGACCCGGCCGGCGCGGTGGACGGCGCGCCGCTGCGCGCCGGGGTGTGGGACATGTACGCCCGCGTCAGGCTGGGCGGCTGGAGCAAGACGTCCCGCGTGGGCCCGGGCCCGCGCAAGGCCCGTGCCGCCACGTCCGCGGCGGTCGTGGGCGGGCGGGTGGTCCTGCCGTACTGGACCGACCAGCACGGCAATCTCTCCCTGGACGTCGACCGGGCCAACCAGCGACTCGGCCTCGGCCGGCTCGCTCCGGACGCCGTGAGTGTCTCCGGGGGCCGACTGCGCGCACCCCTGCCGCTGCACGTCCCTGCCGAGACGGCCGTACTGCTGCGGCTGACCTCGCCCGACAGGTCGGTGGACGTACCCGGCACGCTGTCCCCGGCCGGGGGCGGGGCCCTGCTGGAGGCCGCCCCGACCGTTGCCGGCCTCAGCGGCCCGACCTGGCGGACCGCCCTGTGCGCGGCCCCCGACGCAGCCGAGCCGCGCTTCCTCCCGCTGCCGCTCGCCCTGCACGCGGACGCGAACTCGATCAAGGTGGTACGGACTCCCAGGCCCTCGGCGGTACGGCGGCTGGCCCGCAGGGCACGGCGCGCGCTGGCCGCGGTCCTCAGACGGCGTGCGGCATCCCGGGCGGCCAAGGCGTGAAAAGGGGCGCTCCCTGGGCACAGCGGGCGCGTGAGCACGGTGTGCACCCCCTGCCGCCGGATCTGGGCGTCGCCTGGCCCGAGGGCATCCCTCCGGTGCTGTCCCCGAAGGGCGTGCAGGCGCCGTCGTCGGCAGGGCCCCGGCGGACCGGGCTCCTGCCGTCGTACGACGCCTGCACCTCCCGTTACGAGGAGTTGCGCGGCAGCCGGCAGTTCAGCGGCCGGCCGTCAGGCCCTCCAGGGCCGAGCGCAGCGGCTGCCAGCCGCGGGAGCGGCTGAGGCCGCGGTTGCGGGCACGGACCAGGGGGCGCCAGAAGTCGGCCCCCAGCAGGGTCTCGGGCGTGACCGCCTTCACCCGCTCGAGGACCGTCTCGGGCACCTTCTGGGGGTCGGGCACCTGGAACTCGGCGATGATCTCGTCGTACTTGTCCTTCAGCACCGTGTTCTGGTGGTCGGCGCCGAAGACGATCAGCTGGCCGGTGGGCTGGGTGTCGACGAGGACGGTCACGAGATCGGGCCGGTAGCGGTTCAGGATCTCGATGAGCTTGTAGACGTCGCCGGTCCAGGCGTCGGTGTGCCGGTCGCGGGCGGCCTCGTCGATGCTGCGCGGCAGCATGTCGTCGAAGACGATCACGCTCGACCAGTCCGAGTGCTTCTCGATGTTGATGAAGTCCCGCAGCGCGTACTCGAACAGGTGCATGCCGTCGATGAACGCGAGGTCGAGCGTGGTGCGCCGCCAGTAACCGATCGGGCTGCGGCCCCGGCGCAGGTTGCGCACGGGGTGGCGGCCGCCCTTGAGGTGGCCGAGGGGGTTGTCGCGGGCGAAGAAGTCGTCGCTGGTGGCCTTCACCAGGTGGACGTCGCACCGGATCTCCGTGACCACCTTGAACGCGGGGTCGACCGCGATGCTGGGGACGCGGGACAGCGTGAGACTGCGGCCGTCGTTGACTCCGATCTCCAGGTAGTTGCGGTTCGCGGTGGCCTTGTGCAGACCCCGCAGGAATTCATGGCGTTTCACGAAGGGGACTCCTTGCGGATAAGGGGGAATGCTTCATGCAGGGCGGATCGCCGGTCGCGTAGCGCCGGCAGACCCAGCTCCTGCCGACGACCGTGGGCGAGGGCGCCGTACGCGGGGCGGGGAGCAAGCCGCGGGAAGGCCCCGCTGCTCACTCGCCGCACCGGGCCGGGGTCCGCGCCGAGGCGGGCGCAGACCTCTCGGGCCGACTCGTACCAGGAGGCCTTGCCACAGCCGGCGGCATGGAGGACACCGCTCGCACCCCGGCCCGGGTGCGGGCCGAGGTCGGCGCGACGTACGGCGACGTCCGCGCTCCACGTGGGCTGCCCGCGCTGGTCGTCGACGACGTCGAGGGTGTCGTGGCGGGACTCCAGGTCGATCATCGTGCGGACGAAACTACGCCCGTGAACGCCGTCGAGCCAAGCGGTTCGCGCGATTGCGCTCGATGTGGGAAGCTCCTCGGCCACCGGCGAGCACGGTGCGGCCGTACGCGCTGCTCAGGACGGTGGCATGATCTTCGGGATACGGGGTAGGCACGTCGCCCGCCGAAGACGTCCTTCGGTGCAGAGATGGATCAGGCGGGCCCCGCGCAGGCACAGGCGGGATTGGGGGCCGGGCCCATCGGCGTTGATCCGGGTCGGCCAACACCCGCCGGGCGGCGTCCTGTTGGGGATGTCGAGGCCCAGCGCCTGGTGAATCAGGGGCGTGTGGGCCCCGCTTGTCGGCCACGGGGGACGAGCTGTTGGCCGAAGTGCGACTACTACGCGCTGGTGCGGGTGGGCGCGCCGGTGGTCAGTCCTCGCCCCGCACGATGTTGCCCTCCGGGCCAAGGTGGTCCGTTCGGCAGGTGCCCTGCTCGAGAACCGCCGGAACGCAGGTACGCAGAACGCCCTTGCCCCGCAGCCGCCGGGCCCTCGCCCAACCGGTCTCCGGTCGACGGATCGCTGGCTTGTCTGTGGTGTGCGGCGTCACGGCGGTTCATCTTCCTTCTGCTTCAGTGGCTGTTGACCGGGTCCCCTTCGGCGGCCCGGTCAAACGCCGTATCCGCCCCGTGGAACACGCCGCGGGCAGGCCCCACTTCGGCGTCCTGTCGACACTCAGGGGACGCCCTGGCCAAACACTTGCTCCGCCTGATCACCGCCAACGTCACGAACTGAGCAGGAGCTCCGCCCACACCTGTTTGCCGCCGCTGGCCGGCACGGTCCCCCACGTCTCGGACATCGCTTCCACAAGGAGGATGCCGCGGCCGCCGGTGGCCTCCCAGCCGATGCTGGTCGGTTTCACCGGGGTGCGCGGCGAGGCGTCGGCGACCGAGACGCGCAGCCGGTTGTCGAGCAGGGTGAGGTCGAGGCGGACCTGGCCGTCGGTGTGCACCAGGGCGTTGGTGACGAGTTCGGAGACGACCAGGAGTACGGCATCCATGTCGTCGCGCGTCACCCCCCAGGCCCGGAGGGTGCGGCGGGTGAAGCGACGGGTGTGACCGACCGCCTCGGGCACGCGCCAGACCGTCCAGCTGTCGCGCAGCGGACGCAGCGCCATGCCGTCGTAGCGCAGCAGGAGCAGCGCGACGTCGTCGCTGCGCCGGGCGTTGCCGAGCAGGGCGTCGGCGACCAGGCCGAGGTGACCGGGGTCGGAACCGGACAGTTCCCGGGCGAGCCGCTCCATACCGTCGTCGATGTCTGCCTCCGCGGACTCGACCAGGCCGTCCGTGGTGAGCGCGAGGACCGTGCCGGGCTGCAGCCGCAGCGCGCTCATCGGGAAGTCGGCCTGGGCGACCACGCCGAGCGGCGGCCCCCCGTCGGACTCGGGCACCTCGGTGCTGCCGTCCGGGTGGCGCAGCACCGGCGGCAGATGACCTGCGCGCACGTACCAGGCGGAGCCCTCCTCCATGTCCACGTCGACGTAGCAGCAGGTGGCGAAGAGGTCGGTCTCCATGTCCGTCAGGAGCCGGTTGGCGTGGGAGACGACCACGTCCGGCGGGTGGCCCTCGACGGCGTAGGCGCGCAGCGCGGTGCGCATCTGGCCCATGAGGGTGGCGGCGCTCGCGTTGTGGCCCTGGACGTCACCGATGACGAGGGCGACGTGGTTGTCGGGCAGCGGGATCACGTCGTACCAGTCGCCGCCGACCTCCAGGCCCGCCGTGGTGGGCAGATAGCGGGCGACGGCGACCGCGCCGGGCAGCTTGGGCAGGCGGCGCGGCAGCAGCTGCCGCTGAAGCATGCCGACCAGTTCGTGCTCGGCGTCGAACGCGTGGGCACGCATCAGAGCCTGGCCCGCGAGGCCCGCGGACGCGGTGAGCAGGGCGCGCTCGTCGGGGCCGAAGTCGTGCGGGCTGTCCCAGCCGATGAGACAGGCGCCGGCCATGCGGTTGCCGGCGGGCAGCGGCAGCACGGCGAGTCCGCCGGGGCCGACCTCGGCGAGGGCCGGCTCCAGGGGGGTGCCGGCGGGCCAGATGCGGGCACGGCCCTCGCGCAGGGCAGCGGCCAGGGTGGGCATGGCGCGCACGGGCGCGTCGGGCCACTCGGTGCGCCACTCCAGGCGCCACAGCTCCGGCCAGGATTCCGGATCGGGCGGATCGAGGACCGTGACGACGAGCCGGTCGCCCTCCAGCTCGGCGAGCGCGATCCGGTCGGCCTGCAGCGGCTTGCGCAGGGCGGACACCACGGCCTGACTGACGTCGCGGACGGTGCCGGCGGTGGCGAGCATGGCGGCGAGGCGCTGGACGCGGGCCACGTCGGTGACCTCGGAGCGCAGCTTGGAGGCGTCGGCGACCGTGCCGACGAGCATGGCGGGCCGGCCCTCGCCCCCGGACAGCAGACGCCCGCGCAGCCGCAGCCACTTGGGCGGGCCTGAGGGCTGCAGGACCCGGAACTCCAGCTCACGGTCGCCGATCGACATGTGGTCCGCCTCGACCACGGACATCAGTGCGGGCAGGTCCTCCGGCACCGTCAGGCCCAGCAGGGTCTCGACCCTGCCGTCGAACTCGGCGCGGGTGACGGCGAACAGCTCCAGGATGTCGTCGCCGACCTCGACCCGGCCGCTGTCCATGGCGAGGCTGAACGCGTTGGCCGGCAGCTCAGCGCCCTCGGCGGCGCGGGCGGGGGCGGGACAGCCGACGGCGTCGGCGATCAGCTCCAGGCACTTGCGGTCCTCGGTGTCGAAGCCGTCCGGCCGCTCGCTGACGGCCAGCAGACAGCCGCCGTCCCCGTTCCCGCGCGCGGGAAGCACCGCCAGGTGGAAGTCCCGCGGCGGCGTCCGCCGCGCCTCGGCGTCCCCCGCGAGTTCCTCGGGCCCCAGCCACACCGGGCTCCCCGAGCGGTGGCTGTCGGCGACCGGGGAGCCGCCGGAGCGCGGGTAGCTGTCGCGCAGCCCGAACAGCGTCCGCGGTACGCCCGCCGACTCCACCAGGCACAGCAGGTCGCCGCCCTCCTCCGGGGTGTACACACCGGCGAACGCCGCCCCGGCGAAGACCAGCGCCTGCTCCAGGACCCGGCGCACCCGCTCGGGTGAGGCCGGACCGGACGCGAGCGCTTTCAGGGCACCTTCGGCGCGCACAGTTCTCGTTCTGCGTGCCTCGGCGCCCTCACTGACCACGTCCGCAATTACAGCGCGTATGAGACGCCTGCGCAGCCCCTGTGAGCATTCCGTGGAGGCCGTCGGGCCTGCCCACTCGAAACGCGCCGAACATGTCTTAACGCATGCGTATCGCACGGTGATCTCGTGACAGGCGTGACTGTCCCGGGCCCTCGGACGGCTGGAAGTGTCGGTGCCGGGCCACGGAGGGGAATCCATGGACAAGCGGTACGAGGTGTACGCACTCGCGGACAGACACTTCTACGAGACGCCGGACCGGATTGCCGGCGCCGGACAGCAGCCGGCGCCGCTCTTCGAGACCGCCCGTCGTCAGGTGCCGGAGGGCTGGGACGCGGCGCGGATCGGCGACTGGCTGACGCTGACGCCGCTCGGCGCGGACGGCAGCGCGCTGCCGGGCCCGGCGCAGGGCTGGAAGATCCACGCATCGGCCACCCGGGCGAACGCGGAGCGGATCGCGGCGATCGTGTGGGACTACTGCGTGCCGCGCCGGATCCCGTTCAAGTTCGTGCCGGGACCGCATCTGCTGCATCTGCGCAACACCAAGTACGCGGCCCGCGACACCAGCGGCAAGTTCGTCACCGTCTACCCGGCCGACGAGGAGCAGCTCCACCAGGTGCTGCGCGAACTGGGCCAGTTGCTGGAGGGCTTCGAGGGGCCGTACATCCTCACCGATCTGCGCTGGCACGACGGGCCGCTCTACGTCCGCTACGGCGCTTTCGCGCGCACCTTCGTCGTCGACGAGCGGGGCTCGCTCGTGCCGGCGGTGCGGGACGGCGCCGGGGCACTGGTTCCGGACCGGCGGGCGCCGTCCTTCCAGGTGCCTGAGTGGGTGACGCTGCCGGCGTTCCTGGAGCCGCATCTGGCGGCCCGCAACACCACGACGGTGGGCGAGTTGCCGTATCGCATCGAGAAGGCGCTGCACTTCTCCAACGGCGGCGGGGTGTACGCGGGCACCGACACCCGTGACGGGCGCAAGGTGGTCCTCAAGGAGGGGCGGCCGCACGCGGGCCTGGCCTCCGACGGCGCGGACGCGATCACCCGGCTGGAGCGCGAGAAGCAGGCGCTGGAGCAGGTGGCGGGCACCGGAGTGGTGCCCGAGGTACGGGACTGGTTCACGTTGGGCGACCACCGGTTCCTGGTCATGGACTTCCTGGAGGGGCGCCCGCTCAACTCCTTCTTCGCCGAACGGCATCCGCTGCTCACCCCGGACCCGGATCCGGAGGCCGTCGCGCGGTACACGGCGTGGGCGGTGCGCATCCACGGGGCGGTGCAGCGTGCGGTGGAGGCGGTGCATGCGCGCGGGATCGTCTTCAACGACCTGCACGTCTTCAACATCATGGTGGCGCCGGACGAGGAGTCGGTGTTCCTGCTCGACTTCGAGGCGGCGGCGCCGGTGACGGAAAACGGCCGTCAGGTCGTCGCGCACCCCGGCTTCTTCGCCCCGCCCGACCGGAGGGGCACGGATGTCGACCGTTATGCGCTGGCGTGCTTACGGCTCGCGCTGTTCCTGCCCGTGACCACTCTCTTTGTGGTCGACCGGGGCAAGGCGGCGCACCTGGCCGAGGTGATCGCGGAGCAGTTCCCGGACGTGCCGCGGGAGTTCCTGGACGAGGCGGTCGCGGAGATCACGCGCGGCGCCGGTGTGGGCGCACCGGCGCTGGTGCGGCCCGGCGACTGGCCGCACAGCCGTGACTCGATGGTCAAGGCGATCCTCGCCTCGGCCACCCCGGAGCGCGAGGACCGGCTCTTCCCGGGCGACATCGCCCAGTTCTCCGACGGCGGCGGACTCGGGCTCGCGCACGGTGCGGCCGGAGTGCTGTACGCGCTGGCCGAGACCGGAGCCGAACGGTACGAGGAGGGCGAACGCTGGCTCCTCAACCGTACGGCCCCGCCACCGCCCGGCACACCGCTCGGCCTCTACGACGGGCTTGCGGGCGTCGCGCACGTCCTGGACCGGCTCGGCCACCGGCAGCGGGCGCTCGACCTGGTCGAGGGCATCCTCGCCGAGAAGTGGCAGAACCTCTCCTCCACCCTGCACGGCGGCCTGGCCGGCCTCGGCCTGGTCCTCGGCCAACTGGCAAGCACCACGGGTGAGTCGGAGCTGCGCGAGCGGGCCGCCGAAGCGGCGGAGATCGTCGTGGGACGCCTTGCCGAGCCGCTGCCCGACACGCCCCGGCGGCGGGCCGGGCTGTTGCGGGGTGCAAGCGGGCCGGCGCTGTTCCTGCTGCGGCAGTACGAGTGGACCGGCGACGCCGGGCTGCTGGACGCGGCCTCAGTGGCGCTGCGCCGGGATCTGGAGTGCTGCGTGGTGCAGAAGAGCGGCGGTGGTCTGGAGGTCGACGAGGGCTGGCGGACCCTGCCCTACCTCGGTGACGGCAGCGCGGGCCTCGGCATGGTGCTGGACGACTATCTCGCGCACGCCGCCGACGCGGAGTTCGACAAGGCGCGCTCCGGCATCCTCACCGCCGCCACCTCCCGCTTCTACGCACAGCCCGGCCTGTTCCAGGGCCGCGCCGGGATGATCCTGCACCTCGGCCGCACCACGGAGCCGAGCGCGACGGACCGCCACCTGGCCGAGCAGATCGCCGCCCTCGGCTGGTACGCGATGGCGTACGAGGGCCAACTGGCCTTCCCCGGGCACCAGATGATGCGGCTGTCCATGGACCTCGCCACCGGAACGGCAGGGTGCCTGCTCGCGCTCGCGGCAGCCACCGGTGGCAGCGCCCACCTGCCGTTCCTCCCGCCGCTGCGGCGGCCCCTATGACGCGGCTCCGCGACCTGACGGAGTCGTGACCCAACCCCGTCCCCACGGGTGAACACACAGATGGAAGGACACGAAATGGCACTGCTCGACCTGCAGACGATGGAATCCGACGAGCACACCGGCGGTGGCGGCGGCGCCAGCACCGCGAGCCTGCTCTCCTGCATCAGCGCGGCGAGCGTTCTGCTCTGTCTCTGACGGCACCGTGATCCACGGCTCCGGGCGGTCCGCTCCCGCGAGGGAGGGGCCGCCCGGGGTCCTGCGCTCCCCCGACCCCGGATGCGAGGCCGCAGCCGTATGACGACTCGTGCCGACGCCGCACCTCCCGCCGCGTTGCTGAACTCCGCCACCCGGCACAGCGGCGCACGCTGCATCGCCCTCTGCCTGATGAGCACGGCGTCCACCGGTGCCGGACTCCTGCTGCCGGCCGCGCTCGGCCGCACTCTCGACCTCCTCCTCGCCCACTCCCCGGCGACCCGCTGGGTGCTGTACTGCGCGGGGATCGTGCTGCTGCTGGCCCTGCTCGACGCCGGCGAGACCGTGCTGAGCGGCACCGTCGACGCCCGGACGACGGCCTGGCTGCGGCGACGGCTGACGGGACATGTGCTGGCCGTCGGCCCGCGTGCCGCCGCCCGCTTCGGACCCGGCGACCTGGTCGCCCGCCTCGTCGGCAACGCGGCCCAGGCGGGGACCGCTCCGGCCGCCCGCGCCGCACTGCTCGCCGCGCTGGCCGGCCCCGTCGGGGGCATGGTGGCGCTCGGCCTGATCGACCCGTGGCTGGCGGCCGTGTTCCTGGCCGGAGGGCCACTCCTGACGCTCCTGCTGCGCGCCTTCTCCCGTGACACGACCCGCTGCGTGGCGGACTACCAGCAGGTGCAGGGGCGGATCGCGGGCGCGCTGGCGGAGGCGGTGGCCGGCCACCGCACCATCGAGGCGGCGGGTACGGCGGACAAGGAGGCGGCGCGAATCCTACGACCCCTGCCCGAACTGTCACGCGCGGGCCACCGCATGTGGCGGGTGCAGGGGCGGGCCGCGGCGCAGGCGAGCGCCGTGGCGCCGCTGCTGCAGCTGGGCGTCGTCGCCGTGGCCGGACTGCTCCTCACCCGGCACCGGCTGTCGGTCGGCGAGGCGCTCGCGGCCTCCCGGTACGCGGTCCTGGCGACCGGCGTCGGCGTGCTGGTCGGCCAGTTCGCGAGCCTGGCCCGGGCCAAGGCGGCCGCCGGGCGCCTCAACGAGGTACTGACCGAACCGACCATGACATACGGCCACCGCCAACTGCCGCCCGGTTCCGGCCGCTTGGAGCTGCGTGGCGTGACGGCGCGGCGCGGCGACCGTACCGTTCTCGACGGCGTCGACCTCGTCGTCCCCGGCGGCACGACACTCGCCCTGGTCGGCCGTTCCGGCACGGGCAAGTCGCTGCTCGCCGCACTCGCCGGCCGGCTGGCCGAGCCGGACGCGGGAGAGATCCTGCTCGACGGCGTCCCCCTGCGCGAGCTGACCCACAAAGACCTTCGCGGCTCGGTCGGTTACGCCTTCGAACGCCCCGCCCTCCTGGGCACCACCATCGAGGACGCGCTCACGCTCGGCCTGCAGCCCCCCTCGCCCGCCCGCATCCGCGAGGCGACTCGCCTGGCACGTGCCGACGACTTCGTACACCGCCTGCCGAAGGGCTACGCCACCGCGTGCGCCGACGCACCCCGTTCCGGCGGGGAGTCCCAACGCCTCGGCCTGGCCCGGGCCTTCGCCCACGACGGCCGCCTGCTCATCCTCGACGACGCCCTCTCCAGCCTCGACACGGTGACGGAGGCACAGATCGCCGAGTCCCTGACCCGGGGCGCCGCCGGCACCCGACTCCTCATCGCCCACCGAGCGGCCACGGCGGCCCGTGCGGATGCGGTGGCGTGGCTGGACGGAGGGCGGGTGCGGGCGGTGGGCACACATGCGGAGTTGTGGCGGACGGCCGGTTATCGGGCGGTGTTCGGAGACGGGGGGCAAGCGTGAACGGCGGGGGCCGCTGGCGTGGTCGGGGGTTTCGGCGGGGCGACGCGCGAGTGGAGGGGCTTCCGCGGAACGCCGACTGCGCGGCAGGGCTCGGTGAGGAGGGGTGTCCCAGGCAGGGCGGGATCAAACGACACGGCCCCCGGCACATTCGGCGGAGCGACGCGCGAGCGGAGCAGCCCCGGCGGACCGCCGGCTGCTCGGCAGGGCTCGGTGACGAGGTGTGTCTCTGGCAGGAGGGGGGCGGGTGGTGCGGTCCTCGTTCGCTGTCGGGCGGCGGCCTGGCGGCGAGGGCGTGCATCGGGCGGTGGCAGGGCGTCCGGTTCCGGATGGTGGGCGGAGACGGGGCGCCCGCATGAACGGCCGGGGCGGCGCCGAGCACGGCGGGGGGATCCTTGTGCGGGGGCTTCGTTTCCTGCGGGACCGGTGGCGGGTCGTGGTGCGGCTCGGCGGGTGGTCCGTGCTGGAGACGGGACAGACCTTTGTCACCGGGTACGCCCCGGCGCGGGCACTCGACGCGGGGTTCCTGGCCGGGCGGGCCGAGGTCGGGCTGGCCTGGCTCGGGGTGGCCGGGCTCGGTGTCGTGGTGGGGGCGTACGGGACCGGACGGGTCTACACGGCCGTCGCCGCCCTGGTCGAACCCCTGCGGGACCGGCTCGTCGAGGGGGTCGTCGGGCGCGGGGTGCGGGAGGCCGACGGCGGGGCACTGTCGGGGCTGACGCAGCAGGTGGAGATCGCGCGGGACACCTTCGCCGGGCTCGTGATGGTGTCGCGCTCGTTCGTGTTCACCGCGGTGGGGGCGTTCGTCGGCCTGTTCTCGCTCGCTCCGCTGCTCCTGCTGGTGGTGGGGCCGCCGCTGGTGGCCGGAGTGGCCCTCTTCGCGGCGTCGCTGCGGCCGTTGGCCCGCCGGCAGGAGGCGTTCCTCGTCGCCGACGAGGCCCTGGCCGACCGCCTGGGTGCCGTCTGCCCGGGGCTGCGGGACATCACGGCCACCGGCGCCGAGGAGCGGATCGCCGCCGACACGGGGGAACTCGTCGACGCCGAACTGCGGGCCGCCCGCTCCCTCGCCCGCTGGGGCGTCCTGCGCATCGCGTCGCTCGCCGTCGGCGGCCAGCTCCCGATCGTGCTGCTGCTCGCCGCCGCCCCCTGGCTCCTGTCCCGGGGTGTCACGACGGGCGCCCTGGTCGGCGCCCTCGCCTACATCACCCAGTCCCTCCTCCCGGCCCTCGGCGACCTCGTCCACGGCCTGGGCACGAGCGGCTCCCGCCTGACGGTGGTGCTGCGGCGTCTGGCTCCGCCCCACAGGGCCGGCACCGACCGTCCGCCCCAGGTGCGAACCGCAAAAGACAGCCCCGACGGCCACCCCGTACGGGCTCTGACCCGGCCGACACCCACCGACCAACCCACCGGCGGCCCGGCTCCCCACACGGTTGCCGTGCCCGACCGGCAAAGCGAACCGCCGATCCCAGCCCCGGCCGACAGGCAAGCCCCTGACCCCCACCGAACGACTCCCGCTCACGCGTCCCCCGGCGCAGCACCCGACAGCCAAGACGGGCCACCCACCCCTGCCCCGCACCCATCGCCTCCCGACGACACAGCCGCCACCGCGGCCACCCCCGGCGACCACCCGCACCGCCCCCCGGCCGTACCGGTCCGCCGGAGCAAACTCCCCGCACCGGCCCCGCGACGCCCGGCGCCCACCAACGCCCCCGCCCTCTCCCTCGCCTCCGTCACCTTCGCCTACGGCCCCGCCGCCACCCCCGTCATCGAAGACCTGGACCTCGTCCTTCCTGCCGGCTCCCACCTGGCCGTCGTCGGCCCGAGCGGGATCGGGAAGTCCACGCTCACCGCTCTCGTCGCGGGAGTGTTGGAGCCGCGTCGCGGGACGATCCGGGTGGGTGGGGAGCCGGTGCCGTCGGCGGCTGCCGCTCGACGGCGGGTGCTCATTCCGCAGGAGGCGTACGTGTTCACCGGGACCGTCGCCGACAATCTCGCCCACTTCCGGGAGGGCCCCGTGCCCGAGGCGGAGCTGCTCGCGGCGGCCGACGCCGTCGGGCTCGGTCCGCTGGTCGACGCGCTCGGCGGGCCCGGTGCCCGGATCGACCCCGCGGCGCTCTCCGCAGGCGAACGGCAGCTGATCGCACTGGCCCGCGCCTATCTCTCGGACGCCCCGCTCGCCCTGCTCGACGAGGCGACCTGTCATCTGGATCCGCAGGCGGAGGAGCGCGCCGAGCGTGCGTTCGCGCAGCGGCCGGGCGGCACCCTGGTCGTGGTCGCCCACCGCATCAGCTCGGCGCGGCGGGCGGATCGTGTGCTGGTCATGGACGGGCGGGGCACCGCGTGCGGAACCCACCACGAGCTGCTGGAGACCTCGCCGCTGTACCGGGAGCTCGTCGGCAGCTGGACGCCCGTGCCGTCACAGCCAGCCCTCCCCCTGAGAGATACGGATCGCGTCGATCCGGTTGCGGGCCCCCGTCTTGCGGGTGATGGCCGCCATGTAGTTGCGCACCGTCCCGTGGGACAGGTGGAGGCTCCCGGCGATCTCCGCGACGGACGCACCCTCGGCGGCCAGGGATAACACACTCAGCTCCCGCCGGGTGAGCGGCATCTCGGCGGCCTTGAGGAACCCGAAGCCCAAGGAGTCGCTGATGAAACGTTCCCCCTGAGCGACCCGCCGGATCCCGTGCACGAGGTGTTCCGGGGACGCCTCCTTGTCGACGTAGCCGAGCGCCCCCGCCTCGATCGCCCGTTTCAGCAGGCCAGGCCTGTTCGCACTGGCAAGCACGAGAAGTCTCGGCGGAGCCCCGTTCGGGCCCCGCGAGCGTAACTCGCCGAGCGGCGGGATGCCGTACGCGTCCGCGCACTCCAGGTCCGCCGCACAGACTTCGGGCCGCAGGGATCTCACCCGGCCGGGTGCGCTGCGCCACGGCGTGTCCTCCACTCCAAGGTCGGGTTCCCGGCGCAGCCAGTCCGCCAGCACCGATCGGACCAGACACTCGTCATGTACCAGAAGTACCCGGATCACTGCCCGCCCCTCAGCATTCCGTCATTCCGCCTGCGGTCGCATTGGTGTTGAACGCGTGCCCATTGTTGGCGTCCGCGACCGTTCATGGGCGCGAAGAACCGGCCAACAGGGTGCGCGGGGGCGCACGCGCGGCGCCCGCACGCCGTGCCGCGCATCAACTGAGGGGGCATGCACCGGCGGCAAGGGGGTACGCGGGGCTTCTTCACCGGGCCGCGGGCCGTCGTGTGCCCGTACTCGAGCCGGGCGGCGCCGTCCCGGCCACCGCTCGCCGTGCGCGACCGGCCGCCAGGGGGCAGATTGATCCCTGGGACCCGTCGCCCGGCCGTGCGAGGAGGTGGTCGGCGTGTCCGACGGGCAGACGTCCGCACAGGCGCCGGCGACCACGAGGACGCGGGTGGGCCGGCCGCTGCTTTCCCTGGCGCTGGCGTCGATGATGGACGAGGTCAACGCCCACTCCGGCGCGGTGTATCTGCTGTCGCCCGCCGAACCCGTGCTGGAGATGGCCGTGATGGCGGGCCTGCCCCGGGCCTTCGCCGCGCCCTGGGAGCGGGTGGGGCTGAGCGCGCCGATCCCGGTCGCGGACGCGGTGCGCGAGCGGCGGCTGGTGTGGGTGGGCGGCGAGGAGGAGATGGCGGCCCGCTATCCGCGCATCGCCGTGGTGCTGCCCTATCCCTTCGCGCTGGCCGCGGTGCCGGTGGCGACCGGTTCGACGGCGTACGGCGCGGTCTTCGTGACCTGGCCCGGCTCTCATCCGCCCGACCTGTCCGACCGGGAGCGGGACCATCTGACCGCGGCCTGCGACCGGCTCGCGAAGCGGCTGGAGCGTGCCCTGGAGGAGAGCCGGCAACTGCTGCCGGAGCCCGATCTGCTCGGTGGACCGCCGGTGGGCGGCCTGTCCGGCACCCTCGGCACGGTGGAGGCGGCGCGGATGGTGGCACGGCTGCCGTACGGGCTGTGCTCGCTGGATCTGCACGGCCGGGTCGCCTTCGCCAACGCGGCGGCGGCCGAACTGATCGGTCTCCCGGTCAGCAGACTGCTGGGCACGCAGCTGTGGGCGTCGGTGCCCTGGCTCAACGACCCCGTGTACGAGGACCGCTACCGGGCCGCGCTGATGAGCCAGCAGACCACCTCGTTCGTGGCGCTGCGCCCGCCCGGGGACTGGATGTCCTTCCGGATGTATCCCAGTACGACCGGGCTCAGTGTCCGTGTCACCCGGGCGCGGGCGGTGGCGGAGATGAACCGGGCGGGGCCGCAGCCCGGGGACGCCCCTTCCCGGCTGGTCACCATCTCCCAGGTGCTGACGCTGGCCGGTGCGCTGACCGAGGCGGTGGGGGTGCAGGACGTGGTGCAGCTGGTCGCGGACGAGATCGCGCCGGCCGTGGGCAGCCAGGCGCTGGTGGTCCTCGGTTCCCGGGCGGGGCGGCTGCATGTGCTGGGGCACCGCGGATATCCGGACGCGCAGCTCGTGGAGCGGTTCGACGGGCTGCCGCTGGCCGAGCCCACGCCGGGCACGCACGCGCTGAACACCGGGGTGCCGGCGTTCTTCGACTCCCGGGAGGAGCTGGAGCGCCTGTATCCCTCGCGGCACGCCACCCCGGACGGCTTCGCGGCCTGGGCCTATCTGCCGTTGATCGCCTCGGGGCGCCCGGTGGGCACCTGTGTGCTCGCCTACGCGGAACCGCATCCGTTCCCTGCGGACGAGCGGGCGGTGCTGACGAGCCTCGGCGGCCTGATCGCGCAGGCCCTGGAGCGGGCCCTGCTCTACGACGCCAAGCACCAGCTGGCCCACGGCCTGCAGGCGGCCCTGCTGCCGCACTCGCTGCCACCGCTGGCCGGCATCGACTCGGCCTCGCGCTATCTGCCCGCCACGCACGGCATGGAGATCGGCGGCGACTTCTACGACCTGGTGCCGACGCGGGGCGGGGCGGCGGCGGTGATCGGGGACGTGCAGGGCCACAACGTGACCGCGGCCGGGCTGATGGGGCAGATCCGCACCGCTGTGCGCGCCTACACGACCGTGGGGCAGGCCCCCGAGGAGGTCATGGGCAGCACCAACCGGCTGCTGATCGATCTCGGCGCGGATCTGTTCGCCAGCTGTCTGTATCTACGGCTCGATCCCGCGCGCGGGCGGGCCGTGATGGCCCGGGCGGGTCACCCGCCGCCGCTGCTGCGCCGCCCCGACGGCCGGGTGCGGGTGCTCGACCTCGCCGGTGGACCGCTGCTCGGCATCGACGGCTCCGCCGGCTACCCGACGACGGAGGTCGACCTCGCCCCCGGCTCCGTACTCGCCCTCTATACGGACGGGTTGATCGAATCGCCCGGTGTCGACATCGAGGACGCCCTTGCAGGCCTCGGTGAACGGCTCACCGAGGCGGGCGAGTTGCCCCTGGACGAGCTCGCCGACCATCTCGTACGGCACAGCACGGCCGCACGCGAACGGCTCGACGACGTGGCGCTGTTGCTGCTGCGGGCCCGTTGACGACGTCCGAACGGGCGCGGACACGACGCGGTCCGGCCCTCCCGCCGGAGGGCCGGACCGTCCACCGTCGACCGGAACCGCACCGGAGGCCGATCAGTGGGTCTCCATCAGGGGGTCCGCGCTCGATGAGTGCGCTCGGTCAGCGAGCGGGACTCGATCACTGGGTCCCGGTGAGGGACGACGAACCGTTGCCGACGCCGCTCTGGTCGCCCGCACCGGTGCCGGACTGGTCACCTGCACCGGCACCGGACTGATCGCCGACACCGTTCCCGGACTGGTCACCCACACCGGCCCCGGCCCCGTCACTTGCCGTCGCGGACGGATCGGCAGTGCCCACCTGGTCGCCGCCGCCGACCGCGTCGCCGCCGCCCGCCTGGTCGCCGGCCGAGGCCGAGGCGGACGGGTCGGCGGTGCCGGCCTGGTCACCCGCGCCCGCACCGGCACCCGCGCCTGCGCCACCGTCGCCCAGCGTCGCGCCCGTGGCCTGCAGGGCCGCGGTCACCGGCTGGAAGAACGTCTCGCCGCCGGCGGTGCAGTCGCCGCTGCCGCCGGAGGTCAGACCGACCGCGCTGCCGTCCTGCGTGAACAGGGAGCCGCCGCTGTCGCCGGCCTCGGCGCAGACGTTGGTCTGGATGAGGCCGTTGACGGTGTCGGTGCCGCCCGGGACGGTCTCGCTCGCGAAGTTCACCGTGGCGTCGAGCCCGGTGACCTGGCCGTTGTGCAGACCGGTCGTGCTGCCCATCCGGAAGACCGTCTCGCCCACGGTGGCGTCCGCGGCCTTGGTGATCTGGACGGTCTGGCCGTTGCCCGCGTTGACCTCGCTGGGCGCCTGGGTGGCGGCGTCGTCGTACTTGACCAGGGAGAAGTCGTTGCCCGGGAACTTGGCCTGATCGACGGTGGCGATCGGCTGGCCGTTCTGGGAGTCGGACCACTGCTTGGCCGCGACCCCGCAGTGACCGGCGGTCAGGAAGGCAGGACTGCCGTCGCTGGCCTTGACGTTGAAGCCGAGAGAGCAGCGGACGCCGCCCTGGGCGGTCTGGGCGAAGATGGCGTCACCGCCCGACACCTTCGTCTTGAAGGTGCCGGAGGACTTCTTCACGGTGGCCATGTCGGCGCCGAGGCTCTTGACCGTCGACGTCAGTCTGTCCCACTTGGCGCCGGTGACCGTGGAGTCCGCCGTGACAGCCAGCTTGTTGGTCTTCGGGTCCATCGCCCAGGCAGTGCCCGGGATGGTCGCCTTGGCCTTCAGGGTCCGTGCGCCCGCCTTCAGCGCGGCGAGGCTGTTCTTGACCTCGCGGACCTTCGCGCCCGCCTTCTCCGCCTGGACGACCACGTTGTTCTTGTCGCCGGATATGACGTTGACGGTCAGCTGCTGCGTGCCCGAGTCGTAGTACGAACCGGCGAAGGCGTCACCGAGCAGGTTCTGGAGCTGCGAGGCGAGATTCGAGGCGTCCGTCGCCTTCAGGGTCTTGGGAGCGGCAGTGGTCGACGCCCCGTCCTGCGACGCGTTGGCGTGCGGCAGCAGGATGGCGGCTGCGCCGAGCGCCGCGACGCTGCCTGCCGCGATCGCGGCCTTGCGCTTCGGAATTCGCTTGTGACTCAAACTTCTCGACCTCCTGGGGGACCGGAGTCTGTGCCGCCGTACGGCAGCTGTTCTGTTCGGGCGCCTGGATGGCTGTTGGTACGCACGGGTCGCACGGTGCGTTCAATTCCGTTTGCCAACTCGCTTTGCGCAACGCCGAATCGGCCAAGACCCGCGTCCGACGAACCGACGCGGGGAACAATCGCCCATATGACGATGACCACCGCCGAAGCCGACAAGATCCTCTCCGCCAACTTCGCCCCTTGGGTCCTGGAGCTGGGCCTGACGGTCGAGGCCCTCGCCGACGACCGGGCCACGCTGCGACTTCCCTGGTCGGACCGGCTGGCCCGGGAGGGTGGCGGGCTGTCGGGGCAGGCGCTGATGGCCGCCGCCGACACGGCCACCGTGATCGCCGTGTCGGCCGCCCGCGGGGCCTACGGACCGATGACGACGGTCCAGCAGTCGACGTCGTTCCAGCGCGCGGTGACCGGTTCGGATGTCCTGATCGAAGCGGTGCTCACCAAACTGGGCCGCCGTATGGCATTCGCGGACATCACGATGACCGCCGAGGCTTCCGGTGAACTGGCGGCACGTGCGAGCACGGTCTACGCACTTCTGGGCTGAGCATTTCTCGGCGCGATTGAGGGCCGACACGGTCCGCAGTCGATCGACGACGTTCCGTTCAGAAATGCGATCTGAATCACAACTTCAGGGAATCTGCACATCCAATTCCCATCCGGGTCACCGGGTGCAGGGGATCTGCACACGGCGGCGGCCTTCGTCACGCCATTGGGACGGGAGTGTCGGATTCGTCGCGGAGCGGGCAAGGCCGCGGATGAACCGATGCCGTGACGCATGTGAAGAACTCGCCATCGAGCCGTGCGCAAGCCTGCACGGATGGATGCCACTGGGGCTCAAGTTGCCTGGTGAGGCCATGGGTTGATTGGAAGCCCGCGCCTGCAGCGTGCTTTGATCCATCGCACCGCAGGGGCCGCGAAGGGTCACCGGAAACGGAAGCCCGGCGCCTGCGGTCGCGGCCGTCGCTCTGTCCCCCAGAGGGGGGCCGCTCCCCCCTTGTGAAATATCCATACGAAGGGAAGTTCCATCATGAACTCCACCCCCCGTGTTGAGACCGTTGAGATCTCGGACGCCGAGCTCGACGCTGTTTCCGGCGGCCTGTCGATCAACGCTGTCAACTCCGTCACCGGTGCGCTGGACGGCATTGCTCCCGTTTCCGGCACGGTCGACACGGTCGTCGGCACCGTCGAGGGTGTGACCGGCCTGAACACGGCTCCGGTCACCAACCTGGTCGCCGGTCTCTGATCGCGCCTTTTGTGATCGTCGAGTCCCGGAGTCGTATCGCGACTCCGGGGCCTTCGGTTGCCGTAAGAGCCTCACACAGGTTCTTGAACCAGCCGGCTCGCGCGAGCCGGTCCTCTCTCGTTTTCAGGTGAGGGAAAGTTCCGTGCAGTTCCGCCAGCAGGCCCTCGCCAAGCTCCAGTCGCCGGAGGAGCTCGATCTTCCGGTGCGTTTCGCCCGCCCGCAGGGCTGGCTCGTCCTGTCGGTGACGGTGGTCGCGATGGCGGCCGCCTCCGTCTGGGCGGTGACCGGCACGGTCACGTCCACGGTGGGTGCGCCCGCCATCCTCACGCACGGTGAGGGCAGCTACATCCTGCAGAGCCCCGTCGCGGGCCAGGTCACGGCGGTACTCGCCAAGCAGGGCGAGCGGCTGCCGGCCGGCTCCCCGGTCCTGAAGGTCCGCACGGCCCAGGGCGACAGCGTCGTCCGCACCGTCGCCGCGGGCCGGATCACCGGGCTCGCCGCGACCATCGGGCAGATCATCCAGACCGGCGCGAACGTCGCCGCCGTGGAGAAGGTCGCACACGCCGGCGATCCGCTGTACGCCACGGTGTACGTGCCCGCCGAGAACGCGGCGTCCATCCCCGAGGACGCCGCCGTGGACCTGACCGTCTCCTCGGTGCCGACCCAGACGTACGGCGTGCTGCGCGGTCATGTGAAGTCGGTGGACCGCTCGGCGCAGTCGGCCCAGGAGATCGCCGCGTTCCTCGGGGACAGCCAGTTGGGCGAGCAGTTCACCAAGAAGGGCCGCCCGGTGGCCGTACTGGTCGGGCTCGACAAGTCGTCGAGCACCAAGAGCGGCTACCAGTGGTCGTCGAAGGACGGGCCGCCGTTCGACCTCACCTCCATGACCCTGGCCTCGGGTTCGATCCGGCTGGCCGATCAGCGTCCCATCGATTGGCTGCTGCCGTGAGCACCGCACAGGAGACGCGGAGCAGGCGCCGTGCCGCTCCGCCCAAGCGCCCCGTCCCCAAGGGCAGGGCGAAGACCGTCCGCACGCCGACGGTGCTGCAGATGGAGGCCGTGGAGTGCGGCGCCGCCTCGCTCGCGATGGTGCTCGGCCACTACGGCAAGCACGTCCCGCTGGAGGAGCTGCGCATCGCCTGCGGTGTCTCCCGCGACGGCTCCCGCGCCAGCAACCTGCTGAAGGCGGCCCGCAGCTACGGCCTGACGGCCAAGGGCATGCAGATGGACACGGCCGCCCTCGCCGAGGTCAAGACGCCGGCGGTCCTGTTCTGGGAGTTCAACCACTACGTCGTCTACGACGGCATGGGGCGCCGCTTCGGCCGCCGCGGCGTCTACATCAACGACCCGGGCAAGGGCCGCCGTTTCGTGCCGATGGAGGACTTCGACGGCAGTTTCACCGGGGTCGTCCTGGTCATGGAGCCCGGTGACGGCTTCAGCAAGGGCGGCCGCAAGCCCGGGATCGTGGGCGCGATGCCGGCCCGGCTGCGCGGCACCGCGGGCACCATGCCCGCCGCGGTGCTGGCGAGCCTGCTGCTGGTCGCGGTCGGCGCCGCGGTGCCCGCGCTCAGCCGGACCTACATCGACGAGTTCCTGATCGGTGGGAACACCTCGCTGCTGGGGGTGCTGTTCGCGTCGATGGGCGCGTCCGTGCTGCTCACGGTGGTGCTGACATGGCTGCAGCAGGCGAATCTGCTGCGCGGCCGCATCATCTCCTCAACTCTCTCCAGCGCCCGTTTCCTGCGGCATCTGCTGCGGCTGCCGGTGACGTTCTTCGCCCAGCGCAGCCCGGCCGACCTGGTGCAGCGGCTGCAGTCCAACGACCAGGTGGCCGAGACCCTGGCCCGCGACCTCGCGGCGGCGGGCGTGGACGCGGTGGTCGTGGTGCTCTACGCCGTCCTGCTCTACACGTACGACCCACAGCTGACCTTCCTCGGCATCGGCGTGGCCCTGCTGAACATCGTCGCCATGCGGGTCGTGATCCGGCTGCGCGCCACCCGGACGGCGAAGCTGCGGGCCGACAGCGCCCGGCTCACCAACACTGCCTACACCGGGCTGCAGCTGATCGAGACGATGAAGGCGACCGGCGGTGAGGACGGCTACTTCCGCAAGTGGGCCGGGCAGCACGCCACCACCCTGGAGGAGCAGCAACGGCTCGGTGTGCCGAGCGCCTGGCTCGGCGTGGTCGCACCGACGCTGGCCTCGCTGAACAGCGCGCTGATCCTGTGGATCGGCGGCATGCGCGCGGTCGAGGGCGGTATCTCGGTCGGTCTGCTGGTCGCCTTCCAGGCCCTGGTCACCCGCTTCACCGCGCCGATCACCCGGCTGAACGGCGTCGCGGGCCGCATCCAGGACTTCGCCGCAGACGTGGCCCGGCTGAAGGACGTCGAGAACTTCCAGGCCGACCCGCTCTACGGCCGCCCCGGCGCCGGCGACTCCACGCGCCGTCTGCACGGCCACGTCGAGCTGCAGAACATCACCTTCGGCTACAACCCGCTCGACAAGCCGCTGCTCACCGGCTTCGACCTGACGGTCGGCCCCGGCCAGCAGGTCGCCCTGGTCGGCGGTTCGGGAAGCGGCAAGTCCACGGTCTCCCGGCTGATCTCGGGCCTGTACACCCCCTGGGAGGGCGTGATCCGCATCGACGGACAGCGCCTGGACGACATCCCGCGCGGCGCGCTCGCCGCCTCGGTCTCCTTCGTCGACCAGGAGGTCTTCCTGTTCGAGGGGTCGGTGCGCGACAACGTGGCCCTGTGGGACCCGTCGATCCCGGACGACGCGGTCGTCGACGCGCTGCGCGACGCCGCGCTCTACGACGTCGTGACGCGCCGCCCCGGCGGCATCCACAGCAAGGTCGAGCAGGACGGCCGCAACTTCTCCGGCGGGCAGCGCCAGCGCCTGGAGATCGCCCGGGCGCTGGTGCGCCGCCCCAGCATCCTGGTCCTCGACGAGGTCACCAGCGCGCTGGACGCGGAGACCGAGCAGGTCGTGATGGACAACCTGCGCAAGCGCGGCTGTGCCTGCGTGGTGATCGCCCACCGGCTCAGCACCGTGCGCGACAGCGACGAGATCGTCGTACTGCAGCACGGCACGATCGTGGAACGCGGGCGGCACGAGGACCTGGTGACGCGCGGCGGCGCGTACGCGGCGCTGGTCAGGGAGCGATGAGATGACGACCGCACACGAAGGCGACCTGGTTCTCGGCGCCCTCGGCTCCATGGGCAGCTACGTCGACTGCTCGGGCCTGACCCGGCTCGACCTGGAGGGCCCGCAGGTGCTGTGGCTGGTCGCGGCCGGCAGCCTGGACCTGTTCGCGGTGGACGCCGTGCAGCAGGGCCACTGGCACCACCTGGGCCGCCTGGAGGCGGGCTCGCTGATCCTTGGCCCGGTCCCGGGCCCCCAACACACCCTTGTCGCACGCCCGTTGAGGGACTGCGTCGTCCATCGCATCGGCCTGCGTGAGCTGTACCAGACGGCCGACACCCAGACCTGGTCCTACGACGAGTACGGCAACGCCCAGTACGTCCCGCCGACGACCAGCCCCCTCGAGTACGCCCTCGCCCTCGGCGTCGGCCGCAGCCTGTCCGTCCTCTTCCAGGCGCCGATGGCGACCGAGGGGTCGGCCGCCGAGGTGACGGACGACGACGTGTTCTGGATGCAGGTGCCGCCGGGCAGCGTCCAGTACGGCTCCCTGTACGGCGCCGAGGCCGCCGCCGACCTGCTGATGGACCCTGCGGTGTGGCAGTCCATGGTCGACCAGCAGTACCGCCTGCTCACCACGCTGGACCGGTGGATCGAGCAGCTGGAGCGCACCCACGAGACCCGGACGGCCGCCGGCATCAAGGCCGGTGAGGCGGTCCGCGCCCAGGCCGACCGCACCCTGCTGGCCTCCATCGGCAAGTCGTCCGGCAAGCGCACCACGGCCGCCGACGCGGACGCCTCGTACGCGGCTTGCAAGCTGGTCGCCGAGGCCGCCGGGATCACGCTTGCCGAACCCGCGCAGAGCGGCACCGAGAGTGAGCGTCTCGACCCGGTGGAGCTGGTGGCGATCGCCTCCCGCGTGCGCACCCGGGCGGTACGCCTGGACGGACGCTGGTGGCGGGACAACATCGGCCCGCTGGTGGGCCACCGGGCCCTGTCGGGTGCGCCGGTCGCCCTGCTGTGGCGGCGCGGCGGCTATGTCGCCGTACATCCGGCGACCGGGCGTGAGACGCCGATCGAGAAGGACAACGCGGAGGAGTTCGAGCCGCGTGCGGTGATGTTCTACCGCCCGCTGCCCGAACGGACCCTGAGCCCCCTGCGGCTGCTGCGGTTCAGCATGCGCGGCACCGGCGGCGACCTGACCAATCTGCTGCTGAGCGGTCTGGTGACGGTGGTGATCGGCGCATTGGTGCCCATCGCGACCGGCAAAGTGCTGGGCGAGTTCGTCCCGAAGGCGCAGACGGGCCTGATCGCGCAGGTCTGTCTGGCTGTGATGCTCACCAGCATCGTGGCGGCGGCCTTCATGCTGCTGGAGAACCTCACCATCCTCCGGCTGGAGGGCCGCATCGAGGCCACGCTCCAGCCGGCCGTCTGGGACCGGCTGCTCAGGCTCCCGACGAAGTTCTTCACCGAGCGCTCGACCGGCGAGCTGGCGAGCGCCGCCATGGGCATCAGCTCGATCCGCCGCATGATGGCCGGGCTCGGGCCCGTCATCGCCCAGTCGGTGACCGTCGGCGCGATGAACCTGGGGCTGCTGTTCTGGTACAGCCCGTCCATGGCGCTGGCGGCGATCGGCATGCTCGTCGTCATCGCGGGCGTCTTCCTCGGGCTCGGCCTGTGGCAGGTGCGCTGGCAGCGCAAGCTGGTCGTGCTCAGCAACAAGCTGAACAACCAGGCCTTCCAGACCCTGCGCGGGCTGCCGAAGCTGCGGGTGGCGGCGGCCGAGAACTACGCCTACGCGGCCTGGGCCTCGGAGTTCGCGCACAGCCGTGAACTGCAGCAGAAGGTCGGCCGCATCAAGAACCTCACCACGGTGATGGGCGCGGTCTATCTGCCGCTGTGCACCCTGCTGATGTTCATGCTGCTGGCAGGCCCGGCCCGCGGGGTGATGTCGGCGGCCGCGTTCTTGACCTTCAACACCTCGGTGACCATGGTGCTGACCTCTGTCACCCAGCTGACCAGTGCGTTCGTCTCGACCGTGGCCGCGCTGCCGCTGTTCGAGGAGATCAAGCCGGTGCTGGAGGCGACGCCGGAGGTGCGCACGGCGAGCACCCGGCCGGGCCCGCTGTCCGGCGCGATCGAGGCGCGGCGGCTGTCCTTCCGCTACACGGACGACGGTCCGCTGGTCCTGGACGACGTGTCGTTCGAGATACGACCGGGTGAGTTCGTGGCGATCGTCGGCCCCAGCGGCTGCGGCAAGTCGACGCTGCTCAGGCTGCTGATCGGCTTCGACAAGCCGGTCTCCGGCAGTGTCCTGTACGACGGCCAGGACCTCGGCGCGCTCGACCAGTCGGCCGTGCGCCGACAGTGCGGTGTGGTGCTGCAGCACGCGCAGCCGTTCACCGGTTCCATCCTGGACGTCATCTGCGGCACCGAGCCGTACACGCCGGAGGAGGCGATGGCGGCTGCCGAGATGGCGGGGCTCGCCGAGGACATCAAGCGGATGCCGATGGGACTTCACACGATCGTCCAGGGCAGCGGCGCCGTCTCGGGCGGCCAGCGCCAACGCCTCATGATCGCTCAGGCGCTGATCCGCCGGCCGCGGATCCTCTTCTTCGACGAGGCGACCAGCGCCCTCGACAACGAGACGCAGCGCACGGTGATCGAGTCGACCAAGGCGCTCAACGCCACCCGCGTCGTCATCGCCCACCGTCTGTCCACGGTCCTGGACGCGGACCGCGTGATCGTGATGGAGGACGGCAAGGTCGCCCAGCAGGGCCCGCCCGCGCAGCTGCTCGCCGACACGGGCGGGCGGCTGCACGAGCTGGTGCGACGGCAGATGGCGTGAGAGGTCACTCGAGGCCGGGCACCGGCGCCCCGGAGGGCACACCGGCCTCGATGTAGCCCTCGTAGAAGTCCTTCCAGCGGGCGTTCGCTCCGGCGTGCGGCCCCTCGAACCGCTCCCCCTCCGCCCTCGCGTCGAGGGCGGCCAGGCACATCTCCCAGCCTGCGGCGTTGCGGGCGGCGGTGTCGGCGGTCTTGAGGACGTTGGTGAGGGTGAAGCAGGTGCGCTCGACGTCCAGCGCCTCCAGGTCGAAGTGCAGCTCGTCGCCGCCCCACTCGAAGGCCAGGCGACGCGGCTCGTCGAGGGCGAGCACCCGGCCCGTGGACTCGGGCATGTTCGGATCGCCGCTGAAGTTGATCGTGCCGCCGGGCCGGGGGTCGATCTCGGCGCGCGAGGGGAACCAGTGGGCGAGTTCCTCGGCGTCGGTCACGAACTGCCAGACGCGCTCGATGGGATGGCCGTAGGTACGGCTGAAGCGGACCGCCGGGCGGCCGTCGTCCAGCGTCAGATACGTGCCGGTGAGTTCAGCGGCCATGGTGGATCAGTCCTTTGGGGCGGGGGCGAGGGCGTGGACACGCCTCCACGATCCCGCCCACGGGCCGCGACCGCTCCAGGGGCAGCGCGACGACAGCCCGCATGAGACGGAGGCCACACCTAGCGAAACGTTGCCGTTTCGCTTATGGAGGGTCTAATCTGCTGGTGTACGAAACCGTTTCGTTCAATGTCTCCGGAACGACTTCCCTGGAGTGGTTCTCCCATGTCTCAGAACACCCTGACCGACAGCACCCCCAGACGGGCGGCCGAGGCCGAGCCCGCCGCCTCGTCCAAGCGCTGGTGGATCCTCGCGGTCGTCGCCGTCGCGCAGCTGATGGTGGTCCTTGACGCCACCATCGTGAACATCGCGCTCCCCTCGGCCCAGGCCGACCTCGGCTTCTCCGACGGCAACCGGCAGTGGATCGTCACCGCGTACGCGCTGTCGTTCGCCTCCCTGCTGCTGCTCGGCGGCCGTATCGCCGACCTCTTCGGCCGCAAGACCGCCTTCCTCATAGGCGTGGTCGGCTTCGCCGGCGTCTCCGCGCTCGGCGGTGCCGCGAACGGCTTCGGCATGCTGGTCACCGCGCGTGCCCTGCAGGGAGCCTTCGGCGCACTGCTCGCGCCGGCCGCGCTCTCCCTCCTCAACACGACCTTCACCGACGCCCGGGAACGCGCCAGGGCGTTCAGTGTCTACGGCGCCATCGCCGGTGCCGGCGGCGCGGTGGGCCTGCTGCTCGGCGGTGTCGTGACCGACGCGTTCGACTGGCGCTGGACGCTGTACGTGAACGTCGCGATCGCCGTCGTCGCCTTCGTGGGCGGCTGGCTGCTGCTGACCAACCACCGCGACGCGGAGAACTCCAAGCTGGACGTGCCGGGCACGCTGCTGGTCGCCGCCGGTCTGTTCTCCCTCGTCTACGGCTTCTCCAACGCCGAGACACACGACTGGGGTTCGGGCCTGACCTGGGGCTTCCTGGTTGCGGGCGGTCTGCTGCTCGCGGCCTTCGCCTGGTGGCAGACCAAGGCCGCGCACCCGCTGCTGCCGCTGCGCATCCTGCTGGACCGCAACCGGGCGGCCTCGTTCCTCGCCGTGCTGATCTCCGGCGGCGGCATGTTCGGGGTGTTCCTCTTCCTCACCTACTACCTGCAACTCAACCTCGGCTTCAGCCCGACGAAGACCGGCGTGGCGTTCCTGCCGATGGTCGGTGCGCTGATGGTGGCGGCGCAGCTCGGCACCACGGCCCTGGTGCCGCGGATCGGGCCGAAGGTCGTCGTCCCGCTGGGCTTCGCGATCGCCGCGATCGGCATGGCCTGGCTGACCGGGATCGGCGTCGGCTCGAACTACGCCGGCGCGGTGCTGCCGCAGCTGATCGTGACCGGCGCGGGCCTCGGCCTGGTGATGCCGGCGGCGATGCAACTGGCCACCGGCGGGGTGGCCGCCGAGGACGCGGGCGTCGCCTCCGCCACGGTCAACGCCATGCAGCAGGTGGGCGGTTCGATCGGTACGGCCCTGCTGAACACCCTCGCCGCGAGCGCCGCGACCGACTACCTGGCCGGCAAGGACGCGACCAGCAAGCTGGTACAGGCCCAGGCGACGATCCAGAGCTACACCACCGCCTTCTGGTGGTCGGCGGGCCTGTTCGCCGTCGGCGCCGTGATCGCCTTCGTACTCTTCCGCCGCGGGGTGCCGGATCAGGACGCGAACGCCGCACCGGTCGTCCACATGTGATCGGTACGGGCTGAGCCGCACCGGCTCGATCCGCACAGGTCCAAGGGGCCGCCGTCCGCAGGGAGACGGCGGCCCCTCTTCGCTGCCATGGTGGCCGTATGCGTAGAACGCCGGCGGCACTCGGGTCCACGCTCTTCCTCTTCCTCGCACCCGGCACGGTGGTCGTCCTGGTGCCGTGGTGGCTGACCGGCTGGCGGGCGGGCGACTGGTGGCCGCCGGTGCGCGTGCTCGGCCTGGTCCCCCTGGCAGCGGGGGCGCTCGTCCTGCTGTCGGCCTTCGCGCGCTTCCTGACCGAGGGGTCGGGCACACCGGCGCCGGTCGCGCCGACCGAGCACCTGGTGGTGGGCGGGCTGTACCGGTACGTGCGCAATCCGATGCACGTCGCGGTGATTGCGGCGATCGGCGGTCAGGGCCTGTTGCTCGCCCGGCCGGTGCTGTTCGGGTACGACGTCCTCGCGGGAGGGGCGATGTGGGCATTCGCGACCTGGTACGAGCAGCCCGCACTGGCCCGCCGGTTCGGCGCCGACTACACCCGCTACCGGCGCGCGGTGCCGGGCTGGTTGCCTCGGATGACACCCTGGCGCGGTGACTGAAGGGCGTTGGCCTGCGCGGAATTGGGTACCCCCTGGCCCATGCGGATCAGCGTGGTGGATGTGGGATCGAACACGGTCAGACTGGTTGTGGCGGACGCCGAGGGCGGGGTGCCGCTGCCGGTCCACACCGCCAAGTGGCGTCTGCGGCTGTCGGAACACGTGAGGCCGGGGAGCAGCATTTCCGAGGAGGACATCGACCGGATCGCCGGGGCGGTCGCCGACGCGAGCCGGACCGCGGCCCGGTGGGGTGCGACCGCACCGCTTGCCTTCGCGACGGCCGTGGTGCGTGCCGCTCCGAACCGGCGGGAGGTGCTGCGCACCGTCCGGTCCCGGACCGGGGTCGGGTTGTGCACGCTGCCCGGCGAGGTCGAGGCCGAGCTGACCTTCCTCGGGGCGCGGCGCTGGATGGGCTGGCGGTCTGGGCCCCTCGCGCTGCTGGACATCGGCGGCGGCTCCCTCGAAGTGGCGTTCGGGCGCGGCCGGTTGCCCGACTTCGTGGCCTCGCTGCCGCTGGGCGCGGGACGGCTCACCCATGAGTTCTTCCAGGGGCAGGATCCGCCGCCGCACGAGCAGGTGCGGGCGCTGCGCCGCAAGGTCCGGCACCAGCTGCGGGACGTCGCCGCGCGGATCCGCTGGGAGGGCCCGCGCACGGCGGTCGCCACCTCGCGCACCTTCCAGCAGCTGGGACGGCTGTGCGGAGCCCCGCCCGGGCGCCACGGGCCGTTCATGGACCGGCAGTTGAAGCGCTCGGACCTACGGGCCGCCGTCGGCCGGCTGGCCGCACTGCCGGCCGCCGAACGCGCCCGGCTCCCCGGCATCTCCGCGCCGCGCGCCGAGCAGAGCCTGGCCGGTGCGGTGGTCGCCCACACCTCGATGAAGCTGACCGGCCTCAGAGTGGTCACGATCTGCCCCTGGGCGATCCGTGAAGGCGTCCTGCTGCGCCAGATCGAGGACGGCACATCCTGGTGGACGAAGATCAACAATCTTGACGAGGCGCCCCCGTCCCCTGAACCGGTGCCCCTGCGCATCGCGGCCCCGACACCCTGAACCAAGCCCCTTCAATCGTTGCGTGCGCAAATTGTCAAGAATCTCCACCGCAATTCACCAGGTCGAGTGAATCAAATCTTGCGCTCGGCGTGTCGGGGATGCTCCCCCGCCGGTCGGGGTAACTACCGAGACCGAATGCGCCCTTTGCCCAGGTGGAGCGGACATGACGCCGCATGCGGACGACCGCACTTCCGAACCGCCCGCGCCGAACCCTCATGCCCGCACTCGGGTCGGCAGCCGGTTCACCGTGGTCGTGGTCGCGGGTGAGATCGATCTGGCGACCGCGGAGTTCCTTCGGGAACACCTGGACGCGGCAACTGCGCGGCCGGTGCCGGATGTGCTGGTCGACCTGCGGCAGGTCGAGTTCTTCGACTGCTCGGGCCTGCGGGTGCTGTGCCGGGCCGAGTCGCGGGCCCGGGAGCGCGGCGGCCGGCTGCGCATCGTCTCCGACGCACCCGGCCTCCGCCGGCTGCTGAGCGGTGCGGGACTGCTGAGACGTTTTCCGCCCCTCCCCGCGATCCCCGGGGAGGGGCGGAACTGATGCCAGGAGTCGGCGGGCGGCCCCACTCCGCCCTGCCGACCCCTGATGCGGGACCGACGGGTACCCCGCGACAAGGGACTCGCACTCCCCACCGGCGGGCCTCTTCAGGTGTGCACGAGGACTCGGCGATCCCGGTCTCTCAGAACGCGAAGACGCTGGTCCCGTAGGAGTTCTTCACGCACTCGTTGCCGAAGGTCCGTTCGTAGGAGACGCGCTGGCCCTGCCAGACGCCGTCGACCGTGACGACGACCGGGTCGTACAGCTTGTTGCACATCACGCCCTCTCGCGCTTTCAGGGCGTCGATGTCACCGGCGACCCCGCGCAGTTCGGCACAGGCGAGGGCCGGGGCCGGGTGGGTCCCGGAGGCCGTCGGGGCGCAGCTCAGGGTGACGGCCCGCATCGGGGTCGCGGCGGCCGCGCTCGTGCCGTGACCGACGGTGAGCACCAGGGCCGAGGGGGCGTAGAGCGAGGCGGGAGCGGCGGCCGGGGTGGCGAGCGCGGCCCCGGTCAGGGGTCCGCAGACGGCGGTGGCCGTCAGGGCGAGGGTGGCTGCCCAGCGCGCGGTGTTCCGCATTGTGTGCATCCTTCCGCAGGATTCGAGGGTGTGTCGGCCCGTTCGTGGTTGGTGCCGGACCGGCGAGCGCGAGTCTGCCGAGTCCGCCGCGGAAAAACACCTCGACCCCATGCGTTTCAGTAACCTTGCGTGTTGAATCAGTGGCGCGAAGTCACAGAGTTCGACCGCATGAACCCCGGAACTGAGCGGTTCTTGATCGCACGAAGTAGCCAAGTGGCCGATTTCCAGCGCTTCGTTAATAGGCCTGAAACATTCCGGTTGAGCTGTCGGCAGACTCTCCCGCACCCCCTTGCGTTCATGGTCCCGTCGAGTAATCGTCATTACATGATTACGACACAGCAACGAGAGAAGCTGCGCGGCTGGTTCGCCGGCCGGCTGCCCGAGGATCTCTTCGAGGAGCCGGCCGAACTCACGGTCGACCGCGAGGAGATCACCGTGATCGGCCGCATCCCCGCACCCCGGCTCGCCGAGGGCGCTTCGGACGCCGAACGGGAGGCCGCCGTCCAGGGCCGGATCCAGGAGTTCCGGGAGCGCACCCGGGAGACGCGCATCGAGGTGGCCCGCGAGGCCGAGCACCGCTTCCGCCGGAAGGTGTCCTGGGGCGTCGAGTGCGGTGGCGAGCGCGCCCTGTTCACACACGTGGCCGCGCCCGTGATGACCCGGCTGCGCCAGCCGGAGCGCCAGGTGCTCGACACCCTGATCGCCGGCGGTGTCGCCCGCAGCCGCAGCGACGCCCTCGCCTGGTGTGTGCGTCTGGTCCAGCAGCACACCGACGACTGGCTCGCCGAGCTGCGTGCATCCCTGGAACACGTCCAGCGGGTGCGGGCGCAAGGCCCCGACACGGAACCGCAGGACGCCGCCACGGACCGTTCGACGGACACACCGGCCGACGACGACTGATGGAGGATTCGTACACTCGCCGTGCCAAGGATGGATGAACCGTCCTCTGGTGCGGGTCCTGCACACCGCATTACGGTCGGCAGACCGCCGAGAGGACGGCCGCCATGCCCGCCGTACACCCCCGCGGCGACGACCGGCCGTCCACCCCGCCGCGCCACAACGCGCTCCACCGCGCCGCACCGAGGTCGAGGCCCATGGCGTCGAGGTCGCGGTGCCGCCGATCACGGGGCCGGGAGCGGGAGTCGAGGAGGGGGCTTCGCCGGACCCTTCCGCCACGCTGCGGGCGTGACGCACTTCGTACCGGCGCTCCACCCCTGTGGACGGACCTGCACTTACTCACCAGTATCGTCGGGGTGCAACGCGTTCTCAGCGACGAGGGGCGGGACGTACCCATGGCCAAGCACTGGGCGGACTTCCAGTACGAGATCTATCTGGGCGGGATGTCGGGCGCCGTACCGAGGCTGCCCACCGATCTGAGCCGGCTGGAGGAGCTGACCGAGCAGCGGCTCGGTCCCGGACCCGTCGGCTATGTCGCGGGCAGTGCGGGCGACGGCAGCACGGCGCGAGCGAACCGGGCGGCGCTCGGGCGGCGCCGGATCGTGCCGCGGATGCTGCGGGACGTGCACGAGCGGGATCTCTCCGTCGAGGTGCTGGGCCGCGCGCTGCCCGCCCCGCTGGCGCTGGCGCCGGTCGGCGTGCTGTCGATCATGCACCCGGACGCCGAGTGCGCGGCCGCCCGAGCCGCCGCCGCGCAGGGAGTGCCGTACATCCTGTCCTCGGCGTCCAGCACACCGATGGAGCAGGTCGCGGAGGCCATGGGCGACGCGGAGCGCTGGTTCCAGCTGTACTGGGCCAAGGACCGTGAGGTGACACGGAGTTTCCTGAACCGGGCGAAGGCCGCCGGGTTCACGGCGCTGCTCGTCACCCTCGACACACCGCTGCTGGCCTGGCGGCCCCGCGACCTCGACCAGGCGTACCTCCCCTTCCTGCACGGCGTCGGCACCGCGAACTACTTCTCCGACCCGGCCTTCCAGGCGGGTCTCGCCAAGCCGGTGCACGAAGACCCGAACGCGGCCGTGCTGCACTTCGTCGGCATGTTCGCGGACCCCGGCAAGACCTGGCCGGACCTCGCGTTCCTGCGCGAGAACTGGGACGGCCCGATCGTCCTCAAGGGCATCCTGCACCCGGACGACGCACTGCTGGCCGCCGACGCCGGGATGGACGGCGTGGTCGTCTCCAACCACGGCGGCCGCCAGGTGGCCGGCTCCGTCGCGGCCGCCGATGCGCTGCCCCGGGTGGCCGAGGCGGTCGGCGACCGGCTGACGGTCCTGTTCGACAGCGGCGTGCGCACCGGCGACGACGTCTTCAAGGCACTCGCGCTCGGCGCGCAGGCGGTGCTCCTGGGGCGGCCGTACGTGTACGGGCTCGGTCTCGACGGGCAGTCGGGCGTGGAGCATGTGATCCGCTGCCTGCTCGCCGAGTTCGACCTCACGCTCGCCCTGTCCGGACACGCCACGCCCGCCACGATCGGCCCCGCCGACCTCATCGAGGAATCCGCATGACACCCCCGAAGAACATCCTCGCGGTCATCGCCCCGCACGTCGGGGGCCGCGCCGCCGGAGCCGGGCTCGCCACGCTCTTTCCCGGCGAGGCGAACGTCACCGTCGTCGAGGCGGCCGACGAGGACCCGGCCGCCCTCCGCGCAGCACACGTGATCATCACGGCACTCTCCCCCGTCACCGCCCACCACCTCGCCGCCGCACCGGACTTGAAGCTGGTGCAGTGCGCGAGCCACGGTTTCGAGTACGTCGACGTGGACGCGGCCCGCGCCCGGGACGTACTCGTGTGCAACATCGGCTCCAGCGGCGCCGAGTCGCAGAACGTGGCCGAGCAGACCTTCGCCCTCATGCTGGCGCTGGCCAAACAGCTGGTCCCCGCGCACACGGCGCTCGTCGAGGCGGACTGGGCGCTGCCCCGGCTGCAGCGCTCCCTGACCGAACTGTGCGGCAAGACGCTCGGCATCGTCGGTCTCGGTGGCATCGGGCAGGAAGTCGCCCGCCGTGCGGTCGCGTTCGACATGAGCATCGTCTACGCCGGTCGCCGCAGGCTGCCCGAGGAGGCGGAGGCCCGGCTCGGCGGGGCGCGCCATGTCCCGCTCGACGAGCTCCTGCGTACGGCCGACTACGTCTCCCTGCATGCGCCGCTCACCGACGAGACCCGGCATCTGCTCGACGCCGAACGGCTGGCCCTTCTCAAACCGACGGCGTTCGTGATCAACACGGCGCGGGGCGCCCTCATCGACCAGGACGCCCTCGCGGACGCGCTGGAGAAGGGCGCCGTGGCCGGGGCGGGCATCGACGTCTTCAACCCCGAACCGCCCACCCCGGCCCTGCGCCTCCTCAAGTCACCGAACGTGGTGCTCTCACCGCACGTCGGCGGAGTGACCCGCGAAACCCTGATCCGCATCGCGCTGGCCGCCGTGCAGAACGTCACCGACTTCCTGGCGGAAGGGCACCCGCGGGACGTCGTGAGCTAGGCGTCACCCGTCAAGAGGCGCGGGGCTGTGTCGATACGCGGCTCCGCCGCAGGGGCGCGACAAGCCACGACGAACCCGCAGCCGCCACATTCCCGCACCCCCGAGCCATTGGGCGCTCTCCGGCAATCACGCAGGCCGAGCCGCAGGCGTCCCCCTCCCCGTGATCGACAGCGAGCCCGGGGTCGCCGTCGCCGTCGCCGACGGATCCGCCAGCCAGCGTTGCGCCGGGGAGCCGTCGCGGGCCTTGGCGACGATGTCCGCGCCCGGCTTCCCGGCGGTGGAGGCGAGGGCGAGCCGCTTGTTCCAGCGGGGCAGCAACTCACCCTGCACGGTGAGGTCGTAGCGCACGTCCGCGCCCCGCTTGTCCTTCTCGGCGGCGCACTTGCCGAGGACGGCTACGCCGGCGTCCACGTGCGAGTCCAGGCACAGGCTGGGGTCGGCCGCGCTGCGCAGCAGACCGTCCTTGTCGAACGACCACTGCTGGGTGTCGGCGTTCGAGCACGCCGCCAGGTCGGTCCCGGCGCCGGCCTTCACCGTGCCGGTGATGTCGAGGCAGAGGTCGGCGCCCGCGTTGCGCAGTCTCGACTGCCCGGGAATCGTGGGGAGCTGGGCGGTGCCGGGCGACGGCTGGGAGCCGATGCCCGGCGCCGTGCCGCCCCCCGCGCTGGTGGAGGCGGCCGGGTCGACGCCGTCGTCGTGGGACCACAGGCCGGCCGCGAACAGACTGGCGAGCAGCCCGGCGGAGACGACACCCACCCCGGTCAGCAGCGCCCGCGAGTTCCGCAACGCGCCCCGCGGCCGCCGTCCGGGCAGCGGGATACGGGGCAGGATGCGCGGACGCCCGCCGCCGTGCCGGGCGGAGCCGCTCGCGCGCGCTTCCTGCGGCGCACGCCCGGGACGGGACTCGAGGTAGCGGCGGGCGCCCCAGCCGAGCACCGCCTCGGCGAGGAGTACCCCCAACCCGCCCTCGAAATGGCTCAGTTGTTCAGCGGCGGAACGGCAGTAACTGCACTCCGCCAGATGCCGCTGGACATCCGGCAGCAGTGCCCCGCCCCGGCGAATCGGAACGTCGAGGAGACGGTTGTAGAACCGGCAATCCTTGCTCGGCGCGAGTTCCCGATGGGCATGTACACAACCTTCGCGGAATTTTTCACGCGCCTGTTCGAGTGCCGCCGACGCGGTGTCGGTATCCATGCCGAGCAGACCGGCGGGAACGGTTATGGACTCCGCTTCGACCTCGGTGTGCCAGAGCAAGCACCGGGAGAGTCCGGGAAGGGCCTGGAAAGACCGCTCGGCGAGCCTGCGGTTTTCGGGCGTCATGGACTTCGCGGTCCGTATACCGCGGCCGCCGGAGGGTTTCTGCAGCTCCGGCAGAACACTGGATATCCGGTCCTCGGCGGACCACACGCGGACCGTCTCGCGTACGGCCACCAGAATCCGGGGCCGCAGCGCGAGCGCGGGTTCGCCAAGCGCCAGCCGGTCGAGGACCTGGTGGAAGGCGGACGCCGTCACCATGGAGGCGAGGTCGGCAGGGGAGGCCAGGCAGATGGCGGCGTAGTCGCGGGCGGGCTGCCAGTGCCGCGCCATCAGCAGCGCGACGGATTGGGCGACCTCGCCGTCGGGACGGCCCCTGAGCCGAGTGGCGAGGTTCTCGTCGGATTCTCCGGGAACACCGCCCGGCGGCGGGTAAGGGGGATGAGGTGGGTGGGGGGTGGGCACTGAGCGGATTCCTTCCCACACGCATGGGACTCACAGGAGGGCGTGAATTCAGGTAGGTCCGTCCGGCCCGGTTTTCCGATTGGCCGATCGACACCCGGCCATTACACCCCCCGCACGGGTAGTTCACCCTTGCACAACACACTCATGACCAACAAGGCACTTGGGCAACATCTGCCTCTTTGAAGGTTGGTCAGAAACGGCGGCAACTCGCCTCGCCTGCATGAGCTTTCGTCATTCCATGCGCCCCGTGTGAAACAGGCGCACGCGCCGGAGCACCGCGCACGCTCCCGGCGTGCACCACCCCGTAGTGCACTGGGTAGCGGCCCTTCTCGGAGGCCCTGCGCAGGACGGCGGCTCTCCTGCGCCGCACGGGCCGCCGGCCTTGTTCCTCCCGCCCTCGGTCGGCGGCCCCGGGGGCGGGTCGTCGCGGCTGCGGTCGGCGGCCCTCAGATCTGCCAGGAACGCAGCCGGTCGGCCGCTCCGTAGACGTCGGCCTTGCCTGAGATCAGATCGCGGGCGAGGTCGACGAGGGCGCCGTAGGGCGGGTCGATGCCGACGTCGCTGACGAACATGTACGCCACGGCTGTCGCACAGGCGAAGCGGGCGTTGGCCGAGGGCAGCGGCTTGAGCAGGGCGAGGGTGTGCAGCAGGGCGGCGGCCCGCCAGGCAGGGTCGGAGTCCACGCCGAGCCGGGGCGGGTCCACGCGGTGGCGCGCGACAGCGGCGACCAGCGCGGAGAAGTCGTTGATGGTGGGCTGGTCCGGCAGGACCTCTTCATGGCGCTGCAGCAGCCAGGGCACATCGATATGGATGACGGGTGCCATCGGTCAGGCGACCCGCCCCTCACCGGCGTGGGCGGGTTCGTCGTCGGGGAAGGCGGCGGCGAACTCGTCGGCATGGGAGGCGAAGAAGCGGCGGAACGCCTCCGCGCCCTCCTGCAGCGCGCGGTGCCGGGCTATGTCCGCCGCGGCCGCCTCGCGCACAAGGGCCTTCATCGACGTACCCCGCTCCTTGGCGATCTGCCGCAGGTCCTCTAGTTCGCGGTCGCTGAACTCGACATTCAGGGCTGGCATGCCTTCACGGTACCGCCGGGGTACTCACTCGTAAATAGCCGCTGGTCACAGCAGCTTTTCTACGGTACCTCCAGGCGTCGGGCCCAACCGAGGACCATGTCCGTTTCCCGCCGGTTCCCAGGGGCGAGGCGCAGCAGACTGGAGCCATGACGACGTACACGAAGATCGACAGTCCGGTGGGTGAGCTGCTGCTGGTGGGCGAGGGCACGGCCCTCACCTCGCTGTCCCTGCCGGGGCAGCGCAGCGCGCCCGTCGTCCGTGCCGACTGGCGGCGCGACGACGAGGCGTTCGGGGAGGCCGCCCGGCAGCTCTCCGCCTATTTCACGGGCCGGCTCCCCCGTTTCGAATTGAGCCTCGTCCCCGAGGGGACCGAGTTCCAGCGGTCGGTGTGGCGGGCGCTCGACGAGATCCCGTACGGCACCACGACGACGTACGGGGAACTCGCCGCCCGGCTCGACGTGCCGCGAAACGAGATCCGTGCCGTGGGTGCCGCGATCGGCGCCAACCCGCTCCTGATCGTCCGCCCCTGCCACCGAGTGATCGGCGCCGACGGTTCGATGCGCGGGTACGCGGGCGGCGTCGAGAGCAAGGTGCGGCTGCTCACCCACGAGGGTGCGCTGCAGCCGATGCTGGGGTGACGGGAGGAAATGGCGTGACTCTCACCGAGGCTGGGGCCCGCAGGCGGGTCGCCGGCACCGAGTGGGCGGCCGTCGCCGCCGAGTTGGACGTCCACGGCAGCGCGCCGACGGGGCCGCTGCTGACGCCCGCCGAGTGCCGTGACCTGGCCGCGCTGTACGAGAAGCCGGAGCTGTTCAGGACCACGGTCGACATGGCACGGCACCGCTTCGGTTCCGGCGAGTACCGGTACTTCACCCACGACCTGCCGGCCGCGGTGGCCGCCCTGCGGGCCGCCCTCTACCCGCGGCTGCTGCCGATCGCGCGGGACTGGGCGGCCCGCCTTGGCCGTCCGGCACCCTGGCCGGACTCCCTCGACGAGTGGCTGGAGGCCTGTCACGCGGCCGGACAGGACCGCTCGGCGCAGATCCTGCTGCGCTACACCGAGGGCGACTGGAACGCCCTGCACCGTGACGTGTTCGGCGACATGCTCTTCCCGCTGCAGGTGGTCGTCGGCCTCGACGGGTACGGCAGCGACTACACCGGTGGCGAGTTCCTGATGGTCGAGCAGCGGCCGCGGGCCCAGTCCCGGGGCACCGCGACCGCGCTCCGGCAGGGCCACGGGCTGGTCTTCACCACCCGGGACCGGCCGGTGCGGACGAAGCGCGGCTGGTCGGCCGGAGCGATGCGGCACGGCGTGAGCACGGTCCGCTCCGGCCGGCGGCATGCGCTGGGCATCGTCTTCCACGAGGCGTGAGTGCTCCGCCTGCTGTACCGATGAGCGGCTCAGGCTCCGGACCACATCCCCTTACGGCGGTAACTCCCCTCCCAGAACATCCGGTTGAGGACCCGGACCGGTGGCGGCAAGGCGCCGAGGAAGCGGGCGCGGTCCGCCTGCGGGGTGCCGTCGACGATCCACGGTACGAACACCGAGGCGCCGCGCAGGCCCTGGGTCTCGCGGATGCGGCCGGTGAAGGCGGCCCAGTCCGCGGCCGTCAGGACGTCCTGCATCAGCGGCAGGGCGCTGTCCTCCTCGTGCTTGAGATGGTCGTCGAGGGTGGCCGTCAACGCCCGTACGAGATCGGGCAGTTCAGGAGCCCGGTCGTCCAGAGCGGTGTCGACGGCATCCAGCAGTGGGTCGATCCGGGAGTGTTCCGCCTCCATGTCGTCCAGCAGGGCGAGTTCCCTCGGGCGCCCCGCGACGCGCGCCCGGACGCGCGGCCACAGGCCGCTGTCCTCGGCGGTGTGGTGGATGTGCAACTGGTGCGTGAAGTTCTCCCAGCCCGCGCGGACGCCGGGGGTGTGGGCGCGGCCCTCCGCGACGGCCTGCGCGAGGCGTTCCAGGTCGCGTCGGAAGGCGTCGTGGGAGGCGTACATGGCGGTGAAGTCGATACTCATCGGGTGGCTTCCTCCAGTTCGGTCTCGTTGATCGGCAGGGCATGGGGGTTGGCGGACGGGCCGCGGTGACGCCGTACGGCGAGACAGACGAGCGCTCCGGCCGGCAGCACGGCGGCGGACACGTACACGGCGGGGCCCATCGCGTCGACGAAGCCGTGGCCGAAGACCTGTCCGCCGAGGGCGCGCATCCGCTCGGCGACGTCCTGCGGCACTCCGTGCGGCGCGCCGCCCTGCTGCCGGGCGCCGACGTCGGACTCGGCCTTGGAGAAGGCGGCGACGAAGGTGTCCCGGTATGCGGCGGGCAGCCGTCCGGCGCTCTCCCGCGCCCGGTCCGAAAGCGCGGAGGCGAGCTGGTTCTGCAGCACCGCGCCGACCACGGCGCCCGCGAGGACCGAGCCGACCTGCCTGAGCGCGTTGGTCACGCCGGCGGCCGCCCCGGCCAGCCGGGCGGGTACGCCCCGCATGACCTCTGTGGCGAAGGGGGCGAAGGTGCAGCCGACGCCGAGGCCGACGAGGAACAGCGGCAGGACGATGCTCGGCCAGCCCGTTCCGACGTGCGCGACGGTCACGACCCAGGTCAGTCCGCCGGCCCAGGCGAGCAGCCCGCTCATCAGGATGAACTTGCCGCCGAGCCGGTCCGCGAGCGCTCCGGCGGGCCCCGCCGTCACGAACGAACATCAGCGTCCCGCCGAGGATCGGTCCGAGCGCGCCGGACACACCCGCCACCGCGCCCCAGATGCCCATTGCCGCTCCGCGCCTGTCGGCCGGAAACACCTCGGCGATGATCGACAGGGTCTGCGGCATCAGCAGCGCCGCGCCCAGCCCCTGGACCGCCCGGAACGCGATGAGCTGGGCGGGGTCCCGGGCGAGGCCGCAGGCGAGGCTCGCCAGGGTGAACAGGGCGACCCCGGCGGCGAACAGGTTGCGTTTGCCGCGCAGATCGCCGAGGCGTCCGCCGGTGATCAGCACAACGGCCAGCGCCAGGGTGTAGGCGTTGACGACCCACAGGATCTCGTCCAGGGACGCGTTCAGATCCTCGCCCAGCTGCGGGATCGCGATGTTCACGATCGTCAGGTCGAGCAGCGTCATGAAGAACCCGAGGGAGAGGGTGATCAGGATCGCCCACGGGTTGCCGTGCCATTTCTTGAACACGATGTCGGTCTCCTTGCGGTCGGACCCGAGTGGGTCCCGTGTCGGACTCGCGTTCAAGAGGGCGGGACGGCGGACGGGTGTGACACGCTGCCCATTTGCTGAGACATAGGTCACATTGCGACCGCTCCATGTCACATTCGGCCCCCTCCCGGCCCTCGAAGTAGTGAGCGCCGCACCGGGGAGGCCCACACATGACGCACAGCACCGGAAGTCCGGTCGCCGACGAGGCGACCGACGTCTTCATGAACCATCGGGAGCTGTTGTTCAGCCTCGTCTACAACATGCTGGGCAGCGTCGCCGACACCGAGGACGTGCTGCAGGAGACCTGGCTGGCGTGGTCGGGCCGGGGCGTCGGCGGGATCACCAACCCGCGCGCCTATCTGGTCCGGATCGCCGTCAACCAGGCCTTGCAGCGGCAGGCCGTGATCGCCCGCCGCCGCGAGACGTATGTCGGCCCGTGGCTGCCCGAGCCGCTGGTCGCCGACGACGCGGGCGCCGACGACCCGGTGCTGCGGGGCGAGTCGGTGTCCCTGGCGATGCTGGTCGTCCTGGAGGCGCTGACCCCGCTGGAACGCGCGGTGTTCGTCCTGGGCGAGGTGTTCGGCTACGCCCACACCGAGATCGCCGACATCATCGACCGCAGCCCGGCGGCCGTACGGCAGCTCGCGCATCGCGCCCGGGACCATGTGCTCGCGCGCCGGCCGCGCTACCGGGCGCACCCCCGCGTCCGGCAGGAGGCGACCGAGCGGTTCGTGCGGGCAGCGCTGGGCGGGGACCTCGCCGAGCTGATGGAGATCCTGGCGCCGGACGTCACGGTGTGGACGGACGGCGGCGGCAACCGCAGGCCGGCGGGGCTGCGCCCGGTGCACGGCCGGGACAAGGCGGTCCGCCTGATCACCTCGTACGCGGCGCGGCGCGGCCCCCAGCAGCTCGACCTGCGCTACCGCCGGGTCAACGGCGACGACGCCGCGGTGCTTTTCCAGGGCGACTCGCCGTACGCCGTGATGGTCATGGACCTCACGCCCGAGGGCGACCGGGTGAACGGCGTCTACATCGTCACCAACCCCGACAAGCTCACGCACGTGCACAAGGACGACGACGAGGAGGAGGACGAGTGACCGCCACCGAGACAGCGGGCCGGGGCGAGCGCGTCGCCGACTGGCTCGACGGACGCCTCGGCATCCACTCGCTGGGCAGGAAGTACCTGCGCAAGGTGTTCCCCGACCACTGGTCGTTCCTGCTCGGCGAGATCTGTCTGTACAGCTTCGTCGTGCTGGTCCTGACCGGCGTGTATCTCACCCTGTTCTTCCACCCGTCGATGAACGAGGTGACGTACCACGGCAGTTACGTCCCGCTCAACGGCGTGCGGATGTCCGAGGCGTACGCCTCCACGCTGCACATCAGCTTCGACGTGCGCGGCGGGCTGCTGATCCGGCAGCTGCACCACTGGGCGGCGCTGGTCTTCGTCGCCGGGATGCTGACGCACATGATGAGGCACTTCTTCACGGGGTCGTTCCGCAAGCCCCGTGAGATCAACTGGCTGTTCGGCTGGCTGCTGCTGTTCCTCGGCCTGTTCGAGGGCCTGTTCGGCTACTCGCTGCCGGACGACCTGCTGTCGGGAACGGGCCTGCGCTTCGTCAACGGCGCCCTGCTGTCGATGCCGGTCGTCGGAACGTATCTGTCGATGTTCCTGTTCGGCGGCGAGTTCCCCGGCCATGACATCGTGGCCCGCTTCTACTCGCTGCACATCCTGCTGATCCCCGGCGTCATGGCGGCGCTCGTCGTGGCCCACCTCATCCTGGTCGTGTACCACAAGCACACCCAGTTCGCGGGGCCGGGACGGACCGAACGCAACGTCGTCGGCACGCCGTTCATGCCCGTGTACCTGGCGAAGGCGGGCGGCTTCTTCTTCCTGGTCTTCGGCGCGCTGACGACGGTCGCGGCGGTGGCGACGATCAACCCGGTCTGGGTGTACGGCCCCTTCCGCCCCGACCAGGTCTCCACGGGCGCCCAGCCCGACTGGTATCTGGGCTTCGCGGAGGGGCTGGTCCGGGTGATGCCGGGCTGGGAGATCACCCTGTGGGGCCACACCCTTGTCCTCGGCGTACTGATACCGGTCGTGGTCTTCCCGCTGCTCCTCGTCTTCATCGGGATCTACCCGTTCCTGGAGGCACGGGCGACCGGCGACAAACGCGAGCACCACCTGCTGGACCGCCCGCGCAACCGCCCGGTCCGCACGGCGATCGGCGCCGCCTGGATCAGCCTCTATCTGATCCTGCTGGCGGGTGGCGGCAACGACATCGTGGCCACCCGTCTCCATCTGTCGATCAATACGGTCACCTGGACGGTCCGCGTCGCGGTGTTCGTCCTCCCTGCAGTCGTCTTCGTCGTCACCCGGCGCGTCTGTCTGGGTCTGCAACTACGGGACGCGGAGCTGGTGTTGCACGGCCGGGAGACCGGTGTGATCAAGCGGCTGCCGCACGGCGAGTACGTCGAGGTGCACCAGCCGCTCGATCAGGCCGAGTTGCACACCCTCACCGCCCACCGGCGGCAGGGCGAACTCGTGGAACACGAGCCGCGGCCCGAACTCGCGGAGCGCGAGCCGCGGCCCTGACGTGTCTCAGCCCTGGTCCGCCACGAACGACGCCATCCGGGCCAGGGCCGCGTTCCAGTTGATGGCCGTCTCGTTGGTCGACCATGACTGGATGTCGTCGATGTAGCAGAACTGACCGACACAGCCCTGGAGTTTGCTCTGTGCGTAGGGATCCTGGATGGACGAGTTCGGCCCGCCCGCCAGGGTTCCGTGCGGCGGGTTCGGGAGCTTCGGGTCGAGCTCGTGGGCGTACCAACGGCTGTGCTGGTTGTGGGAGTTGACCTCGCCGTAGCCGGTGACGTACGAGATGTTCAGCGCGTTGCGGCCCAGGATGTAGTCCATGGTCTGAACCGCGCCGTCCCGGTACTTCGAGGCTCCGGTGATGTCGTACGCCGTCGCCAGGACCACCCCGTTGTTGAGGATCTGGTGGCTGGAGCCCCAGTCGTAGACGTTGTTGTCAGGTGCGTAGGGCATGCCGTACGGCTGTGACTTCAGGGTGGCCAGGTAGCGCTCGGCGCCCTTGACGACGGACTGGCGGATCTTGTCCCGGCCCGGCAGTTTGCTGGGCACGGTCGCCAGGTCCAGGCGGCCCGCCGCGGCCGTCCTGCCCCAGTCGAAGCCGAGCGGGCCGAAGATGTCGGCGGTGTTCACCGGCGAGTTGCGCACGTAGTCCGCGAACTCCTTCTCGCCGGTGGTGAGATAAAGCTCCGCCGCCGCCCAGTAGAACTCGTCCGTCGCGTTGCTGTCGTCGTAGGTGCCGCCTCCGGTGCCGTCACTGGCGGAGGCGTACATGGCCGGGTGAGCGAGCGCCGCCGACCAGGCCTTGCGGGCCGCGGTGAGGGCCTTGGCCGCGAAGGCGCGGTCGTAGGGGCGGTAGAGGCGGGCTGCCTGGGCGGCCGTCGCCGCCAGGTTGAGGGTCGCCTGGGTGGACGGTGGGTGCAGTTCGCGCTTCTGCGGGTCGTCACTGGGCAGCAGGGGCAGGCCGGTCCACTGTGCGTCGTGGATCTTGTGATGGGCCATGCCGGCCAGCGGCTGCCCGTCGGGCACCTGCATCTTCAGCAGGAACTCCAGCTCCCAGCGGGCCTCGTCGAGGATGTCGGGCACCTTGTTCGCGCTCTCCGGGATGGCGAGGGTGCCGTCCCGCAGCCTCTCCGGCTCCCCCGTGCGGGCCAGCTTTTCGCGTTCATAGGTGCTCAGCAGCTCCCAGGTGGCGATACCGCCGTTGACGACGTACTTGCCGTGGTCGCCGGCGTCGTACCAGCCGCCGGTGACGTCGAGCGAGTAGTCGCACACGCCCGGCTGGCAGGGAACGTGTGAATCGCCTTGGTTCGGCGCCACGTCGAGGTGCCCGGCGGCCCGGCCGTACCCCGGACGCAGATCGTCGCGGATCGCTGTGCCGCTGCGCTGCGTGTAGTAGTACTTCACCGAGTCCAGGCGCAGTTGCTCGTAGGCGCCGGTGCCGATGTCGAACGGGCGGCTGGTCTCCCCGTCGGCCACCAGCGTGAAGCCCTTGCCCTGCCTGCGGTAGTCCCCGAAGTCGATCGAGTGGACGTTCTGCCCGGAGGAGACGTCGACCCCGCGCGGCACGGTCCAGCCGTGGTCGACCGTCGCACCGCCGGCGTCCTTCAGCTGCCAGGGCAGTTTCGCGGTGGCGTCGGTGACCAGGGTGGCGTTCTTGGGACCGGAGGGCAGATAGCCGACCTGGTTGACGCGGACCCGCGGTCCCGTGTCCGGCTGGTACACCTCGGGCGGGACGCCGCCGAGCAGCGATATGTCGTCCATGCAGAACCGCCAGGCGTCGGCACTGCCCCCGGCCTGGAAGGCGACCTGGCCCTGGGTGGTGTCGACGGGTGAGGTGAAGGTGTACGAGTAGGTGTTGCCGGAGACGCTCAGCTGCGGGCTCACCTCGAAGTAGGTGTCGTAGGGCGCCACTTGGAGCCCCACGACCGCCCGCACCACGTGCGCTTCGGGCGAACCGGTCGCTTTGAAGCTGAACTTGTACGACTCTCCCTTCTTCAGGGTCACGTCGTTCTGGCCGACGGCGGCGTCCCAGCGGTTGGTGGTGCCGCCCGGCACATCCGCGCAGAGCTGTCCGCCGGACACGCCTGCGGTGACGTTGGTGGTGGCCCACCAGGGGTCGATGGTGGTGTCGAAGGTGCCGTTCTTGAGCTGCTCGACCGGGTCGGCGGCGGCCGGAGGGGCCGGCACCCCGGTCAGCGCCGTCCCCAACAGGGCCGTCAGGGTCAGCAGAACGGTTCTGCGTCGTTGCACGTCTGGGCTCCTCGGGCTGAGGTACGGGTGACGCTCGCCGGACCCAACAGGGTGGGAGCGCTCCCAGATGCGGACGCAGCTCATGTTTGTTCGTGCCATGACACCCCGTCAACGGTCCGGACGGGACTGGTTTCCCGCCCGGACCACATCGGCTGCTCAGCCGCCCGGCGCCTCCAGCTTGCTGATCCGCACGGCCCCGAGGACTTCGCCCGGGTGAGCGCTGGTCAGCGTGAGCCGCAGGCGGGAGCCGCGCGCCGCATCGAAGGTGAGGACCGTGGGCGCGTCCGAGGCGGTGGCCCAGTCGACCGCAGCCCCGGTGACGGGCACATACCGGCTCCCGTCCCACACGGCCGCCTCCACCTTCGCGGGCAGGCTGTGCGTCGCGTCAACGGTGAAGGAGACCTCCACCCGGTCGAAGGTCCGGGCCCGCCCGTAGTCCACCGAGACCCAGTCCTTTTCCCGTGCGCCGTTGAAGGCGGGCAGCAGGGCCGTGGCCGACTTGCTGAAGGCATTGGACCAGCCGGTGGCCGTGTCGCCGTCGAGCATCGCGGCGGGGAGGGTGTCCGGACGGCCGGAGTAACTGGCGTCCGCATAGGGGTATTTCGGCGGCGCGGGGTGCTCCGGCCCGAAGGCGGCCGCCGGGGTGGTGGCGGCCGACCGGGCGGGTGTGGTGCGTGCGGTTGCCGTTCCTGCCCGCAGTCCCTCCGCGCGTGCGGTCACCTTCAGGGTGCCGGCCTTGGTGCCGGCGCGCACGATCGCAAGGGCCTTGCCGTGGAAGGCTGTACGGGTGGTGGCCTGGTAGCGCTCGGCGCTCTCCTCCCGGCCGTTGTCGAGCCCGGCGAGTGATCCGCCCGTCACGTCGAAGGTGATCAGATGCTCGGCGTCGGGCACCACCACCCCACGGGCGTCGACGACGTCCGCGGTCACGAACGCCAGCGAACGCCCGTCCGCGGCAAGGGACTTGCGGTCCACCGTGAGCCGTACGGCATGCGGTTCGCCCGCTGTGCGCAGCACGTCGGTGGCAACGACCTTGCCGTCCCTGCGGGCCACCGCCTTCAACTCGCCCGGCTGGAACGGCACTTTCCAGGTCAGGTGCAGCTTGCCGGCGCTGCCGTTCGGGCTGGTGTAACTGCCGGGGTAGGGGCCGGCGGTGAAGGTCTTGTCGTCGCCGGTCGCCTCCGTGGTCTCCAGATACGTACGGCCGTCCGTGGTCCTCTTGGTGTCGAAGGTGCGCGTACCGAGGGACTTTCCGTTGAGGTACAGCTCGACGGTGTCGGCGTTGGAGTACGCCCACACCTCGACCGTGTCGCCCTGCTCGTGGTTCCAGCTCATGGGCAGCAGATGGACCATGGGCTCGCTGATCCACTGGCTCTGGAACAGGTAGTACATGTCCTTGGGGAAGCCGGCCGTGTCGACCGCGCCGAAGAAGGACGCCTTGACCGGGAAGACGTCGTACGGCGTCGGCTCGCCGATGTAGTCGATACCGGACCACAGGAACTGCCCGGCGAACCACTTGCGGTCCCGGTCCTTCTTGTGGCCGTACTCGCCGCTCATGGTCCAGGAGGCGAGGTTGTTGTCGTAGGAGGAGACCTCGCGCCTGCCGGGCGTGTGGTTCTCGCCGGTGTTGAGGTGCTCGGGCTCCTGGTAGGAGCCGCGGGTCGAGGTCTCCGACGAGGACTCCGACTCGAAGAGGAACAGCTTGGGGTACTTGGCGTGCAGGGCGTCGACCGACTTGGCGGTGTTGTAGTTGAGTCCGAGGCCGTCGAGCTTGGCGAGCATGAGGTCGGCCGCGGAGCCGGTGGCCGGCACACCGTGGTACTTGTTCGAGCCGATGACCACCGGCCGGGTGTCGTCCGCCGCCTTGATGGCACCGATGATCCGGTCCGCCATGGCCAGTCCGGCGGTGGAGGTGGAGTCGGGTATCTCGTTGCCGATGGACCAGAGCACCACGGCGGGCGAGTTGCGGGCCGCGAGGACCATCTCGGTGGCGTCCTTCTCGCACCACTCGTCGAAGAACCGGCCGTAGTCGTACTTCGTCTTGCCGGTCCGCCAGCAGTCGAAGGCCTCGACCATCATCACGATGCCCAGTTCCTCGCAGACCTGGATCATCTGCGGCGAGGGCGGGTTGTGCGAGGTGCGGAAGGCGTTGACGCCCATCGACTTCATGATGGTCATCTGCCGGCGCACGGCGTCGATGCTGATCGCGGCGCCGAGGGCACCCTGGTCGTGGTGCAGGTCGACGCCCTTGATCTTGGTGTGGGTGCCGTTGAGGGAGAAGCCCTCGTCGGGGTCGAAGCGGTAGGTGCGGATGCCGAAGTCGGTGCGGTAGGTGTCGACGGTCCTGCCGCCGACGCGCAGTTCGGTCTCCAGGGTGTAGCGGTGCGGGGCCTCGATGTCCCACAACTGGGGCTGGGGGACGGTGAGTTCGTGGGTCTGGGCCGTCTTGTCGGTGACCGCGACCGTGGTGGCGGCGCGGGCCGCCGTACGGCCGTCGGGGTCCTTGACGGTCGAGCGGATCTCGACCTGGCTCGCGGCGCCGGACTCGTTCACCACCGAGGTCCGTACGCGTACGACGGCCCGCTCCGCCGTGATGTCCGGCGTGGTGACGTAGGTGCCCCAGCGCTCCACGTGCACCGGCTCGGTGACGACCAGGCGGGCCTCGCGGTAGATGCCGCTGCCCGAGTACCAGCGGCTGCTGGGGAGCTGGTTCTGCACCTTGACGGCGAGCACGTTCTCGCTGGTGCCGTCGGTGTGCAGCAGGTCGGTCAGATCGAAGGCGAAGCCGGTGTAGCCGTAGGGGTGCCGGCCGGCCTGGGTGCCGTTGCAGTAGACGTAGGAGTCCATGTAGACGCCGTCGAACTCCACCGAGATCCGCTTGCCGGCGAAGGCGGGCGGCAGGGTGAAGGCCAGGCGGTACCAGCCGAGGCCACCGGGGAAGAACCCGGTGCCGCTGGTGGTGCCGTGCTCGGTGGTCGGGGTCTGCTCGATGCTCCAGTCGTGCGGCACCGCCACCTCGCGCCAGCCCGAGTCGTCGTAGCCGGGGTCGGCGGCCCGTGCGTAGGCGCCGGTCGGATCGGTGATCCCGTCCGGGTTGGCCAGCGCGAAACGCCAGCCGTCGCGCAGGGCGACGGTGCGGCGGCCGGAACCGCCCGCGGCGGCCTCGGCGGCCCGGGCCACCGGGGTGGCAAGAAGCGCTCCGGCGGCCGGCGCGGCGGCGGAGGCGAGCAGAACCGATCTCCGAGTGACTGTCATGGCGGCTCCCCCTCATCAGGGCCCAGAAGTACTCACAACTGATCGTGAACAAACAGATTCTGACGCGACGCCACACACGGCCGTCAAGGGGCCGGGGACGCTCTTCTGCCCCACGCGTCACAACGGCCGGAATTGCCCCTTGACCGGGCCGCCGCGCGCCCATGGGGGTTCCCGTCCGTGCGGCTCGGCGACGGACTAGGCTGGAACTCAAGTGACCCGGCGGTTCACTGTGAGTGTTCGCGATGGAGTGGCGACGATGAGCCCGGAGTATCCGTTCGACGAGACCGCGACGGCGCGGGCTGTCATCGATGAATCCGGCACGCTCGTCGAGTGGAACGCGGGGGCGGAGCGCCTGCTGGGCTGGCCGGTCAACGAGGTCGTGGGCCGTCCGGGCCGGAACCTGCTGATCGACAGGGATGTCCTCGCGCCCGCCGCGGCCCGCTGGGACGGCACCGTCGCACTGCGCCACCGCGACGGCCACGAGGTGTCCGTCTGGTTGCTCGCCCACCATCGTCCGTCGCGCAACGACACACCCGGCCGGTGGCTCCTCTTCAGCCCACTGGACGGCGACGCCCCGCACTCCCCCGACGACCCGCTGGCCCTGGCGGCGCTCACCCAGTCGCCCTGCGCGGTCGCCGTGTACGACGAGCGGCTGCGGCTGAGAAGGGTCAACGACGCCATGGTCGACGTGATCGGCCTGCCCGAGGAGCGCATGCGGGGGCTTCGACTGCCGGAGATCGGCGGCAAGCCGCAGAGCGAGGAGCTCGAGGCGCACATGGTGCAGGTGCTCACCACCGGGCGCCCGCTGGACGTCCAGACGTACATGCGCACCGGCGGCGAGGATCGCGCACACGCCTGGCTGGCGCGGATGGCGCCGGTCACGGACGCCGAGGGACGGGTGCGGGGAGTGTGCCTGGCCGCGCACGACTTCACCGACAACTACCTCGCCCGGGAGCGGCTTCAGCTGGTCAACGAGGCGAGCGTGCGCATCGGATCCACGCTCGACGTCACCTGTACGACGCAGGAGCTGGTGGACGTTCTCGTGCCCGCCCTGGCCGACCTGGTCAGCGTCGACCTGCTGGACCTCCAGGAGCACGGCGGCGAGCCCCCGCTCAGGCTGACCGCCCCGATCGGACTGCGCCGCGCCGCACACCTCTCGGTCAATCCCGGCACGCCCGAGGCCGTCCTCCAGCCCGGGCAGCTGGAGCACTACCCCGCGGGCTCACCCCAGGCCGACTCGCTGATCGCGGGCCGTACGATCGTCGCGTCCGTCTCCTCGGGCGACCTCGACCAGTGGCTCAGCTGGCACAAGGCACGCGCCGAGCGGGTCAAGGAGTACGGCATCCACTCCACGATGTCCGTGCCGATCCAGGCCCGCGGGCTGACCCTCGGTGTCGCGGTCCTCACCCGGTTCCGGCGGCCGGACCCCTTCTCCGCGGACGACGTCCTGCTGGCCGAGGAGATCACCACGCGGGCCGCCGTCTGCATCGACAACGCCCGCCGCTTCTCCCGCGAACGGGAGACCGCCCTCGCCCTGCAGCGCAGCCTGCTGCCCCGCTCGCTGCCGCGCACGGCCGCGGTGGATGCCGCCTCGCGCTATCTGCCCGCGGCACGGGCGGGTGTGGGCGGTGACTGGTTCGACGTGATCCCGCTGTCGGGGATGCGGGTCGCCATGGTCGTCGGGGACGTCGTCGGGCACGGCATCCAGGCCTCGGCCACCATGGGCCGGCTGCGCACCGCCGTGCGCACCCTCGCCGACATAGACCTCGCTCCCGACGAGCTGCTCACCCATCTGGACGATCTTGTCGTCCGGCTGTCCGCGGACGCCGGCAACGACGGCAGCCCCGGCGAGGTCGGCGCCACCTGCCTGTACGCGGTCTACGATCCGGTGTCGCGGCGCTGCACTCTGGCCCGGGCCGGGCATCCGCCGCCGGTCGTGGTCCCGCCGGGCGGCGTTCCGCAGCAGGTGGAGCTCCCGGCGGGGCCGCCGCTGGGCCTGGGCGGGCTGCCGTTCGAGTCGGCCGAGCTGGAGCTGCGTGAGGGCAGTGTGCTGTCGTTCTACACGGACGGGTTGATCGAGACCCGGGATCGGGACGTCGACGCCAGCCACCGGATGCTGTGCGACGCGCTGGAGACGTACTCCGACTCGCTGGACGAGACCTGCGACCGGGTGCTGCACGCCCTGCTGCCGTCGGGTGGCGCCCTGGACGACGTGGCCCTGCTGCTGGCCCGCACCCGCGGGCTGCCGTCCTCGCAGGTGGCGACCTGGCACATCCCCGCCGACCCGGCACTGGTGGCGCCGATCCGCAAGCAGGTCGTCGAGCAGCTGGACGGCTGGGGGCTGCAGGAGGCGGCGTTCACCGCCGAGCTGGTGGTGAGCGAGCTCGTCACGAACGCGATCCGGTACGGCGCGCACCCCATCCGGCTGCGGCTGATCCACGACGAGGCCACACTGATCTGCGAGGTGTCGGACACCAGCCACACGGCTCCGCATCTGCGGCGCGCGAAGACGTGGGACGAGGGTGGGCGGGGGCTGCTGCTGGTGGCTCAGCTCACGCAGCGGTGGGGGAGCCGGCACACGGCCGACGGGAAGACCATTTGGGCGGAGATCGGGCTGCTCGACGAATAGCGCTCCGCGGGAAGGGGCGCGATAGGTCGTCGTTCAAGTGCGCGCCCGTCGTGGCTGGTCGCGCAGTTCCCCGCGCCCCTTTGGGGCGCTCCTGATCAGGGCGCTTCCAGCAGCCAAGGTCTTATTTGTTTGCGGGCCTCGTGGAGACGGGACTTGAAGGTGCCCAGGGGGATGCCTGTGCGCTCGGCTGCCTCGGCGTAGTCGAGCCGGCAGATGTCTCGGTAGACCAGGGGGTCGACGAGCTGGGGGTGCTCGCGCTCCAGGCGGTCCAGGGCCTCCAGCAGGTCGAGGCGGGAGCCGGCGATGACGCTGGTCGTGCGGGGGTCGGTGAGCCGGCCCGCGTCGATGGGGGCCGGTTGTTCGGCCGAGCGGCGCTTGAGTTCGCGGTACTTCTGGCGGCAGCAGTTGGCGACGACCGTGTAGAGCCAGGTGCTGAAGCGGCTGCGGCCCTGGAAGGTGGAGATCTTCCGGGCGACCTGGAGCAGGACGTCCTGCGCGGCCTCCTCGGCGTCCTCGCGGCAGGGCAGGAAACGGCCGCAGCGCCGGACGACCTCGGGCCCTATCGCCCGGAGCAGCCCCTCCAGCGCCGCCGGGTCGCCCGCCGCTGCGCTGCGGGCCAGGTCCTCGGTGGGCGCGACCTGGGGCTCTCCTCGGGAACGATCCACGTCCAGGCATGATAGTCGTATGCATTCCGTCGAGCGGATCGGGCGCTACCGCCTCGAACGGCGCCTGGGCACGGGTGCGTTCGGCACGGTCTGGCTGGCCCATGACGACGAGCTCGACGCGCCGGTGGCGGTCAAGGTCCTCGCCGACAACTGGTCCCACCGGCTCGATGTGCGCGAGCGGTTCCTGGCCGAGGCGCGGATGCTGCGGCGGGCGGGTTCGGACCGGGTGGTGCAGGTCTACGACATCGGTGAACTGCCCGACGGCAGGCCGTACTTCGTGATGGAGTACGCCGACGGCGGCACCCTCGCCGATCTCCTGGCCGGCGGTTCGCTGCCGGTGGCGGAGGCGCTGCGGCTGACGGCGCTGGCCGCCCGTGGTGCGGCGGCGCTGCATGCGGCGGGGATCGTGCACCGGGACATCAAGCCGAGCAATGTGCTGCTGTGCTCCTCCCCCGACGGCGGGTCGCGGGTGCTGCTGGCCGACCTGGGGCTCGCCAAGAGTCTGGCGGAGGCGTCCGGGCTCACGCAGGCCGCCGGTTCGGCGGGATACCGGCCGCCCGAGCAGGCCGAAGCCGGCATCGGCATCGACGCCCGGGCCGATGTGTACAGCCTGGGCGCGGTCGCCTACCACCTGGTCACCGGCACCGTTCCGGGTGAGCCGGGCAGGGTCGTACGGCCCGACCGGCTGCGTCCGGATCTGGCTCCTGCGGTCCGGCGGGCCCTGATGCGGGCGCTGGCACCGGACCGCAGCCGCCGCTGGCCCGATGCCGAGGCCTTCGCACAGGAGCTGGAACGGCTCGCCGCCTCCGGTCACCGGCCCCGAAGACACCGGACGGCGCTCACCCTTACGGGTGCCGTGGCCGTGGTCGCGGCCGTCGGTGTGGCGCTGGCGCTGGTCGACCGGCAGGCCCCGGCCACCACGGATGTGCGGGTCTCGGACACGACCGGCCGGGTCATGGCCGAGGTTCCCCGCGGCTGGGACCGGCAGGTGCGCGACTCCGGATGGGATCCGCGGGCGCTCGGCCTGCCTTCGGGCCATGAGCCGGGGTTCGCCGTCGCGGACCGCCTGACCGCGTGGCAGGACCTGACGGCCGAGGTCAACGGCGTGCTGGTGGGCCTGAGCGAGCACGGCGACCTCACGGCCGCGGTGAACGCCCTCACCCACCCCGGCTGCCACTACGACGGCGCCCGCGCCTACACCGGCACCGTGTGGCACGGCAGGGTCCGCACCTGGGACGGCTGCCCGGGCGGCGGGTCGGTCACGGAGGCCGCGCTCGCCCCGGCGGCCGGCAGCGCGCAGACTCGGGTGTACGTACAGATCCGACAAAGTGGCCGAGCGGCGGCGACCGACCGCATCCTGGCCGCCGTACGCATCGGAAGCTGATGCGGAACACTCGGGCCGCGCGCGAACTTTTTCGCCCCGGCATGCATCGGACCTGCATGACGGGGCACGGAGCGCCGTACGTACACGCCACGACGTGTTCGAGGAATCACCGGGAGTGTTGAGGCACATGGCGAAGAAGTCCCCCTCCGTCCACCGGGCGGCCCTGCTCGCGAGTGCGGTCGCGGTGCTCGGTCTGCTGACGGCCTGCGGCAGCAGCGGCAACGGCGGCACGGCGAGCGCTCCGACGACGCTGCCCGGTACGGCCGCGCCCGCCACCGGCGGCCGCCACAGCACCGACCCGGCGAGCGCGTCCGCCTCCACGGCGAGCACCGCTCCCGGCACGGCCACCCTGACCGCGTCGGCGGCGCAGTCCACGCCGGCCGGCAGTACGGGAGGCCGTTGCCACACCTCGGAGCTGCGGGCGACCGTCGGGCAGAACGACCCCGGTGCCGGACAGGAGAACTTCCCGGTCGTCCTGACCAACGCCTCTTCCCGCACCTGCACGGTGCGCGGCTATCCGGGTGCCGCGTTCGTGGACGCGTCCGGCCGACAGCTGGGCCCGGACCCGAAGCGCTCCTCGGGCAGTCCCACGACGGTGACGCTGGCGCCGGGCAAGAGCGCCTGGGCCGGGCTGACCTTCTCCAACCCGGAGGTCAGCGGCGCCCATGCGGCCACCCCCGCCTCGCTGCTGGTGACGCCGCCCAACGAGCGGGACCATCTCACGGTGACGTGGAAGGGCGGCCCGGTCCCCGTCTCCGGCAACGCCTCCTCCGTGTTCCTGACGGTGCTCAGCCCGGGCACCGGTCCCTGAGCGGGCGGGGGCCCCGGCGGATCTCTTACTGTGACCTGTTTTCATTGAGGCTCCCGCCCTGATCCGCCTGAAGGACCCTGCCCTGAACACCGCGCTCGCCGAAATACTCTCCGCCGCCCTGCTCGTCGCGGTCCTCGCCTGGGCGGTACTGCGCCCGAAGGGCCTGCCGGAGGCCGTGCTGGCGGTCCCGGCCGCGGGGATCGTGATCGCCACCGGCGCGATCTCCCTGGACCACGCCCGGGCGGAGGCCGCAAGCCTCGGGCCCGTCGTCGGCTTCCTCGCCGCCGTGCTGGTGCTGGCCCACTTCTGTGACGTGGAGGGGCTGTTCCAGGCGTGCGGGGCGTGGATGGCCCGGCGGGCGGCCGGCTCTCCCGGGCGGCTGCTCGCGGCGGTCTTCGTGCTGGCGTCGGCGATCACGGCCGTGCTCAGCCTGGACGCCACGGTGGTGCTGCTGACTCCGGTGGTGCTCGCCACCGCCGCCCGGGCCGGCGTGCGGGCCAGACCGCATCTCTACGCGTGCGCCCACCTGTCCAACACGGCCTCGCTGCTGCTGCCCGTCTCCAATCTCACCAACCTGCTGGCCTTCGAGGCGAGCGGGCTGAGCTTCACCCGGTTCGCGGCGCTGATGGCGCTGCCGTGGCTGGTCGCGATCGGCGCCGAGTACCTGGTTCTCCGGCGGTTCTTCGACGAGGACCTGGCCGCGTCCGTGCACTCCCGCGAACCCGGTGAGACGCCCGCGCTGCCGCTGTTCGCGCTGGTCACCGTGGGGTGCACGCTGGGCGGATTCGTCGTGGCCTCCGCGGTCGGAGTCGACCCGGCCTGGGTGGCCGCGGCGGGCGCGCTGGTGCTGGCCGGCCGCGCGCTCGTACGGCGCAGGGCGACCCCGCTGTCGGTGGTGCGGGCCTCGTCCCCGGCGTTCCTGGCGTTCGTCCTCGCGCTCGGCATCGTGGTGCGGGCGGTGGTCGACAACGGGCTCGCCGACGCCCTCGGCCATGTGCTGCCCGGCGGCACGGGGCTGCTCGCGCTGCTCGGCATCGCCGCACTGGCCGCCGTACTGGCGAACCTGATCAACAATCTGCCCGCGGTGCTGGTCCTGCTGCCGCTGACCGCCGCCGGTGGGCCCGGCGCGGTGCTGGCGGTGCTGCTCGGGGTGAACATCGGCCCGAACCTGACGTACGCGGGATCGCTGGCGACGTTGCTGTGGCGGCGCATCGTGCAGCGGCACGGCCAGGAGGTGCAGCTCGGCGAGTTCACCCGGCTCGGTCTGCTCGCCACTCCGGCCGCGCTCGTCGCGGCCGTGGCGGCGCTGTGGCTGTCGCTGCAGGTGGCCGGCTGAGCCTGGCGGTCAGCGGTGGCCGCCACCGCCGTATCCGTAACCGTTGCCGTATCCGGAGCCCGAGCCGTAGCCGCCCCATCCGCAGTAGGACGGGTTGTAGTAGCAGTACGGATTCGTGGAGTGGGGGCTCGTCGGCGTCGGCCGCGCGGTCGTCGGAGCGGCCGACGGCGTGGGTGTGGGGCTCGGGGTCCTCGCGGCCTTGGGGGTGGCCTTCGGCGTCGGCGAGGGGCTGTTGTCGGCGTCCCAGTTGACCACCTGCATCTGCAGGTCGGCCTTGGACGTGTCGAACACCCAGCGCTGGGCGGTGCCGTCGTCGCGGGTCTTGACGACCAGGGCGCCCGAGCCGTCGGTGGCCGCGGGGGTCAGCGCCAGGTCCTGGTTCCAGCGCGGCACCAGGGTGCCCTGCAGGGTGAAGTCGTAGCGGATGTTCTTGGCACCCGGCTCGGAGGCGCCCGTGCACGGGGCGAGCTGCACCGAGTAGCCGAGGTGGGAGTCCAGGCACAGGGCGGGGTCCGTGGCACTGCGCAGACGGCCGTCGGTCTCGTACGTCCACTGCTGGACGGACGGCGAGGAGCAGTCGGCGAGTTCGGTCTCGGCTCCCTTGACGGTCTTCTTGCCGACGACGGCGACGCACAGCCCGGAGTCGGCGTTGTGCAGCTTGCCGCGCATGGTGCCCTGGGAGCCCGTGCCGGTGCGGGCCCAGGAGGGCCCCGCGGACGGTGTGCCCGTGCCGCTGCCGGGGGTCTCGGAGGGGTGGTCGCCGTCGGCCTTGGTGGTGCCGTCGCCGGAGCCGAGGACGGACCACAGGACCAGCGGGAGGACGACCAGTCCGCTGACCGTCAGGACGGCCACGGCGAGATTGCGGCGGCGGGCGGCGGCGTGCCGGGCGGCCTTGTGGGCGGCACGCCGGGCGGCGGAACGGCCACCGGGGCGGGGGGCGGTACCGGACTCGCGAGGAGACGGGGTGAAGGGCTCGCCGGGGATCGGCGGGAGGGGGGTCTCCGGGGGCAGGGCGCCGGACTCCTCGGTCAGCGAGGCCACCCGGGACTCCACATAGGCCCGCGCGCCCCAGCCGAGCACCGCCTCGGCCAGCGCGAGGCCGAGCCCCTCGTTGAACTGCGCCAGCTGGTCGGCGGTGTGGCGGCAGTGCCTGCAGCCGGCCAGGTGGGCGTTGAGGTCGGGGTCGATGTCGACTCCGCCGCGCCGGTAGGTCACGTCCAGCATCCGCAGATAGCGCCGGCACTCCTGCTCGGGGGCGAGTTCGCGATGGACCTGGAGGCACTCCTCACGCAGCCGTTCACGGGCCCGCTCCAGTTCGACGGCTGCGTCCTGCTCCTCGATGCCCAGCAGGCCGGCGGGTATCCCCAGCGCTTCCGCCTCGACCTCGACATGCCACAGCAGGCAGCGGGCCGACTGGGGCAGCCGCTGGAAGGCCCCGGACAGCAGGCGGCGGTCGGACGGCGGGAGCAGCCGGGCCGCGACGCGGTCTTCGCCCTCGGGGGACAGCTCCGGGTGGAGGTGTTCGCGCCGGTGGTCGTTGTCCCACTCCGCGGCGATCCGGCGGACGGTGACCAGGAGTTGGGGCCGCCAGGCGGAGGTCGGTCCGTTCTGCCGCAGGGTTTCACCGAAGAGCCGCGTGAATGCGGCGGTCGTGAGCATTCCCGCCGAAGCGGCACCGTCGGTGCACAGCCGGGCATAGGCGAACGCCGCTTCCCAGTGCCGGTCGAGAAGTTCGCCGACGGGCTGCAGCGCGGGTGTCGTCCCCGTCCACTTCTTCAGTTCTGCGCTCAGCTGTTCGTCCGTCACGAAGAACCGGCGGTCGGGCGTGGGGGAATTCGACAGGCCCGCGTCTTTCACGGCTGCATTCCTCTCGGGGGCATGCGTCATAAAGTCCATACCAGCAGGTATGGGTACAGGATTCGGCAGCTCCAATGCCCACCTGGGGAAGCTCTTTTGGAGCATAGGTCGAACGGGAGCGGCCTCGTGCACACAGCCGGAAAATGTATTGTCCGTGCGCCGACAGGGCACACCTTTGCACAGGTCAGGGAGGCCTAACAAGAGATCCAGCGGATTTCTGCCGCGCGGGCCCGCCGGCGAGATTTGACGAACGGTCAAGCCTGTCGGCACGGCAATGGGAAATGGGATTCAGCTGGTCGGCGCACCAGTCGCTCCGCAACCATTGAGCAGGCGTTCCACCGCCCGTCCCACGGGCCGGACGGAGTGCCGCGGTTCACGTCTCAACCATTGAGCCGCCTCTTCGGTAGACGCCGGGCGGCACTCCGTAGCGTGTGCGGAAGACCCGGTTGAAGTGGAAGGGGCTGGCGAAGCCCGAGGCGGCAGCCACCCGGTCCACGGACAGGTCGGTGCTCTCCAGGAGCCGGGCGGCATGCCGCAGCCGGGCCTCGCGCAGGGCCCGCATCGGGGACTGGCCCAGTTGCCGGGTGAACAGGTGGGCGAACCGGGAGGGCGAGAGGGAGACGCTTTCGGCGAGCGAGTGCACCGTGTGCGGGGCCCCCGGGTCGGCGGCGATCAGCGCCTCGGCGCGGCGGACCCGGCCGTCGACGCCGGGCGGCGGCGCCGGGGTGCGCGCGGTGGCGGCGGTGAGCAGGACGATCTCCTCCAGGCAGGACAGGGCGAGCTCGCGGGCCGCGGTGCCGTGCGCCACGGCGACCCGGTCGTCCGGCGCGGCGGCGGGCGGTGACCCACTGCCGGTCCAGCGGGCGTCGGCGTGCATCCGGCGGAAGGCCGCGTCGACCCGGTCGTGCAGGGCGGCCGGGGTCGGCGTGACGACGAACAGTCCGTCGCCGGTGTCGTACGGCCGCAGCCACGGCGCCCAGGACGGCCGTGCCTGGCAGTGCACCCACCAGAACTGCCAGCTGTGGGAGCCGGGTTCGACCGCGTACTCGTGCCCGACGCCCGGGGCGAGCACCACCAGGTCGCCCGCACCGGCCCGTGCCTCGGCCGCGCCCTGGCGCAGCCGGCCGCGACCGCCCGTGGTCCAGGTGAACAGCCAGCTGTCCGCGCCGCGCGGCCGGTTGACGCCGTAGCCCTCCAACCGGTCGTAGCGGCCGACCACGACGAGGCCCGGCGGCGGGGCGGGATCGCCGGGCGCAGCAGTCCCGGGCAATCCGTCAGCGTTCACGGGCATCCTCCTGAAGCGCACGGCGACCTAGCGTGATGGGCCGAGGACACCCGATCGAGGGAGCGGACACATGACAGCCATGGACATGGGCGCCGTCGGCGCCTCCATCCTCACCCAGGACGGGCTGAGGCAGTTCCAGGAGGACGGGTTCACGGTCGTACGCGGACTGTTCGGGTCGGACGAGATCGACCGGATCTGTGCGGAGTTCGCGGCGCTGCACGCGGCCGGGCCGGTGCCCGGGCACTTCGAGCCCCGCGTGTCCGAGGATCCGCTGGCGGCCTGTCCGAGGGTGATGCACCCGCACGAGATCAGCGAGACGGCGCTGCGCATGCTGCTCGACGCCCGGCTGCGCAGGGCGCTGGAGGCGCTGCTCGGCGAGGAGGTCCTGGCGGCCCAGAGCATGTTCTACTTCAAGCCGCCGGGCGCACGGGGGCAGGCACTGCACCAGGACAACTTCTATCTGCGGGTGGAGCCGGGCACCTGTGTGGCGGCGTGGGTGGCCTGTGACGTGATCGGCCGCGACAACGGCGGTCTGGAGGTCGTCCCCGGTACGCACCGCATGGGCCTGTTCTGTCCGGAGGAGGCGGACGTCGAGGTGTCGTTCGCGCGGGAGTACGTTGCCCCGCCACCGGGCCTTGCGACCGTGCCGGTCGACATGGCGCCGGGGGACGTCCTGTTCTTCAACGGCAGCCTGGTGCACGGCTCGCAGCCCAACGGGACCACCGACCGCTTCCGCCGGTCGTTCATCGGCCACTACGTGGGGCGGTCGGCGGAGCGCATCGGTCCCTACTACCGCACCCTGTCGATGGACGGCGAGCGAGTGGTCCTGGCGGAGAGCGAGGGCGCGGGCCCGTGCGGCACGGAGTTCGCACCGCACGGGCCCCACTGAGCAGGACGGTAGAAGTCCGCTGCCGTTCGGCCGCGCCCTGAAGGGGCGCGGGGCTGTATCGACTTGCGGCTCCGCCGCGTGGGCGCGACCAGCCACGATGGTGCCGCAGACGATCGACGGCATCGCGAGCCCGCGGCGACGCCGCACATCGGCACAGCCGGCGGAGCGCTTGGTCAGCTGTGACCGACGACGGGGTGCGGCGAGTAGGGGGCCTCCAGCTCCTCGATCTCCTTGTCGCTGAGCTCGAGTTCGACGGCGGCCACGGCGTCCTCGATGTGGTGCGGCTTGGCGGCGCCGACGATCGGGGCCGCCACCGTGTCCTGCCGCAGCAGCCAGGCGAGGGCGACCTGGGCGCGCGGGACGGCGCGGTCGTCGGCGATGCGGGTGACGGCCTCGACGATGGTGCGGTCGCCCTCCGGGTAGAGACGGCTGCCGAAGTCGTCGCCCGCGCTGCGCTCCGTCACCGTGCCCCAGTCCCGGGTGAGGCGGCCGCGGGCGAGCGGGCTCCATGGCAGGACGCCGACGCCCTGGTCGGCGCAGAGCGGCAGCATCTCGCGCTCCTCCTCGCGGTAGAGGAGGTTGTAGTGGTTCTGCATGGACACGAACTTGGTCCAGCCGTTCCGTTCGGCCGTGTACTGCATCTTGGAGAACTGCCAGGCGAACATCGAACTCGCCCCGATGTAGCGCACCTTGCCGGCCTTCACCAGGTCGTGCAGGGCCTCCATGGTCTCCTCGACCGGGGTGTGCGGGTCGAAGCGGTGGATCTGGTACAGGTCGACGTAGTCGGTGCCGAGCCGGCTCAGGCTGTGGTCGATCTCCGTCATGATCGCCTTGCGGGACAGGCCGGCGCCGTTGGGCCCGGGGCGCATCCGGCCGTGCACCTTGGTGGCGAGGACGATGTCGTCGCGGTGGGCGAAATCGCGCAGCGCCTTGCCGACGATCTCCTCGCTGGTGCCGTCGGAGTAGACGTTGGCCGTGTCGAAGAAGTTGATGCCGGCCTCCAGCGCCTGCCGGATCAGCGGACGCGAGGCCTCCTCGTCGAGCGTCCACTCGTGCACGCCGCGGTCGGGCAGGCCGTAGGTCATACAGCCGAGACAGACCCGCGACACGTCCAGGCCCGTCGAACCGAGCTTCACGTACTGCATCGTTGCTGCTCCTGCCTTCGGGATGGGTACGAAGGGGAGCGTACGGCCTCGCCCGCGCTCCAAGCAGCACGCCCCCGGACGACCGGGGCACCTGCCGTTGCTGCCCGCAGGTGACCGCCCGGCGTGGGAGCCGCCTCGCGGTCGGCGCGCTCGCGCATCCTCGGCGCAGGTGACCGGCGCCCGGCCGGTCGTGGCCCCCGGGAGGAACCCGATGCCGACAGGTGCGACGAAGACGAAGCCGAAGCTCCTGATGGGAACGGCGGCGCAGACCCTCGCTCTTCCCCTCATGCTGGTCTCGCCCGCATGGAGCAGTCCCAGTCCCCCGCCGGAACCGTCGACGCTGTGCGCACCCGCGGGCGTCCTGCGGGGCGCGAACGGGCAGCGTGCCGTGGTCAGCCTGTGCGCGGGCAGCGGCACCCCGACGATGGCGATGTCGGCCCCGGCGACCTGCACCGGTCCGGGAGAGGACGACGACGACCGCGCCTGTCTGACCTCGGGCACCTGGACCGCACGCAAGGACGGCGTGACGGCCGCCTCCGGGAGGCTTCCCGGAGGCGGCGAGTATCCCGGCCCGGGCACGTACGACGTGACGGCCGACGTCCGCGTGAAGTCGTCGCCCGCCGGACTGAACCTGCACGGCACCGTCCACGCCACGCTGACCCTGACCGCACCCAAGCCGCAGGCCACGCACCGCATCGAGGTCGACCGGACCACGCTGCAGCGCGGCGCGGCGACCACGCTGACGTACCGGATCCACCGTGACAGCGAACAGGGGGACGGCAGCGCGCGGTTCGGGCTGATCGGGGAGGAGGGTTCGGGGGTGCGGCTGTCCACGTCGGACGTCCGCTGTGTCAATCCGCTGACCGGCCGCTACCCCGCCACGACCAGGAATGCGTACGCCCTCGACTGCGCCCTCACCGACCTGCAGCCGGGTCATCCGGCCACGGTCGTGGTTCGCGTCTCGGTGGGGTCCGCCTGCTCGACGGTCGTCTCCAAGCTGGGCTACTGGATGCCGCAGGGGCAGGCGCTGTACACCGGGGGCATGCTGGCGGGTCCGACGGTCCGCTGCGCCTGACCCGTCACCGCCGTTCGACCAGATCCAGCGCCCCTTCCCAGCCGAACTCCCCTCGCGCGCCGTCCTCTTCCGGCTCGCCGGAGTACGGCTCGCCGAACCGGACGCCCATCCCGCGCAGCCGTACCAGGCTGTCCCGGTAGGCGGGATGGGCGGCCAGCGCGTCGGCCACGCACGGGAGTACGGCGACAGGGACGCCCAGGCCATAGGCCTCGCACAGGGTGGCCACCGCGAGGGTGTCGGCGAGCCCGGCCGCCCACTTGTTGACGGTGTTGAAGGTGGCGGGCGCGACCACGACGGCGTCCGGTGGCGGGAAGGGGCGCGGCTCGCCGGGGGTGCGCCAGGCGGACCGTATGGGGCGGCCGGTCTGCGCCTGGACGGCGGCGGTGTCGAAGAAGCCGTTCATGGCGACCGGTGTGGCGATGACGCCGACCTCCCAGTCCCGCTCCTGCGCGGCGGTGATCAGCTTGCTGACGTCCGCGGCGATCCCGGCGGCGCACACGACGACGTAGAGGAAGGGCTTCTCGGCCTGTTCGGTCATCCGCGAAACCCTACTCACCGGGATCGCTAGGCGAGCGGGAAGGACCGTCCCCGTTCGGCCTCGGGCCGCGGGCCGTGGATGCGGCGCTGCTTCTCCTCGATGGGCACGTCGTTGATGCCGGCCTCGCGCCGGGTCATCAGGCCGTGCTCGTCGAACTCCCACAGCTCGTTGCCGTAGGAGCGCCACCACTGGCCGTCGGCGTCGTGGGACTCGTACTGGAAGCGGACCGCGATGCGGTTGCCGTCGAAGGCCCACAGGTCCTTGCGCAGCGCGTAGTCCAGCTCGCGCTCCCACTTCGCGGTCAGGAGCTCTACGATCTCGGCCCGCCCGGTGACGAAGGTGTCGCGGTTGCGCCACACCGAGTCCTCCGAGTAGGCGAGTGCCACCTTGTGCGGGTCGCGGGTGTTCCAGGCGTCCTCGGCGGCCTGGACCTTCTGCGCCGCGGTTTCGCGGGTGAAGGGGGGCAGAGGCGGGCGGTCGTCCGGCATGAGTTCCTCCTCGAAGGCCGTACAGCAGCGGAGAACGAGCGTTCTCCACCGGGCTGCTACCGTAGGAGAACGCTCGTTCTCGCGTCAAGCGGGCACATCAAGGGGAGGTCGTACGCCGCATGGCCGTCATGGACAGTGCAGTCGCCCGCGAGCAGGCGCTGGACGCCGCGGAGGAGCTGTTCTACGGACGGGGCATCCAGTCCGTCGGCATGGACGACATCCGCGGCGCCTCCGGCGTCTCGCTCAAGCGGCTCTACCAGCTGTTCCCGGCAAAGGAGCAGCTGGTGGAGGCGTACCTGGAGCGGCGCGACGTGCGCTGGCGCGGTCGCCTGGCCGACTTCGTCGAGCAGCAGGAGGGGCCCGAGGAGCGGATCCTGGCGGTCTTCGACTGGCTGGAGCTGTGGTTCGGCGAGGACGGCTTCCGCGGGTGCGCGTGGATCAATTCCTACGGCGAGCTGGGCGCCTCGTCCGCCCGGGTGGCGGCCCAGGTGCGGGCACACAAAGGGGCGTTCCGGGAGTATCTCGCCGGGCTCGTGGCGGACGCGGGGCTGCCCGGCGCCCTGGCCGGGCAGCTGTTCCTGCTGGCCGAGGGCGCCATGGTCACCGCCGGGATCGTTCGGAGCACGGAGCCCGCCCGGGAGGCGCGCGAGGCGGCACGGCGGCTGCTGCGGGCGGGCTGAGCGCTGTTCTGTCAGCCCCCGGACACGGTGATCGCGCCGACCGGGCAGGCCCGGGCAGCCTCCCGCACCATCGGGTCCCCTCCGCCGTCCTCCCGCCCCGGCAGCAGCGTGCTGAATCCGTCGTCGTCCTGGGTGAAGACGCCCGGGGCGGCCAGGGCGCACTGGCCCGCGCCGATACAGACGTCCTTGTCGATCTCGATGTGCGTGTCGGTGTGCATGGCCTTGAGCCTCTTACCAGGTCACGGGGAGTTCCAGCATCCCCTGGATCGTGTCGCCGGGTTTGAAGGGAATCTCGTCGGCCGGGGCGGCCAGGCGCAGCGTGGGCAGCCGGTCGAAGAGGGTGTGCAGGGCGATCTCCAGCTCGGCGCGGGCCAGGTTCTGGCCCAGGCACTGGTGGATGCCGAAGCCGAAGGCGACGTGGTGGCGGGCGGAGCGGTGCCAGTCGAGGGTGTCGGGGGCGGGGTAGACGTCCTGGTCGCGGTTGATGACCGAGGTCGCGAAGACCACGCCGTCGCCCGCCCGGATCGTCGTGCCACCGGCCTCGATGTCCTCGGTGGCCCGGCGCAGCAGGCCGTCGGCGATCGACAGCATGCGCATCAGCTCCTCCACGGCGCCGGGCAGGAGTTCCGGGTCGCCGCGCAACTCGGCCAGCTGCTCCGGGTGCTGGAGGAGGGTGAAGGTGCCCAAGGAGATCATGTTGGCGGTCGTCTCGTGGCCGGCGACCAGCAGGATGGTCGCGAACGAGATGACCTCCTGGCGGTCGAGCACTCCCTCGCGCAGCTGCCGGTGGACGAGTTCGTCCAGCACGCCGTCGCCGGGCTCCGGCTGTTTCAGCTTGCTGTCGATCAACTCCTCGAAGTACGCGTCCAGTTGGTTGCGTGCCTCTTGCACGTCGTCGACCGTGGGGCCGCGCAGCAGCCGGCGTGACTGTCCCTCGAAGAACTCGTGGTCGGCATAGGGGACGCCGAGCAGCGCGCAGATCACCATCGACGGCACGGGCAGCGCGAAGGCGTTCACCAGCTCGGCGGGCGGCCCCTGGGCGATCATCGCGTCGAGCCGCTCGTCCACGATCCGCTGGATCTGCGGCCGCAGTTCGACGGCGCGCCTGAGAGTGAAGCTGGGCACCATCATCCGCCGCTGCGTGCGGTGTTTCGGGTCGTCGACGCCGAGCAGCGCCACTCTCCGGTTCCTCACCGCGGCGAACCGCTCGGTGGGCGCCGGGAAGTCGGGATGGGTGCGGTCGGTCGACAGGCGCTGGTCGGAGAGCAGTTCGCGGGCGAGGGCGTGCCCGGTGACGAGCCAGGCCGGACGGCCGTCGTAGAGCGTGATCCGGCTCAGCGGGCGGGTGGCGCGCAGCGGGTCGTAGGCGGTGGGCGGGTGGTAGGGGCAGGTCCGGTCCTGGGGGAACGCGACGGGTTCCGTTTCCGTCATGGAAGACCTCGCAGACGAAGAGTGCGTCGTGCAGATCTTCATTAGATGCCCGGGGCATCTATGGGACGACGTGAAGTTCGGCCAGATGCGTGGTGAGGGCATTCTGGCCGGGGATGCTCGCTCGGGCATCTGAATCCGGCCGGGGCGGCGGTGGCCGCCCCCACAATCCGGCCATGTCCGGAGCCGCTGCGGGGTCGGCCGGTGACCGGTCCGCTGACGAGTGGCGTGATCACGCCCCCAAAGGGCAGTGCGGTATGGATGAATCTTGCGTGCACCGGTGTTGAAGCGGTGCCAGTCAGCCACACAACTCGACGATGGGACGGATGACATGCCTCTTGAGGGCGAGTACGAACCCAGCCCGGAGCGATGGGTACGCGAGCAGGTGGAGCTGTACGAGAGCTCCGGCGGCACGAAGGGGACGACGCTCCTTGACACCGGCCTGCCCGTCGTCCTGGTCACGACCCGGGGTGCGAAGAGCGGCAAGATCCGCAAGACGCCTCTGATGCGCGTCGAGCACAAGGGCCGCTACGCCCTGGTCGCCTCGCAGGGCGGCGCGCCCAAGCACCCGGTCTGGTACCACAACGTCAAGGGCGATCCCCGTGTGGAACTCCAGGACGGGCCCGAGAAGCAGGACATGACGGCCCGCGAGGTCACCGGCGCGGAGAAGGCCGAGTGGTGGGAGCGTGCCGTGGCGGCGTATCCGCCGTATGCCGACTACCAGAAGAAGACGGACCGGGAGATCCCGGTGTTCGTGCTGGAGCCGGTCGACGGGGAGCACTGATGCGGGCCGGGTCCGGCTCTCCCGGAACCGGGTGCTCCCACAGCCGCCCGAGCGGCGGCTGAACCGGGCCGGAAAAAAATCTTCGTCAGAGGACGCATGAACCGGGTGGCGCCGGGCACGCGTGCGTCAGGCCCCGCCGCGTTCCCCCGTCGCGGCGGGGCTTTCTCGTGCCTCATCGGCCGGCCGGTCGGTGATGTCCAGGAAGATCTCGGCGGCCTCGGGCACGGTGTTCGCGAGGGACCGCTTGATCCGCACGGCGACCTCCTCGACCTGTTCGCTGTCCAGGCCGGGCACCAGGTCGACGCGGGCGGCCACGAGGACCGTGTCGAGACCCGTCTTCATCGTGAACAGCGCCTCCACGCTGTCGATCTCCGGCTGCGCCTCCAGCAGGGACCGGATCCGGGCCGCTGTGCGCGGGTCGGCGGACTCCCCGATCAGCTGGTCGCGGGCCTCGCGGCCCAGGCGGTAGGCGACGAAGACGAGCAGTGCGCCGATCGCCAGCGAGGCGGAGGCCTCCCACACCACCTGCCCGGTGACCATGTGCAGCGCCATGCCCGCGGCGGCCAGCGTCACACCGAGCACCGCCGTGCCGTCCTCGGCGACCACCGTGCGCAACGCCGGGTCACGCAAGGGCTGTGTGCCGCCCTGGCGGCGCACCTGGTGCAGGGCCCGCGCCAGTGAGACGCCCTCCGCGACGAAGGCGACGCCCAGCACGATCAGGCCCGCGACATAACCGCTCAGTTTCTCCTCGGCCCCGTTCTTGAGGGCCTCGGCGCCCTGGAAGAAGGAGAAGCAGCCGCCCATGACGAAGATCCCGACGGCTGCCAGGAGCGACCAGAAGAACCGTTCCTTGCCATAGCCGAAGGGATGCCGCTTGTCGGCCGGGCGGCGGCTGCGGCGCAGCGCCGCCAACAGGAAGACCTCGTTGAAACTGTCGGCCACCGAGTGCGCCGCCTCCGACAGCAGCGCCGGTGATCCGGCGATCAGGCCGCCGGCGGCCTTGGCCACCGCGATCAGCAGATTGGCGGCGAGCGCCACCAGCACCGTGACGTGTGTCCTGTGGTCCGCCTTGCCGTCCGAGGATGTCGAGGATGTCCCGCTCACCTTCGCCGACTGCCCCGCTCGGGGCGGCTCACACCGCGCGCGCGGAATTCGGGGGAATTGAGGGAATGTGGGGAACCCGGTCATCAGACACCGGGAACCGGTTATCAGGGGGACAGGCAACGCAGGGAGGAACCATGGGCGGCGGGGGCAACAGCAGCTACGGGCAGACGGCGTTCAAGCGGGCCAAGAGCCACTTCACGGACCGGATCACGGCGGACGGCCGGGACGGATGGCCCGTCGAGGCGGGTCGCTACCGGCTGGTGGCCAGCCGTGCGTGTCCATGGGCGAGCCGGGCGCTGGTCTCACGCCGGCTGCTCGGCCTGGAGGATGCCCTGTCCCTGGGCATCGCGGACCCGATCCAGGACGACCGCAGCTGGCGCTTCTCCCTGGACCCGGACGGCCGCGACCCGGTCCTCGGCATCCGCTTCCTCAGCGAGGCCTACGGCCGGCGGGAGGCCGGCTACCCGGGTGGCGTGAGCGTGCCCGCGATCGTCGACATCCCCAGCGGGAAACTGGTCACCAACGACTACCAGCAGCTCACCCTGGACCTGGCCACCGAGTGGCGGGCCCTGCACCGCGAGGGGGCGCCGGACCTTTACCCGTACGCCCTGCGCGACGAGATCGACTCGGTGATGGCGGACGTCTACGAGGACGTCAACAACGGTGTGTACCGGGCGGGTTTCGCCACGGACCAGGAGGAGTACGAGGCCGCGTGCGCCGGTGTCTTCCGACGGCTGGAGCTGCTGACGCAGCGGCTTGAGCGGCAGCGTTATCTGGTCGGCGACACGATCACCGAGGCCGACATCCGGCTGTTCACCACCCTGGTGCGTTTCGACGCCGTCTACCACGGCCACTTCAAGTGCAACCGCTTCAAGCTCGCGGAGGACCCGGTCCTGTGGGCGTACGCCCGCGACCTCTACCAGACGCCCGGCTTCGGTGACACCGTCGACTTCGACCACATCAAACGGCACTACTACCAGGTGCACACCGGCATCAACCCGACCCGGATCGTGCCCCTCGGGCCGGACCTGTCCGGGTGGCTGACGCCCCATCACCGCGAGGAGCTGGGCGGCCGGCCGTTCGGCGACGGGACGCCGCCGGGGCCCGTCCCGGCGGACGAGGAGATTGCCGCGCCGGGCCGGCCCTGACCGACGAAGGAGACAGACGTGGCAAAGACGAAGAAGAGGAAAATGAAGCTGCCCCTCGCCTACAAGCCCCTGGGGTTCGCCATGGGATGGGCCAGCGGTGCGATCGCCTCCCTCGCCTTCCGCAAGACGTGGATGGCGCTGCGGCACGAGGAGGATGCGCCCGACGCTCTCGACCGGGACCGCGGCTGGGGAGAGATCCTGCTCGCCGCGGCCGTCCAGGGCGCCCTGTTCGCCGTGGTGCGCAGTGCGGTGGACCGCACGGGGGCGAAGGCCATCGAGCGCTCGACCGGCGTCTGGCCGGCCGACGACCAGGGCGGGCGGGACTGACACCGGCAGGAACCTGCCGGGGCGGATCAGACGGGGGGCTCCCGTGCCCCGCAAAGGGCCGTGAGGCCGGGCTGATCCGCCGTACAGGCCCGTCTCAGCCCTGCTTGGGCGCGGTCGGTGTGGTGCGGCGCAGGGTGAAGGAGTGGCCTGCCGGGTCGGCGTAGCCGCGTTCCTCGAAGGGCCCGGACGCGTCCTTCGTGTCCAGGGGGCGTCCGCCGAGTTCGATCACCTTTCGCTCCACCGCGTCCAGGTCCTCCACCATGAAGTCCAGATGGACCTGGAGGGAGTTCTCCGGGCGCGGCCAGCTGGGCGGCGTCGCGTTCACGTCGCGGCGAAAGGCCAGCCGGGTGCCGTCGGCGCTCCTGATCTCCACGCGGTTGGCGGTCGCGTCCGTCTCCTCGGCCGCCAGCAGCTCCTTGTAGAACACGGCGAGCTTCTCGGGCTCGAGGCAGTCGAGCACCAGATAACCCGCTTCCACCAGTGGCATGTCTCCTCCGAACGGTCCGGGGCGCGGGACTTCGTGCCCCGCGGCCCTGTACCTCACGGATATCCCGGTCCGGCGGATTCAGTCGGCGGCCGTCCGCTCCCCTGCCCCGCGTGGCCGTGCCCGGATCTCCGCCAGCCGTGCCGCCGCAGCGGACAACAGCAGGTCCAGGGCGGCCGGATAGGAGCTGCGGGGCATGTCGGCCACGAGGTGGCGGGCAGTCGCGGCGATGTGCGGGTGCGTGTCGGCGGGCAGCCGGGCGTAGGTGGCCCGCCACACGGCCGCCTCCGCCTCCTGGGCGGTCTTCGGCAGCGCCGTGCTCGCCGAGTCGAGGGCGCCGAAGGCGAGGGACTGGTCGACGAAGGCGTGATAGATCCGCACGGCCTCGGCGTCCGGGAAGCCGGCGTCGCGCAGCACGCCGAGGATGGTCTCGACGGCCTGGATCTCGTACGCCCGCCCGGTCACCCGGTACGAGCTCAGGACGGCCGCCTGCGGATGGGCGAGGGCGCTCGCGTGCATGCGCAGACCGAGGTCGCGCAGGTCGGCCTGCCAGTCGCCGTTGGGCCGCCAGCTGCGCAGGGTACGGCCGATGAGTTCGTCGGCGAGGGCGAGCATCAGGTCGTCGGTGTGCCGGAAGTAGCGGTACAGCGAGCTCGGGTCGGCGCCGAGGGCGCGGCCGAGGCGGCGGACGGACAGGGCCTCCGCGCCGTGTTCCTCGATCAGTCTGAGGGCTGTGGCGACGATCAGTTCCTCGGAGAGGACGACGCCCTGCTTGGTGGGTCGTCTGCGCTGCCGGGCGGTGGGCGGGACGACGCGCTCGCTCATGGACTGCCTCCCTGGGCCGGTGCCCGCACCTTATGACAACACCGTTGACCTGTTAAGTCCCCGGGCAGTTTCATGTGCGTTCACCGGGGCCGACCGGGCCCCCAGGTGCGAGCGGAGACCGGCCATGTCCGACCAGCCCTTCGGTGCAGCCCCACCAGCGAGGCCCGCGCTGCGCAAGTCGCTCGGCGTGCTCGACGGCATCGCCATCGCCGCGTCCAGCACGGCCGCCACCACCAGCATCGGCATCGGCCTGGGCGTCACGGCGGGCGTGGTGGGCCTGCATCTCCCGGCGATCATGCTGCTGGCGTTCCTGCCGGTCCTCGGCATCGCGGGCGCCTTCTCCCGGCTGAACCGGGTGGAGCCGAACGCGGGCAACGGCTATGTGTGGGTGGGCCGTTCGCTCAGCCCGTGGCTGGGCTTCATGGTCGGCTGGGTGAACATCGTGGCCACGCTGGCGTTCCTCGCGTACACCACCGCGGTGACCGGGTCGGCGCTGATCCAGCTCGCCGGGGAGGCCGGGCTGCACAGGGTGGCCGGGCTCGCCCTGGACCCGGGTTCGACGGTGCAGACGACCGCGGTCGGCATCGTGGTCCTGGTCGCCGTCACGCTCACCGCCGTCACCGGCATCCGGACGGCGGCGCGGCTGCAGACCGGGCTGCTGGTCTTCGAGTACCTCGTCCTGCTCGGGTTCTGCGGATACGGCATCGTCCACGGGACGCATGCCTTCAGCCTGAGCTGGTTCGACCCGTTCGCCATCCCGTCGGCGTCGGCGCTCGCCCAAGGACTGCTGCTGTCGGTGTTCTGCTACTGGGGCTTCGAGGCCGCCTTCAGTGTGAACGAGGAGGTGCGCGACCCGCGCGACGCCTCCCGCGCCGGGATCATCACCCTGGTCACCATGCTGACGCTCTTCCTGATCGGCTCGGTGGCCTTCCAACGGGTCCTGTCCGAGCCGGAGTTGGCCGGGCACGGCGCCCAGGGCCTTGCGTTCTTCGGGGACCGGCTGGCCTCCCGGCCGCTGGCCGCGCTCCCCCTGGTGGCGCTGATGTTCTCGGCGGTCGCCTCGCTGCAGGCCGGTGTGATTCCGACGGCCCGGGCGATGTTCGCGATGAGCCGGGACCGTACCCTCGGGCCGGTGTGGTCCAAGGTCAGCTTCCGGTACGGGACTCCGGCAGCCGGGACGCTGCTGATCGGCGCCCTCGCGACGGCGATCGCGGCCCTTGCCCTGGTCATACCGCGGCTCGCGGACATGATCATGGCGACGGTGAGCGCCGTGGGCATCGTGGTCGCCCTGTCGTACGCGCTCACAGCCCTCGCGGCGGCCGCCCGCTTCCGCTCGCTGCTGCATGAGGACTGGCGCCAGGGTGTACGGGCGGTCGTGCTGCCCGCGCTGAGCGCCGTGGCGCTGCTCGGACTCGGCGGCTGTCTCGGCTGGTCCTTCTACTCCTCCACCGACCATCTCGAACTCCGCGCGGACAACGGATAGTTCCTGCTCCTGACTCCTCTGGCGATGATCGCATCGGGCTTCGTGGCGGCCGCATGGGCCAAGTGGGTGCGCAGGTCGCCGTACTTCCGCACGGGCGACGGCACGGACGCCGACGCGCCGCAGCTGCTCGCCACCCCCAACTGACCCCCACCAGGAACGGAACATGCACGCAGACCTTCTCTTCACCGGCGGTCCGGTCCTCACCCCCGAGGGCCGTACCGCCACCGCCGTGGCCGTCACCGGCGACCGCATCACCGCCGTCGGGCACGACGAGGTCCACGATCTCGCCGGGCCGCGGACCGAAGTGGTCGACCTGGCCGGGCGGTTGCTGCTGCCGGGCTTCCAGGACGCGCACGTCCACCCGATCCCGGCGGGGCTGGAACTGAGCCAGTGCGATCTGACCGGCGCCCGGACGGCACACGAGACGCTCGCCGCGGTCCGTGCGTATGCCGACACACATCCCGAGCGGGAGTGGATCCTCGGCGGCGGCTGGTCCATGGAGGCCTTCGAGGGAGGTACGCCGACCAAGGAACTCCTGGACGCCGTCGTCCCCGACCGGCCCGTGTACCTGCCCAACCGTGACCACCACGGCGCCTGGGTCAACAGCCGTGCCCTGGAGTTGGCGGGCATCGGCCGCGACACTCCCGATCCGGCCGACGGGCGCATCGAGCGGGACGCTGCGGGTGAACCGAGCGGCACCCTGCAGGAGGGGGCGATGCAGCTCGTCGGGCGGCTCACTCCCCCGGCCACCGCGGCCGACCGGCTGGCGGCGCTGCTGCACGCGCAGCGCCATCTGCATGCGCTCGGCATCACGGCCTGGCAGGACGCGCTGGTCGGGGACTTCCTCGGCATGGACGACCCCTCGGGGGCGTATCTGGCAGCGGCGCGAAACGGTTCACTGACCGCTCGTGTCGTGGGTGCGCTGTGGTGGGACCGTGAGCGCGGGGCCGAGCAGATTCCCGAACTCGTCGAGAGGCGGACAGAGTTGAGCTGCGGCCGGTTCCGGGCCGGCTCGGTGAAGCTGATGCTGGACGGGGTCGCCGAGAACGGCACGGCCGCCCTGCTCGATCCCTATCTGAACAAGTGCGGCTGCGCCACCGCCAATCGCGGCAAGAGCTTCATCGACAGCGGCCAACTCCCTACGTACGTGACCGAGTTGGATGCCCTCGGCTTCCAGTGCCACTTTCACGCGCTGGGCGACCGGGCCGTACGCGACGCCCTGGACGCCGTCGCGGCGGCGCGCACCGCGAACGGGCCGAGCGACACCCGGCCGCATCTGGCGCACCTTCAGGTCGTGCACCCCGACGACGTGGCGCGCTTCGCCCGGCTCGACGCGACGGCGAACATCCAGCCGTTGTGGGCCGCCCACGAACCGCAGATGGACGAGCTGACCATCCCCTTCCTGGGGGCCGAACGGGCCGCGTGGCAGTACCCGTTCGGTGCGCTGCTGCGCTCCGGGGCGCGGCTCGCGGCGGGCAGCGACTGGCCGGTCAGCAGCCCCGACCCGCTGCAGGGGATCCATGTCGCCGTCAACCGCGTGGCCCCCGACGGCGACGGCGCCCCGGTGTTCCTGCCGGGCGAACGCATCGGGCTCGCCGAGGCGTTGACCGCGTACACCGCGGGATCGGCCCATGTGAACCACCTGGACGACACCGGCCGGATCCAGGCCGGCGCACTGGCCGATCTGGTGGTGCTTGACCGTGACCCGTTCGACGGGCCGAGCGAGGCGATCGCACAGACGGGGGTGGACCTGACCTATGTGGGAGGGGAGGCAGTGTACGCAGCTCATGAGGCGTAAGCAGTAACGCACATCACGGTGAGGTCACGCGTAGATCATTTACGCTCTGGGCAGCCTCGTATCGCTTCTCGGTTCAACTTTCGGCCATAGAAGCTCAGTTCGAGGGCACGGGTGGCCATTTCGGCCACCCGTTCGCAGGGCCGGGGGGACTCTGCATCGCCGTCTCCCGGAAGGAAGCGCATGCCTCAGGACGTCACGTTCGATCTCCCCTTCGACACCCCCATCAGCAGACTTCATGGGGTTCCCTGGCCTTCCTCCAGCTGTAGCGCACCCCGCATCCGGCGGTTGCGCTCCGCCTGACCGGCCGCACAGGCGACCGGCGAGGCCGTCACAGAAGGCACAGAAAACTCTCGGACACGATCGGCCGATCACCAGCGCCGATCGATTCTTTGTCATGTCCACAGCTTGAATGTCCGCACCTTGATGGGAGACCGGTGTGAAATCCCGAGTCGCAGGTACTGTTTCGCAGGCGTCCGCCCTGATCCCGGCGCAGCCGAGCGCCCAGCTCCAGCCCACGGAGGCGGCGAACGCCCTGGCCCGCCTCCTGGAGAGGCATGTCAAGGGGAGCACTGAGGAGTACCGCAGGAGCCGGAACGCCGCTCAGCAGCGGCTGGAAGACCTCGGCTCCCCCCGCTCCAGTACCACGCTGCAAGTGGCGGGAGCCCTCCACCTGGCGCAACCCGCGTTTCTCCCGCCCGACGAGGAGGGCTACGCCAGGTTGCGGCACCTCGATGCCGGCCTGCGTATGATCGAAGCGGCCTTCCCCCAGGTCAGCACCGATATCGAGATCTGCCGACTGACCTGCACGATGCTGGAGGGGGCCTGGCGGAGCCGGGCGCTCACCCCAGCGCGTGAGGAGGAGCAGACAACAGCCTGCACCTGCCCGCTGTGCCGTCGGCTGCCCACACCCCCCGCGCGCACGCTGGGTGACTACAACTGGCGGCAGAGCGCCGGTCGTCCCCTCACCGTCAAGGCCTGGCCGTACCGCGAGGAACTCGACAGCGTCCTGACCGCCGGATGGATCTGGGTCCGTCAGTTGAACGACCTTGAACGAGACCTTGGCCTCCGCCACCGTTTCGAAGACGACATCCTCGTCTTCCACGAGTACAAGCGCGTGATCGACACCATCGACACCGCGAGCGTCATCCGACTCGTCGAAGGCCGCCTGGCCGAGAATTTCAGCACCAACAGCGCACGGGCCCTGGTCTGCGGACTCTACGCGGCCCACAAGCGTTCCGCCGACGAGTACTGGCTCCAGCAGCACCACGCGGGCAGCGTCACGCTCCCCCAGACCAACCCGCTGAGCCAGAGCGCCTACTCGGCCCTGCAGATGCTGGACTGCCTGTTCTGGCACGTCTCACCCGACACCGAACTCTGGCAGGAGGAACACCTCGCCTCCCTGCTGCTGTGCCGCATCGTCGACGACATGGCCGACGTACGAGTCGACTCCCTCACCGGCGAGATCAGCAACTTCTGGCTCGCCGACATACCCACCCACACCAAGGCCCTCTACGCCGCCTGCACGATCGCCCTGATCAAGTACGGGTGCATGCCCGAGGCACACCACGCGATGTGGAACACCTGGCTGATGAACAGCACCATCGTCTGGCTGGGGCTCACGGGCCGCCACGCCCTGTGGTTCGACGGCATCACCCAGGGCCTGCCGCCGGCCGCAGAGTGCCCGCTCTGCGACCTGCAGCCCAACTCATGCGCCGGCATCCTCACCCACGGCACCACCCTCACCCTCGCCCCGCGGCCCACCGCACCGGCTCTGAGCCCCCGGACCGCCGAGCTGTCCGCACTCTGCCGAGCCCAGTTCCCCCGGACCTGGCCCCTCTTCGACGCCGAGCTCCATGCCTTCGAAGCACTGCACGGCCCCTGGCAGGGCAACACCGGCAGCGCATGGGAGATCCTGCGACGCACCTACATCGCCGCCGTGGAGGCATCCATGGACGCGCCGTCCCCGGACCGCGCTCGGCAGGTCCAACAGGACGCCGGCGCAGTCGGATCCGAAATGTTCTCCACCCTGTACGACCCTCAGACCGGGAGGGAGGACACCGCGCTGCTCTCCTACATGTTCGGCTGCGCCCACCCGCACTTCATCTGGAACGCCACGGGACACCGTCCCACGAGCGTCACGGGCGACTGGCTCGACGGCTGAGGGACGACCGGCCGGCGCATGAGAAAACGCTGCTGCCCGGCCGGCTTCCGGCCGGGCAGCAGCGCGCTCACACCGGGAACTCGACCGGCAGTCTGTCCAGCCGGGACTCCCAGGTGGAGGCGGTCGACGTGAGCTCGTCCGCCTCCACTGCCAGCCGCAGGCCCGGCAGCCGGTGCAACAGGACGTCCACCGCGATCTCGATCATGGACTGCCCCATGCTCTGCCCGGGGCATTCGTGCGGGCCCGAGCCGAACGCCAGGTGCGCCTGGTTGCCCGCCACCGAGACATGCGGGTCGGGCCGGATCTCGGGGTCGAAGTTGCCCGGGGCGAGACCGAGAACGAGCAGGTCGCCCCCCTCAATGCGATGGCCGCCCAGTTCGACGTCCCCGGCGGCGAAGCGCCCCGGCAGTACGGATAGCGGCGGAGAGTTCCACATGGCCTCCTCCATCACCGCCGAGATGTTCAGCTGACCGCCGATCAGCCCGGAGAGCCGGGAGGGGTCGGTCAGGACCAGCCCCAGCACCCGGGCCAACAGGTTGGTCGTGACGGCCGCGGCGATCATCACCATGCGCAGGTGGTCGACGACCTCGTCGTGGTCGAGAGCCGCGTGATGCTCCAGCAGGTCGCTGGCGAGGTCGGAGCCGGGTTCGGACTGTCTGCGCTCGACGAGTTCACGAAGGATCTCCCTGATCACGCCGTCGTGCACCAGGGCTTCCGCGCCGCCCCTGAGCACCCCCGAGCAGGCCTCGACCAGCCGGCGCCCCTGCGCCTCGGCGAGCCCCAGAACGCGGCTCATCACGAGCATCGGCACATAATCGGCGTAGTCCGCCACCAGATCGGCGCGGCCGTCGGCCGCGAACCCGTCGATCTGCTTGTTGGCGAAGTGCGTGGCGTGGCGCCGGATACCGCGTCCGACAGCGGCCTGCAGCACGTCGTTGACGGCGCCGCGCAGCCTCCGGTGCGGTTCGCCGTCCTGGGACACGCAGTCAGGACGCCAGGCGAGCATAGGAACCAGCGCAGAGGTCTCCGCGATCCGTCCTTCCTGCCAGTCCCGCCAGGTCCGCGCGTCCCGGGGGAACTGGCTGGGATTGTCGAGCACCCGCCGACTCTCCCGGTAGCCCAGCACCAGCCAGGCCGGAACGTCACCCTCCAGCAGCACCGGCGCGACGGAGCCGTGCTCCTTGCGCAGCCGCTCGTAGATGGCCTGCGGGTCAGTGGCCGCGTCCGGGCCGTACAGCCGCGCGAGTTCCGCCCCGCCGTGCGCGACGGGGCACCCGCGGGGCGCGTCGGGGCCGTTTAAGGTCTGGGCGTTCATCGGGACTCCAGTGCGACGGCGGAGCGGTCCTTCAGATGGCGTATCAGCGTGACGAGCACGTCACGGCTGGAGGCACGGTCGCGGGCGTCGCAGGCCACGACCGGGATGCTCTCGGGAATGTCCAGGGCGTCGCGGATCTCCTCGACCGGATAGTCCTTGGAGTCGGGGAAGACGTTCAGGGCGACGACGAACGGGACGTTCTGCCGCTCCATCTCCTCGATGGCCCGGAAGCTGGAGGCCAGGCGCCGCGTGTCGACCAGGACCACCGCGCCGAGCGCGCCCTTGAACAGTCCGTTCCACAGGAACCAGAAGCGCTCCTGTCCCGGCGTGCCGAACAGGTACAGCATCAGGCTGTCGTTGAGGCTGATCTTGCCGAAGTCCAGGCTGACGGTGGTCTCCGTCTTGTCGGCGACGCCGATGAGATGGTCGACGTCGGCGCTTGCCTGGGTGAGCGTCTCCTCGGTGGTCAGCGGCTTGATGTCGCTGACCGAGCGGACCATGGTGGTCTTCCCGGTGCCGAAGCCGCCGGCGATCATCACCTTCACCGAGCGGGTGCCGCCGGCTGCCGGGCGGCCAGGGTGATCAAAGCCGTTCAAGTCCACTGAGTACCTCCTCAAGGAGCGCGAGGTCGGGCCCGCGACCGGCACCGTGCGCCGGGATGGGGTCACGGGCTTCGACGCGGCCTGCCTCGAGCAGATCCGCCAGCAGCACCGCGAGAATGTTGAAGGGCAGTCCCAGATGGGCGCCGAGTTCGGCCACCGACAGCGGTTCGCGGCAGCGCCGGAGGATGTCCTCGTGTTCGTGCTGCATACCCGGTGCGGGGGCGGCCAGGGAGACGATGAGGGTCGCCACGTCGAGACTCGACGCCGAACCGCCCGGTCCGCTGCGCCCCCCGGTGAGGACGTAGTAGCGCTCGAGACCGGACGGGTCCGTGGGCCTGCGGGGAGCACTCATCCAGAGTGCTCCTCCAGGCGCGGAGTGGTGCCGAGGAGCTCGCCCATCCTCCGGGCCAGGTCCCTCATCTGGTGTCCGAGCAGCCCCTGGTCGAGGCCTTCGCGGGCCAGGACCCCGAGATACGTCTCCACACCGGCCCGTACGACGAAGAGGTGGCCGCCGTCGACCTCGATCATGGCCAGCCGCAGCTGCCCCGCATACCTGGGGAACTGCTCGGCGACCGGCTGGGCCAGCGCCTGCAGGCCGGCCACCACGGCCGCGAACCGGTCCACGTCGTCGGGGTCTTCGGCGCCAAAGGAGGTGATGGCCTTGCCGTCGCTGGAGGCCACGAGCGCGAAGCGGATCTCGGGGATGGACTCCACCAGATCGCGCAGCGCCCAGCTCACGTCGGTTCCCTGTTGCGTCATGTGGACTAGTCGCTCTCTTCAGTGCGGTGCTCGGTGGACCGGCTGCCGAAAGGCGGCGTGTCCTCCGTGGTGGACTCCTCGTCTGCCTCGCGGCCGGCGGTGGCAAAGGCAGCCAGGCCGGTGAACGAGGCGTCCGGCGGGACGGCGGAGACCGTCGTCTCCTCGGTACGTTCGGCCGGCTGGGGCCGCGCCGTGCCCTCCCCCTCGTGCCGTTTGCTGCGGCGCCGGGGCAGTCCGCCGGGAGTGGTCTCCACCGCCTCGGAAGGCTCGGCCACCGGCTGGGCGGACGCCGCCGCCGACACCGGCGCAGCCGCCGCGGGCGGGGCCACCGAGGTCGACGCCGTGGTCGTGGCAGTCGTCGCAGCAGCCGTGGGAAGGGGGCTGAAGTACTTGTGCGGGACCACGACCACCACCGAAGTGCCGAGCCAGGGCGAGTCCGCGAAGGTGACGCGGATGCCGTAGCGGCGAGCGAGGGCGCCGACCACGCGCAGACCGATGTTGGCGTCCTCGGAGATCCCGCCGATGCCGGGACCGGCCGCGGTGCCGGTGAGGGCCTCCTCGGCCTCGCGCTTCTTCTCCTCGCTCAGGCCCTTGCCGGAGTCCTGGATCTCGATGCCGACGCCGTTGGGCACCTCCTTGCCAGAGACGAGCACGGGCTCGCTGGGCGGCGAGTAGCGGGCCGCGTTGTCCAGCAGCTGGGCGAAGATCAGCGTCAGGTGGTCCACCAGACCGCCGTCGACGCCGAGTTCGGGCAGATGACGGACCTCGACACGGTGGAAGTCCTTGATCCGGCCGATACCGCCACGCACCACGCTGAGCAGACGCTGCGGCTCCTGCCACTGCCGGCCCGGGCGGTCCGAGCCGCCGAGCACGCCGATGCTCGCGGCGAGGGAGTCGGCGGGGCCGAGTTCCTGGTCCAGCTCCATCAGACCGCGGGCGACGGCCGGCAGCCGGCCGTGCTCGCCCTGCATCTCGTGCAGCCGGCCGCGGAGCTTGCTGGTCAGCACGTGGATGCGGTTGCCGATGCTGATCACGGCCTGCTCGGCGGTGGTGGAGCGGTTGAACTCCTCCTCGACGCCGATCAGGGCGGTGCGCAGCACCTTGCGCAGTTCGGCCTGCAGGTCGGCGCTGACCTTGGCGCACTGGCCGGGCTCGGGCAGCAGGTCGTCGATGGCCTCACCGGCGCGCAGCTGCTTGAGCGCGTCGGGCAGCTGCTCGTTGGCGAGGCGGGCCACCGCGTCGTGCTGGTGGGCGAGCTGCTCCCGCCAGACCTCGGCCTGGTCGGCGATCTGGGCCTCGTACGACTTGGCCTGGTCGGCGAGGCGTCCCTCGAAGGCCCGTGCCTGTTCGGTCAGTTGGGCCTCGTACGTCGAGCTCTGCTCCGCCAGCCGCGCCTCGTAGGCGCCGGACTGATCGCCCAGCCGGGCCTCCAGCGAACCGCGCTCGGCGGCGTACTTCCGCTCCAGGCCCGCGACATGCTGCTGCCACTGCTGCGAGTGCTCGGCCTGCATGGCGCGGAAGGAGCTCTCGCCGGCGCTCAGCTGCGTGCGGGTGCGGAGCAGCAGCCGTACGCACACGGCGCTTGCGGCAGTGGCCGCGATGCCCGCGGCACCGGCGGCGATTCGCTCGGAGCTCATGAACGTGGCGGCAACCGTCCCGCCTCCTAAGGCCAGCGGCATCAACCACCAGCTGTACCAGGCGACAGGGGCCCGCGCCGCCGGCGGCGGAGTGGCGAGTTCCATCTGCATCCTTACAAGCAACACGAACGAACAGGGGGGTGTGCAAGGGGAAGCGCACTGATGCGTGAAGCACCACGGGACGACCGATCGCGATCGAGTCAACTCGCAGCGCCGCACAGGAGCTTATCGGGTTTGAACCCGAAAGGATCAACCTCGAACAGCCGACGGAAGTGAGGGTTCCATCACTCTCAGACAGCGACACACACATCGACAAATCCCTTTACGGACCTGCGAACTTGTCAGGTGATGACAATTAACCTGTCCATGACTGTCCGCCGTTGATAAGCCTTGACGGATTACCCACGGGTATCGTCGCGGCCGTGCCGAAGAGAGCCGCTGTGCCGGTGGAGGAACCGCGCGGTCCGTTCAACGCGTTGCCGGCAGGCCTGCACCACCACCTCAGACCGTTCTTCGCCGACATCACCGAGGAGGTCGTACGGGCGATCAGGACCGAGATCCCCGAGTACGCACGCCCCGCCGACGACACGTACATGCAGGGTGTGCACCGCGGCGTGGACCATGCGCTGCAGGGCTTCCTGGAGCGGATGGCGAAGCCGGACACGGACTGGAAGCCGGTGAAGGCGACGTATCAGCGCATCGGCCGCGGGGAGGCCGAGGAGGGGCGCAGCCTCGACTCGTTCCAGTCGGCGCTTCGGCTGGGCGCGCGGGTGACGTGGCGACGGGTCAATGCGCTGGTCGACGCGGATCTGCTGCCGCGCAATGTCCTGGCGGCCTTCGGCGAGGCACTGTTTCTGCACCTGGACGAGATGGCGGCAGCGACGACCGCCGGCTACACGGAGGCGCGGCTGCACGCGGCCGGTGAGCTGCAGCAGCGGCGTACCCGGCTGCTCGACCTGCTCACCGCGGATCCGCCGGCCTCCGCGGAGGCCATCGCGGACCTCGCGCACAGCGCACGCTGGCCGGTGCCGCGCGCGCTCGCGGTGGTGGCGATCGACCACCGCCCGCAGGCGGGCGGGCAGCCGATCGTGGCGCCGGAGTTCCTCGCCCGCTTCGACGTCCAGCCGGCCGTGCTGGTCGTCCCGGACCCGGAGGGGCCCGGCCGGGCGCGATCGGTGGCCGGAGCGCTGCACGGTCGGCGGGCCGCGATGGGCCCGACGGTGGCCCTGCAGGAGGGTGCGCGATCACTGCGCTGGGCGTCCGAGGCGCTGGACCTGGTGCGGCGGGGCGTGCTCCCGGGCGGTGAAATGGTGCGCTGCCAGGACCACTTGGCCACGCTGCTGCTTCTGCGCGACGACGCCCTGATCGACGCCATGACCGAGCACCGGCTGCGCCCGCTGGAGCAGGTGCGGCCGCCGCAGCGCGAGCGCCTGGCGGAGACCCTGCTCAGCTGGCTGCAGTGCGGCCACAACGCCAGCGAGGTCGCCGTCCGGCTGGCCGTGCACCCCCAGACGGTGCGCTACCGCATGCGCCAGCTGGACGAGCTGTTCGGCTCCCGACTGCACGACCCGGCAGCCCAGTTCGAGATGCAGCTGGCCCTGCGCGCCCTGGAGCTGCGCCGCGGCGCTACAGGGACTGGCGCAGGGTGACCGTCATGGCGGTGAAGCCGCCCCGCTCGTAGAAGCGGATGGCGTCCGCGTTCGTCGCGTAGGCGGTCACCTCGGCGTACTCGGCTCCCTGCCGCCTGGCCCAGTCCAGGAACTCCTCCACCAGCCGGTCTCCGGCGCGGGCGCGCCGGTGCTCGGGTCGGACGTGGATGCTGACCAGGGTCGCGGAGGTGACGGTCCGCTTCTCCGTGGGCCCGGTGACGGATCCCGTCAGGTGTCCGACGACCTGTCCGCCGTGCTCCACCGCGAGGACGAGTCGCGCCGGGTCCTCCAGGGCCGCGGCGAACGACTGCGCGCCGTGCTCGCGCGGCCAGTCGACGTTCACGCTGCTGTCCCGCGTGCCGCCGTCCTCGGCGAACAACCCGGCGCTGGAGGCGACGAGGCCCGGTATGTCCTCGGCGCGAGCGCGCCGCACGATCACCTGTCGGTCAGTCATGCCCGCAGGCTATCGGCGGGCACTGACAGTGACACTTCCTGGACACCTGTCCCGCTATAGTGGACACCTGTCCAGGAAGTCGAAACAAGAATGACGGAGCCTCGCAATGGAAACGGTCGCGAACATACTGGTCGGTCTGGTGGCCGCCCTGCACGCCTACATCCTGGTGATGGAGATGTTCCTGTGGCAGAAGAAGCCCGGGCGCGCGCTGCACGGCTTCGACCGCGAGATGGCGCGGGCCACCGCGCCGATGGCCGCCAACCAGGGGCTCTACAACGGCTTTCTCGCGGCCGGTCTGGTCTGGGGTCTGATCGCGGCGGACCCGACGGGCTTCCGCGCCCAGGTGTTCTTCCTGTGCTGCGTCGTGGTCGCAGGCGTCTACGGCGCCCTCACCGCCAACCGCCGCATCCTGTTCGCGCAGGCGCTGCCCGGCGCGCTCGCCCTGGCCGCCGTCCTGATCGCGCAGTGACCCGCCGCGCGCCCCATGACCCGCGGGCCGCGCGCACCCGGGCGCGGCTGCGGGAGGCGCTGCTCGCGGAGTGCGCCGAGCGGCCCCTCGCGGAGGTGGGGGTGGCGGCGCTGGTACGGCGGGCCGGTGTCGGACGGGCCACCTTCTACGTCCACTACGACGGCCTGGAGGCGCTGGCCGTCGACGCCTGCGCGGACGTGGTCCGGGAGGCCGTGGAGGCGCTGCACTCGTGGCAGGGCCGCCCGGACCCGGTGCATGCGCCGCCCGCGCTGGCCGAGTTCTTCGCCTCGCTCTCCCCGCATGCCGGCCTGTACCGGGAACTGCTGACCCCGGGCGGCGGCGGCCCCCTCGGCGGGGTGCTGCACCAGGACCTGCGCGCCTACAGCCTCCGCGAACGCGAACGAGCGGGCGCGGCGGACGCACCGCTGGTCGCGTCGGCGGTGGCCGCCACCTTCGCGGGCGTGCTGGCCGACTGGCTGCACGGCCTTCTCGAGGGTGACGCGGCTCACATCGCCGACGACGTCTGGCAGTTGCTGGTCGCCCTGCACGCGAGCCGGTGACGGCGGCTCACTTGCAGCCCATGCCGGCCTTCACCAGCGGCCAGGCCTCGACGCCGTCGGGCGTGCGGGCGTACGCCCTGCCCGGATCGCCGGTGAGCCACAACTGCCGGTCGTGGACGCGGTATCCGGTGTCGTGGGCGTAGGCGGGCATCCGGACGTCTCCGTCGTACGGAGAGGTGAGCATGCCGATCCCGGAGTAGGCCCTGAGGCCCTCCTTGGGCGTCCCGCCGCCGTCGTCCTTGCTCCATGGGGCGCTGCCGCCGCCGGAATAGATCTGCCCGTCACACTCCAGCGCCCGGCCCGCCGATCCGCAGAGCACGAACGCTGTCCTCGTCGACATGCTTCACGGGTACGGACAGCGGCCCGCTGTAGGGCGCCTCGGGAAACCGTGCCACGCGTTTGCTGTGCCGGCCGGCGGAACGTTCGCGTCTAGCGGGCGGCGGTCTGGAAGGTGCGCCGGTAGGCCTGCGGAGAGACGCCGATCGCGGCGTGCAGATGCTGGCGCAGGGAGGCGCCCGTTGCGAAGCCGACGCGGCCGGCGATCTGGTCGACGGACAGGTCGCTGGACTCCAGCAGGTGCCGGGCGCGGATCACGCGCTGCTGGACGATCCAGCGGCCGGGGCTGAGGCCGACCTCCTCGTTGAAGCGGCGGGCGAAGGTGCGCAGGCTCATCCGGGCGTGCGCGGCGAGGTCGGACAGGGTGAGCGGTTCGTCGAGGCGTCCGAGGGCCCAGGCGCGGGTCGCGGCGGTACTCGCGGCACCGCTCTCGGGCACCGGCTGCTCGATGTACTGGGCCTGGCCGCCGTCCCGGAACGGCGGTACGACGCAGCGGCGGGCCACGGAGTTGGCCAGCTCGCTGCCGTGGTCGGTGCGCACGATGTGCAGGCAGACGTCGACGCCGGAGGCGGCTCCCGCAGAGGTGAGGATGCGGCCGTCGGCGACGAAGAGGACGTCCGGGTCGAGGTCCACGTGCGGGTAGCGCCGCCGGAACGCGTCGGTCACCTGCCAGTGCGTGGTGGCCCTCCGGCCGTCCAGGAGGCCCGCCGCCGCGAGGACGAAGGCAGCCGTGCAGATGGAGACGATCCGTGCCTGCGGGCGGATGAGGGCGAGGGCGGCGGCGAGCTCCGCGGGCAGTTCGGTGGGGATGCGCGAGGGGGTCATGGAGGCGACCACCACCGTGTCGGCCGTGGCCAGGATCTCCGGACCGTGCTCGACTCCGATGGTGAAGTCGGCGCAGGTGCGCACCGGTTGGCCGTCGACGCTGCAGGTCAGCACCTCGTACCGGCCGTCGGCGGCGCCGAGGATCCGGCTGGGGATACCCAGCTCGAAGGGGTACACGCCGTCCAGGGCCAGCACCACGACCCGTTCCACCTGCCGCTCACCAGTCATGGCACGATCTTATCGAAGGTTGGCAATCGTGCCATTTTCTTGTCGGTCGGACCCCGGCAGGCTGGGTGACCATGAGCGATGTGAACACGATGCGAGCCATCAGCCAGGACGTCCTCGGCGGTCCCGAGGTCCTGAAGGAAGTGCAGTTGCCGCGCCCCGAGCCGCGTACGAACGAGGTGCTGGTCCGCGTGCGCGCCGCCGGCGTCAACCCGACCGACTGGAAGCACCGCGCGAACGGCGGTTTCCTGGGCGAACCGCCCTTCGTCCTGGGCTGGGACGTCTCCGGCACGGTCGAGGCCGTCGGGATCGGCGTGGCCCGGTTCAAGCCCGGCGACGAGGTCTTCGGCATGCTGTCGTACCCGTTCGGCCACGGCTCGCACGCCGAGTACGTCACCGGCCCGGCGCGCTGGTTCGCGCACAAGCCGGCCTCGATCGACCACACCCAGGCGGGCGCGCTGCCGCTGGTCTCCCTGACCGCCTGGCAGGCCCTGGTGGAGTACGCCGACGTCCGGCCGGGACAGCGGGTGCTGATCCACGCGGCGGCGGGCGGGGTCGGGCATGTGGCCGTGCAGATCGCCAAGGCGCGCGGCGCGTATGTGATCGGTACGGCGAGCGCCGGCAAGCACGACTTCCTTCGAGAGATCGGGGTGGACGAGGCGATCGACTACCGGGAGACGGACTTCACCGAGGCCGTGAAGGACGTGGACGTCGTCCTGGACACCATCGGCGGGGACACCTCGACGAACTCGCTGCGCGTGCTGCGTCCCGGCGGGATCGTCGTCTCGATCCTGCCCGTCGGTTCGGAGGACTTCGACGAGGAGGCCGAGCGGCTCGGTGTCCGGGCGCTGCGCATGCTGGTGGACGCCTCGCACAGCGGCCTCAAGGCGATCGCGGAGCTGGTGGAGGCGGGGAAGCTGCGCCCCGCGATCGCCGGCACCTTCCCCCTTGCCGATGCCGCCGAGGCGCACAGGCTCGGCGACACCGGCCGGACCACGGGGAAGCTGGTCCTGACCGTCGACTGAGTCAGAACGTCAGCACGGGCTTGATCGCCTTGCCCGCGCCCATGTCCCGCACCGCCTGGTCGATGTCCGCGAACGGATAAGTGCTGATCAGGCGGTGCAGCGGGAGCCGTCCCTCCTTCACCAGCCGCACCAGGGACGGGATGAAAGACTGCGTCTCGGCGTCGCCCAGGGTGAGGCCGACGACCTGCTTGCCGCCCAGCAGCCCGTTGACGTCCAAGGCGACTTCGCTGCCGAAGGGCGGGGCTCCCACGACGACCAGCGTGCCGCGCGCGGCGAGCGCGTCGACGCCCTGGCGCAGCACGGCGACGCTGCCCGTGGTCTCGACGACGCCGTCGGCGCCCTGGCCGCCGGTGATCTCAGCGAGTGCCTCACCGAGGTCGGCCTCGCCGACGTTGACGGTGTGGGTGGCGCCCAACTCCTTGGCCAGGGACAGGCGTTCGCCGACCCTGTCGACGGCGACGATACGGGTGGCGGGGGTGAGCGCGGCGGCCATCACGGCTGACAGGCCGACGGCTCCTGCGCCGAGGACGACGATCGTGCTGCCCGTCACGGGCTTCAGCACGTTCCAGACGGCGCCCACTCCGGTCTGCACGCCGCAGCCCAGCGGTGCGATCGACTCCAGCGGTACGTCCGCGTCGACCTTGACGAGGCTGCGCTCGTCCACCAGCGCCCGCTCGGCGAAGGAGGACTGGCCGAAGAAGTGGCCGCCTAGTGGGTTGCCGTCCCGGCTGATGGTGCTGGTGCCGTCGGCGCGGCGGCCGCCGATCAGGTTCAGCGGCAGCCAGGTCGCGCAGTAGGCGGGGTGGCCGCCGTGGCAGTTGCGGCACTCCCCGCAGGAGGTGAAGGACAGCACGACGTGGTCGCCGGGCGCGATGCCGGTGACGGCCGATCCGACGGCCTCGACGACACCGGCGCCCTCGTGGCCGAGCACGCCCGGCAGCGGGAAGGGCAGACCGCCGCTCGCGACCCCGAGGTCGGTGTGGCACAGACCGGTGGCCACCATGCGGACGACCGCCTCGTGAGGTCCGGGCTCGTCGAGCTCGACGTCGGCGAGGGTGAAGGGCGCTCCGCCCGACTCGACGACCGCAGCGCGGGTGGGGATGGACATCGTACGAACTCCCTTGGTTCTCGGGCGAGTTGAGCCGTGTGGGTTCAGTCGAGCGAGACGACGACGGACTTGACCTTGGTGTAGGCGGCGAGGGCCTCGGGCCCGTACTCACGGCCGAAGCCGGAGTCCTTGACGCCGCCGAAGGGCACCGCGGGGTCGAGCATGGCCCAGTCGTTGATCCAGACGATGCCGGCCTGGAGGCGGTCGGCGATGCGGTGGGCGCGGGCGAGGTTGCTGGTCTGGATCCCCGAAGCCAGGCCGTACGGCGTGGAGTTGGCGAGTTCGACGGCCTCGTCCTCGCTGTCGAAGGGCTGCACGGTCAGGACCGGGCCGAAGATCTCCTCCTGGACGACCCGGGAGTCGTTGGACAGGTCGGCGATGACGGTGGGCCGGTAGTAGTAGCCGCCGTCGAGGTCGAGCCGTTCGCCGCCGCAGACGATGCGGCCGCCCTCCTTGCGGGCGATGTCGACGTACTCCTCGACCTTCTTCAGGTGCTTCTCCCCCGCCATCGGTCCGACGACGGTCTCGGGGTTGCGCGGGTCGCCGACCGGTACGCCGGGCACGGCCTCGGCGAGGATGCCGAGCAGGGTGCTGTGGACGGGGCGGGCCACCAGCAGGCGCGGACCGCCCATGCAGAACTGGCCGGTGTTGAAGACGAAGGCCTTGATGATCGCGCCGACGGCCTTCTCCAGGTCGGCGTCCTCGAACACGATGTGGGCGGCGTTGCCCCCGAGTTCCATGGTGACGGGCTTGAGGGCCTCGCCCGCGGTGCTCGCCACATGGCGGCCGATCGCGGTGGACCCGGTGAAGGCGACCTTGTCGACCCCACGGTGGCGCAGCAGCGCCTCGCCGGCGACCGGGCCGGTGCCGGTGACGACGTTCACGACGCCGTCGGGGACTCCCGCCTGCTGGAGCAGCTTGGCCATGTACAGGGCACTGAGCGGGGTCTCGTCGGCCGGCTTGTGCACCACGGTGTTGCCGGCCGCGAGGGCGGGGCCGATCTTCGAACCGGCCAGGATCAGCGGGAAGTTGAAGGGCGTGATCGCGGCGACCACGCCGATCGGCTCTCGCTTGGTGTACGCGAGCGCGTTCATCGGGGTGTCGCGGACCGCGCCGTCCAGGGAGTAGGCGAGGGCGGCGAAGTGCTCGTAGTCGTTGGCCGCGTTGGTGATGTCGACGGCGTGGCACAGCGAGATGGGCTTGCCGACGTCAAGGCTCTCCAGGTGGGCGAGTTCGTCGGCGTTCTCGCGGATCAGCTCGGCGACGCGGTGCAGGATCCGGCCGCGCTCGCGGCCGCTCAGCCCGGACCAGGCGCCGCCGTCGAAGGCCTCCCGGGCGGCGCGCACGGCCGCGTCCACGTCGGCGGCGCCCGCCTCCGCGACGGTGGTGACGACCGCGCCCCGGGACGGGTCGACCACTTCGGTGCGCGCTCCGTCGGCGGCCTCGCGCCACTGGCCCCCGACAAACAGCCGTCCGGGTTCGATCTCGAAGGCGGTCATCACCACTCCTCAGCCTCATTGCCAAGCTTTCAACAAACAGGATTCCTGTTGGTTCGCAGTCTCATTACAGACAGGTTTCCTGTCAATGCTCTAGTCTGAACTCATGCTCGACACCCAGGCGACCAAGACGTCCCCGTCCCTGCTCTACATGGTGAAGCAGGTGGAGCTGGTGGTGCGCTCGCACCTGGACGAGCTGGTCAAGCCGTCCGGGATCACCGCGCTGCAGTACACCGCGCTCACCGTTCTGGAGCGGCACGACGGACTCTCGGCCGCACAGCTCGCCCGCGACTCGTTCGTCACCGCCCAGTCCATCGCCGATCTCGTACGGTCCCTGGAGGGCCGCGGGCTGGTGCGCCGGGAGCGCAATCCACGCAACCGGCGCGAGCTGCTGATCCTGCTGACGGGCGCCGGGCGGGAGCTGCTGGAGCAGTTCGCGGCACCCGTGCGGGAACTGGAGGAGCGGATGGTCCGGGATCTCACGGCGCACCAGACCGAGCAGTTGCGCCAGGCACTCTCCAAGGCCTGGCACGCACTGTCGTAGGCCGGTCACGCCCCCCGCAGGAGTCCTTCATCGCAATTCGAAGACATATGTCAATCGAACATGCTCAAATTCACTCCACCGAGGGTAACTTGCAGGGCGGAGCAGGTTGGAGGCGATGTCGTCGTGCACCAGGAGCCCGCACCGCTGACCCGGCATCTGCGTGTCCACCAGGACCGGGGCCATACGGTGCTGGAGTTCCGCGGCGAGATCGACATCGCCGCGGCCGTGGAGATCGCCCCCGTTCTGGACCGGGTGACGGCACGCCCCGAGGTCCGCTTGGTGATCGACCTGCGGCCGGTCGACTTCTTCGACTGCTCCGGGTTACGCCTGCTCTACCGGGCCCGCGCCCGGGTCCTCGACCAGGACGGCGAGCTGCGGCTCGTCTGCACGCACCCGCTCGCCCTGCGCATCATGCGGGTCACCGGACTGACCCGGCTGCTGCCCGCACACCCGACCCTGGACGCGGCCCTGGGACAGCCCGAGGCCACGTCCGAGTCATTATGACGCTCCCTACCTGAGGATCTTGGTGACCTGACCCGCGCCGACCGTCCGGCCGCCCTCACGGATGGCGAACTTCAGGCCCTCCTCCATGGCGATGGGCTGGATCAGCACGACATGGATGCTGGTGTTGTCGCCCGGCATGACCATCTCGGTGCCCTCGGGCAGGGTCACCACACCGGTGACGTCCGTGGTGCGGAAATAGAACTGCGGGCGGTAGTTCTCGAAGAACGGCGTGTGCCGGCCGCCCTCGTCCTTCGACAGGATGTACGCCTGCCCCTCGAACTCCGTGTGCGGGGTGACCGTGCCGGGCTTGATGACGACCTGCCCGCGCTCCACGTCCTCGCGCTTGACGCCGCGCAGCAGCAGTCCGACGTTCTCCCCGGCCCGGCCCTCGTCGAGCAGCTTGCGGAACATCTCGATGCCGGTGACGGTGGTCTTCGTCTTCTGCTCGTGGATGCCGATGATCTCGACCTCGTTGTTGACGTGCAGCACACCGCGCTCGATCCGGCCGGTGACGACGGTGCCGCGGCCGGTGATGGTGAAGACGTCCTCGATCGGCATGAGGAACGGCTTGTCCACATCCCGCTGCGGCTCGGGGACCGCCGTGTCGACGGCGTCGAGCAGGTCCAGCACCGACCGGGTCCACTGCTCGTCGCCCTCCAGGGCCTTGAGGGCGGAGACCTTGACGACCGGGACGTCGTCGCCGGGGAACTCGTACTCGCTGAGCAGCTCGCGCACCTCCAGCTCGACCAGTTCCAGGATCTCCTCGTCGTCCACCATGTCGGTCTTGTTGAGGGCGACGACGATGTACGGCACGCCCACCTGCCGGGCCAGCAGCACATGCTCCTTGGTCTGCGGCATGGGTCCGTCCGTGGCCGCCACGACCAGGATCGCGCCGTCCATCTGCGCCGCGCCCGTGATCATGTTCTTGATGTAGTCCGCGTGTCCGGGGCAGTCGACGTGCGCGTAGTGCCGGCGCTCGGTCTGGTACTCGACGTGGGCGATCGAGATCGTGATGCCGCGCTGCCGCTCCTCGGGCGCCTTGTCGATCTGGTCGAACGGCGTGAACGGGTTCAGGTCGGGAAACCTGTCGTGCAACACCTTGGTGATGGCCGCCGTGAGCGTCGTCTTGCCGTGGTCGATGTGACCGATCGTGCCGATGTTCACGTGCGGCTTGGTCCGCTCGAACTTCGCCTTCGCCACTGCAACCCCTCCTGAGCATCCCTGTGATGCCGAGCGTTGCTCGCTACCTCATGTCTATTCGCTTCGCGGCGCGTCGAACAGGGCGCTGACGGACTCCCCGTTGTGAATGCGTCGTACGGCCTCGGCGAGGGCGGGGGCGATGGACAGGATCCGCAGCTTCTCGGTGCGCTCGTCCTCCGGGACCGGCACGGTGTTGGTGCACACGATCTCCAGTACGTCGGGCTGCTCGCCGATCCGCTTGAGCGCCCCTGCCGCGAACAGGCCGTGCGTGCAGGCGACGCGGATCGACCGCGGACCCAACTCGCGCAAGCGGTCGAGGAGTTCGAGGACGGTGCTGCCCTTGGCGATCTCGTCGTCCAGGACGATGACGTCCCGGTCGGTGACCTCGCCGATCACGGAGCTGATGGACACCCGGTCGTCCGCGTACCGCTGTTTGGCTCCCGCGGCGACCTGGGCGCCGATCATCCGGGCGAAGGCGGCCGCCTCCTTGGCGTTGCCGAGGTCCGGCGAGACGACGGTGGTGCGGGACAGGTCGTACTGCCGGAAGTACGCGGCCAGCTCGCGCCGGGCGTGCAGATGGTCGACCGGTACCGAGAAGAAGCCGTGCACCTGCGGCGAGTGCAGCGTCATGGCGAGGACACGGCTCGCGCCCGCCGCGACCATCAGGTCCGCGACGAGACGGCCGCCCAGGGAGATCCGGGGCGCGTCCTTCTTGTCGGAGCGGGCGTAGGAGTAGTGCGGCATGACCACGGAGATCCGCGCCGCCGACGCGCCGCGGGCCGCGTCGCACATCAGCAGCAGTTCCACGAGGTGTTCCTGGACCGGGCGGACCAGCGGCTGGATCAGGAAGACGTCCCGTTCACGGCAGTTGGCCTGGAGCTGCACCTCCAGACAGTCGTTGGCGAAACGGCTGACCCGGGTGGGGCTCAGTGGCACTCCGAGATGCGCGCAGACCTCCGCGGCCAGGTCGGGGTGGGCGCTGCCGCTGAACACGGAGATGTCTCGCACGATCCGCTCCTCGCGTGATCATTCCGGGGGACGGGTTCATGCTACTGAGCGCTCCTGACCGCGGAAATTCGGTTGCGGTGCGCCACCGGCCGCGCGCCATGATGTCCCGGTCCGAGTCCCTCACCTCAGGAGATCCCATGCGCCGACTCCTCGGAATCGACCAGCGCCCCCATCGGCCCACGGTTCTCGAGGACTCGACCCCGCATGAACACCCTGAACATCGGCATTCTCGCCCACGTCGACGCCGGTAAGACCAGCCTCACCGAGCGGCTGCTGTTCGATTACGGAGCGATCGACCGGCTCGGCAGCGTCGACGGCGGTGACACCCGTACGGACGACGGCGCGATCGAGCGGCAGCGCGGCATCACCATCCGCTCCGCGGTCGCCGCGTTCACCGTCGGCGGCACCCAGATCAACCTCATCGACACCCCCGGCCACTCCGACTTCATCGCCGAGGTCGAGCGCGCCCTGGAGGTCCTGGACGGGGCGGTGCTGCTGCTGTCCGCCGTGGAGGGCGTGCAGGCGCAGACGAGGGTGCTGATGAGGACGCTGCGGCGGCTGCGGCTGCCCACGCTCGTCTTCGTCAACAAGATCGACCGTGCGGGCGCCCGGTCCACGGGCCTGCTGGCCGACATCCGGCGGCGGCTGACGCCGTACGTCGCACCGCTCTCGGACGTGACGGGCATCGGCACCGCCGACGCCCGCGTGATCGTACGCCCGCCCGGGGATCCGCAGCTGGCCGAGGCGCTCGCCGAGGTCGACCCGGAGGTCCTCTCGGCGGTCGTCGACGGCCCCGCGCCCACGCCCGACGACCTGCGCAAGGTGCTCGCCGCACGGACCGCCGACGGCTCGTTCCACCCCGTCTTCTTCGGCTCGGCCCTCGGCGGGCAGGGTGTCGCCGAGCTCGTCGAGGGCCTGGTCGGGCTGATTCCACCGGCACCGTCGGCCGAGGGCACCGGCCCGCGCGGCACGGTGTTCGCGGTACGTCCCGGCCCGGGCGGCGAACGCACGGCGTATGTGCGGCTCTACGACGGCGAAGTGACACCGCGTCAGCGCCTCACCCTGCTGCGGCGCGAGGCCGACGGCCGCACCACGGAGGTCTCCGGACGGGTCAACCGCCTTGAGGTCATCGGCCGGGACGGGGCGCTCACCGCGGGGAACATCGCGGCGATCGGCGGCCTCGGCGGGGTGCGGGTGGGTGACCGGCTCGGTGAACTCACGGAACGTGCACCGCAGTTCGCGCCCCCGACGCTGGAGACCGTGGTCCGTGCCCGCCGCCCCGGCCAGGCGGCGCACCTGCGCAAGGCCCTCCTCGCCCTCGCCGACCAGGACCCGCTGATCCACGCCGGGCCGGCGCCCGCGGGGGCCACCGCGCTGCTCCTCTACGGCGAGGTCCAGATGGAGGTGATCGCGGCGACGCTCGCCCAGGACTTCGGCGTCGAGGCCGACTTCGAACCGGGCCGGGTGCGGTTCCTCGAGCGGCCGCGGAGGGTGGGCGAAGCCGGCGCGGAGATGCCGTGGCACCTGGGCACGCGGTACTGGGCGACCATCGGGCTGCGCGTGGAGCCCGGACCGCGCGACTCGGGTGCGGTGTTCACGTACGAGACGGAACTCGGCGCACTCCCCCGCGCCTTCCACCAGGCGATCGAGGACACGGTGCACACGAGCATGCTGGCCGGGCTGTCCGGGGCGCCGGTGACGGACTACCGGGTGACGCTGATCCGCTCCGGCTACTGCTCGCCGATCAGCACGGCGGCCGACTTCCGCGGCCTCACCCCGATCGTGCTGCGCCGTGCGCTGGAGGCGTCGGGGACCCGGCTGTACGAGCCGTACCATGCGTTCGAGACGGAGGTCCCGCTCGACGCGCTGGCTCCGGTGACCGCCGAACTCGCTTCGCGCGGGGCGGAGTTCACCGGCACCACGGCCGGCTCGTCGTCCTGGCTGATCACCGGTGAGCTGGCGGCCCGCCGGGTGCGCGAGGTCGAGCTACGGCTGCCGGGGCTCACGCAGGGCGAGGGTGTGTGGTGGTCGCGTCCATCGGGTGACCGAGAGTTGAGGCCGCACTGAGGCGTGTTCGAGCTGTGGGATCGGTACTTGTCGCGGTCCGAACGCTGCGGTGTTTCGGACCGCTCGTCACCCCGCTCGTCAACTGATCCGCCAGGGACGGAGCTTCTCGGGGTATCGCACCGCCCAGATGTGCCTGATCCGATCGCCCACGATCGCGAACGCGAACACGGTCGCGATAGTGCCGTCCTGTACCGCCACCAGGCCGGGAAGGCCGTTGACCGTACACTCCAGGAATGTCGTGCGGTGGCTCGCCACCTGCGCGATCTCGTTGTAGGCATGCGCGATCTGCTCCCCGCCCACGATCGGGTGCAGACGGGTGACGGCCAGCCCGCCGCCGTCGGCGGTCGCTGTGGCGTCGGCCGCGTCAACGAGTGATCGACTGGGTGTGGGTGCCGGACCTGCGGAGACGCCGGCTGGTCGGCCACGTCCGGCAGCGACCCGTGAGCGCCCGCCCCGGCTGGGAGGCGGGCGCGGGCAGCCACCGCAGCAAGGTTCAGGCCAAGCCGTTGACCAGCCCCGCGAACAGGGAGGGCAGGCGTACCGCAGTGGGGACGATCAGGTGGGTGAGCCGCGGGTGGGCACGGAGGCGTACCAGGGTGTCGGTGAGCAGACGGTGGCGGCGGGAGGCCCGGCGCCAGGCCTGTTCGTAGTCCAGGGGTCGGTCACCTCGGATGCAGCGGACGAGCTGGGCGGCACCGGCCACGGCGAGCGAGATGCCTTCGCCGGTGAGCGCGTCGATGTATCCGGCGGCATCGCCCACCAGCAGGACTCGGCCGGCCACCCGGCCGCGGACCCGTTGCCGCAGTGGTCCCGCGCCGCGGACGGCTGAGGAGGCGTGCGCAGGCAGGCGGGCGGCCAGGGACGGAAAGCCGGCGAGTTGCACGTCGAACGGTGCCCGCTCGCAGGTCAGGATGGCCACACCGAGCAACTCGGGCCCCAGCGGGGTGACGTACGCCTCGGCTCGCCCGGACCAGTGGACCTCGACGTGGTCGGTCCAGGGCGCGAGGGCGAAGTGCCTGCGCAGCCCGTAACGGGACGGGCGCGGGTCGGGCAGGTCCAGGCCGAGGTGCCGGCGGACGGGCGAATGCAGGCCGTCGGCGGCAGCGAGGTATCGGGCTGTGAACCCGGCCGCGGTGACGCTGCCGGTGTCCTGACGGACCGTCACCGGATCGACCTTGACCGGATGTACCGGGACGCCCAGCTCCGCCGCCCGACGGGCGAGCGCCGCGTGCAGGTCCGTACGCCGCACCCCCAGGCCGGGGCCGCGGCGGAAGCCCGCCTCGGCGTGTCGCCGGGTGTCGTCAGCGGCGTCGAGGTAGCGGATACCGTGCAGAGGGTGCCCGGGCGGGGCGATGCCCAGTTCGGCGAGGGCCCGCACAGCGCCCGGCATCAGCCCTTCGCCGCAGGCCTTGTCGACCGGCGTCGGCCGGGGCTCGGCCACGGCCACGTCGAGTCCGGCGCGGGCTGCGTGGATCGCGGTGGCGAGACCCGCCGGCCCGCCGCCGACGATCAGCAGGTCGAGCATGGCGGAGTCGCGGGGGCCGGGGGCGGGGCGGACGGGGCCAGTGCCGCGTTCTCGCAGCGGAGCCGGACGGTCAGGAGGGGCAGGTTGAGCAGGGTGAAGCCGGTCGCGGTCAGCCAGGCCCCGTGGACCAGTGGCAGGGCGAGTCCTTCCACGACCACGGCGAGGTAGTTGGGGTGGCGCAGCAGCCGGTAGGGACCGGCGCTGACCAGCGGCAGGCCGGGCACGACGATGACGCGGGTGTTCCAGCGCGGTCCGAGGGTGCTGATGCACCACCAGCGCAGCGCCTGCGCCCCGAGCGTGAGGGCCAGCATCGGCCAGCCGAGCAGCGGCTGGAAGGGGCGCGGGGCGAGCCAGGTCTCGGCGAGGCAGCCGGCCAGCAGTCCGGTGTGCAGGGCGACCATCACCGGATAGTGGCCGTCCCCGTACGCCACGCCGCCGCGCGCGCGGCTCCAGGCGGCGTTGCGGCGCGCGACGACGAGCTCGGCGAGCCGCTCGGCGGCCACCAGCAGGATCAGCACGGTGTAGCCGGTCATCCGTCACCTACCAACGCAGGAGTACGAGTTCGGAACTAAAACCCGGGCCGAGCGCCAGCAGCAGGCCGGGGGTGCCGGCCGGGGGCGGACGCAGGGCCAGGGTGTCGCGCAGGATGTGCAGCACGGAGGCGGAGGAGAGGTTGCCCACCTCGGCGAGGGAGCGCCAGGTCAGTTCCAGCGAGTCGGGTCCGAGGCCGAGTGTCTCCTGGAGCGCCTCCAGCACCTTGGGGCCGCCGGGATGACAGACCCAGCCGGTGATGTCGTCCGGCTTCAGGTCGCGTGCGGCCAGGAAGGACCGCACCTCTTCACCCAGGTGGAGCCGGACCAGTTCGGGCAGTTCGGCGCGGAGTACGATCGTGAATCCCCTGTCGCCGATGTCCCAGCCGAGGGCGTCCTCGGTGCCCGGGTACAGGCGGCTGCGGGTGGCCACCACCTGAGGTCCGGCGTACTCCTGAACGCGGGGATGGCCCCGGCCGACAGCGACCAGCGCGGCGGCACCGTCGCCGAAGAGCGCACCGGCCACCGTGTTCTGCGCGGAGGTGTCATCGCGCTGCAGGGTGAGGGAGCACAGCTCGACCGAGAGCAGCACCGCGACCTGGTCCGGGTGGCCCTCCAGGTAATCGTGCACCCTGGCCAGCCCGGCGGCGCCGGCCGCGCAGCCCAGGCCGAAGACCGGCACGCGCTTTACGTCCGGGCGAAACCCCAGGCGCCCGGCCAGCCGGGCCTCCAGTGACGGGGCCGCGATCCCGGTGACCGAGGTGGCGAAGACGAGGTCCACCTCGTGCGGAACGAGCCCGGCCTGGTCCAGGGCGGCTCGCAGTGCCTCCTCTCCGAGCCGCAGGCCTTCCTCGATGAACAGGTCGTTGGCCTGGCCGAAGCCGTCCAGCAGGGCGTACCGCTCCAGCGGCAGGGCGAGGTGACGGGTGCGGACACAGGCTGTGGCGTGCAGCCGGTCCAGCACACCACGGTCCCGCTTCGGGGCACCGGCTCCGGGAAGGCGCATCAGCGCGAGCGCATCGGTGATCTCGCGCTGGGGGTAGCGATGAGCCGGCAGCACTGCGTGGACGGCGGCGATACGCGTCATTCAGCAAGAATAGGGATGATCGACAAAAATGCTCATAAGCCACACATGCGCGGCATTTCGCGGGTGTGGGAGCTGTGGGAGCAAGCCGACCGCGCCTAGCATTCGGGGCGTGCACAGCGTCGAGACGTCGTCGATCCCGGCCCCCGCTGGGCCTCGCCACCGCGGAACCGCACGCGCGGTCGATCTCCTGAAGGCTGCACACCCCGTGCCCTCGGCGGCCGTCACCGCGGTGGTCACCGCGCTGGCCGCCGCATCCGGGCGCGGCGGCGCCGGTACGGCGCTGATCGCGGCGGCGGTGCTCACCGGCCAGTTGTCAGTGGGCTGGAGCAACGACCTGATCGACGTCGACCGGGACGTGGCCGCCACGCGTGGCGACAAGCCCCTGGCGACCGGAGCGGCCTCGGTGCGGGCGGTGACCATCGCGGCGGGCTGCGCCCTCGTGGCCTGTGTGCCGCTCTCCCTCGCGAACGGGTGGCAGGCGGGCGGCGCCCATCTGATCGGCGTGGCCGCGGCCTGGGGCTACAACCTCGGCGTCAAGAGCACCGCCTGGTCGTGGCTGCCGTATGCGGTCGCCTTCGGACTGCTGCCCGCGTTCGTCACCCTCTCCCTGCCGGGCGGCCCATGGCCGCACTGGTGGGCGCCGGTCGGCGCCGCGCTGCTGGGAGTGGGCGCCCACGCCACGAACGTACTGCCGGACATCGACGACGATCTCGCGGTGAACATCCGCGGCCTGCCCCAACGCTGCGGCCTCCGCGGCGCGCGGACGCTGGCGGCGTCGGCGCTCGCCGCCGGCTCGGCCGTGCTGGTCCTGGGCCCGGCGGGACCCGTCGGCGTCCCCGGACGAGCCGGGCTCGCCGCGACCTGCGCGCTTTCGCTCACCGTCGCCCTGTGGCCGGCCGGGCGGAGCCGGGCCCCCTTCATCGCCTGTCTGGGTCTGGCCGCCTCCGACGTCGCCCTCCTGCTCCTGCGCGGCGCGCGCCTCGCGTGATGGGACATCACCTCGATCGTGCGTCGACGGCCGCCGGGACCGCCCCGCTCTCACGGGAACGCGTGCGCAGACGGCGGGCCAGGAGCAGCCCAGCGGCAGCGGTGAGCGTCGCGGCCGCCTCGGCGACAGCGGAGAGGGTCTTCTCCGGATACCAGACAGGTTCGTACATGTTGGGCAGCGGCCCGACCGTGCCGACGTCGACGTAGTGGTACACCAGCACCGCGGCGAGGCCGGCCGCAGCCACCAGCAGCGCGAAAGCCCACACGAGGGGCCGCCTGCCGAAGAGGACCAGCAACACGGCCGCCAGTGCCGCGGCACCTGCCTCGACACGGAACAGGTCGCCCTGACTGATCGTCCTGGTGACCGGGTCGTAGGTCGCGGCGAGGTCGGCATGCACGTAGGCGTCCACCGCCAGTCCGGCGGCGGTGATCAGGCGAAGCACCGACAGGCAGGCGCTCAGGGCGAGTAGCCGCCGCGTACGGGACGGTTCGCGTGGTCCGGATCCGATGACTTTCATGGGGCGCCTCCTCAGTCCGCCGCCTCCCTCCAAGGAGTACGAGTCAGGACATTTACAAGTTCATCGGTACGGCGAACTCTTCAGCTTGATCTTGCTCACCGAGGCCGGAGCTCGACGAGGAGTCGGCCGGAGCTGGTGACGACGTCCATGCGGGCGATGTCGCGCACGCCGAGCGTGGACGATCCTGGGACACTGACGGAGGTTTCATAGCCGGACGTCCAGGTGGCCGCCGTCTCGGTGTGTCCGTCGCGGGCGTGCACCACCAGTCGACAGACGGCAGGGGGCAGTCCTGACAGGCGAAGCCGGATCGACATACCCGTCACGGCCGGGGTGAGTGCGGCGGATGCGGTCACATGTGTGCTCGGATCAGCGACGGAGACCGTGACCGCCGACGGGACTGCCGCCGGTTGACTGCTCTGCATGCTCAGACAGATGCCGACACCCGTGACGGCGGCCGCGACTGCGAGTGCGCCGGCGATCAGGAGCCGGCGCACCCTTGCAAGCCGTACGAAACGGGACACGGCCTGAGGCGTACCGACCGGCTCGGGCGCCGCAGCCGGGCCATTCGGTGTCGGACCGGCCTGCGCCATCTGCCCCGGCTCCTCGAAGGGCACCTGCTGCAGCAGCCGGACCAGCGGCGCCAGCTCCATCAGCCGGACGTTGCACTCGGCACAGCGGGTCACGTGTCGCTCCACCGTCGAGTACTCCGCCGGCTCGAGCACTCCCAGCAGGTAGGCACCGAGAGCCAGGCTCTCGCGACACGCCATCGCGCCGTCACCCCACCTCCGCCCCCCTTGCCGAACGAACGGGCGCACACATACGGTCCGCTATAACCCGATATACGCGCATCGAGCGCCCCGGGTTCATCCGACGCCCCGGCAACGGAATGCTGCACGTACGGCGCCGGCGGGCAGCAGGTCCCTCATGACCGTGCTGCCACCATCACTGCGGCTGCGACCGCCGTCGCGGCCTCTGCTGACGGGCGCGGGAGCTCCGGCGCCACCGGCACATCGCCCCCGTCCAGCGGCTCGGCGCCCGCCTTGACGGATCCGGCTCGCTGCAGGCACACACCTCGCCCCTGGGCCGGATCCTCGTCGACGGAACCGGCCGGACCCTGTACGTGTTCCAGGCCGACAGCGGCGCCACCTCGCGCTGCTTCGGCAGCTGCGCCAAGCCATGGCCACCCGACACCACCACCGGACGCCCCATTCCTGCCCCCCCCTGGATCTTGACGTTTGCGCAGGTCAGAGGGGTTCATCTCCTGTAGCAAGTGCTGGGGCCTACACGCCGCGCCAGTTCACCGACGCGGCGATGATGCGCGACCGGCTCCAGCTGGCCTCATTGTTCACACCGGACGGAATCCTGCGCATGCCCAACGTTCCTGTCGAGCAGGTCGGCCGCGAGGAGATCCTTGCCGGACGCGAACGGCTGCAGAGCCAGTGGGACTTCTTCGTACGGAACACACACCGGCATGATCGAGCTCGACGGCGACACCGCGACCGGCCGCGCCCACATCCAGGAAATCGCGCACGCTCGACGGACGCCAGGGCCTGAACTACGCCGTCTACCACGACTGATACCGGCGCACCGAGGAGGCTGAAGGTTCGCCGAGCGGGTGTACGAGGTCAGCTACCTGGACACCTCCCCACTGGCGGGCACGGCGCCGCGCACCGGTACGGACCCTGCGGGCGCCGCGGTCACCCCGGCTCAGGCCACGTCCCTCGCCGACCCTGCGTCGCCCGAACGGCTGGAGCGGGCAGCCGCCGCGCTGCGTGCGGGCGGTTTCGCCGCCGAGATCCTCGACGACGCGGCGGCCGCGCGAACCCGCGTCAAGGATCTGGTCCCCGAGGGCGCCCGTGTGCTCACCGGTGCCGGCGAGACCCTCCGGCTGTCCGGGATCGACGAGGACATCAACGCCGGTGGCCGGTACGACGCCATCAGACCGCGGGTCCTTGGCTTCGACCGAGCCGGTGGCGCCGGCGAGATCCGCAGGCTGGTCCCGCCGCTCCCGATTTCGTCGTCAGCAGTGTCGCCGCGGTCACCGAGACCGGCTCGCTCGTTCTTGCTTCGGGCAGCGGCAGCCAGACCCCTGCCAACGCTGGTGGTGCCGGCTACGCGGTCTGGATCGTCGACGCACAGAAGGTGGTGCCCGACCGGAGCACCGCTCTGCGCCGCGTAGAGGAGCACGCCCTGCCGTTGGCAGGACGCCCGCGCCCAGGCGGTGTACGGGATGCCCCGCGCGGTGAACCGCCTGTTGATCCTCAACGCGGAACCCCGCCCGGGGCGCGGCCACTGTGCTGCTTCTCCGCGAGGCCATCGGATTCTGACCCGGCCCCCTCCGGGCCCGTTCACCAGGACACCGGCAGGCGGCTCGGGCTTCGTGTCATCTGGCCCTTTCGCCACTCGATCGTCCCGGGTGTGAACTCGGCGCGGAGGTCGGGGAAGCGGGTCGCGAGGCGGTGCAGGGCGAGGCCGAGTTCCAGGCGGGCCAGCCAGGCTCCGAGGCAGTGGTGGGGGCCCGCGCCGAAGGTGATGCCGGGGGCGGTCAGCGGGGTGAACAGGTCCGGCGGGCCGGGCGGGAACACGTCGGGGTCGCGGCCGGCGGTGTTGGTCTGGACGGCGACCACGCTGCCCGCCGGGATCGTCACGCCGCCGACCTCGGTGTCCTCGACGGCGCGGCGGATCAGGCCGGGCAGCACGCGCCCCTCGCTGAGCGGGACGGCCCGCAGCAGCTGTTCGGCCGCGACGGCCGCCGTCTCCTCGTCCTCGGCGAGCCCGGGCCAGGCCTCCTGCCGGTCGGTGAGGAGGTAGACGACGATGTTGCCGAGGGCAGTCATGGTGGTCTCGTGGCCCGCGACCACCAGTCCGCACACCAGGGTGACCAGTTGCCGTTCGTCGATGTCCAGGCTGTCGCCCGCCGCCACCAGGCCGCTGACCAGGTCGTCGCCGGGGGTCTTGCGCCGCTGGGCGACCAGATCGGCGGCGAAGGCCCCGAAGTCGTGCATGGCGGCGACGACTTGCTCCCGGGTGTGCGCGCCGCCGGAGAGCGCGTGGTCGGCCCAGTGGCGGATGCGCTCGCGGTCCACGTGGTCGAGCCCCATCAGCCGGGAGATGACGGAGACGGGCAGCGGGCGGGTGAAGCCCTCGATGATGTCCGCGGGACGGTCCTGCGCGGCGAAGTCGTCGAGGAGAGCCTCCACCACCGAGGCCACCCAGGGCCGCCAGCGGGCGATCGCGCGGGGCGTGAACGCCCGCTGGACGGTGCCGCGCAGACGTTGGTGGGCCTCGCCGTCCTGGTTGAGGAGCCCGTTCGGGTCGTCCAGCAGGTTCGGGACGACGAGCAGCGGCGGGGCGTCCTCGGCGTGCAGGGAACTCCTGTTGAACCGCGGGTCCATGAGCACCTGACGTACGTCGGCGTAGCGGGTCACCAGCCACACCGGGGTGCCGGTGGCGAGGGTGGCGGGACGGGGCGGTCCGGGTTCGGGGAGGTCGATGCGGTGCATGGGGCAGAGGGGCCGGGACGTGCTGTGTGTACTCATCCGGGTCTCCAGGCGCGCCGGTACGGAGAGTTCTCCACGCTAGTGCGCCGTCCGTGCCTCCGTCAGGGGTGTCATTCGGCCAACGAGGCGGTCTGCCAAGGGTTTTGAGGGGCATTCGGAAGAGTAGGAAGGAGGGCCGTCGCCATGACGACTCCCATCAGGCGCGTGTCCAGGCGCATGCCCGGCTGGGCGAAGGCGGTGAGCGCCGTCGTGCTGGTGCTCGTGGTGTTCTTCGCCGGGATCCGGCTGAGTGTGCTCCCTGGCCTCAAGGACCTGTTCGGCACCGAAACGCACGACCGCTCGGGACCCGCACTGCTCCAGTCCATCCAGGACATGAGCCGTTACGACGCCGCCTCCGGCAACTTCCAGGTCGTCGTCGACCTGGAGAAGGACACCAAATACCTGCCCGACGCGATCCGCGGCTCCCGCACGCTGTACATCGGTGCGGGCACCGTCGACGCGTACGTCGACCTCGGCAAGGTCGGCAAGAACGACGTGACGGTCAACGACGACCGCACGTCCGCCACGCTCCGGCTGCCGCACGCGGCGCTCGGCAAGCCCGCCCTCGACCCGGACCGCTCCTACGCCGTCTCCAAGCAGCGCGGCCTCCTCGACCGGCTCGGCGACCTGTTCTCGGACAATCCCAACAGCGAGCAGGCCGTGCAGAAACTCGCGGTCAAGCACATCGGTGACGCGGCGAAGGACAGCGGCCTGACCCGGCGCGCCGAGACCAACACCACGGACATGCTCGACGGCCTGCTGCGTTCCCTCGGTTTCAAGGAGGTGCATGTCAGCTACGGCAGCTGATCAGCCACCCCCCGACACCCCTGGCAGGGCCAGCGCGCCGAGCAGTGCGGCGCCTACCAGGACCCAGGCCACGTAGTCCCCGACGTGCCCGGACTGCAGGCGCCGCAGCGGCAGGGCCCAGTCCGGGGCGGCGAGCAGCTTGGGGCGGGTGACGGCGACGGCGGCGAGGCCGACGGCGAGCAGGGTCGAGGCCAGGCCCAGAAGCACGCCGGGCAGGGTCCATTGCGGGGCGGAGACCACCACCCCGCCGGACCTCGCCTCGCTCATTCCGTGCGCCACGAGCCCTGCGAAGCCGGGGACCACGCCGACGGCCAGCGCGGCGGCGAGCAGCACGGTCGGGACGACCGTCATCGGGCCCGGGACCCGGCTGACACGGTGGCCGGTCTCGGGCTCCTCGCCGGAACCGGTCGTCTCGTACTCACCGTGGTCGGGCGGCGTGGGCCCGAGACCGAGGAAGACGCGGGCGGCGACCCGCAGCACCGCACCGGCGGTCACCGCGCTCGCGACGACGTACACGACGGTGAGGGGGCCGCCCACGGCCTCCTCCGCCACCGACTTGCCGAGTGCCGTGCCGAACGGGGGCAGCCCGGCGAGACCGAGGGCCCCGGCGGCGTACAGGACGGCGAGCCCGCGCAACCGTCGGGCGCGTCCGTGCAGGGCGTGCTCGTCGACGCTGCCGTACCGGTCGAGGAGGACGCCGGTGCAGGCGAACAGTGCGGCCTTCACACCGGCGTGGCCGAGGACGTACAGCGCGACCCCGTCGTCCGCCTCAGGGGTCAGCACACCGATCCCGATGAGGAACAGGCCGGTGTGGGCCACCGTCGAATAGGCGAGCAGCCGTTTGAGGTGCCGCTGGTACCAGCACATGACGGCGCCGATCACGGCCGTCAGCACGCCGAGCACCACGAGCACCCGCGTCAGTGCCTCGGCGGGCACCCCGCCGGGCCCGGAGAACACGTTCCCGTACACCCGCCAGACGCCGTACGTGCCGAGTTCGACCATCACGCCCGACAGCAGCATGCACACGGGCGTCGGCGCGACGGCGTGGGCGTCGGGCAGCCAGAAGTGGAAGGGCAGGGCGGCCGCCTTGACCAGCAGTCCGGTGAGGACCAGTACGAACCCGGCGAGGACCAGCGCGTCGGGCCCGCCGTGCCGGTCCAGGCCGCGCCCGATCTGGGTCATCGCCAGTTCGCCGGTGCGGGCGTACAGCAGCCCGATGCCCATCAGCATGGCGTACGCGCCGAGCGAGGTGACGACCGCGAAGGTCAGCGCGCCCTGGACGGCCTTGGCCTCCTCGACGCGGGTGCCGGTCAGGGCGTAGGCGACGACACTCATCAGCTCGAACCAGACGAACATGTTGAACAGGTCGCCGGCGATGGCGAAGCCGCACATGCCGCCCTGGAAGAGCAGCATCAGCGCCGGGAAGGAGCCCGCGTGGCCGCGGGGCGGTTCGTCGAAGTAGTGCCAGGAGTACGCCAGTGCGGCCAGCGTCAGCAGTGAGGCGAGCGCGGCCATGCCGAGGCCCGGCCCGTCGCCGGTCAGGACGATGCCGACGCTCTCGCCGTTCACGGGCTGCCAGCCGCCGACCCACTCGGTCATGGGCGGCGAGGAGTTGAGCAGCAGCACGATCGCGAGTCCGGCCGTGCCGGCGGAGACGGCGCACCCGGTGGCCTCGGCGACCACGCGGGGCAGTCGGCGGCCCGCGGCGGCCAGCAGGGCGGCCCCGAGGAGGGGCACGGCGACGACGAGGGGCAGCAGGTCGTTCATCAGCCGCGCAGCTCGGAGAGTTCGTCGGGGTCGACGGTGCCGTGCCGCTTGGCGATCTGCATGACGAGCGCGAGCAGCAGCGCGGTGACGGTGGCGCCGACGACGACGTCGGTGAGGGTGAGCGCCTGCACCACGGGGTCCACCACCGGCCGGGAGCCGGGTTTGATGTCGGAGAACACGGGAGCGGTGGCGCCGTCGCGGTAGCCCACGGACAGCAGCAGCACATAGGTGCCGGCCTGGCACACGGACAGGCAGCCGACGGCGTGGATCAGGTTGCGGCTGGTGGCCAGGCCGTAGCAGCCGGCCAGGAAGACCCAGGCGGCGACCAGGTACGGCAGGACGTCCATCACGGCTCTCATGTGCCGCTCTCCTCCTCGATCTCGACGGCCTGGTCCAGGAAGCCGGCGAGCAGCACGACCACCGCGCCGGCGACCTCCATGCCGATGGCCGCGTTCAGCAGCGGGACGGTGCCGCCGGAGGACAGCGTGTTGAAGGTGCCGTACGGCAGCAGGGTGTTGGCGAGGAAGGCGGTGCCCCCGGTCAGTCCCGCGATGCCCATGACCAGGTAACCGGAGGCGGCGAGCGCGTCGGCGACCTCGTAGGCGCCGATCGGCCTGATGCGTTCCAGGGCCGCGTAGTCGGCGCCCAGGTAGAGCAGGTGCAGGGCGGTCGCGGCGGCCACTCCGCCCTGGAAGCCGCCGCCGGGGCTGAGCTGGCCGTGGGCGATGACGTACAGGCCGCTGAGCAGGGCGACGGGCAGGACGACGAGGGCGTAGCGGCGCACCGGCAGGGCGACTTCGGCGGGCTCGGGGCGGGCCCGGTGTTCGTCGCGGGTCTGGCGCAGCAGCATCACGCAGCCGAGGACGGCGGAGAACAGGATGGTCATCTCGCCGAGGGTGTCGAAGGCGCGCTGGTCGAAGTTGACGGAGGAGATGGTGTTGGCGGTCTGCCGGGCCAGCGAGGCATGGACGGCCCGGTCGCCGTAGGGGTGACGGTCGCCGCCGAAGTGCGGCAGGTCGAGGCAGGCGGCGACCAGCAGGGCGGCCAGGCCCGCGCCGCCCGCGAGCAACACCCACAGCCGGGCGCGCCGGTTCACCGCTCACGCTCCTTGCCCTGCGCGCGCCGCTTGACCTTGCGGACGGTGAGCATCAGCAGCAGCGGTGTCAGCGCGGAGCCGACGGCAAGTTGGGAGAGCCCGACGTCGGGCGCCTGGTCCACGGTGAACAGGGCGGCGAGGACGATGCCCAGGAGGGACAGGACGAGGGCCTGGCGCATGGGGTCGCGGGTGGCCACGGCCGCGGTCGCGCAGCCCGCGACCAGCAGCAGTGTCACGACGATCACCGCGTCAGCCACCGCGGACCCCCCGGAATCCGCCGGCCAGGGCCCGCGAGGCGATGATGTTCCCGCTGATCAGCAAGGCGCCGATGACCAGCAGTTTCACCATGGCCCGGCCGGGGCCGGTGGCGATGCACAGGGCGGTCACGGCGGCCGCGCCGAGACCGGCGACCGCCAGGGTCGGACCCCAGGCGCGTGGCGGGTCCTCGGCGAGTTCCTCGGCGAGCAGGCGGGCGAAGACGAGGGTGCCGACGGGGCCGAGCAGGGCCAGGACGAGGCCGAGGTCGACGTAGGAGGGGCGGTTGTAGGCCTGGGAGAGGAGCAGCAGACTCGGGCAGGCGAGCGCGCTGGACAGGTTCTGGGCCACGACCCGGCGGCGCAGCGGACCGGTGGTCACGCCCCACAGCGCGGTGCCCAGTCCGCCGGCGAGGCCGACGGCGGCGGCGAGCGTCCAGCCGTTCACGTCCCGCTCACCGCCCGTCGTGCGCCTCGGGCCGCGAAGGCGCCCACGCAGGCGCAGCTCGCGCCGACGACGAGTTCCAGGGTGTCGACGGTGCTGATGAGGACCAGCCACAGCAGGCCGAGCGCGATCCACCAGCCCAGCAGCTCGGCCACGGTGAACAGGGCCGCTCGCGGGGTCATGCGCCACCTCCTCGGGCACTGCTCGCACACCGTCACGGGCGGGATGTCCGGTAGGTCCGTCCCGCGGCATCCAAACATCGCGGCGGGCGCCCCCGGCGGCGGCGCGCTGGCTTCCACCGCCGGAGTGCCCCTACGGCAGGAAGGGAAACCGCCGGGCCGCCTGGGCGCAGTCGGCCCGGCGGCGGCATTCTCGGCCCGCAAGCGGGTAACCGCCTTACGACGCAGGGAAGTTGAAGACTGGAGGACCTGATGGCCCGTGCAGCCTTTCGAGCACGTTCAGCATTGCGCCTGCGTACCACCAAGACCGACACGTCCGAGAAGCCGAAGAAGTACGCGAAGTGGAAGAAGCCGGAGAGGGCAAGCAAGCCGGGGAAGGCGAAGACGTCCGCGAAGCCCGCGAGCAAGTCGCAGCCGGCTCCTCGTGAGCGGTATGTGATGCCCTTGCCGATCCGTCTGCTGGCGATGCTGTGCGCCTTCGGGTTCATGGTGGCCTTCGCCGCGGTGCTGGCCCGGCTGACCCTGGAGCCCTCCCCCGCCTCGGCGGCGATGGCCCACACGAACTTGCATCCGGGAACCACTCTGCGGCTCTATCTGGACCAGCCGGCGTTCCGGGACGCCGTGAAGCAGATCGGCGGCAACGTGCTGCTGGGCGTCCCGTTCGGCATCCTGGTGCCGGTCGTCGCGCCGCGGGCGCGCGGGTTGCTGCGGGTGCTGCTGCTGACCGCGGTGGTGATGCTGCTGGTGGAGTTCGCGCAGGGGGCACTGATCGAGGGGCGGGCCTTCGACATCGACGACGTCATCCTCAACACGACCGGTGCGCTGGTGGGTTACCTCCTGCTGGGACGGCGGCTGAGCCGGGCGGTGCACGCGCGGGAGCGGCTGCCGCGGCGGGCGGCGAAGCGGGCAAAGGACGCATAGCCCCACCGCCCGACTCCTGGTCCGTACCAAGGTATTGACGCCCCCTTATCTCACTTCTTAAATCAAGAGGCGACGCCTTCACCCCCCACCGCGGCCGGACGCCTCCCTGCGCCCGGCCGCCGTACGGAAGGAAGTCCCCGTGGCCTCCCCACGCCTGCTGCGCAGATGTCTGTTCGCCGCCCTGTCCGCCGTGCTGGTCGCGTCCGCCGCAACCGGTGCGGCGCAGGCGGATCCGCCCGGGCCGAGCGCCGCCACGGTGGCGTTCTCCGACAATTTCGACGGCCCGGCCGGGGCCGCGGTCGACTCCTCGAAGTGGCAGACCGGGACCGGCGACAACGTCAACAACCACGAGCGGCAGTACTACACCTCGGGCACCGGGAACGCGGCCCTGGACGGCCAGGGCCATCTGGTGATCACCGCGCGGCGCGAGAACCCGGCCAACTACCAGTGCTGGTACGGAACCTGCCAGTACACCTCGGCGCGCCTCAACACCTCGGGGAAGTTCAACTCCCAGTACGGGCATGTCGAGGCGCGGATGAAGATCCCGCGGGGGCAGGGCATGTGGCCCGCGTTCTGGATGCTCGGCACGCCCGTCAACTGGCCGGACTCGGGCGAGATCGACGTCATGGAGAACGTCGGCCACGAACCGTCCACCGTGCACGGCACCATCCACGGCCCCGGCTACTCCGGCTCGGGCGGCATCGGGGCCGCCTACTCGCTGCCGAACGGGCAGGCCTTCGCGGACGCCTTCCACACCTTCGCCGTCGACTGGGCGCCCGACTCGATCACCTGGTCGGTGGACGGCAACGTCTACCAGCGGCGCACACCCGCCGATCTGGGCGGCAGGACCTGGGTGTTCGACAAGCCGTTCTTCCTGATCCTCAACCTGGCGGTGGGCGGCTACTGGCCCGGCGACCCGGACGGCTCAACGGTCTTCCCGCAGCAGTTGGTGGTGGACTCGGTGTCGGTCACGACCGGCGACTCGGTCACCGGGGTGGCGATCAGGGGACTGGCCGGAAAGTGCGTGGACGTCGCCGGGGCGAACTCCGCGGACGGCACCCCCGTACAGCTCTACGACTGCAACGGCACCGCCGCCCAGCAGTGGACGGTGGACTCCGACGGCACCCTGCGCGCGCTCGGCAAGTGCCTGGACGTCACCGGCAACGGCACGGCGGACGGCTCGACCGTCCAGCTGTGGGACTGCACCGGTGGCCCGAACCAGAAGTGGACGGTCACCGGCGCCCACGACATCGTCAATCCGCAGGCGGACAAATGCCTCGACGTGACCGGGAACAACTCGGCCAACGGCACCCGGCTGCAGATCTGGACCTGCTCGGGCGGCGCCAACCAGAAGTGGACGGTCGGCTGAGCCGGGCCGTCAGTGCAACTTCCAGGTGAACTTGTCACCTCCCACCCAGCGCACCACGTCGGGGTCGTCCAGGTCGTGCACCGTGATGCCGAAGGCGGCGGCGGCCTCCAGGACGTCGGTGACGGACTTGGCCTCACCGATCACTTCGCCGTCGATCTCCACGATCCGGAACGGCGGTGTGCCCGGCTGCACACCGAGGACCATGATCCGCGGATTGGAGATGTAGGGAGCTGCTTGTTCGGTCATGCAATAGAGCGTAGGACGCATCGGGCCCAGGTGGCTCGGGCGTGTCAGCGCTCCAGAAGATCGAGCACCGACGCCTCTACGGCGCCCTGCGTCGCTGGACGGCCGAAGTCCCCGTGTTCGCCCAGCCGGGTGAGCACGGGGGCGTCGGTCTCGCCCTGCTCGAAAAGCGACCGTGGCGTACCAGGTGCGGAAGTTCTTGGCGGTGATCTCGGTGCCGGACAGCCGGCGCAGCGCCTCGTTGAGGTCGTCGCCGTGCAGGTCGTGCCAGGCGTGCCGGTCCCAGTACACCAGCAGCCTCTCGCCGCCGCTGCGGCGGCGTGACAGAGCCCGTACGACGACGAGAGCCCGTACGATCTCGGTGCCGCCCTTGGCCGGGCAGCTGAACGCGATCTCCCCGCGGCCGCAGGTGACGTGCTCGCGCAGCATCGTCGTCAGGCCGTAGGTCTCGCTCTCGCGGGTGTAATGGTCGCTGCCGATGCGGAAGAAGCCGAGGTCCAGCAGGCGCACGGCGCAGGCGGTGACCCTGGAGCGGGACAGGCCGCGGCCGGCGAGGTCCAGGGCGGCCTTGGCCTGCATCTCGGGCAGGGCGCGGGCGACCTCGCGGACGTGTTCGTGCGGCCTGGAGGTGGCCGCCCGGCCAGGGGCAGATCCACACCTCCCGCCAGGCGGGCGGGACGGCCAGGGCCCGGATGCGGGCGAGGTGCCCGGGGTCCTCCAGCGGCGCGCCGGTCTCGTCCAGACAGCGGAAGCCGCGGCCGCAGCGGACCCGGGTGAAGCCGGGGCCGTCGCAGGAACCGGTGCGCAGTCTCACGGCGGCGGGCTCAGGGACGCCGCCAGTCGTCGCTCTCGAAGTGGGAGCCGGCCTGCGGGCCCATCCGCAGCATGCCGCCGTCCACGCTCCAGGAAGCGCCGGTGACGTAGGAGGCGTCGGGGCTCGCGAGGAAGGCGATGACGGCGGCGACCTCGCGGGCGTCGCCGGGCCGTCCCACGGGGATGCCGGGGCGGGGCTCGGTGTATACGTCGGTGTCCTCCTGGCCGGTCATCGGGGTGGCGATCTCGCCGGGCGCGACCGCGTTGACGGTGATGCCGTACTCGGCGAGTTCCAGGGCCATGACCTGGGTGAGCAGTCCGAGGCCGCCCTTGGCCGCGCAGTACGGGGCGGCGCCGACCCGCGGCTGGTGTTCGTGGACGGAGGTCACGTTGACGATCCGGCCGCCGTCGCCCTGCCGGATCATGTGCCGCGCCGCCCGCTGCCCGCACAGGAAGGGGCCGATCAGGTCGACGTCGAGGACCTCGCGCACCGTGTCGAGCTCCAGGTCGAGGAAGGGCGTCATGGTGCCGGTGCCGGCGTTGTTGACCAGTACGTCGAGGCGGCCGAGCCGGTCGCAGAGCTCGTCGACGGTGCCGGCGGCGGTGGGCAGCCGGGTGAGGTCCATCTGGGCCACGGCGGCCCGCTGCCCGTGGGCGCGGACCTCCTCCGCGGTCTCCTCGGCGCCCTTGAGGTCGCTGTTCCAGGTGATGCCGACGTCCATGCCCGCCCGGGCCAGCCGTACGGCGGTGGCGCGGCCGATGCCGGAGTCGGAGCCGGTGATCACGGCGACCTTGGCGGGAGCTGATGCGGGCATCGCCGACCTCCTCCTGGACGGTGCGGGGGTGCGCATCGCAGTACCCGGGTGCGGGCGGGACAAACCGTGCGGGGTGCCCGGGGCTGGGGAACCCTGGAGGAGGAGGTCACCATGGATCCCGTCGAGGCACTGGAGCGGATCGCCTTCCTGCTGGAGCGGTCCCTGGCGCCGACATACCGCGTCCGCGCCTTCCGTACCGCGGCCCGCGTGCTGACGTCCCTGCCCGAGGACGAGGTGCGTGAGCGGGCGGCCGCCGGGTCACTGGAGTCGCTCAAGGGCGTCGGCCCGAAGACCGCTCAGGTCGTCCGGGAGGCGCTGGCCGGGGACGTGCCCGGCTATCTGCGCAAGCTGGAGGGCGAGGCGGGGGCGCCGAGCGCGGACCGGGCCGGTGCGGGGCTGCGGGCCAGACTGCGCGGGGACTGCCATCTGCACTCCGACTGGTCGGACGGCGGCAGTCCCATCGAGGAGATGGGCCGGGCCGCGCAGGCGCTCGGGCACGAGTGGGCCGTGCTGACGGACCACTCCCCCCGGCTGACCGTGGCGCGCGGCCTGTCACCCGAGCGGCTGCGGGAACAGCTGGACGTGGTGGCGGAACTGAACACCACCTGGGCGCCGTTCCGGCTGCTCACCGGCATCGAGTGCGACATCCTCGACGACGGCTCGCTGGACCAGGAGCCGGAGCTGCTCGATCGGCTCGACCTGGTGGTGGTGTCGGTGCACTCCAAGCTGCGCATGGACGCCCGTTCGATGACCCGCCGCATGGTGGCCGCCGTAGGCGATCCGCACTCCGATGTGCTCGGGCACTGCACCGGGCGGCTGGTGACCGGGCGGGGGCGGCCCGAGTCGGAGTTCGACGCCGACGAGGTGTTCGCCGCGCTGGCCGAGACGGGCACCGCCCTGGAGATCAACAGCAGGCCCGAGCGGCTCGATCCCCCACGGCGGCTGCTGCGCAGGGCGGTCGAGTCGGGGGTGCTGTTCTCGGTCGACACCGATGCGCACGCGCCCGGCCAGCTGGACTGGCAGATCCTCGGCTGTGCCCGGGCGGAGGAGTGCGGGGTGCCGTCCGAGCGTGTGGTGAACACCTGGAGCCTGGACGAACTGCTGGCCTGGACCCGCTCGCGGCGCACGCCCGCAGGAGTGGCAGGAACCTGACGTGGTACTCGGAGCAGCGGAAGAGCAAGGGAGTGTGTATGGAACGGGCGGCCGTGTTCGACGTCGACGGAACCCTCGTCGACACCAATCACCTGCATGTGGCGACCTGGTGGGAGGCTTTCCGCCAAGCCGGGCACAAGGTGCCCATGCACGCCATCCACCGCTCCGTCGGCCTCGGCTCCGAGGACCTCGTCGCCCGGCTGCTGGGCGATCGGCGGGACCCGGACCTGGACGCCGAACTCAGCGCCGCGCACAAGGCGTTGTACGGCCAGTACTTCGACCGGCTGCCCGCGTTCGAGGACGCCGGGCGGCTGCTGCGGCGACTCGACCACGACGGCTGGACGGTGGTGCTGGCCACCTCCGCGAGCGGCCCGGAACTCTCCGCGCTGCGCCGCGCGATCTCCGCCGACGACGCGATCACCGCCACCGCGAGCGCGGACGACGTCAAGGAGGGAAAGCCGGCTCCCGAGCCCGTGGAACACGCCCTGGAACTGGCGGGGGTGCCCGCCGAACGGGCGGTCTTCGTCGGTGACACGGTGTGGGACATGCGCGCGGGCAGCCGCGCCGGCGTGCGCTGCCTGGGTGTGCTCTGCGGGGGCATCCCGCGCGCCGACCTGGAGGAGGCGGGAGCCGAGGCCGTGTACGACGACCCCGCGCATCTGCTGTCCGACTTGAAGAACAGCCCGCTGGCCTGAGCGGTCCGAGCGGGTGACGCAGATCACCCCACAAGGCGCCGAACGCCGGAACACCCAGCGGTAGTTCGCCGTTGAACCAACCGTGGGTGCGGATGGGACAGTGTCCCCGGGCCTCACCATTCGCCCACAGGGACGATCGTTCGGCTGAAGCCCTGTGGAGCCTTTCGCCGAGAGGCGACCGCCATCCGTGCCCACCACCGAGCGAGCCCCGACCGGCCTCCCCCGTCCGGTCGGGGCTCTTTCCTGCCCGCGCCCGACCGCACCGGTCCGCGCTTGACTTCGAGAGCACTCCAATCCGTAGCGTTCTCGGCATGAGTACTGGCACTGCACAGCACAAGATCGGATCCGGTTTCGGCGCCACGAGCACGGCCGACGACGTCCTCCAGGGCGTCGACCTGACCGGCAGGCTCGCCGTCGTCACCGGCGGCTACTCAGGACTCGGCCTGGAGACCACGCGCGCCCTGGCCAAGGCGGGCGCCCGGGTCGTCGTCCCGGCCCGCCGCCGGGCCACCGCCGAGGAGGCGCTGGCCGGCCTCGACGGCGTCGAGGTGGACGAGCTGGACCTCGGCGACCTGGAGAGCGTGCGGGCCTTCGCCGAGCGCTTCCTCGCCTCCGGGCGGACCATCGACATCATGATCGACAACGCCGGGATCATGGCGTGCCCGGAGACGCGGGTGGGGCCCGGCTGGGAGGCCCAGTTCGCCACCAACCACCTGGGCCACTTCGCTCTGGTCAACCGGCTGTGGCCGGCGATCGCGCCCGGCGGCGCCCGCGTCGTCTCCGTCTCCTCCCGGGCCCACCACTTCTCGGGCTTGCGCTGGGACGACGTCCACTGGACGCAGGGCTACGACAAGTGGCAGGCCTACGGGCAGGCCAAGACCGCGAACGTCCTGTTCGCCGTCCACCTCGACAAGCTCGGCCGCGACGCCGGCGTGCGCGCCTTCTCGCTCCACCCCGGCGGCATCCTGACGCCGCTGCAGCGGCACATCCCCAGGGCGGAGATGATCGAGCGCGGCTGGATCGACGAGCAGGGCAACGTCCTCAACCCCGAGGGCTTCAAGACCCCGCCGCAGGGTGCGGCCACCCAGGTGTGGGCGGCGACCTCGGCCCAGCTGGACGGCCTCGGCGGTGTCTACCTGGAGGACTGCGACATCGCCGAGCTCGCGGTCGACGGAGCGACCAGCGGCGTCAAGGACTGGGCGGTCGACCCCGAACAGGCCGCCCGGCTGTGGGAGTTGTCGGCAGAGCTGACGGGCGTCAACGCCTTCGCCCAGGCGGGCCCGGCGGCGTAGGAGTCACCGGTTCCCTGGGCCCGTACAGAGCGGCGGGTGCGCCGGTCACGAGGGCCCAGTAGCGGTCCCCGTAGGACCAGTGCCACCACTCGGTGGGGTAGTTGACGAGCCCTGCGGCCGTCAGCGCCTCGCCGAGCAGGGCACGGTGGGCGCGGGCCTCCTCCGTGATGTCGGCGGCATCCGTGTAGCAGGCGCCGTCGCTCTGCTCCGGGTTGGCGTTCATCTCGGTGCCCAGGTCCAGTTCACGGCCGTCGGCGTCGGCGAGGGTCAGGTCGACGGCCGCGCCCGCACTGTGCGGTGCGATCCCGGGCGGGGAGACATAGCGGCTTGCGGCGGTGCGGATGCGGTCGGCGGGCCAGTCGGGGTGTGCGGCGCGCAGTTCGTCGGCGTACCCCTCGAAGTAGCGGCGCTGGAGGGCCGGCGGCCGGTATCCCTCCACGAACATCAGGCGCAGGCCCTCGGGGAGCAGGGCCTGCGCGGCGAGGAGGCGGTCGAGGACGCCCCGGCGCAGCTGGACCTCGGCGCCGTGGGAGTCCTCGTGCTTGCGGTCGTCGACCAGGAGCTCGTCTCGTACGTCGACGAGGGGCTCGCCGTTCTCCGCCACCTGTACGGCGGCGACCCGGGGGTCGGACATCAGGATGATCTCGCTCATGACCTGATCATCTCCCGGCCATGAACTCCCGCAGGTCGGCGGTGAGTTGTTCGGCGTGGGTGACGAACAGGCCGTGGCCCGCGTTCTCGTAGACCTTGAGGGTGGCCTCGGGGGCGACGGCGGCGGCGCGTCGGCCGGTCGTCTCCAGGGGTGCCGAGACGTCGTGCGTGCCGTGCACGACGAGCAACGGCACCTCCAGCTTGGCCAGTTCGGGGGCGACGTCGAGGGTGACGACGGTCTCCTGGACCGCGCTGGAGGCCCGTGCGGTGGACACCAGGCAGCGGTCGCTGAGGTAGCGGACATAGGCGGGCGAGACGTCGTTGCCCGGCCGGTGCAGGGCGAAGAAGTCGCGCAGGGCGTCGGGGTCGTCGAAGAACGCCGCCCGGTCGCGCAGGAAGACCGCGTTGCCCGCCCGCATGACCGCGGGGTCCCAGCCGTCCGGGTTGTCCTCCGTGCGGACCACGCCCGGGGCGATGCCCGCCACGAGCGCGATCCGGGTCACCCGGCCGCTGCCGTGCCGGGTCAGGCAGCGCACGATCTCCGCGCTGCCCACGGAGTGGCCGATCAGCGTCACCGCGCCTGGATCCAGATGGTCCAGCAGCCCGTACAGGTCGTCGGCGAGGGTGTCGAGGTCGTAGCCGTTCCACACGTCCTCGGAGCGTCCGTGCCCGCGCCGGTCCAGGCCCACGCAGCGGTAGCCCTCGGCCGCCAGCGGCAGCATCTGGAACTCCCACATCTCGGTGCCCAGGTAGGCGCTGTTGACGAAGACGGCCAAGGGGCCGTCGGCCGGTCCGTAGTCGACGAAATGCAGCTGCGCGCCGTCGGCGGGGCTGGCGAAATACGGCATGGGACGTCCTCCTGCGATCCGGTGGGGTGGGTACGTCCTCCATCGTTGCGGGGGCCGGGACGGGCGTCGATTACCTCCGAGGTCATACGGCAGGTTCCGCGTGCCCTCGACCCGGCCCGGGTACTCGGTCACCCCGTTTCGGACCGTGCGGCCGGAAGGAGCCGAAGGTGAGCAGCGCAGTGGGCAGCAGGATCGTGGTCACGGGTGCCACCGGCAACGTCGGCACCAGTGTGGTGCGCCTCCTCTCCGAGGAAGCGCAGGTGGGGTCCGTGCTGGGTCTGGCCCGGCGGGTTCCCGAGTGGTCGCCTGCGCGGACCGAGTGGTCCGCGGTCGACCTGGCTTCCCAACAGGCCGATCTGGCCAAGGAGTTCGAGGACGCCGACGCGGTCGTCCATCTGGCGTGGGCCTTCCAGCCCACGCATGATCCGGCGGCGACCTGGCGCACGAACGTGCTCGGGAGCATCCGGGTGTTCGAGGCGGTGGCGGCGGCCCGGGTGCCGACGCTCGTGCACGCCTCGTCCGTGGGCGCCTACTCTCCGGGACCGAAGGACCACGCGGTGGACGAGTCCTGGCCGACCCACGGCTGGCCGGATGCCGCGTACTGCCGGGAGAAGGCCTATCTGGAGCGCACCCTGGACACCTTCGAGCGCGACCACCCTGAGGTGCGGGTGGTCCGCATGCGGCCCGCCTTCCTCTTCAAGCGCGAGTCGGCGAGCGAGCAGCGCCGGATCTTCGGCGGCCGCTTCCTGCCGGGCCCGCTCGCGCGCCCGGAGCTGCTGCCCTTCCTGCCCGACATTCCGGGCCTGCGGGTGCAGGCGCTGCACACCGACGACGCGGCCAGGGCGTACGTCCTCGCGCTCGGCTCGGAGGTCCGCGGCGCCTTCAACCTGGCGGCCGAGCCCCCGGTCGACGCCGAACTCCTCGCCCAGCTGCTGGACACCCGCCCGGTCCGGCTCCCCCGCGTCGCGGCCCGCTCGGCGATCGCCGCCGCCTGGGGCCTGCACCTCCTGCCGGCGTCGCCGCATCTGTTCGACGCGGTCCTGCGGCTGCCGCTGATGGACTGCACACGCGCGCGTGCCGAGCTGGGCTGGCACCCGGAGCATGAGGCGACCGAAGTCCTGGAGGAGTTCCTGCAGGGCCTGCAGCACGGCGAGGGCGCACGGACCGCGCCGTTGCGGGGCCGCAAGGTGGGCTGACGGCGGGGCCCGCGGCGGCGCCGAACGTCACGTGAGTGACGGCCACCGGTGCGAGGCCCACTCAGGCCATCCCGGCCACCCGGGAGGCGGGCCGTCGATCTCGTGTCCGCCCAGTTCCGTGTGGTCCGGTTCCTCGAACAGCGCCCTGCCCCGCAGGATGTCGGCCTCGTCCATCGGGAGGGTCTCCTCAGGGGCGGTCGCCTGCCGGTGGGCGATCCGATCCAGCTGGGTCGTCCGGTCCACCGACAGGTACTCGATGCGGCAGGAGGCGCCTGCGGCCCGCGCCAGCCGGCGGATCGCGGACCGTTCGTCACGGGACCAGCAACCGAAGTCCACCACCACGTCGGTTCCGAGCGCCGACGCGTCCAGCCCGAGGCGGGGCAGCCGCCCTTCGAGCACGCTGGCAGGCCCACCATGAGGAACAACGTGGTCACGACCGGATCGTGTCAGGAAACCGGACGGACGACGACCGGTTTCCCGGAACAAGATCCCTTCGGTCACGCCAGGAGGCGTTCGCGCTGCGGCACCACCGTGTACCTGGGGTCCTGGGCCGAGGCGATGCCCGCCGCGAAGACGCCGAAGCGGGTGCAGGCCGATCCCGCGAGCAGGGCGAGCCCGGAGGCGACCGCGGCGCCACGACGTCCGCCGAAGACGGCGGCGGTGATGGCTCCCCCGGCGGTGAGCATCTGCGCCGCCCGGAGCAGTGCGCCCGCCCGGCCCTCCCGCCAGGTCTCGGCGACCATGCCCAGGCGCTGCTCGGCCGCCTTCGTGACCGCCGCGTCGGCCAGGGCCGCCAGCCCGGCGGCGCAGCGGGCCGGGGCGTTCTCGCTCGTGGGTCCGGCGACGAGGGCCATTCCGGACGCCGCCGCGGTCGCGGACGCCGCGAACAGGTACGGCAGCTCCCGGTGGACGCCGTGCCAGGCCGGTACGGCAGTGTCGGCGGCCAGCACCCCGGTGTAGGTGGCGACCGCGGGGCCCAGGAGTGCGGCGGCGCCGGTCGCCGCGCCCCCGAGACGCGGCGACCGGCCGGTCACGGCGCTCGCGGCGGCCGCACCCGCCATGGGCCCGTAGGCGCCGAGCAGCCAGGACCCCATGCTCATGGGCGAGGTCGGCTTGAACACCCGCAGCATGTTCGCGAACCGGCTCGGCTTTCCGAGGTCGTGGATCAGGGCGGCGGCCGACAGGGAGACGGCGGCCAGCGAGGACACCTTCAGTGCCGTCGCGGTCGTCGTACGTCCGGTCAGGTGCGCGCCCGCCGCGAGCGCCGACCCTGCTCCGGCGAGCCCGCCGAGGAAGAAGTAACCGGCGATGTCGGGGGCGGCCCAGGAGGGCGCCTTGATGACCGGACGGCCGTAGGAGGACTGGAACTCGGCCCGGGGGACGACGGGTTCCCTGTCGCGGTCAGGCCGAGGGCTCGTCCGGAGCGGGATGCTCGGGATGGACGGTGGCCGAACGGGGACCGTCCCGCCGCCCGGTACCGGCCTCGTCGGTGTCCGGCACCCCGTCGTCCGCCTCTTCGGCCTCCACGTCCGGAACCGGAATGTCCAGCGGATCCTCACCCTCGCCGACCTGCTGGTCCGGCAGATCCCGCGGCACGGGCTCGCCGCCCTGGCCTGCGTCATGCCGATCGGCCACGGCGCACTCCCTTCACGTCGTTCGAGCGAGACGCGAGTACCTCCACCGGTGACCGACGAAACCTGGGGTGCATGCACCGCGCCCCATTGGGGCGCGGGGCTGTATCGATGTGCGGCTCCGCCGCGTGGGCGCGACCGGCCACGACGAGCCCGCAGACGACACACAGCCCGCCGCGGCACTCTCAGCCTCGCTCCTCCAACGCCGTCTGCCACGCAGGCACCGGCCCCTCGGGCACCGGCTCCAGCCGCCGCCCGCCCCGGGCGAAGAAGTCCGCCAACGGCAGAATCGCCGCACCGACGGTGACCGCGTCGGGCCCGAGCCGCCCAAGCTCGATGGTCACCTTCTCGGCCGGATGCCGCAGCGCATACGAAGCCGCATACCGCCGCACGGCAGGCAGGAACCGCGCTCCCAGCTGAAGCCCCGCCCACCCCCCGATGAGAATCCGCTCGGGCTGGAACAGGTTGATCAGGTCGGACAGCCCGGCACCGAGGTACTCGGCGGTCTCCTCCAGCACGGCCAGGGCATCGGGATCGGCCTCGCCCCCCTCGACCGGGTAGGCCGACGCAAGCATCGCCGTGAGGGCGGTCTCCTCGTCCGCCCCCTCGGGCGGCCGCCCGCCCTCCTCGCGCCACCGCTCCAGCAGGGACTCCGCCCCCGCATACGCCTCCAGACAGCCCAGCGCACCGCACCGGCAGCGGCGCCCCCTGACCCGTACCGTCAGATGCCCCCACTCGACCGCCCGCCCGTTCTCCACCTCCGGCGTCACGAGGCAGGCGCCGACGCCGGAGCCGAACAGCACGACGATCGCGTTGCGCGCCCCGCGCCCCGCGCCGAACCACATCTCGGCCTGGCCGAGGGTCTTGGCGCCGTTGTCGATGAAGTACCGGACGCTGCCAGGGAGTTGGGAGGTCTCACGGAGCAGCTCCTCCAGCGGGACGGCGTCCCAGCCGATCGTCTGCCCGTGCACGACGGCGCCGCGCTCCGGGGTGCGCTCCACGATGCCGGGGACGCCGATGCCGACGCCGAGGAGCTGTTCGGGGTCGATGCCGGCGTCGGCGAGCACCTCGGCGATCCCGTCGCGGATGTGGCCGACGATGACCTCGACGTCGTAGCGCTGCTGTTCCAAGGGCCGCTCGGCGCGGGCGAGTTCGGTGAGGGTGAGGTCGAACAGCTCGATGCGCACCCGGGTCTCGCCGACGTCGACGCCGATCATGTGGCCGGCGCCGGGTGCCACGCGCAGCAGGGTGCGGGGGCGGCCGCCGTCGGAGTCGACGCTGCCGGCCTCCTCGACCAGGCCGTCGGCGACCAGGTCCGCGACGACGTTGCTGACCGAGCCGGAGCTCAGCCCGGTCACCGGGCCGAGCTCGAAGCGGCTGAGGGGTCCGTCGAAGTAGAGCCGCTGCAGCACGACCGCGCGGTTGGCCCGCCTGAGGTCGCGCACCGTGCGCCCGTTCCGCCCCGCCATGTGGTTCCTTTCGCGCCCTGTCCGACCTGCAACATACCTCTGCGGACAGGCCCCGCGCGACATTCCTCCAACCCTTAGTTCACGATGTGAGCTAAGAGGTGGCATCCTCGATCTCGTCCAGGGCGGCCACGAGCTCCGGCGCGACCGCCTCCTCGCGCCACCGGATGTCCCCCTCTCCCATCGCCCGCGGCACGGTCTCCACCAGCATGATCAGGTAGAGGTACGCACGGTAGAGGGCGAGGCGGAGGAGGGCCGGGCGGTCGAACTCGGCGCGTCCGCCGCCCTCCCGGTAGCCCGAGAGGAACGCCTCGTCCTTCCTGATGTCCCCCAGCAGCGCCAGGGAGACGAACTCGGCCAGCGGGTCGCCCCAGAACATGCGCTCCCCGTCGATGAGGCCGCCGATGCGGACGGCGTCCGCCGAGCGTTCCACGAGGATGTTGCCGTCCCAGAGGTCGAAGTGGATGAGTGCGGGGACGGTGACCTCGTCGAGGGCGTGGTACGCGGCGCGGAGAGTGCCGGCGATCTCGTCGACCGGTCTGGGCAGCCGGGCCGAGAAGCGGCGGGCGTCGTCGAGGATCGCTTCCAGCATTGCACTGAACGCGGTCCGCCAGTCGGGGGCGAGGGGACCGAGCGCGCCGGAGGGGTAGCCGAAGGCGGTTCCGGTGACGCGGTGCAGGGCGGCGATCTGACGGCCCAACTCCGCGCGCAGATACGCCCGTTCGGACTCGGTGACGGATCCGTCCCAGGGATCGCCGGGGCATGCGGTCATCAGGAGTACGGAGCTGTCGTCGTCGAGGGTGACGAGCCGGGGCGCCGGCACCCCGGCCGTTTCGGCGCAGCGGTAGAACTCCGCCTCGGCGACGAGGAGCCGGCTCTCGTAGCGCAGTCCGGGGGTGTCCGGCGCGACCTTCAGTACGTAGCGGCTGCCGTCGGTGAGCCGGAGTTCCTCGACGGTGTTGTAGGTGCCACCGGTGAGGGGGCGCAGGTGGGCCAGCCGTTCGGGAGGGATCCGTGCGCCCTCCAGGATGCGTCGGGCCCTCTCCCAGGAGTCCACCACCGTGCGCCCACCTCTCCCCTCGGTCAGCCGGCCGCGTACACGTCCTCGATGTAACGGCCGTCCGCGATCAGTGCGTCGAGCCACTCCTCGGCCGCCGTGTGGTCGGCTCCGGGCGTGCGGTCCCGGTACAGCGTACGGAACGCGTCGCGCACGCCCGGCGCCATTTTCGAACCGTCGCCGCAGACGTACACCCGGGCCCCGGCGTCGAGCAGCTGCCGGACCTCGTCGGCCTCGGCGGCGATGCGGTGCTGCACGAAGGTCCCCGCGGTGCTGAAGGCCGGTCGGAGCGCCACCGCTCCGGCGGCCTCGGCAGTGCGCAGTTCCTCGGCGTGGAGGAAGTCCGCGCCGGGTGCGTCGCAGCCGAAGTAGCACAGGGCAGGGGCGAGTTCGGTGCCGGCCGCGAGGGCGGCCGTGCGGTCGGCGACGGCTCCGCGGAAGGGGGCGAGGCCCGTGCCCGCCGCGATCATGATGACCGGGGCGGAGTGGTCCACCCGGAAGGCCTCCCGGCACGGCTGGACCCGGGCGAGGATCGTCTCGCCGGGAGCGACGGTGGCGAGGTGCCCCGATCCGGTCCCCCGGTAGACACCCTTGCCGGAGCGTGCGGGGGCTTCGAGCAGGGAGACCATGAGGTCCACGTGGCCCGCGTCGACGGCGGGCGAGGAGGAGATGGAGTAGTGGCGCGGTCGCAGCGGCGTGAGGATCTCCAGGAGCTGCGGCCAGTCGAGGGTGCCGCGCAGTGCGGGGTGGTCCTCGATCAGCTCGACGAGGGTGCGCGGGTCGTCGGACGGGAGGGCTGCGAGGGCCGCGCGCTCGGGCGGGCAGGGGTTGGCGGCGGCGAGCGCGGCCCGCTGGGCGGGCGTCGGCCGCTCCTGCAACTCCACGTGATGTGCCAGCAGTTGACGTGCCGTCAAGGGCCGGTCGATCGCCAGGCCGTCGCGGCGGGGGCGGGTGGCACGGATGTCGAGGACGGTGCCGGGGTCGACGCCCAGTGCGGAGGCGGCCCGGTCGACGAGGGCCGGGTCGTTGACGGGCAGCACGGTGAGGTGGTCGGCGGTGCGGTAGGCGGTGCCGTCCGGCAGGGCGACGCGGACGAAGCGCTTGCGGCGCGGGTGGCCGGGCGCGGTGAGGTCGTACGCCTCGGTGACGGTCATCGGGAGGAGCCCGTGCCGTTCGGCGAGGGCGTCCAGGGGACCGCCGGTGAGGGTGCGGACCTCGTACGCCGTGGTGGGCTCGCCATCGGCCGGGGCGGCGGCGTCCGGGTCGCCGTACTGTTCGAGGAGGGCGGTGCGCAGACGGGCCGTGAAGTCCCTTACGACGCCGGTGAGATCGCCCGAGGCGTCGGCTGCGGCGCGGTCGACGAGGCGGGTGGCGCCGAGTTCGGCGAGGCGGTCGTCGATGCGGGTGGGGACGTGCTGGTAGGTGGCGGCCCAGTTGCGGTCGCCGACGCCCAGGACGGCGTAGGTGACGTCCGTCAGGTCCTGGGCGCCCTCCAGCCAGGCGGCGAAGGCGGTGGCGTCGTCGGTGGGCCGGCCGTTGTAGGAGGCGGCGGTGATGACGACGGGCCGGTCGGTGGGCAGGCCTCCCGCATAGGCGTCAAGCGGTGCGATCTCGGTCTCGCAGCCGATCCCGGCCGCTTCGTCGGCGAGGCCTGCGGCGAACTCGCGGCAGGTGCCGTAGTTGCTCCCGTGCAGGAGGAGGACGCCGGTGCCGGGGCGGACGCGGGCCGGGAGGGTGTTCGGGTCGGGGCTGTGCGGGGTCCCGGCCGGGCGGGTCCCGGGGAGGACGCCGTGTTCCCGGTCGGCGGTGGTGCGCGGGGTGAGGGTCAGGGTGAAGCCCTCGGGCTTGAGGGTGAGGGTCTCCTTGACGTGGAGCGCGTAGTCGGCGTGGTCGTGCAGGCGGTAGCGGTGCACCAGCATCGCCAGCAGCATGGTCGCCTCGTGCAGTGCGAACTGCCGCCCGATGCAGGCGCGTTCACCGGTGCCGAACGGCTTGAAGGCGTGCACCGGGCGGGCCGCCTCCGCCTCGGCGGTGAACCGGGAGGGGTCGAACAGCTCGGGGTTGTCGCCCCAGACGGGCTGGCGGTGCAGCATCGGGGCGAGCACGGTGACGGCCTGCCCGGCGCGCAGCGGGATCCGGCCGCCGAGCAGGGTGTCCTGGAGGGCGTGCCGGCTGAAGGCGGCGGCCGTGGGCCACAGCCGCAGGGCCTCGTTGAGGACCTGGCGGGTGTAGGTGAGCCTGCCGATCTCGTCGTACGCGGGTTCGGGGTCGGCCTCGTCGCCCCACACGGCGTCGGCCTCGCGCTGGACGAGCCGGAGCGCGGTGGGGTGCTTGGCCAGGTAGTACAGGGCGAAGGACATCGCGCCGGAGGTCGTCTCGTGCCCCGCGATCAGGAAGGTGATGACCTGGTTGCGGATGTTGGCGGCGTCCAGGGTGGTGCCGTCGGCCGGGTGCGCGGCGGTGAGCAGGAGCCCGAGCAGGTCCTCGGTGCCGCTCTGGTCGGTGCCGGTGCGGGAGGCGATGACGTCGTCGACGACCTGGGCGAGGTAGGCGGAGTCGTCCCGGAAGGCGGCGTCGGCCGCCGAGTGGTCGCGGCCGGGGTTGCGGGCGAGCCGGGTCATGCTCCACTCCAGGCAGCGGACCATGGACTCGACGAAGGGGTGGGGTTCGTCCCGTCCGAAGGACCCGAAGTCGTAGCCGAATCCGGCGAGTCCGATGGTGTCGAGGGTCATCCGGGTCATGTCGTCGGGGACGTCGACGGGCTGCCCCTCCCGGGCGGCCCGGTCCCAGGACGCGATGAGCCGCTGGGCCACCTTGAGCATCACGGGGTGGTAGGTGCGCATCGAGCCGAGCGCGAAGGCGGGCATCAGGATGTCGTGCGCCTTGGCCCAGTTGGGCTCGTCGTTGTACGCGGTGAACAGGCCGTCGGCGGTGAACTCGCGGACGTTCTCCAGGGCGGGCCCGACATGCTTGGCGAACCGGGTCTCGTCGGCGAGGTCGGCCACGAGGTCCAGATCGCCGACGAACAGCGTGTCGCGTCCGTGCAGCCGCCGCAGGAGGACCGGGCCGTGCTCGCGCATGAGGCCCATGACCTGCTGGACGGGGGTGCGGCCGGGTCCGGTGGCGGTGATGTCGACGAGGGGGACGCCGGGGAGGGTGGCCGCGGTGTGGGGGTGGAGGGCGGTGGGGGGCATGGCGCGACAACTGCCTTTCGCGGTACGGAAGTACTGCGATCAAGGTTGGTCGAGCGGATCCGGCGGTCCGCGCCACGGCACTACATGATCGTGTAGTCAAGAACGTGCCTGGGGGCTTGCGGAAGCCCTCAGGAGGGGTTCTCGTCCTCCGTCGCGGGGCCGGGCGGCCGGGCGGTGGTGCCCCGCGGGATCAGGCTGGTCGGCAGGACGATGTGCCGCTCGTGGTCCGCCTCGGGGTCGTTGATCAGTCGCAGGACCAGCTCGCCCGCCACGCGGCCCATCTCGGAGGGCGACTGGGCCACCGTGGTCAGGTCGAACCACTCGGCCAGCGGCTGGTCGTCGAAGCCGAGGACGGACATCGCCTCGGGCACCTCGATCCTGGCCTTGCGCAGGGTCGAGATCAGGGTGGCGGCGAGCTCGTCCTGCTCGGCGAAGACCGCGGTGGGCGGCTCGCGCAGGCCCAGCAGCTGCCCCAGGGCTTCGGCGACGGCGCGCTTGTCCTCGGCGGGAGCGGCCACCACGAGGGAGTCGTCCAGGGCGATGCCCGCCTCGGCGAGCGCCTGCCGGTAGCCGTGCAGCCGCTCGTGCGAGCTGAAGGAGAAGCCCGTGGCGCCCGGGCTCTGCATGAAGGCGATGCGGCGGTGGCCCAGGTTCAGCAGGTGCCGGGTGCCGCTCAGGGCGCCGGCCGCGTCGTCGACGTACACGCTCGGGCGTCCCTCGGCGTGCTGGCTGACGTAGATGACCGGCATTCCGAGGTCGTCGAGCCGTGCGCTCTCCTCCTCGGTGAGGTCGAAGCAGTGCACCAGCAGGGCGTCGGCGTTGCGCCGGGCCGGCAGCTGTTCGAAGAACGAGGCGCGTTCGGCCAGGTCGGGTATCACATAGAGGGCCAGTTCCATGTCCGCGGCGCGCAGCAGCGGGCCCAGGCTGGACAGGGCCGAGCCCATGAACCACGACTTGAGGGTGGGCACGAGCACCGCCACCACTCCGGTCCTGCCGGTGACCAGGCCGGAGGCCTGCCGGGAGACCGCGAAGTTCAGCTCGCGGGCGGCCTGTTCGACGCGGGCGCGGACGTCCGGGGAGACGCTCGACAGTCCGCGCAGCGTGCGGGAGACGGTGGACGTGGAGACCCCGGCCCGTTCGGCGACATCGGCCATCGTGGTGTGCCGTTGAGCTGCTGGCATGGGCGGACGTTAGCACAAGCGTGCACCGATCCGTCCACCCTTGTGACAGCGCTGTCACGGCATTACTTCCACGTAACGCATTGACGTGCCGCCTGGCTTGCTCCTAGCTTGCAAGCGTTGTCTCAGCGGAAGCCCAATTGCTTGAGCAGATCCCACCTCTAAGTGATCTGACCTGCATATGTTTCTATGCAATCGCTGCCCGGGAGTGACCGTGAAGAAGAGGAAGACCAGAGCGTTGCGGCGCTCCGGTGCGCTGTGCGCGGGGCTGGCCGCCGTTGCCGCGTGCGGCACCGGCGGCGGCTCCGTGTCGAGTACGGGGCGCGGCCCCATCACCTATGTCGCCGGTGCCGACAACACCGGGACCGTGCAGGCGGTGCTCGACCGCTGGAACAAGCTGCACCCGGACGAGAAGGTCACCTTCGTCCAGCTGCCCACCGATCCCGACGCCCAGCGGCAGCAGATGATCCAGAACGCGGCGACGAAGTCGGACGCCTTCACCGTGCTGTCCCTGGACGTCGTATGGACCTCGGAGTTCGCGGCGCACCGCTGGGTGGACCGGCTGCCCGAGGGCCGCTTCCCGCTGGGGAAGATGCTGAAGCCGATCGTCGCGACCGGCATGTACCGCGGCGGCCTCTACTCCGTGCCGGCCAGCTCGGACGGCGGCATGCTGTACTACCGCAGCGATCTGCTCCAGCAGGCAGGCATCACTCGACCGCCGGTCACCTGGGCGGAGTTGAAGGCGGACTGCGCCAAGGTGCGCATGCTGCCCGCGGCCCAAGGCGTGTCCTGCTACGCGGGCCAGTTCCAGAAGTACGAGGGCCTGACGGTGAACTTCGCCGAGGCGGTGAACTCCGCGGGCGGGGTCGTCACCGACGCCCAGGGACGCCCGCACCTCGACACCCCGCAGGCTAAAAAGGGTCTGGATTTCCTGGTCAGCTCCTTCCGGGACGGCACCATCCCCAAAGAGGCCGCCACCTACCAGGAGGAGGACGCCCGCCGCGCCTTCCAGTCCGGCAGGCTCGTCTTCGAACGGCAGTGGCCGTACATGTATCCGCTGGCGAACAAGAAGGACGGCTCCAGCAAGGTCGCGGGCAAGTTCGCCGTCGCACCGCTGCCCGGCCTGAACGGGCCCGGTGCCTCCAGCCTCGGCGGCCACAACCTGGCGCTGTCCGCCTCGGCGAGGAACAAGGCCACCGCACTCGACTTCATCCGGTTCTTCACCAGCCAGGAAACTCAACGCTTCACACTGGCCTACGCGCCGGCCGCACCCACGTACCAGGCCCTGTACCAGGACCCGCGCCTGGTGAAGAAGTATCCGTACCTGCCCGTCCTCAAGCAGTCGATCCTGCATGCGGTGCCGCGGCCGCGGGTCTTCGGCTACGGCGATGTCACCGCGGCCGTGCAGCGGGAGGCGTTCGCCGCGCTGACCGGAGCCAAGAGCAGCGCGAGCGCGCTCAAGGACCTGCAGAAGGACCTGCGGCAACAGGCGGCGGGGCAGTGAGGAGACACGACATGGTGACCACCCACAACCCTCCGGACAGCCTCGACCGGCCGGAAGCGAAGACCCCCGGCAGCGCCGGCCGGGCCCTGCGGGACCGCCGCCGCAGAGCCACCTCCGGCGAGGGCAGGCTCGGCGCCCTGCTCGTCTCGCCGACGCTGCTGGTCCTGGCGGTCGTCGTGCTCTATCCGACGATCGTTGCGCTGAAGGACTCCTTCTACGGCACCCCCGGCCTCGACCCGCAGACGGGGTTCGTGCGCGAGCACGACCCGTTCGTCGGCGCCGACAACTACACCGCGATCTTCGGGGCGGCGGGCGACCGCTTCTGGAACGCCTTCTGGAACACGACCTTCCTGACCGTCACCACGGTCACCCTGGAGACGGTGCTCGGCATCGCGATGGCGCTGATCATGCACCGTGCGCTGCGCGGCCGGGCGGTCGTCCGGGCGTCCATCCTGGTGCCGTGGGCGATCCCCACCGCCGTCACGGGTCTGCTGTGGCGCTGGATCTTCAACAGCGACGGTGTGGCCAACGCCCTGATCGGCCGGCAGATCCTGTGGACCACCGAGGGGTTCCACGCCAAGGTCGCGGTCATCGTGGCCGATGTGTGGAAGACGGCTCCGTTCATCGGGCTGCTGGTGCTGGCCGGGCTCCAGGTGATCTCCAAGGAGGTGTACGAGGCGGCGCGGATGGACGGGGCGGGCGCGCTGCGCCAGTTCTGGAGCATCACGCTGCCGCTGGTCAAGCCGGCCCTGCTGGTGGCCGTGCTGTTCCGTACACTCGACGCGCTGCGCATGTTCGACCTGCCGTACATCCTGATCGGCGCGCAGAAGACGTCCGTGGAGACGCTGTCCATGCTCGCCCAGGACCAGGCCGCGAATGTGCGGTTCGGTCCGGCCGCCGCCTACGCGGTGATCCTCTTCGTCTACGTCTTCCTCATCGCGCTGGCGTTCGTGCGGCTGCTGGGCGCCGACGTGGTGCCGCGCCGCCACAAGGAGGTGGCCGCATGAACTCCGCCGCCCTGCACCCGGTCCTGCGCAGAGCACTGCTCTGGCTCGGGGTCGCCGCGGTAGTCGCCTACTGTCTGGCACCCTTCTACTGGATGCTGGTCTCCAGTCTGCGCCGCACCTCGGACATCTTCGACAACTCCCTGTTCCCTGCGCGGATCTCGTTCGAGAACTACCGTGCCGTGCTCGACCCGTCCGAGAACTTCACCCGTGCCCTGTTCAACAGTCTTGTCGTAGCGGGCATCACGACCGTATGCGCACTGCTGCTGGCGACGTTCACGGCGTATGCGATGGCGCGGCTGGAGTTCCGCTTCAAACGGTTCGTGCTGACGCTGATCATCGCCACGTCGATGTTCCCGGTGGTGTCGATCGTGGTGCCGCTGCTGAAGATGTTCGTCGGCTTCGGCTGGATCAACACCTACCAGGCGATGATCGTGCCCAGCCTGTCCTTCACGCTGCCGCTCGCGGTGTGGAACCTGACGGCGTTCTTCCGGCAGATGCCCGACGAGCTGGAGCACGCGGCCATGATCGACGGCTGCACCCGTGCCCAGGCCTTCCGCCGCGTCATCATTCCGCTCGCCGCGCCCGGCATCTTCACCACCGCGATCATCACCTTCATCGCCGCCTGGAACGAGTTCCTCATCGCACTGTCGATGACCAACAAGCCCTCCATCCAGACCGCGCCCGTGGCGATCTCCAAGTTCGCCGGGGCGACCCAGTTCGAGACGCCGTTCGGCAGCCAGATGGCCGCCGGGGTCCTGGTCACGGTTCCGCTCGTGGTGGTGGTGCTGCTGTTCCAGCGCCGGATCGTGGCCGGCCTCACGGCGGGCGCGGCGAAGTAGCCCCTTTCCCACTGATGTACCCCCACTGATGTACGAGGAGTACGCACCCACATGTCCACCAGCACCGCACCTTGGTGGCGCGACGCCGTCATCTACCAGGTCTACGTCCGCAGTTTCGCCGACGGCAACGGCGACGGCGTCGGCGACATCGCGGGCATCCGCTCCCGGCTGCCGTATCTGAAGTCGCTCGGCGTGGACGCGATCTGGATCAACCCCTGGTACAAGTCGCCGATGGCCGACCACGGTTACGATGTCGCCGACTTCCGGCAGGTCGATCCGCTGTTCGGCACGGTCGCCGAGGCTGAGCAGCTCATCGACGAGGCACACCGGCACGGCATCCGCGTGATCCCGGACATCGTGCCCAACCACACCTCCGACCAGCACGCCTGGTTCCGGGCGGCGTTGGCTGCCGGTCCTGGCAGCCCGGAGCGGGAGCGATACGTCTTCCGGGCCGGCCGTGGCGCGGACGGCGCCGAGCCGCCCAACGACTGGGTGTCCTGCTTCGGCGGCCCTGCCTGGACCCGGCTGCCCGACGGGGAGTGGTACCTGCACCTGTTCGCCCCCGAGCAGCCGGACCTCAACTGGCAACACCCGGAGGTGCGGGCGGAGTTCGAGTCGATCCTGCGGTTCTGGTTCAGCCGGGGCGTGGACGGCTTCCGTATCGACGTCGCGCACGGGCTGGTCAAGCATCCCGAGCTGCCCGACCTGCCGCCGCGCCCGGAAGTGGCGCCCCACGGCCCGCGGCGGCATCTGGACCACCCGCACTGGGACCGGGACGAGGTGCACGACATCTACCGCGCCTGGCGCCGGGTGGCCGACGAGTTCCCCGGTGACCGCTCGTTCGTCGCCGAGGCCTGGGCGGACACCCCGGAGCGGCTCGCCGCCTACGTCCGCCAGGACGGTCTGCACACGGCGTTCAACTTCGACTTCCTGATGTCCAGTTGGGACGCGAAGGAGCTGCGGGCCGTCATCGACGACTCCCTTGCCATGCTCGGCGCGGTGGGCGCCCCGGCCACCTGGGTGCTGTCCAACCACGACGTGATGCGCCACCCCAGCCGCTACGGCCGCAAGGTGGTCCGGCGCTGGGTGGCCAACGAGCCCTACCGGCCCGAGGGCCCCCTGGATCTGGCCCTGGGCACCCGGCGGGCCCGCGCCGCAGCCCTGCTGATGCTCGCGCTGCCCGGCGGCGCCTACATCTACCAGGGCGAGGAGCTCGGGCTGCCGGAGGTCGAGGACCTGCCCGAGTCGGTCCTCCAGGACCCGGTGTGGAAGCGCTCCGGGCACACCGACCGCGGACGCGACGGCTGCCGGGTGCCGATCCCGTGGTCGGGTCGCAGTGCCCCGTACGGCTTCAGCCCGGAGGGCACCACGGCCGAGCCCTGGCTGCCGCAGCCGGACGGCTGGGCGGATCACAGCGTGGCCGCGCAGGACGGTGTCGAGGGCTCGATGCTGGAGCTGTACCGCGCCGCCCTGCGTCTGCGCCGCGACCACCGGGCTCTCGGCGACGGCGGCCTGAGCTGGGTCGACGCCCCGGCCGGTGTCCTGGCCTTCCGCCGCGAGCCCGGCTTCGTGTGCGTGGTGAACCTCTCGGCCGAGCCGTACCGGCTGCCCGCGCACACCTCGGTCCTGCTGGCGAGCGGCTCACTGGACGTTGGTCTGCTCGGGCCGGATCAAGCGGCCTGGCTCGCCACATGATTGTGTAGTGCATGTAGTGCGTGTCGCCGTCGTGCGGGTGGCGGGAGGTCTTGGTGGAAGAGGGCCGTCGGGAGGCCGTGATGTGGCGCAATCGCGCCCTGACGCTCTTCGACCGGGTCTCCGTGCCCGTCGCGGTGTGCGACGCGTACGGCGCCGTCCTGCTGGCCAACCCGGCGATGGCGACCGAGTGCGGTACGACTCCGGGGCGGCTGCGCGGCCGTGATGTGCTGGAGCTGTTCCGGCCGCAGGAGGCCACGCAGGTGGAGCGGATCGCGCAGGCGCTGCGGCTGCGGCACCGCTCGCGCTATCAGGTGTCGGTGTGCTGGGAAGGGCCGGGCGGCGGCGAGCGGTTCGGGGAGCTGACCGCCGATCCGGTCAGCGACACCGTGGAGGAGACGCCCGCCCTGCTGGTGATGCTGCGGGTGCGGGGCGAGCGCGAGCCGCTCGGTGAGGAACCCGTGCGGGTGGCGCCGGTGGAGGCCCGCATCCTGGCGCTGCTCGCCGGGGGCGCCACCACCGCCAGGGCCGCCAAGGAGACCGGTCTCAGCGCGGACGGCGTCACCTATCACCTGCGGCGGCTGTCGGCGCGCTGGGGCGCCTCGAACCGTACCGAACTGGTGGCGCGCGCCTATGCGCTCGGCGTCCTCACGCCCGGGGTGTGGCCGCCGGGCGCATAGGCGGTGCCCGCCCCTTCGGGGGCGCCGAAGCGGGCGAGGGTGTGCCAGACCATCTTCAGGTCCTGCAGTTCGTGGCGGCCGGTGCGGGCGGCGTCGCCGATGATCCGCGGATCCACGTGGCCGTCCTGGGCGATCCGGGCGCCCAGTTCCGCGTACTCCGCCCCGCGGTAGTCGGCGTGCTCCCGCAACTCCGCCACGCTCAGCCGGTAGCCGGGGTGCCACTCGACGGGGCAGGGCAGCAGGCGGGCGGCGGCCTCGACGGGCGTGCCGCGGTAGCCGGCGTCCAGGACGAGCGCCTCGATGTGCGCGGCGAGCCGTACGCCACCGTGGACCTGGGCCTCGATGTAGTCGTTGAGGGCGTCCTGCTCGTCGGCTTCGGCGAGCGCGATCAGCGACATGCCGGCGGCCACCCCGAAGTCGGTCGGCTCGGCCGCGCTGTCGGGGTAGCAGAAGGTGGTGCGGGCGAGGGCGGCGGCGGTGAGCCTGAAGTGCGAGGAGCCGAACCGCGGGGCGGCGCCCACCACTTGGTGCCGGAAGTTCAGTGCGCCGTACACGGGCCGCTCGTGCGGGTCGGCGTCGTCGTAGGCGCCGCCGAAGATCCGGCTCTCCCAGCGCCAGCGGTCACCGCCGGGGTGTGCGGTGAGTCCGCCGTTGCTGGTGCCGGTGACGAACTGCGAGTGGTAGGCGCCGTCCTGGGCCAGCGCCTGGAGGATGGGCAGCCCGCCGACCAGCCGGTCGGGGTGGAAGTTCAGGGTGATGCGCAGGTCGGGCCGGAGGGCCGGGCCCGTCGAGCGGGCGGCGACATGGCGCAGTGCCTGCCGCGCCCGCGGTGAGCCGACGTTCCCGAAATCCACCCGTTCTCCCCCTCGAACCGGTCCCGAAGCGCCCCGAGGAACCCCCTGAGACCCCCTCATGAGATCACTCAGAGGTCGGCCACCGCCAGGACGATTTTGCCGCGGTTGCTGCGCCGTTCCAGCAACTCGTGGGCGGTGCGGGCCTGTTCGAGGGGTACGACGGTTTCGACAGGCACCCGGTACGCCCCGGAGGCGACGCGCTCGGCGAGCTCCCGCAGATCGTTGCGGGGGTCGTAGCCGTGGATCTGGAGGTTGGTGAGCTGGAAGCCGAGGATGGCTGCGTTCTTCGGGTAGAAGTCGCGGGTGTCGACGGTGCTCTGCTCCAGGGCGACGTTGGCGAGGGCCACGACCCGGCCGCCGTGGCCCACCTGGCGCAGACTGCGGGCGAACGCCCGGCCGCCGACGGTGTCGAGGACGACGTCGGCGCCGCGGCCGTCGGTCAGCCGCAGCACCTCTTCGACCTCCGCGTCGTCGGGGTGGGCGGAGGTGTCGACGGTGACCTGGGCGCCGAACTCCCCTGCCCAGGCAGCCTTTTCGGCCGAGCCGGCAAGCGCGACGACCCGGGCGCCCGCCTCCGCGGCGATCTGCACGGCCGCGCTGCCCACCCCGCTCGCTGCCGCCTTCACCACCACCGTGTCCTCCTTGGTGACCCGGGCGAGGTGGCGCAGGCAGTACCAGGCGGAGAGCCAGGCCACGGGCAGGGCGGCCGCCTCGGTGAGGCCCACGCCGTGCGGCAGGACGGTGACCTGGGTGGCGGGCACGACCGCCGATTCGGCATAGAACCCGGGGGCGTTCACCCCGTCCAGGGCCATGACCCGCTGCCCGATCTCCAGACCGGTCACCCCCTCCCCCACCGCCGCGACGACGCCAGCCGCCTCCACGCCAGGGATCAGCGGCGGCCGCCCGGCCCGGTGGTAGACACCCTTCCTGATCAGCGCGTCGGCGCGGTTCACGCCCGCCGCCGCGATCCGCACCAGCACCTCACCGGGCCCCGCCACGGGGTCGGGCACCTCGACCGGCACCAGCACCTCGGGGCCGCCGAACTCGTCGATCCGTACCGCACGCATACCGCACCCGCTTCCTGCCACAGCCGACCATGCGACTGACACCGGTTGAAGTGGTGTCACCATCCAACACCACTTCAACCGGTGTCAAGGTCGTGGCCACGGGCGACACCACCTGAACCGGTGTACGCTCTCTCCCATGACCGGCACCTCCGCCCCGCCCGCCGACCCGGCGCCCGCTTTCCCGTTCATCGGCGGCCGCCCCTGTCTGAACTTCGTGGCCACGCTCGGCCGGCGGCACGCGTCCGCACCCCTGGAGCGGCTCCCGGACCCGGCCGCGCTCGCCCGCTGGTTCACGGAGGCGGAGCTGACCGCCGACGGCGAGCCGGTACGGGTCACCGCCCGGGACCTGACCGGCGCCCGCGACCTGCGCGAGGCCCTCTACCGCCTCGTGCGCACGTCGATGGCCGGGCAGGACCCGGAACCGGCCGATGTGGAGCTGATCAACGAGGCGGCGGCCCGCCCCGACCTCGCCCCCCAGCTGGGGCCCGTACGCTGGACGGCCCGACAGCCGGCCCGGGCCGCTCTGGCGACGGTCGCCCGCGATGCCGTCCTGCTGGTGCGCAGCCCCTTGCTGGAACGGGTCAAGCAGTGCGAGAACCCGAACTGCTCCCTGCTGTTCCTGGACGACTCCCAGGCCCGGCGCCGCCGTTGGTGCTCCATGGACCGCTGCGGCAACCTCGCGAAAGTGGCCGGCTACCGGTCCCGGAGCAGGGGCGTCCCCACCCGGTGAAGGTGGATCAGGGGGCGCGGATGCGGGCGAGCGCGAGGTCGTAAGGGCCGGCCGTGGCAGGGCTGGTGCGGCTGCGCCGCGACCGCCTGCGAGGCCTCGCACTGCTGCGGGCCTCGCTGCTGGCGGATCTGCCGGCCTTCGTCTCGTCTGCGCCGGGTGCGTCAGGACGCAGCAGGCGACCAGTGCGGGTCGCGGCCCAGGAAGGCGAGCAGCGCCTCGGCGCTGTCGTAGCCCGGCTCCAGCTCCCGTGCGGGCGCGAACACCTGGTACGCGTCCCGGAGGTGATCGACGAGCCGCTCCGCCGCCGGCCGGATCCCCTCGGCGAGTTCGCCGGTCAGCGGCCGGTCCTGGCGTGTGGCCACCGCGATGTCCCAGGCGTGCACCGCCGCGTCCATGGCGGCTGCCGCCGCGGCGAGCGGCACGGGCAGGGGGCCGAGCGGAGTCGGCGCCTGTTCGGCGTCGGCGGGCAGTCCCGCGTAGGCGTCCGCCACCGACCGCAGCACCTTGTCGAGCTCCGCAGCAGGATCTCCGTCGAGGGCGTCGGCCGGGTGGAACGGGTCCGAGTCCGGGCGGCCGCCGGTGATCGCGAGGCCGTAGGCCTGCTGGTCGATCCGCGCATGGTTGAGGACCTGCCGTACCGTCCACTCGCTGCACGGCGTCGGCGCTCCCCACGCCGGCTCCGGCACTCCGGCGACCACCTCGGCGAGATAAGCGTGCGCCTGCGTGAGAACCTCGATGCCCTGGGTGTACTCCACGATTGTTCCCCTCCTGTCACCCTTCGACCGACATGAACAATCTAGGCTGCCTTGCGGACAGTTACGGTCCTCAATGACACGGTCCTCAGGGACAGGTCTTCAAGGACAGGAAGGAGCGCGGCCCGAGGATGCGAGTGGTATGTGAGTGGACGGCGTCTGTCGTGCGCTTTGTGAAGCGGCGCCGGGACCCGATGGTCGTACAGACCCTGCGGTCGGCTGCCGCGGCGACGATCGCCTACGTCGTCGCACTGCGCCTCAGCCCCGAGCCCGCACCGCTCACCGCTCCGCTGACCGCGCTGCTGGTCGTCCAGGTCACCCTCTACGCCACCCTCACCAACGGCATCCGCCGGGTGAACTCGGTCGTGGCCGGCGTCCTCGTCGCGATCGCCTTCAGCCTTCTGGTCGGTCTGACCTGGTGGAGTCTGGCCCTGCTGATCGTTGCCTCGCTGGCGGTGGGGCGGCTCGTGCGGGTCGAGGAGTACGTGCCCGAGGTGGCGATCAGCGCGATGCTGGTGCTCGGGGTGACGACCCACGGGGACACGGCCTGGGCGCGGGTGGTGGAGACACTGATCGGCGCGGTCGTCGGGTTCGGCTGCAATCTGCTGCTCGCGCCACCCGTGTGGGTGGACGAGGCCGGGGAGTCGATCGAGGGTCTGGCCCGCCGGGTGCGGCAGCTGATGCTGCGCATGGGCGAGGAGGCCGCCGGCCGCACGCCCGTCGAGCGGGCGACAGAACGACTGCACGAGGCACGCCGGCTGGATCACGACATCGTCGAGGTCGACGCGGCCCTCAGACAGGCCGAGGACAGCCTGCGGCTCAATCCCCGGGTGCGGGAGGGCCTGCTGCACCGGGTGGTGCTGCGCACGGGCCTCGACACGCTGGAGATCTGCACGGTGGTGCTGCGGGTGCTGGCGCGCACCCTCACCGACCTCGCCAAGGAACGCGATCCCGAGCCGCTGTTCGCGCCCGAGACGGGGGCCGCCGTGGAGGGGCTGCTGTCGGAGATCGCCGACGCCGTGGTCAGTTTCGCGGTGCTGGTCACCAGCCACGTCAGTGTGAGCGCCGAATCGGCGGAGTCCCGGCTGGCCGCGGAGCTGCGGCAGGCCGCGGCCACCCGCGACAAGCTGGCCCAGCTGCTCCTTGAGGAGGTCCAGCGCGACGCCCGCAGCTGGCAGCTGTACGGCGCCGTGCTGACCGAGGTCAATCGCATCCTCGATGAGATGGACACCGAGCACCGCTCGCGCCGCCTCTTCGAGGAGCTGGACCGCAACTCCCGCGAACAGCGCGAGCGGATGCCGCGGCTGACCAGGCTGCGGGAGAGCCTGCGCGATTCCGAGCGGCTGCGGGTCCCGGAGGTGCTGCGCAGGAACCCCGACGGCACCGGGCGTCGTTCTGGGTGATGGAGTCACCGGAGCGGCGTACGCGTCCGGGGCCGGAGAGCAAGGGGGCGGGCGGATGACGGACACGGGCGTGCGGATCGACGGGAACACCCTGCGGTTGCCGGGGGGTGTGGCGGTGCGGTTCGTGCGCACGCTGCGGCTGCCGGAGACGGGCACTCATCCGCTGCCGCCGGGACTGGGCGAGTTCCCGGTGCGCCGGATCACGGACTTCCCGGACACGGTGCCCGAGCAGTGGCGTGCGCGCGGCGGTGTGATGCTGCCGGTGTATCTGCGCGAGGCGATGTGGCTGAGCTTCGGGGGGACCGCGGAGCCGGCCGCCCTGCAGGTCGGGGTCGGAAAGGTGTGCGCGGTCTCGGGTAAGCCGTGGAGCGACCGGCTGTCCCGGAATCCGCAGAACTACCTCGTGCTGCCCCGCCAGCCCTGGCTGGACGGCATCAACTCCGGGAAGGGCACGGTCCGCCAGTTCGTGGCGGTGCCGCTGGGCCTGGGGGCGACCGTCGAGGGCCAGGTCACGGGCGAGGAGACCTGGGGAGGCGTCCAGCTGCAGTCCTTCCCGCTGCGCGAGGCCAGGCTGGCCGAGTGGCGCGAGGAGGAGCGGCGCCGCTCCGAGCTGCGGCGTTCGAGCATGTCGGCCGGTGGCTACGGAGCGGCGCTGCCCATGGCGGCGGCCGCGCCGGGCGGCCCGGCGCCGGCGGCGGCTCCGGCGGGCGGTGCGCGTCCCGCCGCGGCCATGGGGCTCGGCGTCGGAGGTTCGATGCGGCAGGAGGTCTACCGGGACGACCGGCCGCTCGCGGACTGGGCCGAGGAACCCGCCGGGCGGGTGTTCGTGCACCTGGTGACACCTCCGGAGTGGCGCCGCATCACCGGCGAGGCTCCCCCGCCGTCCCCCGTGAACCGTGCGCAGTACACCCGGGCCGGACTGCCCTGGTACGACTACTACGACCAGGACGCGGAGGATCTCGTGCCCACGGACACGCTGGAGGGCGTGAAACCGGTCGGCGACTGGCTCGGCGACGACCACGAGCCCTGGCAGGATCCCGCGCCGCAGCAGGTCAAGCCGCTGAAGGGCGCACCGGGCAAGCCGGTGCAGGACGGGGACTGGTAGACCCGCGGTCATTGCACCCTGCGCAACACCCATTGCCGTTCTTGCGGACACCGGCGGGCACGGGTCATGGTGGCTTGTCACGAACGAGGCGAGCGACCACCTGAGGTGTGGACATGGGCAGTGGGACGGGAGCGGCGGGCGGCGGCTGGAGCAGGCGCCGCTTCGTCGGCGCGCTCGCGGGAGCGGCCGCGGTGGCGGCTCTGCCGGCACCCGCGCCGCCCAAGGACGCGGCCGCCCACACCGCGTCGATCCCCGACCAGGCGGCCCCCGCTGCCAAGCAGCCGTCAGCCCGGCCCAGCGCGCCGCCTTCGGCCGGGAAATCCTCCGGCCCCCAGCCGCTGTACATCGGCACCTACACCACGGTCGAGGGCGGCGGCACGGGCGTCGGACTCGCCACGTACGACCCCACGTCCGGCCGCATCACGGGCACCGGAACCCTGACGGGCATCGTCAACCCGTCGTATCTCGCGCTCCACCCGGACCGCCGCACGCTGTACACGGTGAACGAGCACGACGACGGCGCCGTGACCGCCGTGCGCCTCGCCGACCACAAGATCCTGGGCGCCCGCTCCACCGGCGGGGCGGGACCCTGCCACCTCTCCGTGCATCCCAGCGGCCGCTGGCTGCTGAGCGCCAACTACACCTCGGGCAGCGTGGCCGTGCACCCGATCGACGAGTCGGGCGCACTGGGCGAGCGCACGGACGTGGTCACGCACTCGACTCCGGCCCCCGGGCCAGGCCAACAGGGCCCGCATGCCCATCAGTTCATCACCAGCCCCGACGGCGGCCATGTGCTCGCCGTCGACCTGGGCACGGACACCGTCTACAGCTACCGTCTGGACGAGCGCAGGGGAACCCTCACCGAGGTCGCGCAGGCGCACACCCGGCCGGGCGCCGGTCCGCGCCACCTCACCTTCCACCCCGACGGACGGCACGCCTATCTGGCCAACGAGGTCGACGACACGGTCACCGTCTGCGCGTACGAGCCCGCCACCGGACGGCTGACGATCGGCGAGCCGCAGTCCACGGGCTCCGGCCCGGGCACCAACTACCCGGCGCAGATCCTGGTGACCGCCGACGGCTCCTACGCCTATCTCGCCAACCGCGGCGACAACAGCCTCGCGCGCTACGCCGTCGAGGCGGACGGCGCCCGGCTGCGGCTGCTCGGCACGGTGCCGGTGTCGGGTGACTTCCCGCGCCAGATCGCCTTCTCGCCGGACGGGAGTCTGCTGTTCGCGGCGAACCAGAAGTCCGGCACGGTCAGCGTCTTCCACGTGGACGGCAAGAGCGGTGACCTGCGGCTCGCGGGCGAGCCGTTCGCCTCACCCGTCGCCGTCTGCGCGCTGCCGCTGTAGGGCACGCGGGCAGGAGGCGGCACTGGCCTGCGCGAGCAGGACGTGCATGCGGTCGGTGAGTTGGCCCACGTCGTCGGCGGGCGCGTGGAAAGGCAGTCGTACGTCGCCGTGGGCGCGGTTGCGCTCGATGCGCAGGGTCAGCCCGTGCCGATCGACGGCGACGGGCTGGACGCGGACCGCGCCATGCAGACTGGCGTGGTCGACGAGCCGGGTGAGCCGCTCGACGGCGTCGGGATGGCAGTCGGCGAGATGGGTCAGCAGGTGCGCCTCGGCGAGGGCGAGCGGGTCGGGCTCGGCGGCGGCGAACTCGTCGAGGTCGACGACCACCGCGCCGGACGACTGCCGCAGCACGATCCGGGTCGGACGGAACGCCAGGCGGCCGTCCTCGGGGAGGAAGTACCCGGCGAGCCAGAGCCGGGCACGGATGCGGTGGCGTACCGGGACGGGTGCGACGTCGGCGAACTCCAGCACCGCATGGGGTTCTCCGCGGGGTGCGCAGATCGCGGCCCCGAGCAGAACGCTGTCCTCGGGCACGTGCAGCAGCACCCGGCCGTCCTCGTCCACGCTGTGCGCGCCGACGAACTCCTCGCGGCCGCCGTCCGCGGTCACCGCGCAGGACCAGGCGGCGGCGAGTACCGACCTGGCCCGTTCGGCCGCGGCAGGCGCGGCCGTCCAGTTGGGGCTGACACCCATCCCAAACCTCCTTAGGTAAGCCTTGCCTAACCTATCGAAGATCGGGGTGTACGCCAACCACGGGGTGACCGAAGCGTGTGCACCTCAGGGTGCGATGACACCCAGCAGCGCCCGGGCGCACAGGTCACGCACCTGCTCCCGGGTCAGATCCGATCCCCGCAGCCACTCCAGGCAGACGGCCGTGGTGAAGGCCAGCCAGCCGCGGACGGCCAGCTTGAGGTCGGGGCGCTGCTGCGCGACCGGGCCGAGTTCGGGGTCGGCGGCGAGCGTCGCCAGGATCTGCCGCTCCTGGGCGGCGAGCGCCCGCTGGTAGACCCTGCGGATCACCTGGTCCCCCGCCGCGTCCGCACGATGGAAGGCACGGAAGCCGTGTGCGTTCGTGTGCACGTAATCCAGAAAGATGTCGAGACCGGCAGCGAGCTGCTCGCGCGCCGGCACCCCGGGCACCGCCGCCGTCATCCGCAGCATCCGCTCGCTCTGCCGCTCGACGACCGCGGCGAAGAAGTCCCGCTTGGTCGGGAAGTAGTGGTACAGCAGCCCGCGCGAGACACCGGCGATCTCGGCGACCTGCTCGATCCACACCTCGTCGTACGGGCTCTCCGAGAACAGCCGCGCCCCCACCGCGAGCAGCTGCTCCCGGCGCTCCTCGGTGCTGAGCCGGCGACGCGTGCGCTCGCCCTGGTTCGCGGCCATGCCCGCACTTTACTTGACGCCGGTTCAACAGCGGGATCAGACTGGACCCGCTATTGAACCCACGTACAACAGAAGCACCAAGCAGTCGTTACGACAGCTCGACCTGCCGCTGATTCAAGGGAGAACGCGTCATGGCGGAGACGACGTCAGGGGCCCGGCCGGCGATACAGGCCACGCTTCCCAAGGGGTTCCGGGGCGCCGAACAGGGCTGGCCCGAGCTGCACCGCATTCCGCATCCCCCGCATCGGCTCCCCCTGCTCGGCGATGTGCTCGGCGCCGACCGGCGCGCGCCCGTCCAGGACTCCATGCGCTACGCGCGGCAACTCGGGCCGATCTTCCGGCGCAAGGCGTTCGGCAAGGAGTTCGTGTTCGTCTGGGGCGCCGAAGCCGCGGCCGACATGGCGGACGAGTCGCGCTTCGCCAAGCACGTCGGCCTCGGAGTCGCCAATCTGCGGCCGGTCGTCGGGGACGCGCTGTTCACGGCGTACAACCACGAGCCGAACTGGCAGCTGGCGCACGACGTCCTCGCCCCGGGCTTCAGCCGGGAGGCCATGGAGGGCTACCACCCGATGATGCTGGCGGTGGCCGAGCGGCTCACCGACCACTGGGACCGCGAGCTGGCGGCGGGCCGGGCGGTGGACGTGCCCGGTGACATGACCAAGCTGACGCTGGAGACGATCGCGCGCACCGGGTTCGGGCACGACTTCGGTTCCTTCGAGCGGCCCCGGCTGCATCCCTTCGTGACCGCGATGGTGGGCACACTGAAGTACGCCCAGCGCCTGAACACGGTGCCCTCGCCGCTGGCACCCTTCCTGCTGCGCAGCGCCTCCCGCCGCAACGAGGCCGACATCGCGTATCTCAACCGCACGGTCGACGAGCTGGTCCTGACCCGCCGCGCATCGGGCGAGGGCGGCGACGGGGATCTGCTGGACCGGATGCTGGAGACGGCCCACCCCGAGACCGGGGAGCGGCTGTCCGCCGAGAACGTGCGCCGCCAGGTCATCACCTTCCTGGTGGCGGGCCACGAGACGACCTCGGGCGCGCTCTCCTTCGCCCTGCACTACCTCTCCCGGCACCCCGAGATCGCGGCCCGCGCCAGGGCCGAGGTGGACGCCGTCTGGGGCGATGCGGCGGTGCCCGGCTACGACCAGGTGGCCAAGCTGCGATATGTGCGGCGGGTGCTGGACGAGGCACTGCGGCTGTGGCCGACGGCGCCGGCCTTCGCCCGGGAGGCCCGCGAGGACACCGTGCTGGCCGGGGACCATCCGATGCGGCGCGGTGCCTGGGCGCTGGTCCTCACCGCGATGCTGCACCGCGACCCGCAGGTGTGGGGCCCCGACGCGGAGCGGTTCGACCCGGACCGCTTCGACCCGAAGGCCGTACGGTCCCGGGCCCCGCACACCTTCAAGCCGTTCGGGACGGGCGCGCGAGCGTGCATCGGGCGGCAGTTCGCGCTGCACGAGGCCACGCTGGTGCTCGGTCTGCTGCTGCGCCGCTACGACCTGCGGCCCGACCCGGACTACCGGCTGCGGGTGACCGAGCGGCTCACCCTGATGCCGGAGGGGCTGCGGCTGCACCTGGAGCGGCGACCGGTCACCGTGGCCGCCGCGGACGCGCCGGCCGTCGAGGAGGCCCCGTCAGAGCTGCGCTGTCCAGTGCACGGGGCGGGTGAGTGAGTCCGGCAGCCGGGTGCCGGCGCTGCCGCGGGCGGCGTTGAGCTGGGGCTGGGTGAGGAAGAAGGCGCCGGTCAGGTCGGCGTCGCTGAGATCGGCGTCGCGCAGGTCGGCTCCGATCATGTCCGCGCCGCGCAGGTCGGCTCCGGTCAGGTCGGCGGCTATGAGGTAGGCGCCGCGCAGGTTCGCACCGCGCAGGTCGGCGCCCTTGAGACGGGCGCCCATCAGGTCGGCGCCGCGGCGGTCCTTCTTGCGGCCGCGTGCACCGGCACCGGCACCGGCCCGTACCAGCTCGCTGGTCTTCAGCAGGAGCACATTGACGTCCTGCCGATGCGCGCCCACGTCCAACGCGGCCAGCTGCTCGGGGTTTTGGCGGGTGAGCTCCTCGGTTTTCCGCAGGGCGCGGCGCAGCTCGGCGTGGACCGGGCGCGCCGGGGGCAGGGCGAGAGCTTCGGTGAGGTACCAGAGCAGCTCGTGCAGCTGCCGTACGACCGGGAACACGTCGAACATGCGCCGGGCGTCCGCCCGCGAGGCCGTGCGCCAGTCCTGTCCGCCGAAGGTGACCTGCGAGACCTTCTGGCCCGCGCCGAAGCAGTCGTAGACCGTGCAGCCGCTGAAGCCCTGCTGCCGCAGCCGGGCGTGGATGCCGCAGCGGTGGTCCTCCCGCAGGTTCCGGCAGGGCGTACCGGCCTGCTTGTCGATCGCGAAGTCGGCGGAGGCGGCGAACGGCAGGGCGACACAGCAGAGACCGAAGCAACGCTCGCAGTCGCCGCGCAGCTCGGCCCGGTCGGCGGTCTGATCTGGCATGACGCCAAGCCTAACGGGGTGCGGCGGGGAGCTGTCGGTGGCCGTACGTACAGTCGTCGTATGGCGCTTTCACGCGAAGAACGGGAAGGTTTCCTTGCTGAGCCGCAGGTGGCCGCGCTGGGCGTCGCCGCCGGTGACGACCGGGGGCCGTTGGTGGTGCCGATCTGGTACGCCTACGAGCCCGGCGGTCTGCCGTGGATCCTCACCGGCGCGAGCTCCCGGAAGATGACCCTGATCAGGGCGGCGGGCCGCTTCAGTCTCATGGTCCAGCGCACGGCGCCGACCACCCGGTACGTGTCGGTCGAAGGGCCGGTCGCCGAGGTGGCCGTGGGAAGCGGCGCGCTCCACCGTGAGCTGGCCGGGCGCTATCTGTCGGGGGCGGCACTCGACGAGTTCGTGGCCTTTGCGGAGGCCGAACTCGCCGATCACGTGGTGGTGCGCATGCGGCCGGAGCACTGGTTCGCCGCGGATCTGGGCACGACCGGTTGACGAACCGCGGCCGTCAGCCGGACAGCAAGGCCCGCTGCCAATGCTCCTGACGCTCTTCGATGTACTCGGCATCGCCACGCCACGCGTCGCCGTGGCCTTCCGCCCAGAGCCTCGCCCACGGCTGGTTGCCCCGGTCCGACTGATCGCTGAGGAAGTCGTGCATGGCTCGGGTGCGGCGGCCCAGCATCGGTACGAGGTCGCGGCGTTCGGTCTCGTCGAGTCCGTAGGCGTCGGCGAAGAGACGCAGACGGGCGGCGGCGTCGGGGGTCTGCCAGTCGGGGTGCGCGGACAGAGGCACGAAGCCGCGGATGGCGTAGGCGACGTCCCAGAGACGGGAGCCGGGGGCGGCCGTGTCCCAGTCGATGAAGGCCCACTCCTCCTCACCGCCGACCACGAGGTTCCACGGCGCCAGGTCCTGGTGCGCGATGATGTCGGCGCCCTCCGCGGGTACGAGCACCTGCCAGTGGGCGTCGGCCGGAGGCGTGAAGTCCTTCACGGCGTCGTGGAAGTCCCGGACCAGCCGGGCCACGCGGACCAGCCCCACCGTCGGCTCCACCAGGGCGAACCGGTCGGGCCAGATCACACCACCCGGCACGAAGGTCAGCACCTCGCGTCCCTGGTCGTCGATCCCGAGGGGCCGCGGGGCCGCCCGGAACCCGGCCTCGTGCAGGTGCGTGAGCAGGGCGTGCACCGCGGGCGTCCAGGGACCCGCGGGTCGACGGACGGTGTCACCGACCCGGACGACGCCCTCGCTGACGTTCCCGCCGGACAGGGGCTGTTCGTCCTCGTGCACTGATCTCTCCTCGACTCCCATGAGGCAAGTACGCCTTGACAAATCGACTTTGTCAAGGCGTACTTGCCTCATGACTCTCCCTGACCTGGACGGCCTCATCGCCGAAGTGGACCGCACCTGCGCCACCGCCCACCGACCCGGTGACCAGGAGCAGCCAGACTGGCTGGCACTGCTGACGGCCGCCGCCACCATATCCGGCCAACTCCAGGCACTGGCCGATGACTTGGTCGAGGACTATGTGGAGCACTGCCGGCTGCACGGCGTGTCGTGGACGGACATCGGGTCGGCCCTCGGGGTGACCCGGCAGGCGGTGCAGCAGCGCTTCCAGGCCCCGCACAAGCGCTACAGCCCCGAGACGATGACCGAGGACCTCCGGCGGGCGATGGTCCACGTCAAGGCGGCGGCTGTGCAGCACCGCAACAACTACATCGGGACCGAGCACCTGTTGTGGGGTCTGACCGCGGAGGACAACAGCGCCACCCGGCTGCTGCAGGAGTCCGGCGTGTCGACGGAGGCCGTGCACCGCTCGGTGGGCGGCCGGTTGAGCATGGGCGCCTCACAGGCCGCCGAGCGGATCGCTTGGACGCCGTACTCCCGCAAGGCGATCGCGCTGGCCGAGGCACGCGTCGAGCGGGCCGGCTCACAACTGATCGACTGCGCCGACCTGCTGGTGGGGCTGGCGCAGGTCGGGCGTGGAGTCGCCTCCTTGGTCCTTGCGGAACACGGCTTCGGTGAGCGGCGGTCATGACCCCACCTGCTTGCTCGGGTCCGTGATGTGGTGCCGTACAGCTTCGGTGTTCTCGATGCTCTCGACCAGCTTCGCGATCTTCGCCTGCTTCGCCTTGATTCCGCGGGCTATGAGCCGCAGGTGAGCCGACGACTCGGGCACGGTCGACTCCAGCTCCGCCAACCGGCGCCGCTCGAGGGCCAGTTCCGTCCTGAGGCGCGCTGCCCGGTCGGGAGGGGCGGGCGGGGTCTCGCCGTTGAAGATCACGTTGTACTTGGGGCGTTCGGTCCAGACGGCCTCGCGTTCGGCGGCCTCGGCGTCGTCCGGGTACTCGATCCGTATCCCGACGACCTGCGAAGCCCATGGCTGCTCCCGAAGATGCGTGCGCACACGGGTGAGCGGAGAGATCGAGATGCCGACGTAGAGCAGCCCTTCCAGGCCGTACAGCCGGTACAGCGCCGTGCGGCCCGCGGCGTGCAGGCTGCCCTCCTCGTCGAACAGGCCACGCAGGAACTGCGAATCGACGTCGGCCATGACGCGGCCCCCTTCGGCTCGACGCGCACCGCTTGTCCATCTCCCACGCTGCCACGCGGGTGTGACAGAGACTCCGCTGTGGATCCCGCCGAGAACGACCGGCGGGAAACCGAACCTCACCGATGAGTTTCCGGCGCTGTGGGGGTCTCCTCATTCAACGGAAAACAAGCTCGGCTATCACAGATACGAGCCCACTTCAGGCGGGAGCCAGACGGATCGAGGAGAGAGACCATGTGCAGTCACCGGCCACCGTGCCCCACCGCAGACAGCCCGGACCGCCACAGCGCCGTGATCGTGTCGGCCCATCCCGAACAGGGCTGGAGCCTGCTGTGCAACGGAACGATCGTGTTCGACGACACCGGTGAACTGCTGCCGGACGGGCGGGTCGTGGACCCGCACCGCACGCTGCGCCCGCTGGCCGTGGCCGCCTGACTCTCAGTCGAACGCGCCGAGGTCCAGGCGGGCGAGCCGTTCCGGGTCGGCCAGGATGTGCAGGGCCACGATCCGGCCGTCGGCGACCGTGACGCCCATGACCGACAGTGGGCGTCCCTCGGGCGCGTTGACGACACCGATCTCGCCGTTGACCAGCACCACGCGCGCGAACTGCGCGAACTGCCGGAACAGCAGTGCCTGTCCGGCCACCGGCTTCGCGCCGCGCACCGTCTTGGACGCGGCGGCGCCCCCGACCAGCGCACCGGAGTCGGCCCGCAGCACCACGTCCGGATGCAGGACCGCGACCAGTGCCTCGAAGTCACCGGCTCGGGCGGCCGCCATGAAGGCGTCGACGACCTGCCGCTGTCTGCCGAGGTCGGGTTCCGAGGAGGGTGTGGCACCGCGGACGCGGCGCCGGGCCCGGCTGGCCAGCTGTCTGGTCGCCGCGGAAGTGCGCTCCACGATGGGCGCGATGTCGTCGAACGGCACGGCGAACATGTCGTGCAGCACGAACGCCAGCCGCTCGGCGGGTTCCAGGGTCTCCAGGACCACCAGCAGCGCCAGCCCCACCGAGTCCGCCTGGAGGACCTCCTGCTCGGGGTCGATCTGCGACAGGGGCCTGATCACGGGATCGGGCACGAACGTCTCGTCGATGGGATCCTCGCGACGCGAGGCCCGGGAGCGCAGCATGTCGAGGCAGACCCGTCCGACCACGGTGGTCAGCCAGCCGCCCAGGTTCCCGATGGCGTCCGCGTCGGAGCGGCTCAGCTTCAGCCAGCTCTCCTGGACGGCGTCCTCCGCCTCGGCGACCGAACCGAGCATGCGGTAGGCGACCGCCTTCAGATGTCCCCGGTGTTCCTCGAACCGGTCGGCCAGTACGTCCGTGCCGTTCATGTGCTCCCCCATCTCGTCGGCTGTGCCTATCGGCTGAAGACCTCGAACGCGACCGCGGGCCGACCCCCGAACCGCTCCCCGGCCGCCGTGGCGTTCGCCGTCAGGAAGCCCCGGGCGTACGTCTCCGGGTCCTCGTCGGTCAACGCCTCGATGTAGCTGCGGTGTTCGAGCAGCGAGTGCACCGCCCGCTCCAGCCCGGCCGAGGCGTCCGCCGCGTGCGTGGGCGAGGCGGAACCTGCGACGGCGACCCAGCGGACGCCGTTCCAGGGCTCCAGGCCCTGTTCGACGAGCTCGGGGAAGATCCACCGGTTGCCGGCGTCGCCCGCCGCGTCGAGCACGGCGCGGCCGACGGCCACGTGGTCCGGTGTGTTCCAGGCGACCCCGCCCCAGGTGTCGCGGTGGTTCAGGGTGATCACCAGCTCGGGCCGGTGGCGGCGGATCGCGGCGGCGATGTCGCGGCGCAGCGCGGTGCCGTACTCGATCACTCCGTCCCGGTGGTCGAGGAACTCCACCTGCGTGACCCCCACCACCGCTGCGCTCGCCCGCTGCTCCCGCTCGCGCAGCGGACCGCACTTCGCGGGTTCCAGGGTGTCGATGCCCGCCTCACCGCGCGTGGCCAGTACGTAGACGACCTCGCGGCCCTCGTCGGTCCAGGCGGCGACGGCCGCCGAGCACCCGTACTCGAGGTCGTCCGGGTGCGCGACGACGGCCAGCGCGCGCTGCCAGTCGGCGGGCATGGGCTGCAACTCGGTGATCTTCGGCTCGGTCATGGTCGAAGACTAGTGCGTGACGCCGACCTCACTCCCGGTGAATCTCACGCCTCGTCACGCGTCAGCGCCAGCAGCCGGTCCAGCACCCGGGGCCCTCCGGCCCGTACGCCGTCGTGCTCGAACTCGTCGGTCACCCAGGTCCGCAGGCCGCGGATGGCGCGCGCCGTCTCGAGGGCGTGGGCGGTGTCCACGTACATGTCGTCGTGGTAGACCGCCGCCGCGACCGGGACCTCGTTGGCGGCGAGGCGGGCGGGGTCGTAGAGGGGCGGCCAGTCGGTGCGGGCGGCGAGCAGGTCGGCGGTCCGGCGAAGGGGGCGCAGCGCCGGGTCGCAGTCGAACATCCAGGGGTGGACGGACTCGCCGGTGAACAGGAGCGGGCCGTCGCCCGCGAGGGTCTTCGCGGCGTCGAACTGCGGGAACTCGGCGCGGACGCGTTCGGCGGACCAGGCCGTGGGGCGTTCGTCCTGGCCGTAGATGGCCTCGTGGACGAGGGCGTAGAGGGGGTGGCTCGCGTAGGAGAGCAGGCCTTGGGTCTGTTCTTGGAATGCGTCGGACAGGGCCTGGCCCTGCGGGGTGCGGACGAAGGCGTGTTCCAGGAGGTAGTGCAGGCGGTGGCTGCCCTCGCTGCCTCCGAGGAGGATGCCGAGGGACTGGAAGGCCTCGGCGGTGAGGCGGTAGCCGCCCGGGAGGGTGACCTCGTGGGTGAGGAGGTGGTCGGCGATACGGCGGGCGCGCTCGACGTCCTGCGGGTAGCGGGCGTAGTGGGCGGCGACCTTGCGTTCGATGCGGGGGTAGGCGGCGCGGTAGACGTCGTCGGCGTGGGCGTCGAGGGAGGGCAGGCCGCCGGTGATCACGGCGGCGGTGAGGCCTTCGGGGGCGCTGGAGAGGTAGTTCACGGTGCAGAAGCCGCCGAAGCTCTGGCCGAGGACCGTCCAGCGGGCGCCGCCGGTGATCTGGGGGCGGATGGCCTCGCAGTCGCGGACGATCGCGTCGGCCCGGAAGCGCGCCAGGTAGTCGGCCTGTTGGGCGGGGCCGCCGCGCAGCGGGAGGGTCTGGCGGTTGGCGGGTGTGGAGTGGCCGGTGCCGCGCTGGTCGAGGAGGAGGACGCGGTACTCCTTGAGGGCGCGGCCCAGCCAGGACTGCCGGCCCACGAAGCGGTTGGCGCCGAAGCCGGGGCCGCCCTGGAGGTACACGAGCCAGGGCAGGTTCTGCTGGGCCTTGTCGCTCGCGACGACCTCACGGGCGTAGAGCTCGATCGTCTCCCCCGCCGGGTCGTCGTGGTCGAGGGGCACGGTGAAGTGGCGGTCGGTGAGGACGACGCCGGGCTGGCGGTAGGTGGCGGTCAACGGGACTCCAGGGACGGATGGGTTTCGGACCGCGTCCCACTTCACCACATGTTCGTCCGGTGGCCGACCCCTGGGATCATGAAAACTTACTGACCGGGCGATCAGCGGGCGGACAGGCTGGAGCGTCGTACGACGAGCTCCGGCTGGAGTACGACACGCCGGTGCTCGTGCCGCTTCGTCGCGGTCTCCGCCTCCGTCTCCTCCAGCAGCAGCTCGGCGGCCAGGGCGCCCATGGTGACGGCGGGCTGGCGTACCGAGGTGAGCGGGACGGCCGCGGCGGCGGCGAACTCGATGTCGTCGTAGCCGACGATGGCGAGGTCGTCGGGGACCGTTATGCCGGCTGCGTACATGGCCTGCAGGACGCCGAGGGCGAGGAGGTCGTTGGCGCAGAAGACGGCGGTGGGGCGGTCTGCGAGGCCGAGCAGGCGGGCGCCGGCGTCCCGGCCTGCGGCCACGTCGAGCCGTTCGGTGGGCAGTTCGCGCAGGCATTCCGGTCCGAGACCGGCCTCGGCGAGGGCGTTCAGGGCGCCCGTGCGGCGGTCGCGGACCTGGTTGAGGCCGGGCGGACCGCTGACGTAGGCGATGCTGCGGTGTCCGGCGTCGACGAGGTGGCGCACGGCCAGGGCGCCGCCCGCCACGTCGTCGACGGAGACGGAGCACTCGGTGGTGCCCTCGGCGACCCGGTCGACGAGGACGAAGGGGATGTTGTGCCGCCGGAAGGTCTCGATGTTGCGGCCGGTCGCGTCGGCGGGGGTCAGCAGCACTCCGCGCACCCGCTGCTCGGCGAAGAGGGAGAGGTACTCGGCCTCCTCGCCCGCGCTCTGGGCGCTGTTGCAGACCATGACGCCGAGCCCCGCGTCACGCGCGGCACGCTCGGCGCCGCGCGCGACGTCCACGAAGAACGGGTTGCCCATGTCCAGGACGAGCAGCCCCATGATCCGGCTGCGGCCCGCGCGCAGCTGGCGCGCGGACTCGCTGCGGACGTAGCCGAGCCGGTCGATCGCGGACAGCACCCGGGCCCGGGTCTCCGTGGCGACCGTGTCCGGACGGTTGATCACGTTCGACACCGTGCCGACGGAGACTCCGGCGGCGCGGGCGACGTCCTTGATACCCACCGACTGGCTCATCGGGCAGGGACCTCCAGGGGGACGTGATTCGGCCGGAAGGCCTTCACATTACCGTCATCGTCCGACGCATCAGGCCCGGTCACGCGGGCAGTGCGAAGTCGACGACGTGGAGTGCCGAGGGGGTCGTACCGCTCGACTTCTCCTGGTACATGAACGACAGGACGTTGTCCGACTTGACCCGCAGCTCGTCGATCACGACCTCGCCGAAGGCGTTCAGTTCGCTGCCGTCGTACAGCAGCGTCCAGTCCGTGTAGCCGGAGGCCTTCGAGGCGCCGGCGATCCGGCCGAAGGGGAAGATCGCGTAGGCGTTGTCGTACTTGTCCAGGATCAGCTTGGTGCGCTGGCTGGAGCCCAGCGCGACGGGGATCTCGGTCTTCTGCCAGGTCCCGGAGGAGTTCTTGCGGAGGTGGAAGGCGCGTCCGTTGGCGGTGCGGTCGGTGACGTAGTTGGTGGTGCACTGGCCGAAGCGGCCGGGGACGTAGCTGATGATGGCGTGCGGGAGGCCGGAGGAGTCGGTGAACTGGCTCTCCTGGTTCATCAGCGAGTGGTCCGGGTTGAGCGGGTCGACGACCAGTCCGCCGTCGGTGACAGCCACCGTGTCGGAGCTGCCGGTGGTGCCTACGACGGTGCCCACGTCGTTGCGCCAGGTGCGGCCGCGATCGGTGGAGTAGACGTAACCGGTGTCGTGGTTGGTGATGCCGCCGCTGTTGCACATCACGGCGGCGTTCTGCTCACGCCAGGTGAAGAAGGAGTGCAGGCGGCCGTTGACGTCGTAGTCGATGCCGTGCAGGTACATGTTGCGGGCGGTCGAGGAGCCGTGCGAGCTGGTGTAGGTGCCCGTGGAGCTGGACCACTCCCCCAGTGCCGTCCACGTCGAACCGTCGTACTCGGCAAGGGCGTTGCGGCCGTTGCCGGAGATCCCGACCCGGTAGCTGAGCTGCAGCTTGCCCTCGGGGGTCGCGATGAACTGCGGGTAGGTGAACTGGGAGGTGAGCGCGAGGCCGTCGAGCGAGGTCTGCACCGCGCCGAAGACGGACGAGGTCCAGGCCGTCGTCGCCGGGTTGTCGAGGAGTCCGGCGATCGACTTCACGTAGAAGTAGCCGTCGCTGTGGGAGTCCATGTTGAGGTGCAGGCGGCCGTCGACCTTGGAGACGCCCATGGAGATGACGTTGTGGGAGTCGCTGGTCTTGAGGACGTGGGACAGCGTCACGGTCGACCAGCTGCTCCCGCCGAGCACGCGGCGGCCGACCACGGCGTTGCCGGTGGAGGTGTACCAGGCGGCGTACTGGTAGCCCTTGTAGGTGAACAGGCCGTTCTTCTGGAACGAGTTGTTGTTGACCAGTCCGTCGTAGGAGACGAAGAAGATGGCCTGACCGTCGAGTTGGGTGGTGCTCTTCTTGCTGACGGAGGGGCCGGGATCGGCGGCCCGCGCGGTTCCGGCACCGAGGACGGGGGCCGCCGCGGCGCTGAGTATGGCGCCGGCCAGCAGGGTGCGTCGTCTCATCTCAGAGGACTCCATTGTCGTACGAGAGCGGGAGGGGATGCGTGCCGGGGAGTGTCAGGCGAGGTGGAAGACCTCGGTGAGCGGTTTCATGGCCTCGTCGGGCCGGGCGCCGTCGAGCGACTCGAAGAACGGCGCCATCTCGGCCTGCCAGCGGGCGTTGACCTCGGTGGCCTCCATGCCGGCGATCGCGGCGGCGAAGTCCTCGGTCTCCAGGTAGCCGACGAGCAGGCCGTCGTCGCGCAGGAAGAGGGAGTAGTTGTGCCAGCCGGTGGCGGAGAGCGCTTCGAGCAACTCCGGCCACACGGCGGCATGGCGTTCGCGGTACTCGGTGAGCCGGTCCTCGCGGACCTTGAGGAGGAAACAGACGCGCTGCATGAGGTACCAGCTCCCGCAGGGGTGGAAGGGGCTCAGAAGTTGAACTGGTCGATGTTCTTGGCGTTGAACACGGTCGGCTTGCCGAGGGTGATCACGCCGTCCTTGCCGATGGTGTAGGTGGTGGAGCCGGCCTTGAAGGTCTCGCCCTCCTTGCCGGTGATCTGACCGGAGGCCAGCGCGACGGCGGTACGGGCGGCCAGGTCACCGAGCTTGGACGGGTCCCACAGCTCGAAGCCCTCGACGGTGCCGTTCTTGACGTACTTGCGCATGTCGTTCGGGGTGCCGAGGCCGGTCAGCTTGACCTTGCCCTTGTACTTGGAGCCGGACAGGTACTGGGCGGCCGCCTTGATGCCCACCGTGGTCGGGGAGATGATCCCCTTCAGGTTCGGGTCCTGCTGGAGCAGGCCCTGGGTCTGCTGGAAGGACTGCTGGGCGTCGTCGTTGCCGTAGGCGACCTTGACCAGCTTGATGTTCTTGTACTTGGGGTCCGCCAGCTCCTTCTTCATGAAGTCGATCCACACGTTCTGGTTCGTCGCGGTCTGCGCGGCGGAGAGGATCGCGATCTCGCCCTTGTAGCCGATCTGCTGGGCGAGGAGCTGCACCTCGGTACGGCCGAGGTCCTCGGCGCTGGCCTGTGAGACGAAGGCGTTGCGGCAGTCCGGCTTGGTGTCGGAGTCGTAGGTGACGACCTTGATGTTGTTCTTCATGGCCTGCTTGAGCGCGGTGCACAGGGCGCCCGGGTCCTGTGCGGACACGGCCATCGCGTTGACCTGCTGCTGGGTGAGGGTGTTGACGTAGGAGACCTGTCCGGCGGTGTCGGTGGCGCTGGAGGGGCCGACCTCCTTGTACTTGCTGCCCAGCTCGGTGAGGGCCTGCTCGCCGCCCTTGTCGGCGGAGGTGAAGTACGGGTTGTTGACCTGCTTGGGCAGGAACCCGACGGTCAGGCCCTTCTTGAGGGCGGCGTTGGGGTCGGCCTTGGCGGTCGAGGTGGCCGCCGCGTCGTCGCTCTTGGAGTTGTTCTTGGTGGTGCCACCACAAGCGGTGAGGGCCAGGGCGAGGGAGGTTCCGGCGGCGAGGGCCGCGCAGGCACGACGGAGGGATGACTTGCGCATGGCGGGGTCCTTATTACGAGAAGTGGGTGGAGCGCCCCAATGGGGGCGCGGGGAACTGCGCGACCAGCCACATCCGGTCCGCAGCCGACAAACGACCTATCCGGCGGAGCGAGCCGCCCTCGCGAGGGAAACCTGACGTGCGACTCGCGGCCCGAGCACGGACACGACGAGCAACACACCGGTGACGACGATCTGCGACTGCGCGGAAACATTGAGCAGGCTCATCACGTTCTGCAGCGCCCCGAGCAGAAAGACTCCCGCGACCGCACCGCCCAGCGTGCCCTTGCCGCCGTCGAAGTCGATGCCACCCAGCAGCACGGCGGCGACGACGGAGAGTTCGAGACCGGTGGCGTTGTCGTAGCGGGCGCTGGCGTAGTGCAGGGCCCAGAAGATCCCGGTGAGGGACGCCATCAGCCCCGTCACCGTGAACAGGATCAGCTTGTGCCGCTTGACGCGGATGCCGGCGAACCGCGCCGCCTCCTCGTTCGCACCGATCGCGAACAGGGAGCGTCCGAACGGGGTGGCGTGCAGGACGACCACCGCGATGGCGAGCAGTACCAGGAAGGGCAGGAGTGCCTGCGGGATGAAGGTGTTCCCGATGCGTCCGGCCGCGAAGTCCAGGTACTGGGAGGGGAAGTCGGTCACCGCGTCGGAGCCGAGCACGATCTGTGCGATGCCCCGGTAGGCGGCGAGGGTGCCGATGGTGACGGCGAGGGAGGGCAGTCCGAGCCGGGTGACCAGGAGCCCGTTGACCAGGCCGCACACCACACCCAGCAGCAGGCACAGCGGGATGATCGTCTCGATGGCCATGCCGTCGTTCCACAGCTTGCCCATCACGGCGCCCGAGAGGCCGGCTGTGGAGGCGACGGACAGATCGATCTCGCCGGAGACGACCAGCAGCGTCATGGGCAGGGCGATCAGTGCGATCGGCAGGGTGTTGCCGATCAGGAACGACAGGTTCAGGGCGTTGCCGAACCCGTCGACCGTGCCGAACGACATCAGCAGCAGTACGACCAGGAGCGCGCCGACGACCGTGTCCCAGCGGACCGCGCGCGTCAGTGACTCAGGCATGGCGGGCGTTCCTCTTCTTCAGGGCGGAGGCCAGGCGCAACGCGACGACCCGGTCGACCGCGATGGCGAGGATGAGCAGGATGCCGTTGATGGCGAGCACCCACACCGAGCTGACGCCGAGGGCGGGCAGCACGCTGTTGATGGAGGTCAGCAGCAGGGCGCCCAGAGCCGCCCCGTAGACACTCCCGGAGCCGCCGGTGAAGACGACACCGCCGACCACGACCGCGCTGACGACGGTGAGTTCGTAGCCGTTGCCGGTCCCGGAGTCGACGTTGCCGAACCGGGCCAGGTACATGGCACCCGCAAGTCCCGCGAGGCCGCCGCAGAACGTGTACGCGGCCAGGATCCGCTTGCGCACGGGGATGCCGGCGAGCCGCGCGGCCTCCGGGTTGGAGCCGAGGGCGTACAGCTCGCGCCCGCTGCCGAACTGCTTGAGGTAGTACGCCGTCGCCACCAGCACCGCCAGCGCGATCAGCGCCAGCCACGGCACGGCGGAGAGGCCGCCGGAGCCGAAGTCCACGAAGCCACCGGGGAGGTCGGCGGCCGTGATCTGGCGGGAGCCGACCCAGATGGAGTCGACGCCTCGGATGATGTAGAGCGTGCCGAGGGTGACGACGAGGGCGGGCACCTGGCCGAGACTGACGAGCAGACCGTTGAGCAGGCCGAAGCCCACGCCCAGCAGTACCGCCAGCAGGATGGCTACGAGCGCGTTGCCGCCGCCGTGCAGGTAGTCGCCGGCGGCGAAGGCGCTGATGCCGAGAGTGGAGCCGACCGACAGGTCGACGTTCCGTGTGATCACCACCAGGGACTGGCCGGTGGCGACCAGCACCAGGATGGTCGCGTTCAGCAGCAGGTCCTTGATGCCCTGCTCGGACAGGAACTGGCTGTTGCCCGCCTGCGTGATGGCGATCATCACCAGGAAGACCACCAGGATGGCGAGTTCGCGCATCTTGAAGACGCGGTCGACGAGCCGGGTGCCACCGGACCTGGGCACCTCGGCGACGGGGGCTTCGTCGGGAGTGGTCACCGTCATGCGGCGGCCCTCCCGGTGGCTGCGGCCATCACGGTTTCCTCGGTGGCTTCGGCGCGTGGGATCTCGGCGGTCAGGCGGCCCTCGTGCATCACGAGCACGCGGTCGGCCATGCCGAGGATCTCGGGCAGGTCGGAGGAGATCATCAGGACGGCCACGCCGTCGGCGGCCAGCTCGCTCAGCAGCCGGTGCACCTCGGCCTTGGTGCCGACGTCGATGCCCCGGGTGGGCTCGTCGACGATCAGCACCCTCGGGCCGGTGGCGAGCCACTTGGCGAGGACCACCTTCTGCTGGTTGCCACCGGACAGGGTGTTGACCGTGTCGGCGATCCTGGCGTACTTCACCTGGAGCTTGACGGCCCAGTCGAGAGAGCGGCTGCGTTCGGCGCCGCGGTCGACGAGGCCCGCCCTGACGGTGGTGCGCAGACCGGTGAGGCCGATGTTGCGCTCGATGGACATGTCCATCACCAGGCCCTGGGCGCGCCGGTCCTCGGGGACGAGGGCGAGCCCGGCGGCCATGGCGGTGGAGGGGGCGCCGTTGGTGAGCTTGCGTCCTTGGACCTCGACCTCGCCGGCGTCCCAGCGGTCGATGCCGAAGACGGCCCGGGCGACCTCTGTACGGCCGGCGCCGACGAGTCCGGCGAGGCCGACGATCTCGCCGTGCCGCACCTCGAAGGAGACGTCGGTGAAGACGCCCTCACGGGTCAACCGCCTTACACTCAGGGCGACTTGGCCGGGCTCGACGTCCTGCTTGGGGTACAGCTCGTCGAGATCGCGGCCGACCATGCGCCGTACGAGGTCGTCCTCGGTCATGCCCTCGATCGGCTCACTGGAGATCCAGGCGCCGTCGCGCAGGGTGGTGACGCGCTGGCAGATCTCGAAGATCTCCTCCAGCCGGTGCGAGATGAACAGTACGGCGGCGCCCTGTGCGCGCAGAGTGCGCACGACACCGAAGAGGCGGGCCACCTCGCTGCCGGTGAGGGCGGCGGTCGGCTCGTCCATGATCAGGACGCGGGCCTCGAAGGAGAGGGCCTTGGCGATCTCGACGATCTGCTGGTCGGCGATGGACAGGCCGCGGGCCGGGCGGTCGGGGTCGAGTTCGACGCCGAGACGCTGCATCAGGGCCAGGGTCGCCGCGTGGGTGGCCTTGTGGTCGATACGGCCGAGGGCGCGCCGGGGCTGGCGGCCCATGAAGATGTTCTCGGCGATCGAAAGGTCGGGAAAGAGCGTGGGCTCCTGGTAGATGACGGCGATGCCGGCGTCGCGGGCGTCGCCGGGCCCGTGGAAGACGACGGGCTCACCGTCGAGCAGCACCCGGCCGGCGTCGGGCCGGTGCACACCGGCAAGGGTCTTGATCAGGGTCGACTTGCCCGCGCCGTTCTCGCCGGCGAGTGCGTGCACCTCGCCGGGGAACAACTCCAGGGAAACGTCCCGCAGGGCGCGCACCGCGCCGAAGGACTTCGAGATGTCCTCGAGCGCCAGCACCGGGGCCGGACCCGTGTCGGACGGGTGGGTCATTGGGGGCTCCTCGACGACGCCGACAAGGGGCTCACGACGTCGTGAAAGGTTTCAACTTGGTTGCCGGGACGTTAGGCGCGTCGGCCATGTCACGTCAATGGGTGGGCCTCGAAAAAGTTTCGATAGCCCTTCGAGAGCCAAAGGTCACGGTCAGGCCACGGCCAACAGCCTCTGCCGTAACGCTTGACACCCCCGTGGGGAGCTTTAAGCTTCCCGTCCTGAATCGATTCATCCATCTGCCCTTACGGCCAGACGTCACAGGAGCCCTGAAGTGACCGAGCTCGCCGCGGTGAAGGCCGCGCTGAAGACCCAGGCAGTCGAGACGCCGTCGTGGGCGTACGGGAACTCGGGGACCCGGTTCAAGGTGTTCGCGCAGCAGGGCGTCCCCCGTACGCCGCAGGAGAAGCTGGCCGATGCCGCCCAGGTGCACGCGGTCACCGGCGTGGCGCCGACGGTCGCGCTGCACATTCCGTGGGACAAGGTGGACGACTACGGTGCTCTGGCGAAGTACGCCGAGGACCAGGGCGTGAAGCTGGGCGCGATCAACTCCAACACGTTCCAGGACGACGACTACAAGCTGGGCAGCATCTGCCATCCCGACGCGGCGGTGCGGCGCAAGGCGGTCG
>NZ_JBSFDG010000019.1:0-184323 GCF_053593775.1 Streptomyces sp. NPDC002092
TATCAACATATCTGGCGTTGATTTTTGGCACGCTGTTGAGTTCTCAAGGAACGGACGCTTCCTTTGTACTCACCCTCTCGGGCTTTCCTCCGGGCGCTTCCCTTCGGTGTTCCACACTCTATCAGTGTTTTTCCGTCCCCCTGACCACCTTCCTGCAGGCATGCGGAAGGTGACCCCGAGATAGGATCTGACAAGTATGGGTGCCGCTGAAGCCAGGACGCTCAGTCGCGCCGCTCGGCCCCAAGCAGGAGTACGACTGTACACGCGGCCGGGAAGCGGGTGCAAATCGATGGAGCTGGTGGTCTAGACCACTATCCGGTATCTTCCATGCGGAACCGGCAGTTCATCTGACATACCCTGCTCCACAGTGCGCCGTCCGGCACAAGCAGTGACGGCCCTATGGATCTCCATCTCTGGGAGGCTTCCCATGACCACCGTGACGTCCCCGATTGCAGGACGCGCCATCGGCCTGGCAGCAGTGCCGGATCCAGTCTTCTCCGGGGCCATGGTTGGCCCGGGTACGGCCATCGACCCCGTGCGCGAGCCGTCCGAGGCCGTTGCTCCCGTGGCCGGAGTCATCGTCTCTCTCCATCCGCACGCCTTCGTCGTTGTCGACGCGCACGGGCACGGTGTCCTCACACACCTGGGTATCGACACCGTGCAGCTCAACGGTGACGGCTTCGAGCTGCTCGTGAACAAGGGCGACACCGTGACGCGGGGACAGGGCGTGGTGCGCTGGAACCCGGCTGCCGTGGAAGCGGCCGGCAAGTCGGCGGTGTGCCCCATCGTGGCGCTCGAGGCCGCTGCCGAGGCTCTCTCCGATCTTCGTGACGATGGTGACGTGAAGGCGGGCGACAGTCTCTTCGTCTGGAAGTGACGTAAGTGCCGTCCTATGACGGCGAGCAGGACAACCACAGCGGCGGCGGGACCCGCCGCACTATCGGAGACGGTGAGATGGAGACAACGCTGCGAGGCGTCGGTGTGAGTCACGGTGTGGCGATCGGCGAGGTTCGGCACATGGGAACAGCGGTGCTGGAGCCGCCTGCCAAGCAGATTCCGGCGGAGGACGCGGAGCGTGAACAGGGGCGCGCCCGCCAGGCCGTGGACGCTGTGGCGGCCGATCTGATGGCGCGCGGCAATCTGGCCGGGGGCGAGGCCCAGGCGGTGCTCGAGGCGCAGGCCATGATGGCGCAGGACCCCGAGCTGATGGCGGATGTCGAACGGCGTATCACTGTCGGGAGCAGCGCCGAGCGTGCCGTGTACGACGCTTTCGCCGCGTACCGGGCCCTGCTGGCCGGTGCCGGCGAGTACCTGGCGGGTCGGGTGGCCGACCTGGATGACGTGCGGAATCGTATCGTCGCCCGGCTGCTCGGAGTGCCGATGCCGGGTGTTCCGGACAGCGACGAGCCGTACGTTCTTATTGCACGTGACCTTGCGCCTGCTGACACAGCCCTGCTCGATCCCGCCCTGGTCCTCGGTTTCGTCACCGAAGAGGGTGGGCCGACCAGCCACAGTGCGATTCTTGCGCGGGCGCTCGGTGTTCCGGCCGTGGTGGCGCTACCGGGTGCCGGTGAGCTGGCCGAGGGCACGGTGATCGCTGTCGACGGCAGCACCGGCGAGATCTTTGTGAACCCAAGCGAGGAGAAGAAGGGGCAGCTGGAGGCCGCGGCCGCCGAGCGCAAGGCGGCGCTCGCCGCCTCTACCGGCCCGGGCGCCACCTCAGACGGTCACAAGGTGCCGTTGCTGGCCAATGTCGGCGGGCCTGCGGATGTGCCCGCCGCAGTCGAGGCCGGGGCCGAGGGTGTGGGTCTGTTCCGCACTGAGTTCCTGTTCCTGGACGACAGCAAGAACGCCCCGTCGGAGGCGAAGCAGGTCGAGGCGTACCGGCAGGTGCTCGAGGCGTTCCCCGAGGGCCGTGTGGTGGTCCGTGTGCTCGACGCCGGCGCGGACAAGCCGCTGGAGTTCCTCACGCCCGCCGACGAACCCAATCCGGCGTTGGGCGTACGGGGTCTTCGGACGCTGCTCGATCACCCCGAGGTTCTGCGCACCCAGCTGACGGCACTCGCGAAGGCCGCGGAGGGGCTGCCGGTGTACCTCGAGGTCATGGCCCCGATGGTCGCGGACCGTGCCGATGCCAAGGCCTTCGCGGACGCGTGCCGTGAAGCAGGACTGCAGGCGAAGTTCGGCGCCATGGTCGAGATTCCTTCGGCTGCACTACGGGCTCGGTCGATTCTGCAGGAGGTCGAGTTCCTGTCGCTGGGCACCAACGACCTCGCGCAGTACACGTTCGCGGCCGACCGTCAGGTGGGTGCGGTCTCCCGCCTGCAGGATCCGTGGCAGCCTGCGCTGCTCGACCTGGTGGCGCTGTCCGCGGAGGCGGCGAGGGCCGAGGGCAAGAGCTGTGGTGTCTGCGGTGAGGCGGCGTCCGACCCGCTGCTCGCGTGTGTGCTGACCGGTCTTGGTGTCACCTCCCTCTCCATGGGTGCGGCGTCGATTCCCTATGTGCGGGCCACTCTCGGCAAGTACACGCTGGCCCAGTGCGAGCGTGCGGCCGCAGCGGCCCGGGCCGCGGAGAGCGCCGAGGATGCGCGCAACGCGGCTCAGGCGGTGCTGTCCGGCGAGTAGCCGAGTCGGCCGTCGGCTGTTGTTGCACCGGCTGTTCTTGAGGGGCGCTCCACTCACGGGTGGAGCGCCCCCTCTGCCTTCAGTGGCGGTGACCCGGTGTCTGTCCTTCCTCTCCGAGGTCCGGCGGTACGCAGTAGTCGACGTCCGATTCCGGGGAGATGATGTCTCCGGATTCGATGTCGGTGCAGTAGGCGTCGAACACCTCGCCGGCCGTGAGGGGTTCGAGGCCATCGCCGCGCACACGCCAGCCGTAGACGCGGTCGGTGGCGCCGGGGGCGCTGGTGCGGATGACGAGTCCGCCAGGGCTCTGGGTGGCGATGCCGAGCGCCAGGACTGTGGTGAATTCGAGGGCTTCGGCCTCGTCGAGTTGGATGGCGCCTCGGTCGTCCTCGTCTGCGTGGAGGACGGAGACGAGTGTCTCGGGTGTCGCCGTGACACTGCAGACGAGGTGGCGATTGCCTGCCCCTGCTGTGTCGAGGATGCGTACGAGAAGGTGGGAGGCGCGTGTGAAGGCGGCGCGGCCGACGTCCTCGCCGCAGGAGGCGCAGGCGCCGAGGCGGGCGAGGAGCGTGGACGCGTACTCCCAGGTGGCCTGTCGGACGGCTTCGTCGACAAGGGCGGGGACGAGGTCGGCCAGGGGCTGGCCCTCGTAGGGAAGCACCGGTCCTGTGGTGGCCAGTTCAGCGGTGAAGCGTGTGCGGCTGGACTGGACGTCGGGGTCGAGGCCTGTGTCCGCGCAGAATTCTGCGTACTCCTGCGGGTCGAAGAGGGCCACCGTGGTGTGGCTGCCTTGGGAGGCACGTGTCTTGAGAAGCGCCTCGACCTGTTGGAGGTAGCTCGTGTGGTTGTCGAAGGTGAAGCTGCGGTAGCGCCGCATGGCACGGAAGTCGTGCTCGTCGGTCAGCAGGCCGATGGTGCCTGCGATTTCGCGGCGCAGGTCGCGTCGCATGGTCTGGTCGTCGGTGTGCGCCATGTTTCCCCCTGTGCACGGTCGATCAATGCTCACTCACAGTAACCGTCGGCACTGACAATGGTGTCCGAGCGAGGCGATCGCGGACCAGGCGGTGCTGAATCAGGCTGGTCAGGCCGATGATCGCGCCGAAGGTCAACCAGCCTGCCGGGCCGGTGGTGATGGCCGCGGTGACGGCCAGTGGCCCGACGCTGCGTTGGGCGGACTGGGCCAGGCCGTGCACGCCGAGGTAGGCGCCCTGCGCGGTGCCGGGGGCGAGGGCGACGGAGAGTTCCCAGGAGACGGTGGCGTGGAGCATCTCGGCCAGGGTGAACGCTGCGGCCGAGGCCGTGAGGAGCAGGGTCGCGGTGACGGTTTCGCAGGTGGCCGAGAGCGCCATGGCGATGCCGCCGAGAGCGAAGACGGCTGACAGCGGTAGGAGAAGCGCTCGGGCGGCCGCAGTGGTGGTCCCGAAGCGGGCCAGGGGTACCTGGAGGGCCACCACCATCACGTTGTTGAGGACCAGTAGCAGGGGCGCGAGGCCGTGCGGTGCGTTGCCCGCGTGTGCGATCCAAAGGGGCAGGCCGACCTTGAAGACGGCGTCGTCGAGGAAGAGAAACGTTTCGGTGGCGGCGTATGCGAGGTAGGTGCGGTCGTGCCAGGGACTTGTGCTGGCCGGTTTCCTCGCGGGTGCCGGGGCATTCGAGGTGGCGACGATGTGGGACGCGGACGGGGGCTCGCCGCAGCGCAGGGTGAGGAGGGCGCAGGCCAGGAAGGAAAGGGCGTCGCCGGCGAGGAGCCACTGGTAGGCGGTGGTGGTGCCGAGGGCCAGGGCGGCCGCGGCGGCGAGGCCACCCAGGGCCCAGCCCGCGTTGGCGATGGTGCGGTGGACGGCCTGGTAGCGGACGCGGTCGGGTCCCGCCACGCGGGTGGCATAGAGCCTGGTGAGGACGCTTGCCGCGCGGTCTCCGAGGCTGCCGACCGCGGAAAAGGCGAGGAGTAGGGCGTAGTCGTTCGTGGTCAGGAGCGCCAGGGAGGCCAGTGCGCGCAGGAGTTGGACGGTGAGCAGAACGCGGGTGAGCGGGAATCGGTCGGCGATGCGGCCCCCTAGGGGCGCTCCGGCGATGCCGATGGCTCCGGCGGTTGCGGCGAGCGTGCCGACCTGGGTGACGGAGAGGCCCGAGACGTAGGTCAAATACAGGACGGACACGGAGGCCCACAAGCCGCTGCCGATACGGTCGACGAGGGCGATCGTGAGCATTCTGCGTCCGTCGCGCCCTCCCGGTATGCGGCTCGACCATGCGGCTGCGCGGCGCATCCGATGCACTGCTCCCCCTTGCCCTCAATTATGTATTGATACATAATTTCTAATGTGGCAACACAATATGGGATCTCTGGTACGACGGCCAAGGGAATTGCGGCGTCCGTCGAACGGGCCGTGGCGGAGGGATCGTTGCGGCCCGAGGCCGCACTGCCTCCCGTGCGACGGCTCGCGGACGACCTCGGGGTCAGTCCCGGCACCGTCGCCACCGCCTACAAGGAGCTGCGCGGGCGAGGCATCGTCGTCACGCGCGGGCGGGGCGGCACCGTGGTGGCGCCGGCTGCCGCGGTTGCGTCACGGCGGCCGCCCAAGGTTCCACAGGGGCTGCGGGACTTGTCGGGCGGACACCCGGATCCGGCACTGCTGCCGGCTCTCGTACCGCCGTCACGGCTGTCCCCGGGCGCCCGGTCGCACCGTTCGACGCCCAGGCTGGCGCGGCTGGAGGACGCCGCGCGTTACTGGATGGGGGCCGACGGGGTGCCCGTGGAGCATGTGACGTTCGCGCATGGGGCGTTGGATCTGATCGGGCGGCTGTTGTCCGTCGAGTTGCGGCCCGGCGACGCCGTGGCGATGGAGGACCCGGGGTATCACCATCTGCTGGACCTGATCACGGCGTTGGGGCTGCGCATCGTGCCGGTGGCCGTGGACGACGAGGGTGTGCGGCCCGAGGCCCTGCGGGTGGCGCTGCGGGCCGGTGTGCGGGCTGTCGTGTGCAGTCCTCGGGCGCAGAATCCGTACGGCGGCTGCTTCTCCGTGGCACGCCGGGACGCGCTCGCGGACGTGCTCCGGTACGAGCCGGACGTACTGGTCGTCGAGAACGACCACGCGTCCGCCGTCGCCGCCGCGCCCCTCCACTCGCTGACCGGAAGCGGATTGACGCGCTGGGTGCATGTGCGCACGGTGAGCAAGTTCCTCGGGACCGATCTGCGGTGGGCGGCAGCTGCGTGTGACGCGACCACCCTGGCCCGGCACGACGGGCGATTGCTGCTGACCTCCGGCTGGGTCAGTCATCTCCTCCAGGAGACCGTGCACGGGTTGCTGACCGATGCAGCCACGCGCGCGTTGGTGGCGCGTGCCGAGGAGACGTACGAAGAGCGCCGCGGCGCACTCCTGCGAGAGCTTGACGATCGTGGCATTCCGGCGTGCGGGGCAAGCGGGATGAACCTGTGGGTGCCCGTGCACGACGAGTCGGCCGCGGTGAACGGGCTGCGCTCGTACGGCTGGTGGGTTGCCGCCGGGGCCCGGTTCCGGTCGTCGTCACCCCCGGGAGTGCGGATCTCCGTGGCCGAGCTGGAACCGGCCGACGCCGCGCGGCTGGCCTCGGACTTCGCTGCCGTGCTCGGTGAGTCCGAGGCCACCTACGGCGGTTGAGCCGCACCCGTCAGGCGCGTTTGCGGGCGAGGTCCTCGTAGAAGTGCAGCAGATCCAGGTTGTCGATGGAGCCCGGATTGACCGCCTTTTCGAGTGGAGTGCCCTGGAGGAGGCGCTTGACGGGGACCTCGATGCGCTTTCCGGTGAGGGTGTGCGGAATGCCGGGGACCTCGATGATCTCGTCGGGGACGTGGCGCGGTGAGAGCTGTTCGCGGATGGTCTGCTTGATACGGGCCAGCAGGGCATCGTCCAGGGTGGCGCCGGGAACGAGGTGCACGAAGAGGGGCATCCAGTAGCCGCCGTCTGGTTGTTCGATGCCGATGACGAGGGATTCCCTGATCTCGGGGATGCGCTCGACGGCTTCGTAGATGTCCGCCGACCCCATGCGCACGCCCTGGCGGTTCAGGGTGGAGTCGGAGCGGCCGTGGATGACGACGGAGCCGCGGGAGGTGACGGTGATCCAGTCGCCGTGGCGCCATACACCGGGGTAGGTGTCGAAGTAGCTGTCGTGGTAGCGGCTGCCGTCTGGGTCGTTCCAGAAGCGGATCGGCATCGACGGCATGGGGTTGGTGACCACGAGCTCGCCGACCTCGTCGGTCACGGGCTTGCCGGCCGGGTCCCAGGACTGCAGGTCGGTGCCGAGTCCGGGTGCCTGGAGCTCGCCGATGTACACCGGGAGGGTCGGGACGGCTCCTGCGAAGCAGGAGCACACGTCCGTGCCGCCGCTGACGGATGCGATCCACAGATCGTCGCGCACCTCGTCGTGCAGCCAGCGGAATCCGTCGGGTGGCAGGGGGGATCCGGTGGTGGCGACGCACTGCACCTTGGAGAGGTCGAAGTCGCGCGACGGGTGGACGCCGGCCTTGCGGCAGGCCATGACGTACGCCGCCGAGGTGCCGTAGAGGGTGGCCCCGGTCCGTTCGGCGATGCGCCATTGGGCGGCCGTGTCCGGGAAGCCGGGGCTGCCGTCGTAGAGCACGATCGTCGTTCCGGTCAGGAGGCCGGAGACGAGGAAGTTCCACATCATCCAGCCGGTCGAGGTGTACCAGAAGAAACGGTCCTCCGGGCCCAGGTCGCAGTGCAGGCCGAGCTGTTTGAGATGCTCGATCAGGATGCCGCCCTGGGACTGGACGATCGCCTTGGGCAGGCCGGTCGTGCCCGAGGAGTAGAGCACCCAGAGGGGGTGGTCGAAGGGCACCCGCTCGAAGACCGGTTCCACGTCCGCGCCGGTCAGGGCGGACCAGTCCAGGGCACCTGCGGGGGGTTCCGTCCCGAGAAGGGGGATGTGGACGACGGCACGCAGCGTGGGCAGTTCGTGGCGCAGCTCGGCGACGATGTCGCGGCGGTCGTGCTCCTTGCCGCCGTAGCGGTAGCCGTCGACGGTGAACAGGACGACCGGTTCGACCTGCTGGAAGCGGTCCAGGACGCTACGGGCGCCGAAGTCGGGGGCGCAGGAGGTCCAGACGCCCCCCACGGCAGCCGTGGCGAGGAGGGCGACGACCGCCTGCGGGATGTTCGGGAGGTAGCCGCTGACGCGGTCTCCGGGGCGTACGCCGAGGGCGCGCAGTTCGGCGGCCAGGGAGCCGACCTGGCGGCGCAGCTCGGCCCAGGTCACGGGGCGCGGCTCGTGTGTCTCGTCGACGTGCAGGAGGGCCGGTTCGTCCGCGCGGGTGGCGGCCGCGCGCAGGGCGTGCTCGGCGTAGTTGAGAGTGGCCCCGGGGAACCACTGGGCGCCCGGCATCGAGCGGTCGCCGAGTACGCGCGCGTAGGGTGTCGAAAACCGTACGTCGAACCACTGGGTGACGGCTTTCCAGAACGTGTCCAGTTCGTCGACGGACCAGCGGTGGAGTGCCGCGTAGCCGCCCTCGGCGGGAGCGCCGTGCTGCTCGGCCGCCCAGGTCTGGAATTTTGTGACCTGCGCCTGGGCGATGCGTTCCGGATCTGGCTGCCAGAGCGGCTGGGGGTTCACGGTCGACATGGGCGGCTCCCGGACTGTGCGCGTCGTATGCGTCGGTCGCGCACGAGCTGGGGTGTGCGCGTGACGCGGCTGACACGGACGATGCCATGTGATCGACTTCTGCACCAGGGCGCGCCCCACATAGTCGGCGTCGTGAAGATGTGGTCCCGGCACGGGTGAACGGCAGTTGAACGACACGCGCGCGTGGGGCGGTCAATGGCAGGGTGAGCAGCATGGACGGTCGTGACCTGGTGCGTTCGATAAGGGTGGTCGGTTCGGTGAGGTCGGCCCAGGGGTTGCGTACCGTGAGGGCGGCGTGGCGCAGGAGGCGTGCCGACGCCTCCGCGCTGCCGTCGCGGGGTGCCGAGCGCGCGCGGGTGCCTGGGCCCGTGCAGGAGGTGGAGCCCGGCCCGGGCGGTGGCGTCGTCCGGTTCAGCCGGTCCGAGCTGCGCATCTTCGTCGGGGTGAACGGGGCGGTCTTCTGGGGCTGGGACGGGGCCTCCCCCGAGCCGTCGTACGCGCTCGCGGGCCGCTGTCCGGAGCCGGATCCCCGGGCGGTCCTGGAGCCGGACAAGGACGGCGGCTGGCGGGTCGTGGCCGAGCGGGTGACGGTCGCCGTCTCGCGGCACGGCGCGATCGAGGTGCTCACACCCGGAGGTGTGCCCCTGCGCCGTGATCTGCCGCCCCGGTGGTGGGAGCCGGTCGGTGGCGGTATCGCACGCTGGATGCAGCGCTCGGAGGTGGCCGCGGACGCGCGGTTCTTCGGGCTCGGCGGGCGGGCGTCGGGCCCGCGGCTGCGCGAAGGAACGTACCGCCTCTGGAATACGGACCCGGGGCGCGCGTTCGGTCCCGGAGAGGATCCGCTGTACCTCACCATGCCGGTGCAGCTGGTGGTGGCCGACGCGGCGACGCACCTGGTGTTCCACGACACCTCGTGGGACGGCACGGTGACGGTGCGCGAGGGCGAGGAGGGCGCCGGTTCCGGGCACGACCGGGCGGGGACCAGCGAGCTGCGGATGGACGGCGGACCGCTGCGCTGCTGGGTGGTCGTGGGCACCCCCGCGCGCGTGCTGCTCACCTGGGCGTCGCTGACGGGCGCGCCTGCGCTTCCGCCGGCGTGGGCGCTGGGTCATCACCACGCGCGCTGGGGCTTCGGCAGTGAGCAGGAGGTGCGGCGGATCGTCTCCGGCTACCAGGAGCGCGGGCTGCCGCTCGACGCCGTCCATCTGGACATCGACCACTACGACGAGCACCAGGTGTTCACGGTCGACCACGAGAACTTTCCGAAGCTGCCGGTGCTGGCCGAGGAGCTGCGCCGGGACGGCATCCGGCTGGTGTCGATCGTCGACGCTGCGGTCAAGGCCACAGCGGACAACGCGGTGTACGACAGCGGGGCCGCCGTGGACGCCTTTGTGCGGGACGCTTCTGGGCGGCTCGTGCGCGGGGTCGTCTGGCCCGGGGAGGCGGTCTTCCCGGATTTCACGCACGCGCGCGTGCGTGAGTGGTGGGGCGGTCTGTACGAGGAGCGGCTCGCCCAGGGGTTCTCGGGTTTCTGGCACGACATGAACGAGCCCACTTCGTTCGCCGCCTTCGGGGAGTCGACGCTGCCGCGTTCGGCCAGGCACGCGCTGGAAGGACGGGGCGGGGACCATCGGGAGGCGCACAACGTCTACGCGCTGTGCATGGCCAGGGCTGCCTATGAGGGGCTGCGCGAACTGGCTCCCGAGGAACGGCCTTTCATTTTCTCGCGTTCCGGTTGGGCCGGCCTGCAGCGCTACGGGGGGACGTGGTCCGGTGACGTGGCCACGGGCTGGCCCGGGCTGCGCGCCTCACTGTCGCTGGTCATGGGGCTGGGGCTGTGCGGAGTGCCGTATTCGGGGCCGGACGTGGGCGGTTTCGACGGCAGCCCGTCGCCGGAGCTGTATCTGCGCTGGCTCCAGCTGGGCGCGTACCTGCCGCTGTTCCGCACGCACGCGAGCCTGCGGGCGGGGCGCCGGGAGCCCTGGGAGTTCGGTGCGGAAGTGCTGGAACACGCGCGCGTGGCGCTCGTCGAACGCCGGCGGCTGCTGCCGTACTTCATGACGCTCGCGCATCTGGCGCGGCGTACCGGAGCGCCTTATGTCCGACCGCTGTGGTGGGCGGCGCCCGAGGACCGTGCGCTGCGCGACTGCGAGGACGCGTTCCTGCTGGGCGACTCTCTGCTGGTGGCACCGGTGCTCGACCCGGGCGCGGACCGGCGGGCGGTGCAGCTGCCCCGGGGGCGCTGGTACGACACGGTGACGGAGCAGATGTACGAGGGGCCGGCGCAGGTGATCCTCGACGCCCCCCTGTCGCGGATTCCGGTGCTCGCGCGCGCGGGTGCCGTCGTCCCCGTGCGCGGGGACGACGGCGGGCTGGAGCTGGAGGTCTGGGCACCCGTCCGGGGACGGAGCGGGGGCGGACTGGTGGTGCAGGACGCGGGTGACGGATGGGACGAGCCGGAACTGGAACGCTATGTCGCCCGTTGGACGAGACGGCGGGTCATAGTCGAGCGGCACGGCGAGGGCGGCACGAGCGAGCCGCCCTACCCGGTGCGTGTGCGAGGCCTGAAGGAGGGCTGACTCAGAGGTACCGGCCCTCGAACCAAGCCCGTACGGCGAGCGTGTGCAAGGGGAAGGCGAGCTCCTCCGGCCTGCGCAGGAGGTGCCAGCCCTCCGTCTCGTCGGTGGCCGTGGACTGCGGAAGGCCTTCGACCGGGCGCTCCGGGAGGAGTCCGAACAGCAGCAGGTGCCCGTCGGGTGAGCTCATGGCGTCGACGAGCCGTACGTCGCGCCCGGCTGCGTCGATGCCGGTCTCCTCCTTGAGCTCGCGCACGACGGCCTGCCGCCAGTCCTCGCGGTCGTCGATGTAGCCACCGGGCAACGCGATGCCTCCGCGCGCGGGGGCGACGGTTCGGGTGATGACGACCAGGGCGGTGCCCTTCGTGTCGTACACGGGCTGGAGGGCGATGGCCACCGGCAGAGGGTTGCGGTAAGCCACCGTGTGGCAGGCCGGGCAGGTGCGGGGCCAGCCGGAGACGCCCTCTCCATAGGGCGCTCCGCAGCTCGAACAGTGGGAGTCGGGCGCGGAGTTGGGGGTGGAGGCATGAGTTTCGGACACGAAGCGGAATGTATCCGATCAACTGATGGGCGTCTTCGGCGGGCGGCTCAGTGGTCGCCGGTGAGCGACTTCCAGGAGACGGGGAAGTCGAAATAGGTGTCCGGGTAGGGCTCGGGCTTGTACGTGTAGTGCCACCACTCCTCGGCGAGGTTCACAAATCCGAGCCCTTCCATGGTGGTTTTGAGGAGCAGCCTGTTGGCGCGCTGTTCGCCCTGGATACGCGGGTCGAGGGTGTGGGCGAGGGTATCGAAGCAGTCGAACCCGGTGCCCATGTCGACGGAGTTGTCGGGGAAGCGCTCGTCCTTGGGGGCGTAGCAGGGCACCAGGGACTGTCCCGGGTGGTACGGCCGGGTCGGTTCGGCGGGGAGCTTCACGATGGTGAGGTCCATGGTCGAGCCGCGGCTGTGGCCGGATTTCTTCGCGATGTAACCGTCCTCGAACAGACGGGTCTTGTCGACGTTCGGATAGAACTCGCTCTTCATCGCCTGGTCCTCGAGGTCCTGGGCCCAGTGCACGAAGTGGTTCACGGCGCGCTGCGGCCGGTAGCAGTCGTAGACCTTGAGGGTGTAGCCCTTGCGCAGCAGCCTGAGCTGGGCCTTGTGGAGTGCTTCGGCGGCCGGCCGGGTGAGGAGGCAGATCGGCTGCTGGTAGCCGTCGATGCGCTCGCCGACGAAGTTGTGCGGGGTGAAGTAGCGCATCTCCTGGATGATCGTCGGGTCCACGGTTCTCAGGGCCACGAAGTCCTTCGGCGCCTTGGGCTCCGTCGCGGCCCGGGTGGGGGCGGAGGCGGCGGTCACGGCAAGCACGGCGGCGAGTGCGGTGATCAGACCGCGTACTGCGCTGGAGAGACGTGTCATGTCTCCTGCATCTATCAGGTCGGTGTTCCTCTCGGGAAGCGATCGGATGCAGTTCACCCCGATGCGCAGGGGACGGCCGGAACGGAGCCCTGCCCATTTCCGGACACCCGTGCCAGACTCCTGACGTCCCGTCAGATCCATAGTGGGGAGGGATTGTGTCACGTACACGCACACCCGTGGTCGACGGTTGGTTCACCGGCGCAGGGGACGGCTTCAGGCTTCTCGGCACGCGCTGCGTGACGTGCGCCTCGGTCTTCTTCCCGCGTGAGGACGCCCACTGCCGGAATCCCGGGTGCCCCGGCGGAGATCTGGAGGAGGTGCCCCTCTCGCGGCGCGGGCGCGTCTGGTCGTACACCGACAGCCGGTATCGGCCACCGTCACCCTATGTGACCGATCCGGAACTTCCGTGGGCGCCGTACGCGTTGATCGCTGTGGAGCTGGAGTCCGAGCGGATCGTGATGCTGGGGCAGGCGGCTCCCGGGGTCACCGTCGCCGATCTGACGGTGGGCATGGAGGTGGAGGTCGTCCCGGGGGTGCTCCATGAGGACGCAGAGACGATCTGGACGACCTGGCACTGGCGGCCGACGGGGGTGAGGGCATGACAGGTGAGGTGGCGGTGCTCGGCGCGGGCATGCACCCATGGGGCAAGTGGGGGCGCAGCTTCGTCGAGTACGGGACCGCGGCGGCCCGTGCGGCGCTGGCAGACGCCGGGCTGGAGTGGCGGGACATCGGCTCGGTCGTCGGCGCCGACACGGTGCGGGGCGGCTACCCGGGCTATGTGGCCGGGGCGACCTTCGCGAAGGCTCTCGGCTGGCAGGGGGCCAGAGTCACGAGTGTGTACGCGGCGTGCGCGTCCGGGGCGCAGGCCGTCAACACCGCCCGGGCGCAGATCCTTTCGGGTCTCGCGGACGTGGTACTCGTGGTGGGCGCCGACGCGGCGCCCAAGGGGTTCTTCCGGCCGGCGGGAGGCGACCGGCCCGACGATCCGGACTGGCTGCGCTTCCAGGTGCTGGGGGCGACGAATCCGACGTACTTCGGGCTGTACGCGCGCCGCCGCATGGCCGTGCACGGCGACACCGTGGAGGACTTCGCCCAGGTCAAGGTGAAGAACTCGGCCCTGGGGGCGCTCAATCCCAACGCGCGCTACCGCAAGCGGGTCACCGCCGAGGAGGTCGCCGCCTCGGCGGTGGTCGCCGATCCATTGCGGCTCCTCGACATCTGCGCGACGTCGGACGGGGGCGCGGCTCTGGTGCTGTCGAGCATGGACTTCGCACATCGGCGCGGAGTGAGCCGGCCGGTGCGGATCCGGGCCGTGTCCACGGTGACGCCGCGTTACCCCAACACGGTCCTGGATCTGCCGGACATCGCGACGGACTCCGCGGTGGCGGTGGAGCCGGCCGCCGACACGTACCGCGCGTCTATCGCGCGGGTGGCCTACGAGGAGGCGGGCGTCGGCCCGGAGGACCTCTCCCTCGCGGAGGTCTACGACCTGTCCACCGCCCTGGAGCTGCAGTGGTACGAGGATCTGGGGCTGTGCGGGCAGGGCGAGGGCGCAAAGCTGCTGCGTGAGGGGGCGACAGCCCTGGGCGGGCGAATACCGGTGAACGTGAGCGGGGGGCTGGCCTCCTTCGGAGAGGCGGTTCCCGCTCAGGCGATTGCCCAAGTGTGCGAGCTCACCTGGCAGTTGAGGCAGCAGGCGGGTGAGCGGCAGGTCACGCAGGCGCGGGTGGGCATCACGGCGAACCAGGGACTGTTCGGACACGGGTCGGCGATCATCGCGCTGCGGTAGGCGGAGGGGCAAGCCCTTTCTCGTACGCTGCGTGATCGACCAGGAATGCTGCGTGAACGTCTCATGAACTGGGCCTGGGCGGGCGCCGGCGGAGCCATCATGCTCCCGTGCACTCCTGGACGGATACTCTCCGCTTCGCCTTCCAGCCCGTGGTCAACCTGGCCACCGGAGGGGTCGCAGGGCTGGAGATACTCGCCCGCCCGGAGACCGGCGACATCCTGGCCGAGGCCCGTCGAGACCCCGAACTGGATGGCCGGCTGGCGGTGTTGGCGGTCCGGGCGGCGGCTCGCAAGGAAACGCTGCTGCCGCTGCACGTCAACGTGTTCGCGGGCACCCTGGCCGACCTCGGCGGCCTCACCCCGCTGCACACCGCCGTGCGGGAGGCGGGACGCCTGCCGTGGGAGGTGACGATCGACATCGGGCCGCCGTACACGCACGTCCCGCAGCAGGCGCTGCTGGAGGCGGTGGACGCGCTGCGGGCGCAGGGCTTCCGAATCAGTGCCGACGGCATCGGGGACGGGGACGTACCCCTGCGGCTGCTCAACGACATGGGGCCCGACCTGGTGAAACTGGATGCGTCGCTGCTGGCGCGGCCGGCGGCGGTCAAGGCGATGCGGACGCTGTGCGAGCAGTTGGGAGCGCTCCTGTCCGTCGAGGGAGTCGAGACGGAACTGCAGTGCGCGGCAGCGGTCTCGGCCGGGGCCCAGTTGGCCCAGGGCGAGCTGTTCGCACCGCCGGCCCGGCTGCCCGCGGCGGACGTATACGTTCCGCCCCGCTCCCCCGGCGCCGTGGCAGCCCCGAGGTCGGGGCCTTCGGTGCTGGAATTCCTACGGCCCGCCGCGCTGCTGCCCGCCACCGCCTCGGCCGGTCAGGTACGGGCTCTGCTGACCGGGTCTCCCGAGGTGTCGGGCGTGCTGCTCGTGGACGCGCACGGGCTGCCCGTCCGGTCGGTGCACCGCTCACGCTTCCTGCTGTCGATGTCGGGGCGCTACGGACATGCGCTGTACGCCGACCGGCCCGCCGCCAAGCTCGGGGATGCGCCGCGGACGGTGGGCGTCGACGCGACCGCCTGGGAGGTCCTGGACGTGGTGGCCGTCGGCGACCGGGGCCGCACCTCGGACGATGTGGCCGTCGTGGACCGGATCGGGCGGTGCGTGGGTGTCGTACGGCTCGCGGACCTCGTCCGGGCACTGGCCGAGAGCCGGGTCGAGGAGGCGGCCGGCCTCAATCCGCTCACCCGGCTGCCCGGCTCGGACGCGATCACCGGCGAGGTGGACCGCCGCATCGCGGACGGCCGGCCGTTCGCGCTGAGCTGGCTGGATGTGGACCACTTCAAGCAGGTCAACGACGGAGCCGGGTTCGCGGCAGGAGACGAGCTGATTCGCTCGGTGGGGCGGGCGCTGCAACACGCGGCGTCCGGGAGCACTCGCGTCGGCCACATCGGTGGGGACGACTTCCTGGTGCTCGCCGAACCGGAGTGGCTGGATCCGCTGGCCGCCTCGGTGCTGGACGCGCCCTGGTCGGCCGGTGGGCGTCCCGTCACGTTGTCCCTGGCCACGGTCGTGTGCCCGCCGGGCAGTGTGACGGACCACCGCCAGGCCGCCGCGTGTCTGGCGCCGCTGAAGAAGGCTGCGAAATCGCTGCACGGAGCGAGTTGGGTGCTGGGCCGGGCGGGCTTGCCGGGCCACGAGATCCGGCGTGGCTCGGGGACGGCGCCAGCCCAGGCCGGGTGCGCGGTGGCGGAACCGGGCCTAGGCTGATCGTCGTAACCGACCGACCGTCTCTCCTTCCCTCGGGCACAACGGCGGCTGTCACCGTTGCCGTCGGCGACCTTGACGCTCTGTGGGCGCCGGTGAACACTTCCGGTGTCAGTCGACATCGCCGTACATACACGGTGTATCCAGGCACGCGCCGCGCGGGTCCCGCCTGAAGACAGGCTCGCTCCTCCACGGGCGATTCGGCTGCGACGGCACGCTCGTCACGGACGCCGGGCGGGGCGCGGGAGCTTCCCTGCCTTCGGCTGAAGTCGCCACGGGAAACGCACCCTGCACCGAGGACCGGGGTCGATCGCCCCGGGACAGGGCCTAGGAGCCGCCATGAGCAACGCAGACACCCACGGCGAAGGCCGCGGCACGTGGAACCCGGTGGTCGGACCGCTGATCGGCGGGGTGCTTTCCGGGCTTATCGGCACGGCAGCCCTCTGATTCAAAGCAGCCTTCTGAAGGAACGACGAAGGGGACGTCATGACGGACAAGTTCGTCGCCGCTATCGACCAGGGCACCACCTCCAGCCGCTGCATCGTGTTCAACCAGGACGGTGCGATCGTCGCTGTCGACCAGCGCGAACACCGCCAGATCTTCCCGAAGCCGGGCTGGGTGGAGCACGACGCCACGGAGATCTGGTCCAAGGTGCAGGCGGTGGTCGCAGGAGCGATCGCCAAAGCCGGGCTGCGCGCCGACCAGCTCAGCGCACTCGGTATCACCAACCAGCGCGAGACCACGGTTCTGTGGGACCGCGCAACGGGCAAGCCCGTGCACAACGCCATCGTGTGGCAGGACACCCGCACCGCGGCGCTGACCCATCAGCTCGGCGGCTCGGACGGGCAGGACCGTTTCCGCGAGCAGACCGGACTGCCGCTGGCCACCTACTTCTCCGGCCCCAAGGCCGCCTGGCTGCTGGACAACGTGCCCGGGCTCAGGGCCCGCGCCGAGAACGGCGAGATCGCCTTCGGCACCATCGACTCCTGGCTCATCTGGAACCTGACGGGCGGCACCGACGGCGGACAGCACGTCACGGACGTCACCAACGCCGGGCGCACCATGCTGATGAACCTGGAAACCCTGCAGTGGGACCCGTCCATCCTCTCCGCGATGAACATCCCCGAAGCCGTCCTCCCCGAGATCAGGTCCTCGGCCGAGGTGTACGGCACCGCCGTGGGCCAGCTGGCCGGGGTGCCGGTCGCCTCGGCCCTCGGCGACCAGCAGGCGGCCGTGTTCGGGCAGGCCTGCTATGACGTGGGCACGGCGAAGAACACCTACGGCACGGGCAGCTTCCTGCTGCTGAACACCGGCAACCGGCCGGTGGCGTCGAAGAGCGGGCTGCTGACGACCATGGGCTACAAGATCGGCAGCGAGGCGCCGGTCTACTGCCTGGAGGGGTCGATAGCCATAACGGGTGCCCTCGTGCAGTGGTTCCGCGACCAGCTGGGCATCATCCGTACCGCCGACGAGATCGAGCCCCTGGCGGCGAGTGTCGAGGACAACGGCGGCGCCTACATCGTGCCCGCCTTCTCCGGCCTGTTCGCGCCGTACTGGCGCTCCGACGCTCGCGGTGTCATCACCGGCCTGACCCGCTACGTCACCAAGGCCCACCTCGCCCGGGCCGTGCTCGAAGCGACGAGCTGGCAGACGCGCGAGGTCGTGGACGCCATGTTCCAGGACTCCGGGGTGCACATCACCACCCTGAAGGTGGACGGCGGCATGACCAAGAACAACCTGCTCATGCAGCACCAGGCGGACGTGCTCGACGTTCCGGTGGTCCGCCCGAAGGTCTCCGAGACCACCTGTCTCGGCGCCGCGTACGCGGCCGGGCTCGCCACCGGCGTGTGGAACGACCTCGACGAGCTGAAGTCCCACTGGCAGAAGGACGTCGAGTGGACGCCCGCCATGGAGCCCTCCGTACGGGACCGCCAGTACCACAACTGGCGCAAGGCCGTGGAGAAGAGCTTCGCCTGGGAGGAGGGCGAGGATTAGGCCCACGCGCGCGTGCGTGAGCCCTTTGGCTGCGGTCCGTACCCCGGTCGGCGGGGGTACGGACCGCGCACTCGGTTCAGGTGGTGACGGTCTGACGGCGGTCGGCCGCGTACGCCATGGCGTGCTGGACCACTCCGATGAGGACCTCTTTGACGGACTCGCGGTCGCGGGCGTCGCACAGCACGAGCGGCACGTCCTCGTCCAGGTCGAGGGCCTGGCGGACGTCGTCCGCGGGGTAACGGGCCGAGCCCTCGAAGCAGTTGACGGCGACGAGGAAGGGTATGGAGCGCCGCTCGAAGTAGTCGACGGCGGCGAAGCAGTCCTCCAGGCGCCGGGTGTCGGCGAGCACGACGGCTCCGAGCGCCCCCTCGGAGAGCTCGTCCCACATGAACCAGAACCGTTCCTGCCCGGGCGTGCCGAACAGGTACAGCACCAGGTCCTCACGGAGGGTGATACGGCCGAAGTCCATGGCCACGGTGGTGGTGTGCTTGCCCTCCACACCGCTCGTGTCGTCGATGGGCCGACCGGCCTCGGTGAGCAGCTCCTCGGTGCGCAGCGGCCTGATCTCGCTGACCGCGCCGACAAGGGTGGTCTTGCCTACGCCGAAGCCGCCGGCCACCAGGATCTTGAGCGTGACGGGCTCGACCGGAGGCTTCCCGCGCTCAGAACGCCCGAAGATCATCGATCTCTTCTCCTGCTTGCTGGGGGTGGGACGACGGCGGTCCGTAGCCTCCGCCGCCGGGGGTTTCGATGACGAGTACGTCGCCGGGGCCGACGTCGGCCGAGTCGCTTCCGCCGAGCTGGGTGACCGTGCCGTCCGCATGCTCCACACGGTTGGCGCCCAGCGCACCGGGCTTGCCGCCCGCCATGCCGTAGGGCGGGACCCGGCGGTGCTGGGAGAGCGTGGAGACCGTCATGGGCTCGTGGAAGCGGATGCGGCGCACGGCGCCGTCCCCGCCGGGCCAGCGGCCGGGGCCGCCACTGCCGGGCCGGACGGCGAACTCGTCGAGCTGCACGGGCAGCCGCCACTCGAGGACCTCGGGGTCGGTGAGCCGTGAGTTGGTCATGTGGGTCTGCACGACGGGCGCGCCGGGGAAGCCCTCGCCCGCGCCGGAGCCGGAGGCCACGGTCTCGTAGTACTGGTGCCGCTCGTTCCCGAAGGTGACGTTGTTCATGGTTCCGGAGCCTTCGGCCTGGACGCCGAGAGCGGCGTAGAGGGCGCCGGTGATGGCCTGGGAGGTCTCGACGTTGCCCGCGACCACTGCGGCCGGCGGCTCGGGCGCAAGCATGGAGCCGGGCGGGACGATGATGTCGAGGGGGCGCAGACAGCCGTCGTTGAGCGGGATGTCGTCGGCGACAAGGGTGCGGAACACGTACAGGACGGCCGCGTTGACCACGGCGAAGGGGGCGTTGAAGTTGCTCGCCAGCTGGGGGGAGGTACCGGTGAAGTCGACGGTCGCGCGGCGGTTTTCGCGGTCCACGCGCACGCGTACGCGGATGACGGCACCCGAGTCGGTCTCGTAGGCGTACTCGCCGTCGTCCAGGGCGTCGACGACCCGTCGTACGGCCTCCTCGGCGTTGTCCTGGACGTGCTTCATGTAGGCCTGCACCGCGTCGAGGCCGAAGTTCTCGATCATGCGGCCGACTTCGTCGACGCCCTTCTGGTTGGCGGCGATCTGTGCGCGCAGGTCGGCGAGGTTGGTCTTGGGGTTGCGGGAGGGGTACGGCGCCTCGGTGAGCAGGCCGCGTGTCTCCTCCTCGCGGAAGCGGCCGTGCTCGGCAAGGAGCCAGTTGTCGAAGAGGATGCCCTCCTCGTCGATCGTGCGGCTGTTCGCGGGCATGGAGCCTGGGGCGATGCCGCCGATCTCGGCGTGGTGGCCGCGGGAGGCGACGTAGAAGAGGATTCGGTCACCCTGCGTGCTGAAGACCGGGGTGATCACCGTGACGTCCGGCAGGTGGGTGCCGCCGTGGTACGGGTCGTTGACGGCGTAGGTGTCGCCCGGCCGCATCGAGGTGCCCCGGCGCCGGATGACCTCCTTGACGCTGGTGCCCATGGAGCCCAGGTGGACGGGGATGTGCGGCGCGTTGGCCACCAGGTTTCCGTCCGGGTCGAAGAGGGCGCAGGAGAAGTCGAGGCGCTCCTTGATGTTGACGGACTGGGCGGTGGACTCCAGCCGGGCGCCCATCTGTTCGGCGATCGACATGAAGAGGTTGTTGAAGACCTCGAGGAGAACCGGATCAGCTTTTGTGTCGAGGTCGGAACTCTCTGTAATCGCCGCGCGTTCCATGACCAGATGCCCGTCGTCTCGTGCCACGGCCTGCCAGCCGTCGTCGACGACGGTCGTCGCACTGGCCTCGGTGATGATCGCGGGGCCGGTGACGGTTTCGCCGGGAGGGAGGTGCTCGCGGCGGTGGAGGGGGACGTCGCGCCAGGCGCCGCCGCTGTGGAGGCGGACGGTCTCGGGCGTGGCCGAGCCGCCCGCGCGTGCCGCTCGGTACGGGGCGAGGACAGAGAGATCGGGGGGTTCTGTGATGCCGGTGGCTTCGACGGAGAGGGCTTCGACGACGATCGGGCGGTCAAGCGTGAAGGAGTACGTGGCGCGATGACGTTCTTCGAAGGTGTGAAGCATCGTGTCGGGCTCGGTCAGCTCGACGGTGAGGGTCGTGTCGGTGCCGTCGTAGCGCAGCTGTGCGCGGCGGATGACCTGGATGCGCTCCTCGGGGACGTCCTCGGCGAGGAGTTCCGCGCGGGCCGCTCCCTCCAGGTCGTGGGCCGTCTTGAGGACGGCGGGCATGGATGCTGGGTCCAGGGGTGCCTCGACGGCCTGTTCGCGCATGGCTGTGGTGTCCGCGAGTCCGATGCCGAGCGCGGACAGGACGCCCGCCATGGGTGGTACGAGGACGGTGCGAATGCCGAGCGAGTCGGCGACCTTGCACGCGTGCTGGCCACCCGCACCGCCGAAGGTGGTGAGGGCGTAGCGGGTGACGTCGTGGCCCTTCTGGACGGAGATCCGCTTGACGGCGTTGGCGATGTTGGCGACGGCGATCTGCAGGTACCCCTCGGCGACCTGCTCGGGGGTGCGGTCGTCCCCGGTCCTGGTGCGGATCTCGCGGGCGAGGGCGGTGAAGCGGTCGCGGACGAGCGCCGCGTCGAGGGGCTGGTCGCCGTCCGGCCCGAACACCTTGGGGAAGTGGGCGGGCTGGATCCGCCCCAGCATGACGTTGGCATCGGTGACGGTCAGCGGACCGCCGCCGCGGTAGCAGGCGGGTCCCGGGTCCGCGCCCGCCGAGTCCGGCCCTACGCGGTAGCGGGACCCGTCGAAGTGGAGGATCGAGCCGCCACCGGCTGCGACCGTGTGGATGTCCAGCATCGGCGCGCGCAGCCGGACGCCGGCGATCTGTGTGGTGAAGACGCGCTCGTACTCGCCCGCGTAGTGCGAGACATCGGTGGAGGTGCCGCCCATGTCGAAGCCGATGACGCGGTCGAAGCCGGCCAGCTGCGACATCCGGGCCATGCCGACGATGCCTCCGGCCGGTCCGGAGAGGATGGCGTCCTTGCCGCGGAACTGCCCGGCTTCGGCGAGCCCGCCGTTGGACTGCATGAACATCAGGCGTACGCCGTGGAGTTCGTCGGCGATGTGCTGGACGTAGCGGCGCAGTACGGGCGACAGGTAGGCGTCGACGACCGCGGTGTCCCCGCGCGGCACGAGCTTCATCAGCGGGCTGACCTCGCTGGACAGCGAGATCTGCAGAAATCCGACGCGTGCGGCCAGCTCCCCCACGGCCTGCTCATGAGCGGGGTGCAGATGGCTGTGCATGCAGACGACGGCCACGGCGCGGATGCCGTCGTCGTACGCCGCCTGGAGGGGACCGAGGAGGGCGTCCAGGTCGGGGGCGCGCAGCACGGTGCCGTCCGCGGCGATCCGCTCGTCGACCTCGACGACCCGCTCGTGGAGCAGTTCGGGGAGGTCGATGCGGCGGGCGAAGATGTGCTGACGGTTCTGGTAGGCGATGCGCAGCGCGTCACGGAAGCCCCGGGTGACGACGAGCAGTGTGCGTTCTCCCTTGCGTTCCAGGAGCGCGTTGGTGGCGACCGTCGTCCCCATCCGGACGGCCTCGATGGGGTCCTGGGAGCCGTCCAGCAGTTCGCGTACGCCCGCGACCGCCGCGTCGGAGTATCGCGCCGGGTTCTCCGACAACAGCTTGTGCGTCAGCAGGCGGCCGTCCGGGCGTCGCGCGACGATGTCGGTGAACGTGCCGCCGCGGTCGACCCAGAACTGCCAGCCTGTCACGTCAGTACCCCGCTCCCGCGCCTCTCACAGTGCCCGGAGGCCGTTGATCACGTCGCGCAGAATACTCTCGTCGGGCAGTTCGGCAGGGGGCACCGGCCGCGTCACATGGACGAATTCCCCGGCGACGAGGTCACCGACGAGGACGCGCACCACGCCGATCGGCAGATCGAGTCCGGCGGCGAGCTCGGCGACCGACTGGGGGGCGTCACGGCACATGTCGACGATGTCCACGTGTTCCGGGGACAGTGTCGCGTCGGCGTCCGGATCGTCCGCATGAGGCTCCGTGACGACCACCGCGATCAGGTCGAGGCGGTGCTGGCCCGCACTGGTGGTGCGCCCGCGCGTCATCGCGTACGGGCGGACGACCGGACCGGCTTCGTCGTCGAACCAGTGGCTTCTTCCCTGACCGTCAGTGCTCATGACATCCCACTACCCGCCTGCGGGCAGATCGGTGCGCGGAGCGGCCCCCAGATGCACACCGACCCTCTTGACGAGGAGCGTCATCTCATAGGCGACCTGGCCGACGTCCGAGTCGGCGTCCGAGAGGACGGCCAGGCAGCTGCCGTCGCCGGCGGCCGTCACGAAGAGAAAGGCGTCGTCCAGCTCGACGACGGTCTGCCGGACGTTGCCGGCCTCGAAGTGCCGGCCCACCCCCTTGGCCAGGCTGTGGAATCCGGAGGCGACAGCGGCGAGGTGCTCGCTGTCCTCCCGGGTCAGGTCCTTGGACACGCCGGTCGGCAGGCCGTCGCCGGAGAGCACGAGGGCCTTGCGGATGCTCGCCACACGGTCCACGAGGTCGTCCAGGAGCCAGTTGAGCTCGCCGGCCTTGCCGGTGTCGGTGTGGCCGCTCGCCTTCGGTGCGGTCATCGACCGTCCCCCTTTGTCGTTCGTTGTGGTGCTGTGCCGCTGTGGGCGTCGTCGCCCGCGGCGTTCTCGTCACGGCCACGCTGCCAGCCGCGCTGGAGCGAGGCCATACGGCTGCGTACCTCGTCGGCGTCCCGCTCGACGAGCTCCGGGCCGTCCTGCGTGCGCCGCTGGGCGCTCTGCTTGAGCTGCGGAGCCAGGTTGGCCTGCCGTACGCGCCTGGGCAGGGGCCCGGCGCCGGGGCCTGGCTCCTGTGGTGCGGTGCCGGGGCGCGGGGCGGCGGTGTCCTGGCCGCCCTGTGTGATCCCGGTGGGGCGGCTGACCATGGGGAGGGCGGGGGGCTGCGGGCTCCCGCCGCGGCCCCCTGGCTCGGGTGTCGCGGATGCGGGGCGCTCGGCAGGGCGGTCGGCCCCGCCGGTGCGCGGGCGCAGCGGTGAGGCACCGCGCCGGCGGGTCGGCAGCGGGGGCGCGGACTTCTCGTCGGAGCGGCCCGGGCCCCGCCCGGTCGGCGGTTGTTCGGCCCGGCGGCGGGACGGCAATGGTGCGGGGGCTTCCGGCTCTGGGCGTCCGGAACCCGTCGACGGCTCGTCGGCAGGGTCCTCGCGCCACGGCCGCTGCTCGGTGACCGGGCGTCCGTGCGAGCTGACCAGCTTGGGCGTGCGCCGGCGGGGCAGCGGGACGGCCGCGCTCATGTCGTCGTCGGCGTCGCCGCCCGCCGGTTCGCGGAGCTCGGGCTCGCCATGGAGCGAGCCGCCGGTGGTCTCGTCCTGTGCGAGCGCGATGGAGCGGCGCGGGCGGAAGAGCCCGCCGCGTTCGCTGTCCTCGTCGTCGAGCGCGCCGGGGAAGTCCTCGATGCCGTCGAGGTCGACCGGTGCCTCCAGTTCGACCGGGCCGTCCAGGAGCCCGGCGGGCAGACCGGGAAGCTGCGCGGGCGTCCGGGAGAGCGCGTTGCCCGGCCGCCCCTCCAGCTCGGCCTCCTTCGAGTGGTGGGGCCGGTCGAGACGGAAGCCGATGCCGTTGGTGTCCGGGACGTCGTCCGTGAGCAGCGCGTCGGGGACGAACAGCACAGCGGTGGTGCCGCCGTACGGGGACGGCTGCAGGGAGACTCGGACGTTCTGCCGCTGGGCGAGCCGGCTGACCACGAACAGTCCGAGGCGGTCGGTGTCGGACAGTTCGAACTCCGGTGTCTCGGCGAGCCGGAGGTTGGCGTCCAGAAGGGCGTCGGCCGCCATGCCGAGACCGCGGTCGTGGATCTCCAGGGTGAAGCCGTTGGCGACCCGCTCGCCCAGGACCTGGACGGCCGTGTGCGGTGGAGAGAACACCGTGGCGTTCTCCAGTAGTTCCGCCACGAGATGGGTCAGGTCGGCGACGGCCGGGCCGGTGACGGCGATCCGCGGCAGGCGGCGGACCTCGATGCGTTCGTAGTCCTCGACCTCGGCGACGGCGGCCCGGACGACGTCCATGAGTTGGACGGGCTTGCGCCACTGCCGGGAGGGGGCGGCGCCGGAGAGGATCACGAGACCCTCGGCGTGCCGTCGCATACGGGTGGTCAGATGGTCGAGGCGGAACAGGTCGGCGAGTTCGTCGGTGTCCTCGGTCCGGCGTTCCATGCTGTCCAGCAGGGTGAGCTGCTTGTGCAGCAGGACCTGGCTGCGGCGGGCGAGGTTGACGAACACTTCGGAGACCCCGGCGCGCAGTTCGGCCTGTTTGACGGCGGCCTCGACTGCGGCACGCTGCAGGGTGTTGAGGGCCTGGCCGACCTCGCCGATCTCGTTCTTGTCGTACTCCAGGCGGGGGACCTCGGTCTCCACGTCGACCTGTTCGCCCGCGGACAGGCGCCGCATGACGCTCGGCAGCCGCACGCCGGACGCCTCGTGGGCCTCCAGGCGCAGTTGACGCAGGTCGCGGATGAGAGTGCGGCCGATGCGCGCCGAGACGATCAGCGAGAGGACCACGGCGACCAGGCCCAGGACTCCGGCGACGGCCGCCTTGACGATGACGTTCATCGCGACCGGTTGCACCCGGTCCTGCAGGCGGTCGCCGGCCTGGTCGTCGAGGGTGGCGAGTGCGGTCAGGACGCTGTCCGCGTCGGCGTCCCAGCTCTTGGCGCTGACCGAACGGGGCGTACCGGCAGCGGAGTCGATGACGGACCGCTCGGCCGAGCGCAGCGGGGCGGTGGCGGCGCTCTTCCAGAACCGGTCGTAGCGTGCGCGCTCGGCCGACGGCAGCACCGGCAGGCTGATGTCGTACAACTGGGTGCGCTGTGCGACCAGGTCGGAGACCTCGCGGACCTCCTCGCGGGTGAGCGTGCCGACGACCAGGGAGGAGCCGAGCAGGGCGTCCTCCCGGGAGAGGAGTTCGCGGGCGCGGGTGATGTTGACGAGGGCGCGCGCCTGCCGGTCGATCTCCACGTTGTCGACCGCCTCGACGGCGGCCAGGAAGGTGTAGCAGGGGTCTACAACGCGGTTGTAGAGGTGGAGGGCCTCGGCGCGGGTCAGCGTGCCCTGCTCGGCGCTGCTGCGCAGGGAGTCGACGCCGTTGAAGGCGTCCAGGACGGCGGTGAGGCGTTCGTCGTCGCCCGCGTCCAGTCCGTCGCGGACGTCGGGGTCGTTTGCATTCTTGCGGACCTTGGCGATGGCCTCGTCGGAGGCGCGGCGGGTGGTGCGGAGCGCGGCGAGCGCGTCGGAAGCCCGCGGGTCGGCGAGATAGACGAGGGTCTGTCGGCGTTCCTGCTGGAGGACGCGGACGGTGTCCTCGATGGGATAGCCCATGTCCTTGACGGCCGTGGACACCTGGAACAGCTGAGTGACCGCCCGTCCCGTGAGTACCGTGGCGAATCCCCAGATCGCGGTGAGGGACACCAGCGGCACGAGAAGCAGCGCCACGATCTTCCGGCGGATCGACTTCCCGCGAAAGCGCATGGCCTCCCCCAGCTCGACCCCCTCCGTCCGGGGGTACACATGTGCGTCAACAAACGGCGCGAGCCTACTACCGACGCACAGTTAACTCGAAGACCCGTCCGGAGGCTGAACTTCCGCACTGGCTCGGTGAGATGGGGAGTTGTCCGGGCATTGCGGGAGATTGCGGCCCGCGTTCGCGCGGGGACGGCCCATGCGGATCCGGTCGGTGTGGGCGGTCAGTTGGCCAGAATTTTTCGTTTCCTGGGAATCTTCGCAGCGCGTCGTTCGTCCTTCTCTTCGGGAAATGGGGGCGGAATCGGCCACACGAGCCGCATCCCGCAACCGGGCGGCGTAAAACAGCGCAAGCCGGGCAGCCACTGGGGAGCCGTGTGTTCGGGCACGGACGGGGGTTTCTGGCGGTGGGGAGTGACACGTTGATGGGCACGGCGGAGCGGTACGAGGCGCCCACGGCGGGCGATGCGGCGCACCAGACGGTGCAGCGGAGCCCCGAGGCACTGGATCACGACATTCCGGCGCGCAGAGGCGGGCCCGGACCCGCTGGGCGCGTCACGGCTGAAGAGCAGCCGCACTACCGGCCGTTGTGGATCGAGGAGCCCGCGCGACGGCGCCGTATGCCCGATCCGGTGCGGACGGCCGCGGTGCGGGCGGTGCTGATCATCGCTGTGACGCTGATCCAGGCGATGGTCGCGTTCCTGTGCACTCTGGCCGGATCATGGCTGGCCTTCCCCATGGTCCTCAGCAGTGTGGCGAGCACCGTGGCGGCGACGTGGGCTGCGCTCGACGTCTGGGTGACCCGCCAGGTGTGGAACCAGCGCAATGGCGTGGTGTCGGTCCCGAGCAGCACCGCCCGTGCCCTGCGGCGCGAGCGGCGCAGGGCACGCCGACAGGCACGGACTGCGGAGCGGGCTCAGCAGCGAATACAGCGGCGGGGTGGCGCAGGGCGGTTGTCGCACCCCTGAGCGAGCCGAGTGGTCGCGCGGTCGCCCGCCCCTAGGGGTTTGCAGGTGCGGGGCGTTTGAACATCCGGGTCGCGGTGATCTCGCTGTGCACCGTCTCCTCCGCCTGGGGCTGCTGCGGCAGTCCGGGGCGGAGGTGTTCCTCCACGCTGATGTACTTCAGGCCGGCTCGCAGGTCGGCATCGTTGCGCAGCCGGATCACCAGCGGGAACTCCGCGAGCGCCGTCGTGTCGAACAGGCCGGTGGTGTAGAGGAGTTGGACACCCAGCGCGTCCGACACGGCCCGCTGCAGCTCCAGCAGATAGGTCGCGTTGGCACGGCCGATGGGGTTGTCCAGGAACAGCGTGCCCGCGTGGCGGTGCTTGTCGCGGCCCCGGTCGTTCGAGCGCAGCGCGGCCATCGTGCAGTACAGGGCGATGGCCGCGGTGAGCAGCTGACCGCCGGAGAACACGTCACCCATCTGCCCGACGGGCACCCGCTCGGCGCGCAGTACGGCGTCCGGCTTGAGGATCTCGACGGCGACGCCCTTGGGCTGGAGCGCAGCGCCCACGCCCCGCAGCAGCAGGGACATGCCGTCGCGTCGCAGGTCTGAGTTCTTCTTCACGGCCGCCCGGGTGGCCTCGTCGATGACCTCGCCGAGCCGCTCGGTGAGCGTGGCCTGATCCGGCTCCTCGAAGCGGATGCGCAGGAACTCCTGCCCGGACCACTCCCCCAGCCCCTCCGGCAGCCGCGACAGCCGCTGAGCGGACCGCAGCGTCGCCAGCGCCGACTCCACGAGCCCGCGCAGCCGGTCCACGATCGAGTCCCGGTTCCGCTCCAGTTGCGCCAACTCATCGGTCAGGACGCGCAGTCGGGGCGCGAACGCGTCCGCCCACTTCTGGGCGTGCTCGGGCAGCGCGGCGGCGGGCAGCTCACGGATCTGCTGTCGCGCCGGGGTGCGGACCTGCTCGTAGCGGGTGGAGTTGGCGTGCCGCACGAGCACATCGCTCGCCTCGCGTACGGCGGCCTCGGCGGCCGACAGGTCGGCGGCGCAGCCGCGCAGGGAGCGGCGGGCCTCCGCGGCGGACTGCCGGGCCTCCTCCAGGCTGCCGGCGTACGGCTCCGGCTCCTCCTGCTCGTCGTCCAGGGCATGCTCGCGCAGCAGGTCGCGGAGCATCGCGGCGATCTCGTCGAAGCCGCCGGCCGCGTCCTCGGCGGCGCGGTGGGCATCGAGGAGCTCGGCGTGGGCCTCGCGGGCCTGGCTCAACGCCTCGGTGCGGGAAGCGAGTTCGGCGGTCGCGATGCGCAGCAGCGCCTGTGCGTGCTCGGCGTCGCGCGGCTCCAGCTCCTCGGGCAGCTCGGTGTGCGCCTCGCCGTCCTCGGGCGCGTGCCGCTCGGCCTCACCGCGCAGCCGTCCGAGTTGCTCGCTCGCGGTCGACGTCCGGGTCTCCAGGAGCTGCACCAGCTCCTCGGCCCGGGCGGCGGCTGCCTGCCGGGACGGCCCGTCGGAGCCGTCCGGCGACTGCAGCAGCTGCTCGGCGCGGGTGCGGACCTTGTTGCTGAGGCGGTCCAGCTCGGCGCGGGCCGCGCTCTCGTCGCTCTCCGCGCGGGCCTGCTCGGCGCGCAGATCGGCGCCGACGCCGACCTTCTCGTATACCTGGGAGGCCGTCCGGTAGGCCTCGCGGAGTGCGGGCAGCGACGACTTCGGGGCCGCTGCGTCGTCCTCGGGTACGTCGTCGGGGGCGCCCGCGATCTCCGCGCGTTCGGCGCGCAGTGCCCGTGCGGTGCGGCGGGCGTCGTCGGCGGCGCGCTGGGCGCCGCGGCGGTCCTCGTCGGCGGCGCGGGCGCGCTCCAGACAGGCCTGGGCGCGGGCCTCCGCCTCGACGCCGTCGTCGGCCAGTTCGCGCAGTTTGACCTGCCAGCCGGCCCGCTCGCGCAGCCGGAAGGCGAGCCCGGCGAGGGCGTCGGCCGCGCGCCGGGCCTTCTGCGCCGCCTCCTGCCGCTCGTCGCGCAGCTGCGCGGCCTCGGCGGCGACCTCGTCCGCCTCGGCACGTGCCGAACGTGCCTCGGTCAGCTCGGCCTCGGCCTCCTCGGCGAACACCCGCGCGTCGTGCGCGGCCCGGGCCAGCTCGACGAGCCGGCCCGCCGGGCAGCCGGTGCGCCAGGAGGCGAGCCGCGCCGCCAGCTCACGGTCCTTGCCGAGGCGTGCGGCGAGCGTCCTGATCTCCTCGTCCCGCTCGGTCGCCCGTGCGCGCAGCGCCTGCCGCTCCTCGTCCGCGGCATGCTCGTCGTGCATGGCGGGGTTCGGCGGTACGAGGAATACGTTGCTGTCGCCCGAGTCGGCGGCCGGGGTGGGGGCGAGCAGGGCGGCGGCCGTGCCGACGGCCACGGCGGACCGCGGCAGCAGCGCCGCCTCGCTGAGGGCCTCGCGGGCGCGGGCGTGGGTGTCGGGATCGGTGATGATCACGCCGTCGACCAGCTCCGGGCGGGCGGCCAGCACGCGCGCGTGGTCGGCGGGGTCCACGGCCTGGGCGAGATAGCGCCAGCCGGGCAGGGCCGGAATGCCGTGCTCGCCCAGGAACTCCACGGTGGCCAGCACGTCCGGCCCGGGCGGGAGCAGTCCGCCGTCACCGAGCGCGCCGAGGATCCGCGCGTCGTCGGCCGCGGCGGTCCGCAGCTCGAAGAGCTGCCGCTCGGCAAAGGACACGGAGTCGTCGAGCAGCTCACGCAGTTCGTCGGCGAAGCGGTCGAGCTCCTCGGGGGTGAGGGCGGCTTCGTCGCTGTCCGTTTCGTGGCGGGGGTGCGGAACCGACGGGCGTGCTTCGGGGACCGACGGCCGGGCGTCCTTGCCGGACAGGTTCAGCAGCTCCGCCAGTCGCTCCTCGGCCGCCAGCGCCTGTGCGATGCGGCGCTCGGCCTCGTACGACCGCCGCGTCGCCGCAGCCGCGTCCGCCGCGCGGGCCGCGGTCAGTTCGGCGCGGGACTCGGCGGAAGCCGCCTCGCGCGCGTGCTCCGTCGCCTTGTGCGAGGCCTCACGTGCGGTGTCCCAGGCGGCGACCGCCGTCTTCTCGGCGTCGCTGGCGGCGAGGGCGGCACGGGCCGGGTCGGCGTCGGGCGCGCTGTCGTCGAGCCATCCCGCGCGGACCGCCTCGGCGGTCTCCTGCTCGACCTCGGTGAGGCGCTGGCGCAGATGCCCGATCTCGCTGCGGGCCCGCTGCGCCTCGGTGGCGGCAGCGGTCGAGTCCCGGTAGGCGGCCTCGCCGACCTCCTGCAGCGCGGCGGACCGCTCCTCCTCCTCGTTGGCGAGGCTCTCGGCGCTCTCCGCGGCCGCGTGCAGGGCCCGTACGAGATCCACGGCGGCCTTGGCCCGGGCGGCGAGCGCGGGCGCCGCGTCCCGCTCGGCTTCCTGGATGGCGGCGGCCACGCGCGCGACGCGGTCGGCGGCGGCGCGGTGGCGCAGCACGGCCTCGGCGGCCTGCCAGGCGGAGTGCAGGGTGCGCGCGTCGGCGAGTTCGCGTTTCTGCCCGGCGGCGGACTTCTCGGCGGCGGCGAGCGCCAAGGAGGCGTTCCGGTAGGCGAGTTCCGCGGCGATCAGCGCGCTGCGCTCCCGGGCCGCCTCGGAGTGCGTGACCGCGTACGCGGCGGCGGTGACACGCTGGGCGAGGTCGGCGGCCCGGACCCGTTCCTGCACGCCCCGCGCCGACAGCCGACGCGCCAGCGTGCGGGTGCGGCGCTCGGCGCCGGTGTGGATGTCACGCGCGCGTGCCCGGGCCTCGGCGGCCTCGACGATCCGTCCGAGCAGATCCACCGATCCGGCGGTGAAATCGCGTTCGGCGATCAGCTCGGCCCGGCGGCCCAGCTTGTTGCCGAAGCCGCTGACCAGGTCGGCGAGCCCGTCGGTGTCCCGGGTGTCGGTCACGGCGCGCAGCAGCAGGTCGGTGAAGTCGGAGTCCTTCTTGACCGCGAAGAGGCCGGCCGCCTCGCCCTCGTCGGCGTTCATCTCCCGCTGGTAGCGGAAGAGTTCGGGGTCGAGGCCGAGGTCGCCGAGGTGTTCGATCCACCGGTCGTGGATCTCCTCCCAGTGCACCTCCAGGTGCGGATACGCCTTGCCCGCCTCGGTGAGGGCGTCCCGGAAGCCCTTCATGGTGCGCCGGCGACCCTGCGCGCCCGACTGGCCCTCGACGGCCGGCCGTACGGCGGTGGCCTCGGCGACGGGCAGGTTGTCCAGGGACAGCCCGGGGCCGGGCCGGAAGGAGTACCAGGCCTCGGCGAACTTCCGCGGGTCGTTGGAGACTTGCCGTCCGCGCCACTCGCTGACCTTGCCGACGACGACGCACTCGCCGGTGAGCGTGTGCTGCCACTCCAGGGCGACGTGCCCGCAGTCGTCGGCGAGCAGGAACTTGCGCAGCACGCCGGAGCTGGCGCCGCCGAGGGTGTTGCGGTGCCCCGGCAGCATCACCGAGAAGATCAGCTTCAGCAGGACCGACTTGCCGCCGCCGTTCTCCAGGAAGAGCACGCCGGCGGGCGCGGGGCGGCGCGGCGGGCCGACGGGCTCCTCCTCGAAGAACTCCGCCTGGGTGGGCGCGGGGTCGGGCACGGGCTCGCCCACGCCCCGCAGGTCGAGCACGGTGTCGGCGTAGCGCGCACCTGCTGGACCGATGGAGTAGAGGCGGACCCGGGACAGCTCGTACATGGCGGACTCTCGTAAGTCTTCGGCAGGTCGGGGAGGTTCAGGAGTGCGACGGCGCGTGGAACGGCAGCCCGGCGTCGGCCGCCAGTTCCAGATCGTCGGTGTTCTCGGGCGGCAGCAGCGTCGGAGTGCCGTCGGTCACCGGGACCACGCCCAGCTCCAGCAGTTCGGCCATCGCGGCGCTGCCCGCCATGTCGCGTACCTGGAGCTGGTAGCGGGAAGTCGTGCGGTACGTGCCGCCGTTGTCGTCGCCGGTGCGCTGCAGGAAGCCGGAGTCGGTGAGGAACGCGGCCGCCTTGCCGACGATGCCGGTGGTCGAACCGGCGAGCCTGCGCGCGTCCTTGGTGGCACCGGCCGCGCTGCGTCTCGCCCAGATCCGCCACGCGGCCTCGAGGCCGGGTGCGTCGGTGGCCGGGTCGGTGTTGTCGCCGTGTTCTTCGGCACGCTCCTCCAGGCGGCGGCAGGCCTGCCGTACGAACGCGTCGACACCGTTGACCGTCACGCGCCCGATGTACCCGTCGTCGGCGAGGTCCTCGGGGCGCGGGAAGGCCATGGCGGCGATGGCGAGATGGGCCAGTCCGTGCAGGAAGCGGTCGCCGCCGTCGGCGGACGTACGTCGCGCGTAGTCGCCCATACGGACGGCGAACACCGAGTCCTCGGCGGCCGTCACGGCCATCCCCGCGCGCGGGGACACCTCCAGCACCACCAGCCCGAGCCCGGCGGCCACGGCGTCCGCGAGCCGCGCGAACGGGGGGTCCTCGCGGTAGCGGCGCAGCAGCTCGGCGTACTCCTGGTCCCGCGCGGGCTGCAACTTGGGCTGCAGCCCGAAAGCGACGAGCCGCGCCGCGTCGGCGGCGTCGGCGGGCGTGACGGCGGCGGTCGCCGACGGGGCCGGGGCCTCCGTTTCACTCCACTCGACGTGCTCACTCACTGCTCGGGCTCCTTGTCGCGTTCCTGCTCACTCATGCTGCTTCCGTCCGGTCCGCCGCCATGCCCGCCGCGTCCAGCAGGGCCGTGCCGACGATGAGATCGGCTCCGCCGAACTCCGGATCGTCCAGCTCCGTCCCGTCGTCCACGGCGAACAGCAGCTTCTCCTCGCCCTGGCGGTATGCGGTACCGACCGCCGGGCTGGCCGCGTGCACCGCCAACAGGGCCACCAGATACGGCAGTTCGGGATCCTGTCGGCGGGCCTCGGCCAACAACCCCGACAACCGGCGCGGCGCATCGGCGGGCAGGTCCAGCAGCTCCGTCGCCGCGGCCAGCTGCTCCTCGCTGAACCGGCTGTCGTCCGGCGTCGCGATCAGATCCGGCTCGGGCATCTCCGCGCCCAGGTGCTCCCGCTCCACCGGCGGCGTCAGCAGTATGTCCACGAGGTCACCCACCCGTACGGACACCGGCGTACGCAGTCCGGTGCCCCGGGCGAAGAAGGCGTCCGTGACGCGGACCGCCTGTTCCAGCGGCAAGGGCAGCACGGGGGCGACGAGATGCCCGTAGAGGTCGATCCCCGACGACGTCATGGGGGTCGCGAACGCCTGCCGGTCCTGCTCGGCGCGGAACAGCGGGCCGGCCTCCAGCAGGCGGGACTGCAGCTGGGTGTGCCTGCGGATGCAGTCCTTGACGATGTCGACGAGCTCGGCCGCGCGCCGCTTGTGCTCGGGGTCCTCTGTCTCGTCACGGGCCTTGCGGATGTTGGTGAGGATCGCGTTCTCGTGCCGGTAGCGGTCGGCGACGTGGTCAAGTGCCTCGGCGATCATGTCGGGGACTGAGTTGAGCCAGTCCACCGCCCGGACGTTGCGCCTGGTCGCATCCAGGGCTCTGCGGAGGGTTTCCGAGTACTGCACCGTCCGGTAGCGCGCCTGTTCGGCGGCGAGCTGGGCGTCGGCGAGGCGGCCCCGGTTGATCAGGACCTCCAGTTTCACCTCGGCGGCGATCTGCGCGCTGGTGACGTCCGTGTCCAGGGCGCCGACCAGGACGTTGACCGCCTCGTCCGTGGTACGGAGATAGACGGTGCCGCCGGGGCCCGGCACCTCCTCGATCAGCTTGAAGTCGTAGTCACGGCGGACATAGCTGCCGTCGCTCGTGAACGTGCCGTAGACGGCGCGGAAGCCGCGGTCGACGCTGCCGACGTTGATCAGGTTCTCCAGGACCCAGCGGGCCACGCGCTCGTGCTCGGCGACGGGCCGCTGCGGGGCCTGGGCGGCGATGCGCGGGATGAGCCGGGCGACTATCTGGTCGTGGTCGGCGCCCGTGTCGAAGTCCATGTTCAGGGTGACCAGGTCGATGGCGGCCAGCGCCACCTCCGCCATGCCGTACACCGAGTACTCACCGGCGAGGTTGGCCTTGCGTGCGTCGAGGTCGTGCAGCGGCGCGGTGCAGGCGAGCGCGCGCAGGCGCCGCGCCAGCCCCTCGTCGGCGGCCGGGCCCGGTGCGGGGCGCGGCCCCGCGCTGAGCTGGGGCGGAACGCTGTCCGTCGATGCAGGCGAAGTCACGGTGCACAGACTAGGTCCTCGGTCTGACATCGACCCAAACGACTCAGATGCGACCAGGCGTCACGCTCGCCACAGCAGTGGCCTGGCACTCCTGCGTCCCGCTAACCGTCCTCCCCGACCCGCCGCCGGTACACCTCCACCACCCGCTCGAGCGAGTCGTCGAGGTAGACCTCCAGCAGTTTCTCGGCCGCCCGCCGGTCCCCCGCCTGCAGGGCCTGCAGAATCTGCCGGTTGCGGGCCAGGTACGGCTCGTGCAGGGCTTTGGGGTCGTCCACGATGTGGAAGGCCAGCCGCAGTTCGGCGAAGACGCTGCGCATCAGCTCGTCGGTGCGGGCGCTGCCGGCGAGGGCCACCAGCTCCCGGTGGAAGTGGATGTTGGCGGTACCCACGCCTTTCCAGTCACCCTCGCGCGCCGCCCGCTGCCCCTCCCCGACGACCTCGGCGAGTGCGTCCAGGCCGTACGGCGGCTCGCCCAGCCCGCGGACGACGGCACACTCGACGAGGCGCCGGGTGCGGTAGATGTCCTCGACGTCCTCGACGGTCAGGACCCGGACGAAGACGCCCCGGTTCAGCTCGTGCACAAGCAGACGTTCGTGGGTGAGCAGCCGGAACGCCTCGCGCAGTGTGTTGCGGGAGACTCCGAGCGCGCCCCCGATGCTGTCCTCCGACAGCCGGGTGCCGGGCGGGAAGAACCCCTCGGCGATACGGCCCCTGAGGATGTCCGAGACGCGCTCGGCGGTGCTGGTGCGCCCCAGGAGAGCCCGGTCGTCGGCCAGTCCGGTCAGCTGCTCTGCCATGCCCGGAATTCAATCGCAGATACGAGGACGAAACAACATGGGTATTGAAGGATCGTTCAACGATCCTCTACCTTGCTACGCACGGCGCCGCTTTCGCCCCGGGCGCCGACCGCTCCTCCCGCACGGCACGGCTCATTTCTGAAGCACCCTTCGTCCTCCCACTGCGAGGTGCCCATGAGTACGACCCCACCACCCCAGGCCCTGACCGAACAGCCCGGAACCGATGAAAACGCCCCTGATGACGGCGCGTTGGGCTGGCTGCGCGCCCTCGGGCCGCGCGGCCGACGCGCCTTCGCGGGCGCCTTCGGCGGCTATGCCCTGGACTCGTACGACTACTTCACGCTGCCCCTGAGCATGGTCGCGCTGGCCGCGTACTTCGGCCTGGACAGCGGCCAGACGGGCCTGTTCACGACGGTCACCCTCGTGGTCTCCGCGGTGGGCGGCGCCGTCGCGGGCGTGGTGGCGGACCGGGTCGGCCGGGTCAGGGCGCTGATGATCACCGTGATCACCTACGCGGTCTTCACCGTGGCCTGCGGCTTCGCGCCCAACTTCGAGACGCTGCTGGTCTTCCGCGCGCTGCAGGGCCTCGGTTTCGGTGGTGAGTGGGCGGTCGGCGCGATCCTCGTCGCCGAGTACGCGAGCGCCAGGCACCGGGGCCGTACCCTCGGAGCCGTCCAGAGTTCGTGGGCCGTGGGCTGGGCGCTGGCCGCGGTCGTGTACACCCTGGTCTTCTCGTTCGCCGGCGACGATCTGGCCTGGCGCATCATGTTCTGGACCGGTGCGCTGCCCGCACTGCTGGTGATCTGGATGCGCCGCCAGGTGCACGACGCCCCGGAAGCGGCGGCCGTACGCGAACAGAGCACGCAGAAGGGCTCGTTCACCGCGATCTTCAAGCCCGGCCTGCTGCGCACGACGGTCTTCGCCGGACTCCTGTCCACCGGCGTCCAGGGCGGCTACTACACGCTCGCCACCTGGGTACCGACGTACCTGAAGACCGACCGCGGGCTGTCGGTCGTCGGCACCGGCGGGTATCTGACGTTCCTGATCTCCGGCGCCTTCCTGGGCTATCTGACCGGCGGCTACCTCACCGACCGGCTGGGCCGCAGGCGCAACATCTGGCTGTTCGCCCTGCTGTCGGCCGTGTGCATCCTGGCGTACGCGAACATCCCGCACGGCGCCAACACCCTGCTCCTGGTGCTCGGTTTCCCGCTCGGGTTCTGCATGTCGGCGATCTTCAGCGGCTTCGGTTCCTACCTGAGCGAGCTGTATCCGACGGCGGTACGGGGCACGGGACAGGGCTTCACGTACAACACCGGGCGCGCCGTGGGCGCCGTCTTCCCGACGACCGTCGGCTTCCTGGCCGACAGCTGGGGCGTGGGCGGCGCGCTCGTGTTCGGTGCGATCGGTTACGGCCTAGCGGCGCTGGCGCTGCTGGGGCTGCCGGAGACCCGTGGGAAGGAACTCGCGTGAACCGTACGGAAGACCGCCCTGTGACAGCAGTCGACGAGCACGCGCACGCGTGGAGCCCGAAAGCCGCCCGGGCCCGCTTCCGGGAAGGACTCAGCGGACCCACCGCCGGGGTCGCGGCCGGACACACCCAGGTGAACCTGATCTCGGTGCCCGCCGACTGGGCGTACGACATGCTGCTGTTCTGCCAGCGCAACCCCAAGCCCTGTCCGGTGCTCGACGTCACGGACGCCGGCTCCGCCACGACGATCCTGGCGGACGGCGCGGACCTGCGCACCGACCTGCCGCGCTACCGGGTGTGGCAGGACGGCGCGCTGGTGGACGAGCCGACGGACGTCCGCGCGCACTGGCGCGATGACCTGGTGTCCTTCCTGATCGGCTGCAGCTTCACCTTCGAGTGGGCACTGACCGAGGCGGGCGTGCCGATCCGCCACGTCGAGCAGGGCCGTAACGTCCCGATGTATGTGACGAGCCGTCAGTGCCGTCCGGCGGGGCGGCTGCACGGCCCGCTGGTGGTGTCCATGCGGCCGGTGCCACCGCAGCACCTGGCGGCGGCGATCCGGGAGAGCAGTCTGCTCCCGGCGGTGCACGGCAGCCCCGTACACTGCGGCACTCCTTCGGCGCTGGGCATCGACGATCTCGGCCGCCCCGACTTCGGCGACCCGGTGGACCTCGAACCGGACGACATCCCCGTGTTCTGGGCCTGCGGAGTGACCCCGCAGGCGGCCGTGATGGCCTCCCTCCCGCCCTTCGCCATCACCCATGCACCCGGCCAGATGTTCCTGACCGACGCCCGCGACGAGCAGTACCGCGTGGCCTGAGAGAAACACGAAGGACCCATGACCTCCATCGATCTGAACGCCGACCTCGGCGAGGGCTTCGGCCGCTGGCAGCTGACCGACGACGAGCAGCTGCTGTCCGTCGTCACCAGCGCCAACGTGGCCTGCGGCTTCCACGCCGGGGACGCGGCCACCATGCGGCGGGTGTGCGACCTGGCGGCCGAGCGCGGCGTCCGGATCGGCGCCCAGGTCTCCTACCGGGACCTGGCGGGGTTCGGGCGGCGCGCGATGGACGTGCCGCCCGCGGAGCTCGCGGCCGAGGTGGCCTACCAGATCGGCGCCCTGGAGGTCTTCGCGCGCGCGGCGGGCACGCGCGTGTCGTACGTCAAGCCGCACGGCGCGCTCTACAACCGCGTCGTGCACGACGAGGAGCAGGCCGGCGCGGTCGTGGACGGCGTACGGCTCGCCGACGCCTCGCTGCCCGTGCTCGGCCTGCCCGGCTCGCGCCTGCTGGAGCTCGCCGGCAAGGCGGGTCTGCCGGCCGTCACGGAGGCCTTCGCGGACCGTGCGTACACCCCGGAGGGAACGCTCGTGCCGCGCGGCCACGAAGGTGCCGTGGTCACCGACCCGGAGGCCGTGGTGGAGCGCTCGGTGGGCCTGGCCCGCTTCGGCACGGTCACCTCGCACTCCGGGGCGCGCGTCGAGGTACGCGCGCGTTCCCTGTGCCTGCACGGGGACACGCCCGGCGCCGTCGAACTGGCCCGGCGCGTCCGCGAACGCCTGCAGGAGTCGGGGATCCGGGTGGAGGCCTTCGCATGAGGGCGCTGCCTGTAGGGGACAGCGCCCTGCTCGTCGAGGTGACCTCCGGGGACGAGGCACAGGCCCTGCACGCGGAGTTGCTGAGGCGCCGTGCGGAGGGCCTGCTCACGGTGCGCGAGATCGTCCCCGCTGCCCGCACCGTCCTGCTCGACGGCCTCGACGACCCGGTCCGTCTGGCATCCGAACTGACCGCCTCCGAGGTGCCCCCCGCTCCCCCTCGCGAGCAGGCGGTCGTGGACATCCCGGTGCGCTACGACGGTCCCGACCTGGCCGACGTCGCCGCGCACTGGGGCGTCGACGAGCGGGAAGTGGCCCGTATCCACGCGGCCACCGAGTTCAGCGTGGCCTTCTGCGGGTTCGCCCCGGGCTTCGGCTACCTCACCGGCCTCCCGCCGCGGTACGACGTCCCGCGCCGAGCCACCCCCCGCACGGCCGTCCCGGCGGGTTCGGTGGCGCTGGCGGGCCCGTACACGGGCGTGTACCCGCGCTCGTCGCCGGGCGGCTGGCAGCTGATCGGACGCACCGACACCGTGCTGTGGGACCACGCGCGTGTGCCGGCCGCGCTGCTGTCGCCCGGCACGCGCGTGCGCTTCGTCCCGGTGGGGTGCCCGTGACGGACCGCGCACTCGTCGTCGTACGAGCCGGAGCGCTCACCACCGTGCAGGACCGGGGACGCGCAGGCCACGCCCACCTCGGCGTGCCCCGCTCCGGTGCGCTCGACGCCCCGGCGGCGGCGCTCGTCAACCGGGTGGTCGGCAACCCGCCCGAGGCGGCCGTCCTGGAGACCACGGTCAACGGGTGCGCCGTACGGCCGCGTTCGGCGGCCACGGTCGCGGTCTGCGGCGCCCCCTGTCCGGTCACGGTGGACGGCAGGCCGGCCGCCTGGGGAGCACCGGTGCGAGTGCCCGCGGGTGCGCTCCTGGAGGTCGGCACCGTCGTCTCCGGACTACGCAGCTATGTGGCCGTCTCGGGAGGCATCACCGTCGAGCCGGTACTCGGCAGCCGCTCGACGGACCTGCTGTCCGGACTCGGCCCCGCGCCTCTCACGGACGGCATGGTGCTGCCCCTGGGGACGCCGAAACGCGTCCACGCGCGCGTGGACTTCGCTCCCCAGCCCGCACCTCCGGCCGAACTCGTCCTACGGGTGACGCTGGGACCGCGCGACGACTGGTTCACACCGGAGGCCTTGCGTACGTTCACGTCCCGCCCGTACCGCGTGTCCGCCGCGAGCAACCGTATCGGCCTGCGCACGGAAGGCCCCGCACTGCAACGGGCCCTGCCCGGCGAACTCCCCAGCGAGGGCATGGTGCTGGGCGCGATCCAGGTCCCGCCGGACGGCAGACCGGTCGTCTTCCTGGCCGACCATCCGACCACCGGGGGCTACCCGGTGATCGCGGTCGTCGACCCACAGGACCTCCCTGCCGCAGCCCAGTCGGCACCGGGCATACCGGTCCGCTTCGTGCCAATACGCACACGCCAACGCTTTTAGGGGCGCGGGGCTGCTTCGATGTGGGGCTCCGCCGCGTGGGCGCGACCAGCCACAACGGACCCGCACCGACCTCCAAACCGCACCACTCACCGAGCTTTCATCGCCCTCCGGGGAGCTAGGCGGCATCCGGCTGCTCCACAACAGAAACCGCAGCCAAGGCTGCCGAAACCGCCGCAGCGGCCCGCAGATCCAGCCGCGCACTCGTCCCCCGCACCCGGTGCCGCATCTCGTCGGCGGCGAGCGTCAGCAGCTGCGGCAGCAGGTCCGTGCACCGCCGTGCCACCCATGCCGTACCCGCCGTGGCCAGCCACAACAGGCTCGCCGACCGCGTGGGCACGGGGAACTCCGGCTCGGGCGAAGGCGCGGCACCCGCGGCACGGCCCGCTTCCACCAGCAGCGAATGGAAGCGCACGGCCAGCTGCCGGTGCCCCTGCTCGCCCGGGTGCAGCCGGTCCGCGCTCCACATCGCGCGGTCGGTGATCCAGGCTTCCTCGGCCGCGTGCAGATGGACGGCCCCGTAGCGGTCGGAGAGGGCGTGGACCACCCGGTTAACCGCCCGTTGCCGCCGGGCCAGCGGTCGGGCCAGGGAGCCGGGCAGGCCGAGCATCGAGCCGGGGTCGGGCAGACAGGCCGTGAGCAGGGTCGCCCCCTGCTCGGTGAAGGCGGCGTACACCTTGTCGAGCCGTTCGGCCACGGCGTGGATGTCGAAGGTGCAGCGCAGGGTGTCGTTGACGCCGATGACCACGGACACCACGTCCGGCCGCAGGGCGAGCCCGGCCGGCGTCTGCTGCTCCAGCACCTCCCGGGTCTGCGCGCCGCTGAGGGCGAGGTTGGTGAACTCGACGGGCTCCTCGGCGAGCCCGCCGGCGAGCAGTGCGGCCCAGCCGCGCCACCCGTCGGCTACGGGATCGCCCACGCCCTCGGTCAGCGAGTCCCCGAGGGCGACGAAACGCACCGGTCTCATGCCACGCCCCCGGGCACGGAACGACGCGCCGGTACCGGCGCGTCGTGCGCGGCGAGAAACGCGTCCACCGCCGTGTTCCATCCGAAGCACTCCGCACGCGCGCGTGCGGTCTCGCGCCGCTCCCGCTCCGGGAGCCCGAGCAGCATGTCGACGGCGTCCGCGAAGGCCTCCCCGTGGTCCGCCGCGACGGCTCCGGCGGATCCGATCACCTCGGGCAGCGCGGACGACGTGCTCACCACCACGGGCGTGCCGCAGGCCATCGCCTCCAGCGCGGCGAGCCCGAAGGTCTCTGCGGGTCCGGGTGCCAGGCACACGTCGGCGGAGGCCTGGAGGGCGCCGAGCGCGCCGCGGTCGGAGACGTGCCCGAGGAAGGTGACCGGCAGCCCGCGTTCCCGCGCCCGCTGTTCGAGCCGCGGTCGCAGCGGCCCGTCGCCGGCCACCACCAGCACCGCCCGCCGGCCCCGCCGCAGCAGTGCCTCCAGGGCGTCCAGCGCCGTGCCGGGCCGCTTCTCCACGGACAGCCGGGTGCAGGTCACGAGCAGCGACTCGGCCAGGTGCGCGTAGCGTGCCCGCAGCCCCGGGTCGTGCAGCGCGGGATGCCGCTCGACCAGGTCGACGCCCAGCGGGGCCCGTACGACATTGCGGGCGCCGATCCGCACGAACTCCCGCTCGGCGAACTCGGTGGTGCACACCACGCGCGCGTACGTGTGCGCCGTACGCACGTTGAGGGCGTCGGCGGCGCGGCGGGCCGCCGCCTCCGGCAGCCCCCAGGTGCGCAGGACGCCGTCGGCGGTCTCGTGGGAGACCATCACGGCGGGGATGCGGGCGCGCCGTGCCCACTTGCCGGTCCAGCGCAGGGTCGTACGGTCGGAGACCTCCAGACGGTCGGGCGCCAGCTCCTCCAGGACCCGGGCCACCCGCCGCTTGTCGGTGAGCACGCGGTACCCGCCCGTGCCGGGCAGCAGCGGCCCGGGCAGGGTGATGACCCGTCCCTGCTCGGTGTCACGGTCGTCGGCGCGTTCGCCGGGGACGATGAGCACGGGCTCGTGTCCTGCGGCCTTGAAGCCCTTGCCGAGTTCCCGCAGGGCGGTGCGCAGCCCCCCGGAGGAGGGGGCGACGAAGTTCGCGAGTCGCACGATCCGCAACGAGGTCATGCCGCCACCACCGTCTTCTGCCGCGCGGCGAGCACGTCGGCGTAGTGCCCGATCAGCTGACCGCCCACGGCGGCCCAGGTGCGTCCCTCGACGGTGGCGCGCGCGGTGGCGCCGAAGGTGATCCGCCGCTCCGGGTCCGCGGCCAGGGACTGCACGGCGTCCCGTACGGCGTCCGCGTCATGAGGCGGCACCAGCAGCCCTGTGCGCCCGTGGGCGACCAGGTCGAGGGGGCCGCCGGCGGCGGGCGCGACGACGGGGACGCCGCTCGCCATGGCCTCCTGCACGGTCTGGCAGAACGTCTCGAAGGGGCCGGTGTGCGCGAAGACGTCCAGCGAGGCGTAGATCCGGGCCAGTTCGTCGCCGGTGCGACGGCCGAGGAAGACCGCGCCCGGCAGCGCCTCGGCGAGGCTCGGCTGGCTCGGGCCGTCGCCCACGATCACGACCTTCACTCCGTCGAGGCCGCAGACGCCGGCCAGGAGCTCGATGTGCTTCTCGGGGGCGAGCCGGCCGACGTAGCCGACGATCAGCTCGCCGTTCGGGGCGAGTTCGCGGCGCAGGGCCTCGTCGCGCAGGTGCGGGCGGAAGCGGACGGTGTCCACGCCGCGCTGCCAGAGCTTGACCCGGGGCACGTCGTGGGTCTTCAGGTCGTGCATCGAGGCGCTGGAGGGGGCGAGGGTGAGGTCGGCGGCGGAGTGGACGGAGCGGATGCGCCGCCAGGCCGCGGCCTCACCGGCGCCCATGTAGGTACGGGCGTATCCGGCCAGATCCGTCTGGTAGACGGCCACGGCCGGGACGCCCAGCCGGGCGGCGACCGCCATGCCGCGGACGCCGAGGACGAAGGGGCTGGCCAGGTGGACGATGTCGGCCCGGTGCTCCATGACGGCCGCGGCCAGGCGGCGGCTGGGCAGGGCGACACGGACCTGGGGATAGCCCGGGAGCGGGAGGGAGGGGACACGGACGACGGGGCACGGCGCCTGGGCGTCGGGCCCGGTCCCGGCCCGGACGGCAAGAGCGGTGCCGGCCGGGGCGACGACGAGCGGAAGGTGACCGCGATCTACGAGGTGCCGGGCGGTCTGGAGCGCGCAGTGGGCCACGCCGTTCACGTCGGGGGGAAAGGATTCGGTCACTATGACGACACGCATACGGGTGTTGTCGCCGGGCTGGACGTGGTCGCGTCAAAGTGGATCTTTGCGAACGGTGAACGTCCCGTGAGCGTTGCTGTGCACACCCGAGCAGGTCAGGCCGTGTCCATGACCGCCTGACCCGCGGGTCACCCGTTGTTCATCCAGTGGCCCTGCGGCAGCCCGGGGAGCCCGTGTGTGGCCGGCTCAGACAGTGGGTCCTTCGGGTGCGATGCGACTTCGTACGGCGGTCTGCACTTCGGCTTCCTCGGCCGGGTCGGCGGCGAGCCGGCGGAGCTGTTCGACGACCCGTGCGTCGCCGGTCTCGGCGTGCCGGGCGGCGATTTCGCGGGTGGTCTCCTCGCAGTCCCAGAGGCACTCGACGGCGAAGCCTGCGGGGAAGGAGGGATCGGTGGCGGCCAGGGCGCGGGCGGCCCGGCCGCGGAGATGGGAGGAGGCGGTTTCGCGGTAGATGTGGCGCAGTACCGGGGCGGCGCAGGCGATGCCGAGCCGGCCGGTGCCGTCCACGAGGGTCCACAGCGTGGGGGCGTCCGGCCCCTCGCCCCGTACGGCCTCGCGCAACGCCCCCAGTACCAGGTCCTTGTCCCCGGCTCCTCCGCGGCAGGCGAGCATACGGCCGGCGGCGGCGCCGAGGGGGTCGGGCCGGTGGGCCCAGCCGCGGGCCCGGTCGACGGCGGCGACACTGCGCATCCGTTCGAAGGCGTCCACGGCGGCGTCCACGACGGCCGGTGAGCCGGTGAGCACGGCCCCCTCGATCAGATCGAGGGCGTCGGGGTCATTGCTCTCGGCGAGATAGCGCAGCGCGGTGCAGCGTGCTCCGTCGGTGCCGTCCTTGGCGGCCTGCACGATCTCGGGCCGGTCCTCGGGGCCCGCGACGGCGGTGAGACAGCGGGCGGCCGGGACGTGCAGCGCGGCGCCCCGTTCGACGCCCTGTTGGGCCCACTCGAACACGGCCTGCACGCTCCACCCCGGACGGGGCCCGGATGGTCGCATCTGGCGTTGCCAGCGGTCGAAACAGCCGGTCTCCTGAGCGGCACGCACGCGCGTGGCGATCGATTCGCGCGGATCCTCCGCCCACAGCCGCCACGGCCGGGGCTCGAAGGCGTCACGCACGACGGCCGCCAGTTCGGCCTCGCCCTCGGCGTCGGTGGCGAACCGGGCCAGCACGGGTGCCGCGAGGGCCCGTAGGCCGGCGTCGTCGTCGCGCAGCGCCAGTTCGTCGAGGGCCCAGGCCCAGTTGGAGCCGGAGGCGGCGTACCTGCGCAGCAGTGCGAGCGCGTCCCGCCTGCCGTAGGAGGCGAGGTGGCCGAGGACGGCCAGGGCCAGTCCCGTGCGGGACTCCTCTGTGTCGAAGACGTCCTCGACGTCGAAGAGGTGCGCCTCGATCTCGTCCAGCTCGCCGTTCAGGTCGAGGTAGAGACGGGCGTAGTAGAGGGAGCGGTTCTCCACCTGCCAGTCGTGGCGGGGGTCGCGCAGCACACAGTGGTTCAGCGCCGCGAGCGCCTCGGCGCGCGGGGCGGTGAGCGCGTGCAGTGTGCCGTCGCCGCGGCCCCGCTGGAGCAGGCCGAGCAGCGTACCGCTGGGCGCTATGACCGGATCGAACATGGGAAACAGCCTCACATCAAGCGTCGACGCAACCGGGGAACACGCATTACCTGGCCGCGTGACACAACGTCGGGGCGCCCGCCGTCTCGTGCTTGCTGTAGACCATCTTCCTCTGCCTCTCGTCAGTGGCCCTCGCGGACCTCATCACGGCCCGCGCGGTGCGGCAACACCTGCCCGGCCATCGCGTCCGTGAATCACGACGTCATGATGACCCGGCACTTCGACCTGCCGCGACCGAAATTTCGGCGGCCCTGTACCGCCTCCCCCGTTTTCTGTGTTTGTGCTGGTCAGAACATTCGGATCAGTGTGCGCCGAACAACTCGAGCAGTTCCGTCTTGCCGAACATCCGCGCGGTGTCGACGGCCGACGGGGTTCCCGCGGCCGGATCGGCACCACCCTCCAGGAGGGCCTTGATGACGTCCGTCTCGCCCTTGAAGACGGCCCCGGCGAGCGGGGTCTGGCCCCGGTCGTTGATCCGGTCGCCCTCCGCGCCACGGGCGAGCAGGGCTTGTACCGCGTCCGCGTGTCCGTGGTAGGCGGCGAGCATCACGAGCGAGTCACCGCGGTCGTTGGTGAGGTTGGCCGGAACACCCGCGTCGACGTATGCCACGAGCGCCTCGGTCTGCCCCTGCCGGGCCAGATCGAAGATCTTGGTCGCCAGCTCCACGACCTCGGGGTCGGGGGCTTCAGTCATCGGCCGGACCGCCTCTCAAATACAACCGTTCAGGTGAATCGCCAGGGTACTGGCTTCCGCGGTACATGACCCGGTGCGCCGGAGGTAAAGATCACCACAGACCAGGCAGGCCACGGAGGTTCGGCCCGGTCGGCCCGAGCCGGCTCGACCACTTGAGGGAAATCTACCGAGATTCATCCATTTGCACCTTTAATACTATGGATACATGCTGTGATCCTGGAAGTACTCATGGTGACTGTCCCCGTGAACCAGGAGAAAAAAATGATCCTGTCCATCTCCGGCGTGGTCCTGCTCGGCATCATCGTCTTCCTCTTCTTCCGCAAGGACGGCCTGAAGGCGTCGCACGCCCTGGTCTCGGCCCTGTTCGGCTTCTACCTCGCGAGCACTGCGATCGCCCCGAGCATCAAGGCCGGCGGCGAGAGCCTCGCGAGTCTGCTCGGCGGCATCAAGTTCTGACGCCGCCCCTCCCGCCCGTACGCACCACCAGGAGAACGCAGTGGCCCGGCGCCCCCTCCCCCGCATCCTGAGCAAGGACAACGCGCAGATCGCCCGGATGCAGCTCGCCCGGAGCCGGGAGCTGGCCCGGACGGCGGCCGACAGCGCCACCGACGTCCTCCACCCGCTGATCACGATCACCCGCGGTCTGCGCCGACTGGCGGCGGCCGGGCGGCACAAGTGGGCCGACACCCCCAAGGACCGGCGTGGGCCGCTGCTGTTCCTGGCGGCCTCCGTGATCCTGGTCGTGGCACTCGTGCCGTACGGCCCCCTGCTCGCCGTCATCGGCCTGATGACGGCGGCAGCCCTGCACGGCCGGGACCGCCGGCCGGCAGCGCCCGAAGGGCCGGACGAGTCACAGGTGCAGCGCCTCAAGTCGCTGTACGAGGCCCTGATCCCGTACTTCTCGATCGCCGAGGACCCCTCCCCGCTGTACGCCTACGGCGGCGAGTGGGAGAAGGCCTTCCCCGCGTACGAGTTCGACGAGTCGGGCCGTGTCACCCGGCTCGTGATCCGCTACCCGGCGTACTTCACCGACGGCGAGGCCGAGTCCCGGGCCCGGATCGAGCAGCTGCTGCACGCCAAGTCGGGGCGCGGCCGCGAGTACCACTGCGCCTGGGAGGAAGAGGGCAACGAGCTGACGGTCACGGTGCTGCCCCCGTTGCCCACCGACATCGCCGCCCAGCGATTCGTCACGGCGCCGGGCGAGACGGTCCTCGGCTTCACCGACCCCACCCAGGTCCAGCGCACGCTTCCGCTCACCTACGGAGAGAACAAGCGCGACGTTCCGCCGGTCGTCTGGCGCACCGGCATCCGCTCCACCGAACCGCACCTCCTGATCATGGGCCAGCCCGGCAGCGGCACCTCGACCCTGCTGCGCTCCATCGCCGTGCAGGCGCTGCAGCACGGCGACGTCGTGATCGTCGAGGGCGGCACCGGCGAGTACGCGTGCCTGACCGGCCGGGACGGTGTGCTGGCCGTCGAGTGCGGGCTGACCGGGGCGCTGACGAGCCTCGAGTGGGCCGCCCTCGAGACGGAGCGCCGTCTGATCGCCGCGAACCGCGCCCGCCAGGCCGGGCAGCCGCCGCCGGAGGACACCAAGCGTCCTCTGTGGCTCCTCCTGGACCGCCCGAGCGCCTTCACCCATCTCGCCGCCGCGGACGGCCGCGAGGACCCGCAGTCCCTGCTCCAGGTCCCGCTCCGGCACGGCCGGGCGGTGAATGTGACGGTCGTGGTGGGCGAGCAGTTCGACCACGCCGAAGCGCTGAGCGATGACGTACGGCAGCACACACGCGCGCGTGTCGTGCTGGGCCCCGCCACGGCGGAGCAACTCTCAGGGGTCCTGGGTGCGCTGCCGTCCACCACTCCGGCCGCCGAGGTCCCGCCCGGCCGCGGCTACGCCCGTCTCGGCACAGGCCCGGTGCACCGGCTTCAGGTGCCGTCGACTCCGGACCCGTACGACGACACGGCGAGCGACGCGCACCGCAAGGCGGTGCTGGCGCTGCTGCCGCCTCGGACCACGCCGGCCGACCAGGAGTCCGCCGAGGCCAAGCCCTTCGAGGCCATGCCGGTCGAGGCCATGCCGGTCGAGACCATGCCGGTCGAGACCGTGCCCATCGACGAGGAGCCGGTCGAGGCGAAGCCGGTGCCCGCAGAGGCCGTGGCGGCGGAGGCGCAGTAGGTTCCGCCGCCGGCGGCCGCAGTCCTGGAGAACGGCCCCCCAGGCCCGCAGTCACGCCACGAACGTCCGCGGCGACTCCCCGCCCCCCGACGCCCCGCTCGCAACCAACCGGGCCGCCGCCGCCAGCCGCATCGCCGCCTCGTCGGCCAGCGCACCGCCCACGGTGAACGGCAGCCGCACATACCCCTCGAAGGCACCGTCGACCCCGAAGCGCGGCCCGGACGGCACCCGCACCCCGACCCGCTCCCCCACCTCCGCGAGCCGGGAGCCCGACAGCCCCCCGGTCCGCACCCACAGCGTCAGTCCGCCCCTCGGGACCTCGAACTCCCAGTCGGGCAGCTCCCGCCGCACCGCGGTGACGAGCGCGTCCCTGTTCTCCCGGGCCTGGCTGCGGCGCACTTCCACGGCCTCCTCCCAACCTCCCGTGCTGAACAGCCAGTTCACGGCGAGCTGCTCCAGCACGGGGGTGCCCAGATCGGCGTACGCGCGCGCGGCGACCAGGCTGCGGATCACATCCGGTGCCGCGCGCACCCAGCCGATGCGCATCCCCGCCCAGAAGGCCTTGCTGGCCGATCCGACGGTGATCACCGTGGACCCGGCCGGGTCGAAGCCACACACGGGCCGCGGCATCTCGACCCCTTCGTCCAGCCACAGCTCGCTCATCGTCTCGTCGGCGATCAGCACCGTCCCCGCCGACCTGGCCGCCTCCACGAGCTGACGCCGCTGGTCGTCGTCGGCGAGCGCTCCGGTCGGATTGTGGAAGTCGGCGACGATGTACGCGATCCGCGGTGCGGCGTCGCGCAGCACCTGCCGCCAGCGGTCCAGGTCCCAGCCGGCCAGGCCCTCGGCCATCGCCACGGGCACCAGCCGCGCCCCCGCCTCCCGCATCAGCTGGAGGATGTTGGCGTACGACGGCGACTCGACGGCGACGCGCTCGCCCCGGCCGGCGAAGAGGTGACAGATCGCGTCGATCGCTCCCATGGCGCCCGTCGTCACCATGATCTGCTCGGGCATCGTCGGGATCCCGCGCGCGGTGTACCGGTCGGCGATCATCGAACGCAGCGCGGGCAGCCCCGCCGGGTAGTCGCCATGCGTGTGGGCGTACGGCGGCAGTTCCTCCAGGGCGCCCTGGACGGCGCGGGTCAGCCATGGCTCGGGCGCGGGGAGCGCCGCGGTGCCCAGGTCGATCATCGAGCCCAGTGCCTCGGGCGGCAGGGGCTCCAGGCCGCGTGCGGGGAGCGGGTTTCCGGCCGGAACGGCGGTCCAGCTGCCCGCGCCGCGCCGGGACTCCAGGAATCCCTCGGTGCGCAGCGCCTCATAGGCCGCCGCGACCGTCGTACGGCTGACGGACAGGGCCAGGGCCAGCTCGCGCTCGGCGGGCAGCCGGGCGGCCACCGGAACGCGACCCTCCAGCACCAGCAGCCGGATGCCGTCGGCCAGGGCACGGTAGGCGGGCGGACGGCGGGTGCCGGGCCCGGCCGGGCGGTCCTGCTGGGAGTTGAGCAGCCGGGCGAGCTGCGCCGCGCCCATCGCCGAAGTCCACGTCGCCATGGAAATCAGTCCACCTTCCCCGGATTGGCCATGGATGAGGTTTCCACCCAAGCCACAGGGTGTCACGAACCAGGCCACTGCGACCACAGGGGGACCCCTTGTCCACGAAGCACCGTCTCGGGCGACGGTTGATCCAGCTCTACGTCGGTCTCGCGCTCTACGGCGTGAGTTCCGCACTCCTCGTGGAGGCGGGCCTGGGACTCGAACCCTGGGGGGTGCTGCACCAGGGCCTGGCCAGGCTCACCGGCCTGACCATCGGTGTCGTGTCGATCGTCGTGGGCGCGGCGGTGCTGCTGCTGTGGATCCCGCTGCGCCAGCGCCCGGGCCTCGGCACGGTCTCCAATGTCTTCATGATCGGCCTCGCCATGGACGGCACGCTCGCCCTCGTCCCGGCCGTGCACTCCCTGGCCGTCCGGGTCCCTCTCCTGCTGGCCGGCATCCTGCTCAACGGCGTGGCCACCGGGCTCTACATCTCCGCCCGTTTCGGGCCGGGCCCGCGGGACGGGCTGATGACGGGCCTGCACCGGCGTACCGGGCGCTCGATCCGGCTGATGCGGACGGCGATCGAGGTGGCGGTCGTCGTCACCGGCTTCGCCCTCGGCGGCACCGTCGGCATCGGCACGGTCCTCTACGCGGTGTCGATCGGCCCGCTCGCCCAGCTCTTCCTGCGGGTGTTCGACGTCCCGTCGGCATCCGGCGGCAGCACGGTCGTTGCCGAAGGGCAACCCCCCAAGGCCATACTTCGACGGTGACCACGCGGATACGCCACCCCTATCTCGACCATCCCGGCCCGATCCCCTTCGCCCACCGGGGCGGGGCCGCGGACGGCCTGGAGAACACCGTGCTGCAGTTCCGGCGGGCGGTGGAGGCGGGCTACCGCTACATCGAGACCGACGTCCACACCACGGCGGACGGCAAGCTGGTCGCCTTCCACGACTCGACCCTGGACCGGATGACGGACGGCGCCGGGCGCATAGCCGACCTGCCGTGGAAGGACGTGAGCCACGCGCGCGTGGCGGGCAAGGAGCCGGTGCCCCTCTTCGAGGAGCTGCTCGAGACCTTCCCCGAGGTGCGCTGGAACGTCGACCTGAAGGCGGAGTCCTCGCTGCACCCCTTCCTGGACCTGATCGAGCGCACGCGCGCGTGGGACCGGATCTGCGTGGGCTCCTTCTCCGAGGCGCGCGTGGTGCGTGCCCAGCGGCTGGCCGGTCCGCGCCTGGCGACGTCGTACGGCACGCGTGGCGTGCTCAACCTGCGGCTGCGCTCCTGGGGCGTCCCCGCCGCACTGCGCGCCTCCGCGGTCGCCGCGCAGGTGCCCGAGTCGCAGTCCGGCATCCAGGTCGTCGACCACCGCTTCGTCCTCGCCGCCCACGCACGCGGGCTGCAGGTGCACGTGTGGACCGTCAACGATCCCGATCGCATGCACCGGCTCCTGGACCTGGGAGTCGATGGCATCATGACCGATCACATCGACACGTTGCGCAAGGTCATGGAAGAACGCGGCGTCTGGTCCTGAGTGCCCGGCCCCCGCCCCCGAGCCTTCGCACAGCACTTCAGCGGGGAAGCGAGGGCACGGGTGAGCGCCGACACCGTGCGTACGGACGTCATCGACCGGCAGCGCGAGCAGCGCGGCTGGTACTTCTACGACTGGGCCTGCTCCGTCTACTCGACGAGCGTGCTCACGGTGTTCCTGGGCCCCTATCTGACGGCGGTGGCCAAGTCGGCGGCGGACGCGGACGGGTTCGTGCATCCGCTGGGCATCCCGGTGCGCGCCGGGTCGTTCTTCGCGTACTGCGTCTCCGCGTCCGTGATCGTGTCGATCCTCGTGATGCCGCTGGTGGGCGCGGCCGCCGACCGCACGGGGCGGAAGAAGCCGCTGCTCGCCGCCTGCGCCTATGTGGGGGCGACGGCCACCACGGGCCTGTTCTTCCTCTCCGGTGACCGCTATCTGCTGGGCGGCCTCCTGCTGATCGTCGCCAACTCGTCCGTGGCCGTCTCGATGGTCGTCTACAACTCCTACCTGCCGCAGATCGCACCGCCCGAGGACCGCGACCGGGTCTCCTCGCGCGGCTGGGCCTTCGGCTATGCGGCCGGCTCCTCGATGCTGATCGTGAACCTGGTGCTGTTCACCGGGCACGACTCCTTCGGCGTCTCCGAATCGACGGCGGTCCGCATCTGCCTGGCCTCCGCGGGCCTGTGGTGGGGTGCCTTCACCCTCGTACCGCTGAAGCGGCTGCGCGACCGCCGTACGACGCCCTCGGCGCCCGCGGCACACGGCTGGCGGCAGCTGGCGTCCACCGTCCGGGACATGCGCGGCAAACCGCTCACCCTGGGGTTCCTGCTCGCCTACCTCATCTACAACGACGGCATCCAGACGGTGATCTCCCAGGCGTCGGTGTACGGCTCCCAGGAGCTGGGCCTGAGCCAGTCCACGCTCATCACGGCCGTGCTGATGGTCCAGGTGCTGGCGGTGGCGGGCGCGCTGGGGATGGGAAGGCTGGCCCGGACGTACGGAGCCAAGCGCACCATCCTCGGCTCTCTGGTGGCCTGGACGGTGACCTTGGCGGCGGGATACTTCCTGCCGGCCGGGGCGCCGGTGTGGTTCTTCGTGCTGGCGGCCGGGATCGGCCTCGTGCTGGGCGGCAGCCAGGCCCTGTCCCGCTCCCTGTTCTCGCATCTGGTCCCGCCCGGCAAGGAGGCCGAATACTTCTCGGCGTACGAGATGAGCGACCGGGGCATGAGCTGGCTCGGGCCCCTTCTGTTCGGGATCACCTACCAGCTGACCGGAAGTTATCGCGACGCGATCATCTCGCTCGTGGCCTTCTTCGTCATCGGATTTGCCCTGCTCGCAAGGGTTCCGGTGCGGCAGGCGATCCTGGATGCGGGCAATCCCGTCCCCGAAAGGATTTAGCACTCACGGCGAAAGGGCTGTAGTGTACGCGTTTGGCCTGCCAGGCGTACCGTTACTGCGCGTCAAAGATGCCGAAACGCTGGGTGACATCTGCTAGCAGATGTGACAAACCGGGCGCTGGTGGGTACAACAAGGGGCGGCTACGACGGCGACGCATGACCCGGAACGGGACACGGAACGGGAATCTTTACCGCCGACCGGACGTTGACCGGATGACGACGACAGCGACACCTGTCCTGTGGGCGACAAGCCCGGGAGGCACGATTCATGAGTGAGCGAGCTCTTCGCGGCACGCGCCTCGTGGTGACCAGCTACGAGACGGACCGCGGCATCGACCTGGCCCCGCGCCAGGCCGTGGAGTACGCATGCGAGAAGGGGCATCGGTTCGAAATGCCCTTCTCGGTCGAGGCGGAGATCCCGCCGGAGTGGGAGTGCAAGGTCTGCGGGGCCCAGGCACTCCTCGTTGACGGCGACGGCCCTGAGGAAAAGAAGGCCAAGCCCGCGCGTACGCATTGGGACATGCTGATGGAGCGACGCACCCGCGAGGAACTCGAAGAGGTCCTCGAGGAGCGTCTGGCCGTTCTCCGTTCGGGCGCGATGAACATCGCGGTTCACCCGCGGGACAGCCGCAAGTCGGCCTAGTTCCTGCCGGGGTCGGGCGGACCAACTACGCACGCAAGCGACTGCGGGCGTCCACGTGGTTTCACGTGGGCGCCCGCAGTCGTGTGTCCGGCCGCGTTCTCAGTGGGTCAGCGGCGGTCGCGGGCCCTGCGGGGCGCCGCCACCCGGCTCGTCCCTGATGACCTCGCCCTGGACGACCTTGCCGTCGGGACGGTGGATGCGCGCCTGCTGGAAGGCGTCACCGAAGCTGCCGGGACCGGCCTCGCGCAGCTTGCGGTCGAGGGTGCGCTCGGTGAAGCGGCTCAGGGCCTTCTGGACCGGGGGGATCAGCAGAAGCAGACCCACCGCGTCCGAGATCAGGCCGGGGATCATCAGGAGCAGACCGCCGAGCATCAACAGGCCGTTGCCGCCGCCGCTCTGCGGGGTGCCGCCGCGCTGAAGCGCCTCGTTGAGGTTCTGGAAGGCGCGCCGGCCCGCCTTCTTGATCACCGCGGCACCGAACACGAAGCCCGCGAGCAGCAGCAGGAACACGGTGAACCCGCTCGAGGCGCCCGCGACCACGGTCAGCAGCCAGATCTCCAGCACCAGCCAGGCCGCGACGCCGAGCGGCAGCCAGGTCCGCAGCCTGGAGCGCCGGGGCCGGACGGGATACGTGGGGGTCGGAGCACCTGTCGTCATGCATCCAGTGTGCCTGGGCCCGCCTCAGTGCGGGATAAGCGAATGATCAACCGTGCCTGAAAGACGCACGCGGGCCCTGTGCGGACGGACGACGATCAGGCCTTCTTGCCGCGGCCCGTGACCTTGGCGACGCGCTCGCCCACGCCCCACGCCGTGACCCGCCACAGGGCCTCGACGAGGATGTCGCGGCTCATCTTGGAGTCGCCCAGTTCGCGCTCGACGAAGGTGATGGGCACCTCGACGACGTGGTAGCCGGCCTTGACCGCACGGCGGGCCAGGTCGACCTGGAAGCAGTAGCCCTGGGAGGCGACCTCGTCGAGGCCGAGGCCCTCGAGGGTCTCGCGGCGGAAGGCGCGGTAGCCGCCGGTGATGTCGCGCAGCGGCAGGGCGAGGGCGAGGCGGGAGTAGAGGCTGCCGCCGCGGGAGATGAACTCACGGCTCTTGGGCCAGTTCACCACCCGGCCGCCGGCCACCCAGCGGGAGCCGAGGACCAGGTCGGCGCTCTTGAGCGCGGTGAGCAGCCGGGGCAGTTCCTCGGGCTGGTGGGAGCCGTCGGCGTCCATCTCGACCAGCACGCCGTAGCCGTTTTCCAGGCCCCAGCGGAAGCCCGCGAGGTAGGCGGCGCCGAGGCCCTCCTTGCCCTTGCGGTGCATCACCTGGACGTGGTCGTCCTCGGCGGCCAGTTCGTCGGCGAGCTTGCCGGTGCCGTCGGGGCTGTTGTCGTCGGCCACGAGGACGTGAGCCTCGGGGACCGCCTTCCGCACCCGGCCCACGATGGACTTGATGTTCTCCGCCTCGTTGTAGGTCGGAATGATCACCAAGGCCGTGCCGAGCGGGCCGAACTGCCTCCCCTGGGCCTTTGCCGCGAGGGTCCCGTCGCCGTCGTTCACTGCTGCCCCTTCGTGTCCGTACGCAGACGTCCACCATAGTGGCCACGGCCTGCGATGACGCGACAGGACGTTCGTATAGTGGTGTCGATTCCACAAGAGCGGGGTAAGAGCGCGTTTTCGGGCAGGTTCGCGGAGCTACGGATGGGGGCCCGGCGCCCTTCGGGCCGACCTGGGGCCCGCTGGCTGCGGGTCGACCGAAAGCCGTTGTCTACTGAGCCCGGGCCCCACCCGGGTCACACCTCCCCGACCGGCCGGAACTCTCCTCCCGTCGCGGCGCGGGCGCTGAGCCTGGCTCCCAGTGGCGGTGCCCCGGTGCGGCACACCGTCCCTGACCCAGCGGCGCTGCGACGAGTGCGCGGAAGTTCCCCGGTCGGGCGTCCGGTGGTGGACTCGGCCGAACCTACCGGCCCCCTGCCATTGGCTGTCAACAGCCGTTTGACCTGCGCATTTTGCATCAAAGCCCTGGTCAGGGCGGAGGATACGCAGGTCGTGCGACGCCGCCGGGGGCGTCGATCAGCGTCGCGCCACCCCGGGAGATCACTCGCCCGGCCGTACGAACACCGTCCGCCCGCCGACCACGGTACGCAGACAGACCGGCAGGTCGCGGCCGAGGCTCAGGTCGGGCAGGCCGGGGGTGCCGGAGCGGGGGTCGGTGGACCAGCGGGCGACCCGGTCGTCGGGGGCCTGGACCACCAGCTCGTCCGTGCGCCACACGGCGTAGTCCGCGGGTGCGCCGGGCACCAGGAGGCCCGCGTCGTCCCGGCCGATCGCCCGCCAGCCGCCGCGGGTGTGGGCCGTGAATGCGGCCCGCACGGAGATGCGGTGCTCGGGCGTGCGGTGGAAGGCGGCGGCGCGGACCGTGCCCCAGGGGTCGAGCGGGGTGACCGGGCTGTCGGAGCCGAACGCGAGCGGGACACCCGCCCTGAGCAGGGCCGCGAAGGGGTTGAGGGTGCGCGCCCGGTCGGCGCCCAGGCGCTGGGCGTACATGCCGTCCTCGCCGCCCCACAGCGCGTCGAAGGCGGGCTGCACGGAGGCGGTCAGGCCCAGTTCGGCGAAGGCCGCGATCGTCTCGGGGGTGAGCATCTCGGCGTGCTCCACGCGGTGGCGGGCGGCGCGGACCCGGGCCAGGCCGACCTTCTCGGCGGCGGCGCGCGCACCGTCCACGACCGTGGTCACGGCCGCGTCGCCGATCGCGTGGAAGCCCGCCTGCACGCCCGCCTCGGTGCAGGCCACGACGTGGGCGGCGACCGCGGCGGCATCCAGGTAGGCGGTGCCCGCGTGGTCGGCGTCGGTGTACGGCGTGTGCAGACAGGCAGTGTGCGAGCCGAGGGCGCCGTCGACGAAGAGGTCACCGGCGGCGCCCGCCGCGCCCAGTTCGCGCGCCTTCTCCACCCCTTCTTCGGCCTGTTCCGCCCAGTAGCCGATCACTCGCGGTCCCGGCTCCTCGGTCGCGAGCCGGAGCAGCCCGGTGAAGTCGTCCTCGGAGGAGATCTCCGGCCCCGCGCATTCGTGGACCGAGCCGATACCGAGGGAGGCGGCGTGGGCGAGCGCGGTGCGCTGGGCCTCGGTGCGCTGGGCCGGCGTCACGGCTGCGAACGCGGCGGCGCGCACGGCGTGGTGGGCGTCGGCGGTCAGCGGGCCGTCCGCTGCGGCGACACCGTGGGCCAGGTCGAGCAGGGCCGTGGTGACGACCGCCGAGTGGACGTCGATGCGGGAGAGATAGAGGGGACGGCCGCCGGTGGCCTCGTCGAGTTCCGCGCGCGTCGGGGGTCGGCCGCCGGGCCAGCGGGCAGCGTCCCAGCCGTGGCCGAGCAGCACCTTTTCCTGCGGGCGGGCCGCCGCGAAGTCCCGTACCAGGGCGAGTGCGGCCTCCAGGGAGGGTGCGTCGGACAGATCGAGGCCGGTGAGCGCGAGGCCGGTGGAGGTGGTGTGCACATGGGCGTCGGTGAAGGCCGGGGTGACGAGGGCGCCGTCCAGGTCGACCACCTCGTCGACACCGTCCGCGAAGGCGTCCGCGGCGCCCTCGGAACCGACCCAGGCGACCTGCCCCCGTTCCACGACCATCGCGGTCGCGAAGGGGTCGGCGGGGCTGTGGACCTCTCCGCGGCGGAGGAGGACGGTGGTCGGCTCGGGGGTGCGATCGCTCATGGGGACCAGTCTCGCGCGTCTCCTGGATCACTGTGCACGAGGGGCGCCGCCAACGCCCCTGCAAGGGGCGCGGGGAACTGCGTGACAAGCCCCCACCGACCCGCAGCCGGCGAGCGACCAACACCGCTCAGATCCGCGGCGGCCGTGCCTCGTACGGCGTCGACAGGACCACCGTCGTCCGGGTCGAGACCCCGGCCAGGGTTCGCAGCCGCGCCAGCAGCTCCTCCAGCTCGTGCGGTGTGGCCACGCGCACCTTGAGGATGTAGTTCTCGTCGCCCGCGACGCTGTGGCAGGCCTCGATCTCCGGGACTCCGGCCAGACGGTCCGAGATGTCGTCCGGGGCGCTGGGGTCGAAGGGTTTGACCGAGATGAACGCGGTCATGGGCAGCCCGACGGCCTCCGGGTCGACCACCGCGGCATAGCCGCGGATGACGCCACGCTGTTCGAGCCGCCGCACCCGCTGGTGCACGGCCGACGTGGACAGGCCCGTGGCCTTGCCCAGGTCTGTGTAGCTCATCCGCCCGTCCTTGACGAGCAGCTGCACGATTTGACGGTCCAGCTCCTCCATGACGCAAGAACCTACAGTGCGCTTGATCTCCTCGGATACCTGAGCAGTCCAGGTCATACCCGGTTTGTGATGTGCCCGAGAGCTGCCCGTGAGCCGTCCGGGGGACAAATCGTCCGCCGCGGGCACCTGCGGGCGGCATGTGACGAAGGACACAGCCGCCGGGACGTCTCCGTGATGCTCTCGTGATTACCGCCGAGACCGGGCGGGAAGTGCTTGCTGTGGTCGAGGCCGCAGTGCCCGAACGGCCCAGCCCGAGGGGGAGAACCCATGCAGAGTCTTAAGCGCCCTGGTCGTACCGCAGCCAAGCGGCTCCAGGCGGTCGTCGAGCCCGAGCCGGAGGGCGTCGAACCCGACGCCTTCGAGGACGAACTCGACGCGTACGACACCTTCGAGATGTACCGGGTGATCTGCCCGGACTGCACGCAGCCCATCGCCCTGCTGGCGGACGAACAGGTCCTGCCGGAGCATGCGCTGTGCGCCTCGCCGTGGAACCCGTTCGGCCTCACGGTCTGCGCCGGCACCGGCCGCCGGGCGGCCGAGGCCCGCTCCGCGGACGAGTCGGCCGAGCCCCAGGAGCAGGACACCGCCCTCCTGTTGACGCTCCCTCAGGGGCTCGACTGGCGGACGCAGCCGTTCTCGCACGTCGGCGGCCCGGGCTCGCGCCCGATGCGGGTGCCGGCGATGCGCCGTCAGGCCGCCTGAACCGCCACGCTCAATCCCAGTAACTGCCCTGCACCATGGCCCGCAGGCTGCCGTGGTGCAGGATCAGTGTGTCCGGATCCGCCGGAACGGCTGCCTCACCGAAGTGCACCTGCCGGTAGGCGACCCGGAGCATCACGATCGCGTGCCGCAGCGCGGCGTACAGCGTGTGGAAGTCCATGTCGCGCGGTGTGTGGCCGGTGAGTTCGGCGTAGCGGGACTCGATGCGGTCGCGGCGCAGGAAGTCCGGCAGACCGCGCTGGCCGAAGGCGACCGTGAGGTCCTGGAAGAAGCGGTGCAGATAGACGGTCCAGCCGAGGTCGACCTCGCGCGGGGCCAGGGCCGCCATCTCCCAGTCGAGGACGGCGGCGGGTTCGAAGCCGTCGTAGACGACGTTCCCGATGCGTGCGTCGCCCCAGTTGAGCACCGGTGTGCCCGGATCGCGCGGCCAGAGCTCCTCCAGGTGGTCGAACGCGGCCTCGATGAGCGGTGAGCGGGCGCGTCCGTCGACGACCCAGTCGTAGTAGGCGCGTTGGGCGGTGACATGGCGGCGCAGGGCGTCGCCCTCGCCAGGGAGCGCGAGGAACTCGGCGGCCTCCGGCGGCACTTGGTCGTGCAGTCGGGCCAGGAGCCAGATCGAGGCAGCCTCCAGGCGCTCGCGCTCGGCGTCGCTCGCCGCGTGCAGCCAGTTGCCCTCGTAGGTGTAGGGCATGACGTCGGGCGGCACGCGGCCCTCGGCGCGCTCCATCACGAAGAAGGGCGCCCCGAGCGGCCGGGGGTCCTCCTCCAGCCACAGCACCTTCGGCACGGGCAGGTCCGAGTACTCCGCCACGACGCGCATCGTGCGGTACTGGCGCTCCATGTCGTACACCGGGAAGACGGTGTACGCCGCCGGATCCGCCGCGAGTCTCAACGCGCAGCGGTGCACGGGTGGTTCGGAGTGTTCGATGTCGAAGAGCAGGGTCTCGCTGGACATGCCGTTGGACTCGGGGACGGTGACTCCGGCCGCCTTGGCGCCGGGCAGCCGGGTGGAGAGCCAGGCGGTGAGACGGCGGGCGAGCTCCTCCGGGTCCCGGGTGGTGGTGCGGGGACGGGGTGCAGTGGATGCCATGTCACATACCGCCTACGGTGCGACCGAAGTGAAGTCCGTGAACCCGCTCGGATCGTGCCGCCCGAACGAGCCGTGCTCGAAGATGCCGTGGCCCGTCCGGCCGTCCAGCCGGAAGCGGGCGGCATGGTCGGTGACCCCGTAGGCGGCCGGCGCGTGCGGCTGCGTCAGGTCGTAGGTGCGGCGGTCCGTCCAGCCGCGGCCGCGCCAGGTGCCGTGCTGCCAGTCGTCGGCGGGCGGATAGCCGGCGCCGATCGCGAGCGGCGAGGAGGTGAGGATCTCGACCTCCAGCTCCTGCGGTTTGCGCAGGTCACCGAGGTGGATGAGGGCGCGGTCCGGGTGGCGGGTGCCGGAGCGGTAGGTGATCTCGGGCTGGGGCCAGCCGAGTTGGCGGTCGCGGTGGCCGGGGCGCACCAGGGTGGCGTCGTTCAGGGAGCGGTAGCCGTCGGCGTCCTCCTGGACGACGACCATGAGGAAGCGGTCCTCGAAGCGCACCGGGCACCACAGCCAGTGGAAGCCCTCGGTCGGGTGCTCCTCCGCGAGGCGGCCGCCCTCCTCCCCCGGTATGGGCCGCACGCCCCAGCTGCGGTCCCGAGTGCCGGTCCACCCGGCGGCGGTGACCCGGAACTCCTCACCCGCGGCGCGGATCACGCCCTCCACGCCGCCCGCCTGGACGAAGCGGCGCCCTTCGAGGGTGAGCCGCTCGCCGCGGCGCTGGAGGTGGTGGGGTTCCCACAGGGCGGGGAAGGCGGCGGTCCAGGTGAGGTCGTACGACAACAGGTCGTCGTCGCCCAGCAGCCGCAGCCGCCGCAGCGGCTCCTCGACCTCGATCCTGAGCGGGCCGACGGCGAGCCGCATGCGGTCCTCTCCGAGGGCATCCGAGGCGCGCACCGCGTGCAGGGTGTCCCCGGTCCGCAGGGTCGCGTACGCGTCGATCACGCCGAGGTTGGGGTAGACGCCGAGGCCCACGATGAGCAGGGCGCGCCCCTCGTGGTCGAGGACGTGGAAGATGCAGCGGTCGTAGGCGTTCCGGTCCCCGGTCGCCACGTGCTTCATGGACAGCGGGACCTGGTGCACGGGGTACTCGTCGAGCGGTACGGGGCGGTCGTCGGCCACGCCAAACCTCCCTGGAGACGGCTTGGCTGACGGTACGTCAGACAGTCGGCGGAGGCCAGAGAGGGAGCCGGACGTCCGGGAACTCACGCTCGATTCCGCGGATGGGTGACCTGTCCGCCTACCTCCGCGTTGCCCTGGTATGACCCCCACCTATTCCGTGATCGGGCGTCAGCGCCGTGTGTTCGTTCCGCCGCCCGCAGGAACGGCCCGGCCGGTGCCGCCGCATCTGCAGGACCCGCCGATCTACAGCGCTCTGATGCGCGCCTGGGCCGACCGGGGCCGCACCCTGCCGGGCCGCCACGACCCGGAGTGGATCAGGCTGGCGGCCCCGCAGGTCACCAGAGGGCAGTTCAGCGCGTTTCAGGACCCGCAAGGTGACGGGCGATGACCATGCGCTGGATCTGGTTGGTGCCCTCGACGATCTGCAGCACCTTGGCCTCGCGCATATAGCGCTCCACCGGGAAGTCCGCGGTGTAGCCGTACCCGCCGAGGACCTGGACGGCGTCCGTGGTCACCTTCATCGCGGTGTCCGTGCAGTGCAGCTTGGCCATGGCGGCCTGCTTGGCGAACGGCCGCCCCGCGTCGCGCAGCCGCGCCGCCGCCAGATACAGGGCCCGGCCCGCCTCGATCTGGGTCGCCATGTCGGCGAGCATGAAGCGCAGCCCCTGGAAGTCGGCGATGGGCCGCCCGAACTGCTGCCGCCCGGTGGCGTACGCGACCGCCTCGTCCAACGCCGCCTGGGCGAGGCCGATCGCACAGGCGGCGATGCCGAGCCGGCCGGAGTCGAGCGCGGACAGGGCGATCGCGAAGCCCTGGCCCTCCTCGCCGATGCGCCGCTCGTCCGGGACACGGACCCCGTCGAGGTGGACCTGCGCGGTGGGTGAGCCCTTCATCCCCATCTTCTTCTCGGGCAGCGCGCCGCTCAGGCCCTCGGCGTCGCCCGGGACCAGGAAGGCGGTGATGCCGCGCGGCCCCTCCTCCCCCGTGCGGGCCATGACCGTGTAGAAGTCGGCGATCCCGCCGTGCGTGATCCAGGCCTTCGTGCCGGTGATCACCCAGTCCTCGCCGTCGCGCACCGCCTTCGTACGAAGAGAGGCGGCATCGGATCCGGACGACGGCTCGGACAGGCAGTAGGCACCCAGCAGGCCGCCGCCCAGTATCGCGGGCAGGTGCTCGACCTGCTGCTCCTTGGTGCCGTAGGCGGCGAGCGCGTAGCAGGCGAGCGTGTGCACGCTGACGCCGAGGCCGACGGTGAGGCGGGCCGCGGCGAGCTCCTCGAGGACCTGCAGATAGACCTCGTAGGGCTGGTCGCCGCCGCCGTACTCGGAGTCGTACGGCAGGCCGAGCAGTCCCGACTCCGACAGCAGTGTGAAGACCTCGCGCGGGAAGCGTCCGGCGTCCTCTTCCGCGGCCGCCTTCGGGGCGATCTCGCGCTGGGCGATGTCGCGGACGAGCGAGATCAGATCCCGGGCCTCGTCCGTGGGCAGTTGACGGTCCACCGGCTGCGGGGCGCGGTCGGGCATGGCGACGCTCTCCTCCCTGTTCGGGCACATCGGCCGACGTGCGCCTTGGGTCGGGGCGGCTCCGCCGGGTCTTTCCGGGCCGGCCGATGCTCCGCTCTCCCGGGTCTCGGAAGCTGCTGACCAGCGGCTGTGCGCTGTGAGTATGCCCGATTGCAGGCATCCCGTCACCAGTTAACGACCGCTTACTTCAAGAATATCCCGGCCACCGACTGCATGCGAGGTCCAGCGGAACGTGACGGAGCGCGCCTGGACCTCGGCGCTACGGAGGTGACGTAGAAAAGCAGCCGAGCGTGCGGGAGCCTTCGCCCCTCGCTCAGGCGTCTCGGCGGGCCGGGGCCGGAGTGGGGTAGGCCGGGTCCAGTTCCTCGATGGCGCGCAGGGCGCCGCCGAGCTGCTTGACCAGGAGTTCGCGCATCTGTTCGCGGGACAGCTGGGGGCGGTCGATCCAGTCGAGGGTGGCGCCCTCCACGCCGCACACCCAGGCGAACAGGCCCATGCGGGCCAGCGGGGCGATGTCCGTGCGGCCGTACGCCCCCTCGGCGACGGTCGCCACTATCGCTTCACGCACTCCGTCCCGGATGGCGTGCACCTCGGCGTCGAAGCCGACGCCGCCGCTGACGATCGCGCGGAAGGCGGCCTGGTTGTGCTCGGCGTAGCGCAGATAGCCCTCCATCGTGCGATGGACGCGGTCCAGCTGCTCCAGTTCGGCCTCGCTCGCCGCGAAGGTGACCAGGTCGGCGACCGAATCGTTGATGATCGCCAGGTAGTAGCCGCGCTTGGACTGGAAGTAGTAGTAGATCAGCCCCTTGGCGACATGCGCCTGCCGTGCGATGTCGTCCATCGAGAGCGCGTCGTACGACCTGTCGGCGAACAACTTCCGCCCGATGGCGATGAGTTCGGCTCGGCGCGCCAGCGAGCGCTCGGTGCCGCGCGCCCGGGGTCGGGTGGCGTCTCTCTGTTCGCTGATCTTCAATTTCGACCCTGGTCTCGGGCAGGCTGCGGGACATCCGCAGTATGTCAGAACAACCACGTCCACTCGTTCGAGTCCACTCGACGTGCGGCCGCAGGGGGGCTGCCCGGAGACGGAGACCTCGTACACGGGCGAAGGGCCCGGTTTCCCCCGGCCCTTCGCCCGTCGCTCAGCGCACGCCGACTGTCGCGAGCGCCTTGCGCTGGCGGGGTGTGGGCCGGGCCGGGAAGTACAGGTAGCAGACGCCGCCGGTGCCGGAGACGACCTTGCCGGAGGCGTTGTACCGCTTGGTCCTGAGCCAGATGTTCTCCCACTCGCGCCGCTTGTAGACACGGCGCACGGCGTCGTCGCTCGGTGAGAACGGGTCATTGGCGATCACATCGCCGTCCCCGGTGAAGCCGATGACGGTCATCAGGTGCCCCGCGGTGCCGTAACCCGCCCCCGTCAGCTCCTCCTTGAGGAACGACTGGGACGTTATGGCCGGGATGCCGGCCGCGATCAGCGTCTCCAGGTCGGTGAGCGAGCCGAGCCGGGTGACCACGCCCTGCAGGTCCTGGTACGTGGCCGCGTAGGCGGCGTTGAAGGGCCAGTTGCCGCAGCCCTGGTACTGGTAGTCGTAGGTGAAGCGGGCCGCGTGGTCGACCTGTGGGTCGGCGTAGCTCGGGTCCACCCAGGCCAGTTGCTCGCGGGTGAGCCGGCCTCCCCAGTACTCGATGATCATCTGTGAGGATGTGGGGCTGCACCAGGCCTCGCCGCCGTTGTCGTACTCGGGGTACTGGCCCTTGTGGATCTCCTGCGAGTAGCGCGGGACGATCAGTTCCTTGGCCAGGCCGGGCGTGGAGGCCGGGACGGTGAAGCGGTCGGGGATGTCCGAGCCCATCGCGCCGAGCCGCCACACCGTGGGGGTGAGCTTGGTGCCGGGCTTGCGGTAGAGGGTGAGGCGGAGGCGGTACGAGACCAGGCGCAGGCCGGTCGTGGCGTCGTCGATGGCGAAGGTGTCCGTCCAGATGGCGCTCTTGCCGTCCTTCTGGTCGTCCACCGAGGTCCGCTTGATGTCCTGGTCACCGGCCGCCCAGCGGCCCATCACGTACCAGGGGGTCTGCGTGCCGTCGGAGTACGTGCCGTGCAGCTCGACCTGGAGCCAGGTGCCGGCCGGGGTGTGCGCGTTCCAGGAGGCGATCACCTCGGTGGCGGGGACGCGGAGCCGGTGCACGGGGGACGTCCAGGTCGCATACTCCCAGGCGGCGGTCGTGCCGGTGTGCGGGTCCGTGTAGTCGGTGGTGCCGGCCGGGGCGGCGATCACCGCGCCGGGGCGGGCGCCCGCCACCGCACGGGTGCCCTGCGTGGTGCCGGCGCGCCAGTCCCGGTACGAGGTCCAGGAGTGGTAGTCGACCGTGGGGGTTCCCTCGGAGCGGGGAAGGGTCGGGGCCACGGCGGACTCCTCGGCGTGGGCCACGTCGGCGGTGACGGCGGGGCCCACCACCGCGGCGGCCACCGCGGCGGCGAGGACGGTTCTGCGGGACGGCTGTTCGGCTCTGCTCATGGGTGGAACGCCCCCAGGTGTCCGAGTCGGGCAGGTCCAAATGCGCGGTTGCGCTGCATGGTTGTGCGCCAACTATGGCCGCGGGCGGCACCTCCTGCCAGCACTTCGGCCCATGCCACGCCCACCAATATTGGCCTGGACCACTGGCATGACCTGCTGGGCCGCCCCGCCCGGCGCACGCGGGCGGGCGGCCGCGCGCAGCGCTCAGATCAGGTCCATCGCCGCGACCTCGTCGGGGCGGCCGTAGCTGACCGGACCCTGGAAGCGGCGGCGGGCGGTGGCGAACCACCAGACGGTGGCGACGACCAGGACGACGACGAGGGCGATCGGCGCGTAGTTGAAGGAGTCGACGGTGATCGGCGAGGCCTGCGGAAGCATGAACAGGACGCTGCTGAGCAGGATCCAGGCCACCGCGATCACGCCGACGGGCTTGCTCCAGCGGCCCAGGTGCCACGGCCCCCGCTGGAACTCGTCGCCGAGGCTCAGCCGGAGCAGGATCGGCACGGCGTAGGCGAGGAACAGCCCGACGACGTTGACGCTGACGATGGCGGTGAACGCCGTGTGCGACCACCAGCCGGGCAGGACGAGGGCCAGCGAGCAGGCGACCGCGAGCCAGACGGCCTTCACGGGGGTACGGGTGCGGGGCGACACCGAGTGCCACAGCCGGGAGCCGGGCATGGCGCCGTCGCGGGAGAAGGCGAAGATCTGCCGGGTGTTGCTGGTGAGATTGGCGAGGCCGCAGAAGAGCATCGCGCCGATCACGATCAGCAGGAGCACCTTGGCGGTGGTCATGCCCAGACCGTCGATGAGAATCTGGACGGGCGGAGCGGATGCGCTCGCCACATGGTCGTAGTCCCGAATGCTGTAGACCAGTGCAAGCATCAGGATCAGACCGGTGATCGCCGAGTAGCCGATCGCCCGTGTGATCCCCTTCGGGGCGTTGACCGTGGCCCGCACCGTTTCCTCGGACATGTGGAAGCTGCCGTCGAAGCCGGTGAAGGTCCAGCTGGTGACGAGCAGGCCGAGCATCCCGCCGTAAAGTCCGTTCGTGAAACCGGTGTTGTTCGCGAAATGCGTGACGAAGGAAGCGGACTGGTGCTGGTCGGGTCCGACGGCCAGCGCGCCCACGATCACCACGAGACCGATCAGCAGCCACCACACGGAGATCCGGTTGAGGAGCGCGACCAACTGGACGGTGTAGGTGTTGGCCAGCCCCTGCAGCACGATGAGCACTGCCGTGATCAGCACCGTCTGGTGGGTGGTCGGCACGTAGGAGGGCCACTGCAGGGCGATGAAGGCCTGGATGAAGGTGGCGGCCGCGTAGCCGGTGGCGGCGGTGCCGCCGATCTGGCCCACGAAGTTCAGCCAGCCGGTGTACCAGGACCAGGCTCCCTTGTGCCGTCTGGCGAGTTTACCGGCGGAGAAATACAGGGCGCCGCTCGTCGGATAGGCGGAGGCGACTTCCGCCATGGCGAGGCCGACGAAGAGCACCATGGCGGAGACGCCGATCCAGCCGAAGACGAGAATGCGAGGGCCTCCGGCGTTCAGCCCGAATCCGAAACTGGAGAAGATTCCCGAAATGATGTTGATGATGGTGAATGAGATGGCGAAATTGTCGAACGCCTGAAAGCGACGGGTGAGTTTTCTCGGGTAGCCCATCTCATGGAGTACGGCGTCGTCGTCCGATATCCGTTCGGGCACAGTTCGGCCTTTCTCTCTGCGGGGGGTCTACGGGGGGACGGGGAGGCCGCAGGCGCGGCGGGCGCGGGACAGCTGGTCGGCCGGCTCGCCGAAGGCGGACCAGGGCATACGGGAGGCGTACGGCCCCATCGCCGTGAAGACCGCGCGGGCCTCGAACTCGCGCTTGCCCATGACCAGGGCGTGTGCCAGGTAGGCCAGGTCGAGCACCGGTGTGAAGCGGTAACCGGGAATCGTGGGCAGCCAGTTCTGGTAGATCGCGAGGGCGGTGGAGCGCCACTGCGGCTGCTCCCAGACCCGGTCGGCGAGCAGTTGGGTCGGGTTGTAGCTCTCGACGAGGGCGACGAGCGGCAGCAGGCGCAACGGGGAGTCGGCGGGGGCACGCTGGCCGAGGAAGGCGGCGACGTCCCAGGCGGCGTTCACGGAGCCGCCGTGGCGGGTGAAGAAGCAGGCCAGGAAGCGGTGGTGGGCCTCGCGGTGCCAGGGGTCGAGGGACAGGACGTGCGCGAACAGTCGCCACGGTCCGGGCGGCGCGGTGAGCAGCCCGCGCGGGGCGGGGTCGGTCAGCCGGTGCAGCCGGGCCATGGCCAGCCGGGCCGCCCAGGGCGTGGGATCGGCCGGGTTCATCGCCGCCGCCCGGTCGCAGGCGGTCAGGGCGATCCGCTCCAGCGCCTCGGCCCGATCGTCCCTCGCGTCGGCGGCGCGCACCGCGCGCAGCACCGCCACCCGCGCCCACAGCAGTGCCGCCTCGTGGGTCGGTTCCTCGGCCAGCCAGCGTTCGGCGAGGTCGGAGTCGGCGGCCTCGGAGGCAAGGACCAGGGAGCGGTGGGCGCGCAGACCGAAGTCGCCATGTGTTTCGGCGAGGGCTTCATGGGTGCTCCGGTATCGGCCGGCGCGTACGTCGACGCATACGCTCGCGAGCAAGCGGTCGTCGGCCGCCGGATGCCACACATACTGCCCCTCGAATAATCCAGCGGCCATCTGCTCCTGTCTCCCCGTACGACGCCTCGCAGTTGTGCACCCAGCACCTTACTCAGCGAAGAGCGCAACCGGAACGCGCTTTTCGAGATGGTGGTCCTAGGTTCCGGGACGGGATTAACACTGGCTCGCAGCCAGCCAACGACTGGTTCAATGCGGCACTATTTTCCGGCCCACCCATTCGCCCCGGTTTCACCCACCACTAGAATGTTCCTGTCGAATATGCCCAACTCTCCAGCCGGCCAAGGAACAGCCATTCACGACCTCGCCTCCCGGCTCCGCCGTCTGCCACCGTCCTGCGGCCCGGTCCGCCTGATCGGCGTCGACGGACACGCCGGCTCCGGAAAGTCCACGTTCGCCGGGCGGTTGGCCCGGGTCCTGGACGGGGCGCCCGTGCTGCACCTCGACGACATCGCCAGCCACGACGAACTGTTCGAGTGGACCGGGCGGCTGCTGGCCCAGGTGATCCAACCGCTGAGCCGCGGTGAGAGCGCCCACTACGCCCCCTACGACTGGCACACCCGCCGTTTCGGACCGCCCCGCACACTGCGGCCGGCCCCGGTGGTCCTCGTCGAGGGCGTCGGAGCCGGCCGCCGCGCGCTGCGCCCGCACCTCGCGGCACTGCTGTGGATGGAGTTGCCGCACGAGGAGTCCTGGACGCGCGGACGGCAGCGGGACGGGGAGGAGCAGCGGGAGTTCTGGGCCGGCTGGGTCACGGCGGAGCGGAAACACTTCGCCGACGATCCCTCGCGGGCGTTCGCCGACCTTCTGATACGGCAGTCGGAGAAGGGGTACGAGGTGCTCCCGGGACCGGTGAAGCCTATTGGACCGGACCAGACGCTCACACACGGTGACGGACCATCGGCAGTGTGCTGAACTTGTGAAGACGCCCGCCGGAGAACTTCGCGCGGTGCCTCAACTCCGCTTGACCGGGGGCCCGTACAGGACTTACGTTCTCAATGTGCGGCTATTCGAAGCCGCCCAGAGTCGCGAAGCCCCCGGTTGTTCCCCCGTGATCGGGGGCTTCGTTCTGCCCGCACCCCGTTTTGCGGACGCTCCACGACACATTTCGCTCACACACCGTCACCGTCCGAAGTGCGCCCCGTCTGCTCCCACCTCGCCAAACGGCCCGTGCGGCACCCTTCGGCGGGCGACACCCCCGCAGGTACGATGCCCTCGGTGCGACCTGATGGACGGCTGCGCGCACCGCAACTCCGGTCCGCGGTACGGCGGTTCGATCAAGGCGGCCGGCGGACATCGGTCCGGCGGTCAACCGACGGGGGCACGGTTTGTGGGGGACGTGATGGATTTCGGCACGCAGGGCCCCGAGGCCCCGGCCGACCTCGCCTGGCTGCGAGGTGTGGACGCCTACACGATGGGCGCCTATCCGCAGGCGGAGGAGGAGTTCCGGGCCGCGGTGCGGATGGATCCCGGGATGGCCGACGGCTGGCTCGGACTGCACGCGCTGCGCGTCGACACGACGACCGCGCTGTTACGGATGTTCCGGCACCGCGACCGCTTCGGTGAACAGCGCGCCCGGCACCGCCGCTCCCTCAACTCCTGGTACTGGCTGGGCTGGTGGGTGCAGCCCGTGCTGGAGAGCCCACGCGACCTGCTGCTCGCGCACGCCTCGCACTGGCTGGACGGCCGCCATGTCCCGGAACTGGACCGGGCGCTCGCGGGCCTGCCGCCCGTCGACACCGACCCGCAGGTCCGCTTTCTGCACGCCTGCCGCGCCTATCTCGTCAAGGACTGGGACCAGCTCGTCCGCCACACCGACCCGCTGATCGACGACGCCCTGCTCGGCATCGAGGCAGGCCTGTTCGGCGGCATGGCCCGGGTCCGCCTGGAGATGTACGGACAGGCCGAGCCACTGCTCTCCTCCGCCCTGATGCGCTGCCGCAGCGAGCAGCCGCAGCGCAAGGAGCTGCGCTACTGGCTGGCGCGTGCCCACGAGGGCACGGGCCGCTCGGCTGCCGCCCTCCCCCTCTACCGTGCCGTGCACCGCGTCGACCCCGCCTTCATGGACACCTCGGCCCGGCTCGCGGCGATCGCCGAGGGCGACGGGTACGACGAGGCCACCGACCTCGCCGCGATCACGCTCTCCGGCGGCCAGGACGCCCTGGAGGGCCCCGACACCCTGGACCCGCTCTTCGGCGCCGAGGGCCGGGACCTGAGGCTCTCCGAGTCCGACCTCCCGCCGGTGGGCCCACTGCCGTCCTCGATCGACCCGACGGTGCGCGAGAAGACCGTCGGCCCGCCGGGCTCCCCGCTGCCCGCGGGGCCCACCGACCCCGCCCTGCTCGAGGAGGCGCTCGCCGAGCTGGAGCGCATGGTCGGCCTGGAGCCGGTCAAGCGACAGGTCAAGGCGCTGTCCGCCCAGTTGAACATGGCGCGCCTGCGCGCCGGTCAGGGCCTGCCGGTCCAGCCGCCGAAACGGCACTTCGTCTTCTCCGGCCCCTCCGGCACCGGCAAGACCACGGTCGCCCGCATCCTCGGCCGCGTCTTCTACGCCCTCGGGCTGCTCGGCGGCGACCACCTCGTGGAGGCGCAGCGGGCCGACCTGGTCGGCGAGTACCTGGGCCAGACGGCCGTGAAGGCCAACGAACTGATCGACTCCGCGATCGGCGGTGTGCTGTTCGTCGACGAGGCGTACTCGCTCTCCAACTCCGGCTACGGCAAGGGCGACGCGTACGGTGACGAGGCGCTGCAGGTGCTGCTGAAGCGGGCCGAGGACAACCGCGACCACCTGGTGGTCATCCTGGCCGGCTACCCGGAGGGCATGGACCGCCTGCTGGCCGCCAACCCCGGGCTGTCGTCCCGCTTCACCACCCGCGTCGACTTTCCCTCGTACCGGCCGCTCGAACTCACCTCGATCGGTGAGGTGCTGGCTGCCGAGAACGGCGACGTGTGGGACGAGGAGGCGTTGGACGAGTTGCGGTCGATCGCCGGTCATGTGGTGGATCAGGGGTGGATCGACGAGCTCGGGAACGGGCGGTTTCTGCGGACGCTGTACGAGAAGAGCTGTGCGTATCGGGATCTGCGGTTGTCGACGTATCCCGGGGTTCTGTCGCGGGACGACTTGTCGACATTGCGATTGCCGGACCTGATGCAGGCGTACGGGGAGGTGCTGTCCGGGCGGGGGCCGCAGGATCCATCGGGGCTGTGAGCTGCGCCCACGAGCTCGGTCGAATGTGTTGTCTTGCGGGTGCGAGTGGATTGTGGCTGGTCGCGCCCACGCGGCGGAGCCGCAAATCAGACGCAGCCCCGCGCCCCTTCGGGGCACGGGGAACCCGGCGCTAACCTGCCAAGGCCTGTTCCGGCTCGCCGCTCGCCCGCGGCTCCGTCACCCGTACATCCGGGACCTCCCGGTGGGCCGGGTCCGTTACCTCGCCGACCAGGAGTTCCAGTACGTCCTCCAGGGCCACCAGGCCAAGGACCTTGCCGGAGGCGTCGGCCACCTGGGCCAGGTGGGTGGCGGCGCGGCGCATCACCGTCAGGGCGTCGTCCAGGGGGAGTTCGGAGCGCAGTGTCGTCATCGGCCGCCACAGCTGCTGCGGCACCGCCCGCTCCGAGTCCTCCAGGTCCAGTACGTCCTTGACATGCAGATAGCCCATGAAGGCGCCGTTCTCCGCCGCTATGGGGAAGCGGGAGTACCCGGTGCGCGCGGTGAGTTCGACGATGCGGCCCGGAGTGACCGACGGGGGCACCGTCACCAGGGACTCCCGCCGCAGGAGCACGTCCGTCACCGGGCGGGAGCCCAGTTCCAGGGCGTCCTCGAGGCGTTCCTGCTCCTCGGGGTCGAGCAGGCCCGCCTGGCCGGAGTCCTCCACCAGGCGGTTGAGCTGCTCGCTGGTGAAGACGGCCTCGACCTCGTCCTTCGGCTCGACCCGGAAGAGCCGCAGGATCGCCTGGGCGACGGCGCCGAGGGCGACGGTGATCGGCTTGCAGACGCGGGCGAAGGCGACCAGACCCGGGGCGAGCCATATCGCGGCCTTCTCCGGGGCCGCCATCGCGAGGTTCTTCGGGACCATCTCGCCGATGACGAGGTGGAAGAAGACCACGGCGGCGAGCGCGATGACATAACCCAGCGGGTGGATCATCCCGTCCGGGAGGTGGATCCACTCGAAGACCGGCTCCAGCAGGTGCGCGACGGTCGGTTCGGCCACCGCGCCCAGGGTCAGCGAGCAGACGGTGATGCCGAACTGGGCCGCAGCCATCATCTGCGGCAGCCGCTCCAGGCCGTAGAGGACCTGGCGGGCGCGGGCCGTGCCGAGCGGTTCGATCTGGCTGCGGCGTACGGACACGAGGGCGAACTCGGCGCCGACGAAGAAGCCGTTGGCCAGCACGAGCAGGCCGGCGAACAGGAGTTGGAGCACGCTCATCGGGCGACCTCCACGACCAGGCCGGTCCGCACCAGCCGGACCCGCTCGGCGCGGTAGTGGCCGACGCGGCGCACGGTCAGCCGCCAGCCGGGCAGTTCGGCCCTGTCGCCGACGGCCGGGATCCGGCCGAGCCGGTCGGCGACCAGGCCGGCGACGGTCTCGTACGGCCCCTCGGGCACGTCGAGTCCTATGCGCTGCAGGATGTCGACGCGGCAGCTGCCGTCGGCGTCCCAGGCGGGCCTGCCGTCCTCCGGCGGGGCGGCGGCGAGCTCGGGCACGTCCTGCCCGTCGTGCTCATCGCGGACCTCACCGACGATCTCCTCGACGATGTCCTCCAGCGTCACGACGCCCGCCGTGCCGCCGTACTCGTCGACGACCACGGCGATGGGCTGCTCGCTGCGCAGCTGGGCGAGGAGCGGCTGCACGGGCAGGGTCTCGGGGACGAGCAGCGCGGGACGGGCGATACGGCCGACGGGGGTGCGCAGGCGCTCGTGCACCGGGACCGCCAGGGCGTCCTTCAGATGGACCATGCCGACGATCTCGTCGATCCGCTCCTTGTAGACGGGGAAGCGGGACAGGCCGGTGGCGCGGGTCAGGTTCACCACGTCCTCGGCGGTCGCCGTCGACTGCAGGGCGCTCACCTTCACCCGCGGGGTCATGACATGCTGCGCGGTCAGCTCGGCGAGCGACAGGGTCCGTACGAACAGGTCGGCCGTGTCCTGTTCCAGGGCGCCGGCCTGCGCGGAGTGCCGGGCCAGGGACACCAGTTCGCCCGGGGTGCGGGCGGAGGCCAGTTCCGCGGCGGGCTCGACGCCCAGGGCGCGGACGAGACGGTTGGCCACCGCGTTGAGCGCGGCGATGACCGGGCGGAACAGCCGGGCGAACCTGTGCTGCGGGCCGGCGACGAAGCGCGCGACCTGCATCGGCTTGGACACCGCCCAGTTCTTGGGCACCAGCTCGCCGATCACCATCTGCACGGCGGAGGCCAGCAGCATGCCGACGACCACCGCGACACCGGAGACGGCGCCTTCGGGGATGCCGATCGCGGTGAACGGGCCGCGCAGCAGCTGGGCGAGAGCGGGCTCGGCGAGCATGCCGACGACGAGGGAGGTGATGGTGATGCCGAGTTGGGTGCCGGAGAGCTGGAAGGACAGCTCCCTGAGCGACTCGGCGACCCTTCGGGCCCGTTTGTCGCCTTCGGCGGCGGCCTTCTCGGCCTCCGTCGACTCGACCGTGACCAGGCCGAACTCGGCGGCCACGAAGAAGCCGTTGGCCAGGATCAGCAGGAGGGCCGCTCCCAGGAGCAGCAGGGGGGTGGTCATGATGCCGCAGCCTCGGTATGTCGTGAGGTGGCGGCGCAGGTACTACAGGACGATCCGTCCATCGCTGGAGGGAGTCACTCCTCGGGTAGCAGGGGCCTCTGAAGCCCGGCGGGAACTTCAGCGGCGGAGGCGCAACGAAAACGCCTCCGCCAACAGATTAATCAAGACAGGGGCCGTTACGGCAGATCCCTGGTCGAGCGGGCCTCGGCGAGTGCCCGCAGGGTGCGCGCATCGGCGATGGCACGCTCCTTGGCGATGCCCGGCTGGATGCCGAGCGCGGGCAGACTGGTGCCGTCGCTGAGGTTGAGGAAGACCCAGGGATCGCCCGGGCGCAGGTTCACATGGAGGATCTCGGCCCACTCCAGGTGCCGCCTGCTGGCGATGTTGACGACGGTGACGCCCGTCTCGTCGGCGACGACCTTCACCCGGGCGAGCAGCGCAAGGACACCGAAGAGGACCGCTCCGGTGAAGACGAAGCTGAGCTTCTCGCCGGGGCTGAGCTGCTCCAGGAGCAGCGCCACGGCCGTGATCACCGCGAAGATCACGGCACCGGAGGTGAGCAGGACGGCGCGGGTGCGGCCCGGCCGGAAAGTGACGGGGAGAGCGGGCAGGTCGGACATCTCTGTGTGCCTCTTCTTGTGCGCTCAGAGACGGCAGGCGTGGATGGCCGTGGTCAGGATGGCCCGGGCACCGATCGCGTACAGGTCGTCCATGATCCGCTGGGCGTCCTTGGAGGGCACCATGGCGCGGACGGCGACCCAGCCCTCGTTGTGCAGCGGCGAGACGGTCGGCCCTTCCAGGCCGGGGGTGATGGCGACCGCTTCTTCCAGGTGCTCGGCGCGGCAGTCGTAGTCCATCATCACGTACGTCCGGGCCACCAGGACGCCCTGCAGCCGGCGCAGGAACTGCTGGACCTTGGGCTCCTCGCCGTTCTCGCCGGTGCGGCGGATGACGACGGCCTCGGACTTCATGATCGGCTCGCCGATGACCTCCAGGCCCGCGTTGCGCAGGCTGGTGCCGGTCTCGACCACGTCCGCGATGACCTCGGCGACACCCAGCTCGATGGCGGTCTCGACGGCGCCGTCGAGGTGCACGACGGAGGCGTCGACGCCGTGGTCGGCGAGGTGCTTGGCGACGATGCCCTCATAGGAGGTGGCGACCGTCATCCCGTTCAGGTCCTCGACGCCGTTCGCCGTGCCCGGCTTGGTGGCGTAGCGGAAGGTGGAGCGGGCGAAGCCGAGCGGGAGGATCTCCTCGGCGTTGGCACCGGAGTCGATCAGCAGGTCGCGGCCGGTGATGCCGATGTCGAGGCGGCCGGAGGAGACGTAGATCGCGATGTCGCGCGGGCGGAGGTAGAAGAACTCGACCTCGTTCGCCGGGTCGACGATCCGCAGCTCCTTGGACTCGCGGCGCTGCTGGTAGCCGGCCTCATGCAGCATCTCCGCCGCAGGGCCTGACAGGGAACCCTTGTTGGGGACGGCGATGCGCAGCATGAGGTCGGCTTCCTTTGTTCGTGCGTACGGGGATGTGTGCGGGGTCTCTTGCGGCTGTGACGGCTCAGAGGTGGGCGTAGACCTCGTCCAGGGAGATGCCGCGGGCGACCATCATCACCTGGACGTGGTACAGCAGCTGCGAGATCTCCTCGGCGGCCGCTTCCTTGCCCTCGTACTCGGCGGCCATCCAGACCTCTGCGGCCTCTTCGACGACCTTCTTGCCGATGGCATGGACGCCCTTGCCGACCAGTTCCGCGGTGCGGGAAGTGGCGGGGTCGCCGTGTGCGGCCTTGTGCTGGAGCTCGGTGAAGAGCTCCTCGAACGTCTTATTGGACATGGTGACGCTCAGCCTATGCCAAACCCCGCAGACGTCAGTGCCACGGTTCAGATACTGAGCGGAGGGTCGCCGCGGTCGCCACCGCGGCCGTCACCGCCTCGTGCCCCTTGTCCTCGCCCGAGCCCTCGATACCGGCCCGGTCCAGGGCCTGCTCCTCGGTGTCGCAGGTCAGCACGCCGAAGCCGACGGGGACGCCGGTCTCCACGGAGACCTGGGTGAGGCCCTGGGTCACGCCCTGGCAGACGTACTCGAAGTGCGGGGTGCCGCCGCGGATGACGACACCGAGGGCGACGATCGCGTCGTAGCCGCGGCCCGCGAGGACCTTGGCGACGACCGGGAGCTCCCAGCTGCCGGGGACCCTGAGCAGGGTCGGCTCGTCGATGCCCAGGTCGTGCAGGGCGCGCAGGGCGCCGTCCACCAGGCCGTCCATCACCTTTTCGTGCCACTGCGCCGCGATGACGGCGACCCGCAGGTCACCCACATTGCGTACGGACAGCTCCGGTGCGCCCTTGCCGCTCACGCTCTCGTGTCTCCTCGGTGTGCTCTGGAATTACTGGTTGCTGCAGGTGGACACGGGGGCCGTGTCCAGCCAGGGCAGGTCGTGTCCCATCCGGTCCCGCTTGGTGCGCAGGTAGCGGAGGTTGTGCTCGCCCGCCTGTACGGGCATCGGCTCGCGGCCGGTGACCTTGAGGCCGTGGCGGACGAGCGCGTCGGTCTTGTCGGGGTTGTTGGTCATCAGGCGGACGCTGCGGACACCGAGATCCTCGAGGATCTGGGCGCCGGCGCCGTAGTCCCGGGCATCGGCGGGCAGGCCGAGCTCGAGGTTGGCGTCGAGGGTGTCGCGGCCGCGCTCCTGGAGCTCGTACGCCCGCAGCTTGGACAGCAGGCCGATGCCGCGTCCCTCGTGGCCGCGCAGATAGACCACCACTCCCCTGCCCTCTTCCTGGATGCGTTCCAGGGAGGCGTCCAGCTGGGGGCCGCAGTCGCAGCGCAGGGAGGAGAAGATGTCGCCGGTCAGGCACTCGGAGTGGACGCGGACCAGGACGTCCTCGCCGTCGCCGATCTCGCCGTGGACGAGGGCGACGTGCTCGACGCCGTCGACCGTGGAACGGTAGCCGTAGGCCGTGAACTCGCCATGGGCGGTGGGCAGTTGGGTCTCGGCCTCGCGGCGGACGGTGGGCTCGGAGCTGCGGCGGTAGGCGATCAGGTCCTCGATGGAGATGATCGTCAGGCCGTGCTTGCGGGCGAAGGGGATCAGCTCGGGCAGGCGCAGCATGCGGCCGTCCTCGCCGGCGATCTCGACGATCGCGCCGGCCGGGCGCAGCCCCGCGAGGCGGGCGAGGTCGACGGCGGCCTCGGTGTGGCCGTTGCGCACGAGGACACCGCCGGACCTGGCGCGCAGCGGGAAGATGTGGCCGGGGCGGACGAAGTCGTCGGCGTGGGTCTCTCCGCTCGCCAGCAGCTGGAGGGTGGTGGCGCGGTCGGAGGCGGAGATTCCGGTGGTCACGCCGTGTGCGGCGGAGGCGTCCACGGAGACCGTGAACGCGGTCTTCATCGACTCGGTGTTGTCCTCGACCATCTGCGGGAGCCTCAGCCGCTCCAGTTCGTCGGCCTCCATGGGCGCGCAGATCAGGCCGCGGCACTCGCTCATCATGAAGGCGACGATCTCGGGGGTGGCCTTCTCGGCGGCGATGACGAGGTCGCCCTCGTTCTCGCGGTCCTCGTCGTCGACGACCACGACCGGACGGCCGGCCGCGATGTCGGCGATGGCCTGCTCGATGGGGTCGAGCGACCAGTCCTCGATGCCGTCGGTGCTGTACAGGATCGGTGCCGTGGTCATGCCGGCGCTCCTTCCAGGACGGGCTGCGACGCCTGACGGGAGCGCAGCCACCAGTCGCGCATGCCCCACAGGACGAGTGCGCCGTAGATGACGTAGACGAAGCCGGAGAAGGCGTAGCCGTTGGCGAAGTTGAGGGGGACGCCGACGACGTCGACGAGGAGCCAGGCGATCCAGAACTCGGTCATGCCGCGGGCCTGGGCGTACATGGCGACGATGGTGCCGACGAAGATGTAGGCGTCCGGCCAGGGGTCCCAGGACAGGGACGGGTAGGCCTTGAAGAGCAGGGCGACGGCGACCGTGCCGACGGCCGCGGCGGCGACCATCGCGCCGCGCTCGCGCCAGGTGGCGAACCGCGGGGCTATGTGACCGTCCTCCGCCTGCCCCTTGTTGCGGTTCCACTGCCACCAGCCGTAGAGCGCCACGACCATGACGACGACCTGCTTGCCGGCGCTGCCGGCGAGGTGGCCGTAGAAGGCGATGAACAGGACGAGGCCGGAGAGGAACTGGACCGGCCAGGTCAGCAGGGAGCGGCGCCAGCCGAGGGCCAGGGTGATCAGGCCGAGTATGTTGCCGATCATGTCCGACCAGATGATGCGCTGGCCTAGAAGGGTGAAGGCCTGCGAGTTCAGCCAGTTCACCGGTCCGCCCCCTGACCGGTTCCGAGCAGGCGCTCGACGTACTTGGCGACGACGTCCACCTCGAGGTTGACCGGGTCGCCGGGCTGCTTGATGCCGAGCGTGGTCAGGGCGAGGGTGGTGGGGATGAGGCTGACCGTGAAGTAGTCCGGGCCGGCGTCGACCACGGTGAGGCTGATGCCGTCGACCGTGATGGAGCCCTTCTCCACGACGTAGCGGGTCAGGTCCGCGGGCAGGGAGATCTTGATGATCTCCCAGTGCTCGGAGGGCTTGCGCTCCAACACCTGGCCCGTGCCGTCGACATGGCCCTGGACGATGTGGCCGCCGAGGCGGGCGCCCACGGCCATGGGGCGTTCCAGGTTGACGCGGGAGCCGACACCGAGGGCGCCGAGGCTGGAGCGGTCGAGGGTCTCCGCCATGACGTCCGCGGTGAACTCGTCGCCCTCGTGTTCGACGACGGTGAGACAGACCCCGTTCACGGCGATGGAGTCGCCGTGCTTCGCGCCATCGGTGACGACGGGGCCGCGCAGCCGGAAGCGGGAGGCGTCGCCGAGGTTCTCGACGGCCGTGATCTCGCCCAGCTCTTCGACGATTCCGGTGAACACTTCCCGGGTCCTCCCTCTTCGGGCACGGACTCCGGGGCCTGTCGATGACGACAGAATGAACGAGCGAGGACACCGGGAGCGACGCCGGACGGGACCCGCCCCGAGGACGAGCCCAGATACGGCGGCGCGCATACATGGATGCCCGCCCGCCGCGCACTGCCTCCCATCCGGACTTTAACCGTCGGTCCAGGAATTTCACCTGGTCAACCGGCCGCTGGAAGCGGTCGGGTCGCGGACTGTAACCGCCGGTTCGGACTTTCACCGACCCCGGAGTGCGCTGCTTCTGGTACAGGCTCAGTGTGCCACGCCTGATCGAGGTCCATACGGGCGAACGGTGTGGGTTGGCTCACAGGCACTGCCGATGGACTTCTCAACCCGGCCCGACTGGTGGACTCTTTGGTCTAGTCCTTTCCGGATCTTCGCGGACCGGCCCGGCGGTGGTGACGACGGCCCTTGCCCACCGCCGGGCCTCTCAACTCCCCCGTGCACGGGCTCTGGCAGGGTGGTGCGCATGAGCAGCGCGATCGCCGAGGAGTTCGAGACGCACCGCCCGCGGCTGTTCGGCCTCGCCTACCGCATGCTGGGCTCGGCCGACGAGGCGGAGGACGCGGTGCAGGACGCCTATCTGCGTTTCAGCGGGGCCGACCGGACGGGCATCGAGTACCCGGCGGCCTGGCTGGCCAAGGTCGTCACCAACCTCTGTCTGACCCGTCTGACCTCGGCCCGCGCCCGGCGCGAGCACTACGTCGGAACCTGGCTGCCGGAGCCCGTGATCACCTCGGACGGCACGCTCGGGCCCCTGGAGTCGGCCGAGCAGCGCGATGCCGTGTCGATGGCGATGCTGATCCTGCTGGAGCGGCTCAGTCCGACCGAGCGCGCGGTGTACGTCCTGCGGGAGGCGTTCGGGTACGGCCACCGAGAGATCGCCGGCGTACTGGACCTGAGCGAGGCGAACTGCCGGCAGCTCTACCGCAGGGCGGTGCAGCGGGTGGGCGAGGACCGGTCACGTTTCGAGGCGGTGCCCGAGCGGCAGGAGGAGCTCGTCGTGTCGTTCCTGACGGCGGCCCGGGACGGTGATCTGGCCGGGCTGGAGAAGCTGCTGACCGCGGATGTGGTCTGGTCGAGCGACGGCGGCGGCAAGGTCAGTGCGGCCCGGCGGCCGGTCGAGGGGCTGGACAAGGTGGCACGGCTCTCGGTGGGCGGCGCCGAGCGGTTCGCGGCCGGCCTGCACTTCACGGCGGCCGAGGTCAACGGCGAGACGGGGCTGGCCGCGTGGGCCGGCGACGCGCTGGTCGGCATGGTGGCGTTCGAGGTGCGGGAGGGTCTGATCGCCCATATCCGGGTCGTGGTGAACCCGGACAAGCTGGGCTTCGTCCGGCGGCAGCTCATACGGGCGGCCTAGCGGCATGTCACATTCCACGCGGCTGCTCAGTCCTGGCTGACGTCAGGGCGCTCCACCCGGGAGCGCCCGGCGTCCGAAGGGGCTGAACAGCATGACCACGATCCTGGTGACCGGCGGCACCGGAACCCTCGGCCGGCTCGTCGCCGAGCGGCTGCGCACGGACGGGCACGAGGTACGGGTGCTCAGCCGTCACAGCCGGCCGTACGCCGTCGATCTGCGCGAGGGCGGTGCCGGGCTGGAGGCGGCGGTCGCGGGCGTGGACACGATCGTGCACTGTGCGACGACGCAGACCGGCGGTGACGACAAGGCGGCCGGGAACCTCGTCGCGGCGGCACGGCGGGCCGGGGTGGGGCACCTGGTGTACATCTCGATCGTCGGTGTCGACCGGGTGCCGTATCCGTACTACCGGACCAAGTTCGCCGTCGAGAAGGTGATCGAGGAGTCGGGTCTCGGCTGGACCGTGCTGCGCACGACCCAGTTCCACGACCTGCTCGCGATGGTGTTCAAGGCGCTGGCCAAACTGCCGGTCATGCTGCTGCCGGCAGGGGTGAGCGACCAGCCGGTCGAGGTGGCGGAGGTCGCGGCGCGGCTGGCCGAACTGGCCGCCGGTGCTCCCGCGGGACGGGTCGAGGACATGGGCGGGCCGGAGATCCGGACGTTCGAGTCGCTGGCGCGCGCCTATCTGAAGGCGACCGGGCGTCGGCGGGCGGTGCTGAACGTGCCGCTGTGGGGCAAGGCGTACCGGGCGTTCCGCAGCGGTGGGCACCTCGCGCCCGAACACGCCGTCGGCAAGGGCACGTTCGAGGATCACCTCGCCAGGCAGCGCGGATGAGCCCCTGCGGAGCCCGTCGCGGCGAAGCCACTGGCTACCGCCCGGGCGGCGCGAACAGCTCCTCCTGGGCGCGGTCCTGGGCGGTGAGCAGGGCTCCGCGGAGTACGGCACTGCCGCCGAGTGCGCTTGCCCGGACCTCGGTGGGGAGCGGGGACATACGGCGGACCCGTGCGGCCACGCGGGCGGCGAGTTCGTCGCCGCCCGCCCGGCCGACCTCGCCGCCCAGGACGAGGCAACCGGGATCGAGGATCGCCACCACGGACGCGACGCCGACGGCAAGGCGATCGGCGAGGGCGTCGAGGAAACGGTCGGCGGACCGGGCATCGACGGCGGATACGCCGTCCCGCGTCGGCGCCGCGCCCCCAGGGTCACCGGTCTCCCCGGCACGCCCGACGCCTCCGGCTGATGCGGGCCCGACCCTCCCTGCTTCATCACCGTGTGCCGGCATCGCAGCGGCCCCCTCCGGTGCAGCCCCACCCACCCGCACATCCCCCGCCGCTGCCGACCTGCCCCTCTCCGCCTCATCAGCACGCGCCCCCGCCCCAGCGCTCCCGCGTGATCGCCCGGACAGCGCTGCCGCCCCGCCATCCCCCGAAACCAGCACAACCGCCCCCCGCACCACCCCCGCAGCAACCGGCTCATGCCCCCTCGCCTGCGTCGTCAGCCCGTGTTGCCGTGCCAGGTCCGCGATCGCTGCCGAACCCGCCAGGGAGTGGAAGCCCCCCTCGCAGTCCGTCGCCGACGGCAGCGCGGTGGTTCCCGGTACGGGCAGGAAGCCGATCTCCCCCGTGCCGCCGGAGGCCCCGCGGCGCAGGGTGCCGTCCAGGACCACGGCCGCGCCGGTTCCGTGGCCGAGCCACAGCAGGACGAAGGTGTCGCGGTCCTGCGCCGCGCCGTCGCGCTGTTCGGCGAGTGCCGCGAGGTTGGTCTCGTTCTCGACGCTGACGCGGGCCTCGGGGAGGCGCTCCTGAAGCGTGGCGACCAGGCGGCGATGCCACTCGGGCAGGCCCGATGAGTTGCGGAGCTCGCCGGTGGACGGGTCGATCAGTCCGGGGGCGCCGATCCCGACGGTGTGGAGGCGGTCGGCGCCGGCCTCCTTCGCCACGCGTTCGACCAGCGCGACCGCCTGCTCCACCGCCGGACCCGTCCCCGTGTCGCCGTCGATCGGCAGGGACGCCTCCGCGAGCACGCGGCCGACGAGATCGGAGACGACCACGGACACGCCCTCGGTACGGACGTCCAGGGCGGCGAGATGCGCGCGGTCCGCGACGATGCCGTACAGCTTCGCGTTCGGTCCGCGCCGCTGCTCCCCTGCCTCCCCCACCACGGTGATCAGGCCCGATGCGGTGAGGCGCTCCACCAGGTCGGCGACCGTCGGCCGGGACAGGCCGGTCAGCTGCTTCAACTGGCCTGCCGTCAACGGGCCTTCCTGCTGCAGCAGACGCAGGGCGAGCCGGTCGTTGATGGCCCGGGCGGTGCTGGGGGATGCGGGCATGCCGGGATCCTTCCAGATCGGCGGGACCGGACCGAGGCGAGCGTGCGCCCGGGCGGCCGTAAATCCCCTATCTATCAGGCAGGGTTCCTGATAGTTTACGCGACGCCGATGGGCACCGTGTGGGAGAGGGGTGGGGCCGAGAATGGGCGACGTGGTCTACGACCTGCGCGAGGTGAGGCGGAGCCGGTACGCCGTGGCCGCCGTGTTCGCCGTGCACGGGGCCGTCACCGGTTCGTTCGCGACCCGCGTGCCATGGGTCCAGGACCATGCCTCGCTGAGTGCGGGACAGCTCGGCTTCGCCCTCGCCTTCACCGCGTTCGGCGCGTCCTGCTCCATGCCGCTGGCCGGGCGGATCAGTCACCGCTTCGGCAGCCGTACGGCGCTGCGCGGCCTGATCGCACTGTGGACGCTGGCGCTCGTCCTGCCGTCGCTCGCGCCGAACATGCTCACGCTGTGCCTGGCGATGTTCACCTACGGGGCGAGCGCGGGCATGGCCGACGTCGCGATGAACGCGCTCGGTGTCGAGGTGGAGCGGCTGCTCGACAAGTCGATCATGTCGAGCCTGCACGGCATGTGGAGCGCGGGCGCGCTGATCGGCTCGGCGGCCGGAACACTCGCCGCGCACCTCGGTTCGGACGCGCGTCTGCACTTCGCGCTGGCCTCGGCCACCCTCACCCTGCTCGGCGTGCTGGCCTGCCGCTGGGTGCTCGACGTGCAGGCGACCGAGGACGAGGAGCCGCCGCCGCGGTTCGCGCTGCCCCCGAAGTCCGCGCTGCTGATCGGCACCGTCGGCTTCTGCGCGGTCTTCGCCGAGGGAGCCAGTCTCGACTGGTCGGCGGTCTATCTGCGCGACCAGCTCGACACCTCGGCGGGCCTGGCGGCCGCATGCACGACCGGTTTCATGCTGACCATGGCGGTGGCCCGGCTCGTGGGAGACGTGGTCGTCGACCGCTTCGGTGCGGTCCGCACCGTGCGGGCGAGCGGCGCACTGGCGGTCATGGGCGGGCTGCTCATCGTCGTCGCGGGCCATCCGGCCGTGGCGATGGGCGGCTTCGCGCTGCTCGGCCTCGGTATCGCGGTCGTCGTGCCGCTGTGCTTCGCGGCGGCCGGTCGCAGCGGCCCGAACCCGAGTCAGGCCATCGCGGGCGTCGCGACCATCACGTACACCTCGGGCCTGATCGCCCCCAGCCTCATCGGCGGGGTGGCGCAGGCCACGAGCCTGGTGGTGTCGTTCGTGCTGGTGACGGCCCTGGTGTGCGGTCTTGCGGCCTTCGCGGGCGTCCTGCGCACCGGCGACCGCAGCCGCCCGGAGGTCAGCCGTCCGAGCGCAGCAGTTCCCGACCCGCGGCCCTGAACCGCTCGCTCCACGGCGCGGGCCGCATCGTCTCCGGGTCCAGCCGGACCAGCACCCGGATGCCGTGCGCGTAGGTCAGCGAGCCGTCCGCGGAGCAGAACCGGAAGCCGTAGGTCAGTCCGGTGGTGCCGAGCCGTTCCAGCCAGAGGTGGACGGCGTAGGCGCCCGGCCGGGTGACCGGGGCCTCGTAGCTGATCCGGAGCTCCTTGACCGCGTTGCAGGCGTCCCCTGCCGCGGCCCAGTCACCCTCGAAGCTGAAGCCGTGCTCCTGGAACAGCTCGGCCCAGGCCCGTTCGACCATCAGCGGGTAGCGGGCGTTGTGGAGCAGGCCGAGGGCGTCCAGGTCGTCGAAGTGGACGGTGACGGGGATCAGCCGGCCGTGGGACAGAGCGGGAGCGATCGTGGCTTCGGCGGTCACGGGTGGGGCTCCTGAGCAGGGGGACGAAGCGGTGGGGACACTCCATCCTAAGCGGACGCTCAGGAGCCCCGGCCGGGAGGGCCGTCGGAAAGGCCCTGGTCAGCCCGCTATCGAGTCCAGCTGCTCGGCCGCCGGGCGCAGCGCCCAGAGGTCGCCGCCGGGCGGTGTCTCCAGCTTGGGGACCGCCTGCTGCGCCGCCTTGTCGCCCGCGTCCGCCGCCGCGTGCACGACGTCGCTCGCCGCGTAGCGGTGGAACTCCAGCTCCGGGTGCGGCCATGCGGCGGAGCCGGTCGCGGCGGGCAGGAGGTAGTCGACGGCCTTGAACAGCCCCTGCCCGTCCGGGCCTTGATAGGTCCACAGGTTCACACCGACGTGCCGGCCGATCGCCGCGAGCCGGGTGTACGCGACCAGGTCGAAGGTCGAGTAGTGCCAGCTCCGCGTCCGGGCGAGTTCCTGCGGCTGGCTGCCGTCGGCGGCGATCTGCGGGTCGATGCGTCTGGTGCGCGCGTCGAGAACGGTTCGCCGGGCCAGTGCCCGGTCGCCGGTCGCACAGGCGAGGGCGGCGAGCTGCATGTCGTAGAAGGTGCCGTGGTTGTTGGCCGCCGCGCCCTCCTGTTTGCCGAAGGTGCTGTTCTTCAGCCAGTCGAGGAAGTCGGCGTTCCACTTCGCCATCCCCGTCCGGTCGGTCTTCGTCCAGCCCGGGGCGCCGGTGCCGAGGATCGCGAGGGCGTCGACGACACTGGTGTACGACTGCGAGAAGTCGATGATGCCGATGGCCCGGCCGTCGTATCTGCACGGGATGAACTGGGCGTGGTCGAGGTTGGGGTTCATACGCGTGGCCGGGGTGAGGAACCAGGTGCGCAGGACCTGGGCCGCCTTCTGGGCGTAGGCCCGCTTCCCGGTGTAGTACCAGGCCAGGGACAGGTCGTAGGTCGAGTCGAAGACCTTCCCGACGTCCTGACGGTCGGTTCCCGAGTCGACCTCGGGGTTGCGCTGTCCGTCCCGCTGGACATACGGGCAGCCCCACGGATTGTCGGCCGTCGGGGTCCGGGTGGGCCACCAGTAGGGGGCCTGGCTCAGATAGTCGTGGAGGTCGCCGCCGGGTGCCGGTCTGGGCTTGTCGACGACCGTCCAGGGGCCCTGCGTCAGCCAGTTGTCGGCGCGGGCTGTCAACCCCCTTAGGGCGAGCTTGAGTTGGGCATCGCCCTGGTCCAGGCGGAGCTTGGTCCGTTGCAGCCGGACGCCGTCGAGGACGGCCGTGTCGGGGACCCTGGGTGCCGCGTGCACGGAGGGGACGAGGACGGCCGCGAAGGTCACCGCCGCGGCCAGCAGGACGGCGGCACGGGATCTTCCACTCATCGAGCACTCCGATCCATCGAACGAATGGTCAGGAATGTGAACGCAGTTCATGAGTAGGGCCGTGCGAGCGTAGAGGCGCCAGGTAGCCGTGACAATGGTCCGGACAGCTTTCCATGTACGGAGAATCATGGTGCCGGGCGTCGCGACCGTGATCTTCCTGCTCGCGCCCCGCGGCCGGGTGCCCAGCTGTCTGGGCTGCTCACTGTCGTTCGTGGGGGGTGGCCGCCGTGATCCGCGCCCAGGACGGTACGAGCGCCACGGTGACCGGCGCGGTCCTGGTCGTCGGCGTCGCGCTGTTCCGGTGGGCCGCCGCCGGCTTCGCCCTCCTCTTCGGTCTCTGCCCGAAGTTCGGCGCGGTCGCGGCCGCGATCCCGGGCGGCGTCCTCGGCGGCATCACCGTCATCCCTCATCACCGGCCACCACACCCTGCGCGCCTTCGCGCCGGCGCATCTCAAGACCCAGCAGCCGCTCCTGGACGAGGGCGCGTCCTCCTACGACGAGGCCAAGTCGTAGGCGTACGACGGGCTGAACGTGCCCGGAGCCCCCTTGCAACCGTCCGACTCCCCCGGCAGCTTCACCCACAGATAGGCGTCGATGCGCGCCTCGCCGGTGCTGAGCGTGGGCGCCCGGCCGATCCTGCGGCCCGCCGGGTCGCACCACTCGCCGTCGGCGGGGGCGCCGTTGCCGTTGCGGCTGGTGTCGATGACCGCGCCCAGGCCCGCGGGGCCACCGAGGGCGGCGAGGACCTGGCGGTCGTAGGCGACCTCGTCGGGCGTCGTCCGGAAGTTGGAGACGTTGCTGAAGATTCCGTCGGAGGAGGCGGCCGAGGCGGCGCCCGCCTCCTTCAGCAGTGCCGCCTGCCGCGCGGCCGGGTTCCAGCCGGAGTGCCCGGCGTCGTAGTAGACCCGCGCCTTCGGGTCCGCGGCCTTCAGGACCCGGCCCGCGCGGGCGAGCGAGGCGAAGCGGTCGGCGCGGGCGCGGTCGGAGAGGCAGTGGGACTGGGCTATGGAGTCGGGCTCCAGCACGACGACGACCTCACCGGAGCCGAGCCCCGCCGCGAAGCCGTCGATCCAGGCGTCGTACGCGGCGAGGTCGGGCGCCCCGCCCTTGGAGGCGCCCCCGCAGTCGCGGCCGGGTATCGCGTACGGCACGACGACCGGCACCCGGCCCTCGGCCGCGGCGTCCGAGGTGACCGCGCGGACGCGGGACGTGATGGTCGCCGGCGTGTAGTCGGCGAACCACACGGCGGCCGGCTGGTCGGCTATCCGGGACTCGATGACCGGTGTGCGTGGGTCGTCCGGATGGTCGCGGACCCAGTCGAGCACCTGCGAGTCGGAGTGCCGGTAGAGGAGGGCGGACACCGCGGCGGGCTGCCGCTTCGGCTCCGTCCTGGTCGGCGAAGGACCGGCCTTCGTGGGGGAACCCGACGGCGGGGACGCGGACTTGGTGGCCGTGGCCGGTACGGAGGGCACCACCGGCAGCTGCTCGAGCTGCGGCGAACTGGTCACCTCGGGCTTCGCCTGCTGCGCGCCGCGTCCGTCGTCGAGCGCCGACATCATGCCGGTCGCGGTGCCGACGGCGACCACGACCCAGGCCGCCGCGGCCATGGCGCCGCGCCGTTTGGCCCGTCTGCGCTCGGCCCTGCGTGCGGCCAGCCGCTGCGCGCGTAAGCCTGACACCGTGCCGCTCCCCCCGCTCCGTTCCCCCGTTCTGGGGAAGCGCCGGGCCCGCCGACACCCCCATCAGCCTAGGACTGGGACCCTTCCCCCATGGCGCAATTGGAACAGTTCACCACTTCTGTAGACGCAGTAGTCTCCCGCATGCGCGCCCTCGACGCGACCCTGCCCGAACGGGACGGTGTCGCGGTCTTCAACCGCGTCTACCTCGCCGTCACCGAGGCCGTCGACCGGAGCATCGACGCCCACCGGTTCGCGGACGCGCGGGCGGCGACCACGCTGGACGTACGGTTCGCCGAGCGCTATCTCGCCGCCGTCGACGCGGTCACCGCAGAGCGGCACCCGCCGGCCTGCTGGCGGCCCCTGTTCCAGCTCCGCCGCCATCCCGGAGTACGACCGCTGCAGTTCGCCCTGGCGGGCATCAATGCGCACATCGGCCACGATCTGGCGCTCGCCGTCGTGGACAGCTGCCGTACGTTGGACTGCGAACCGGCCGAACTTGAGGACGAGTTCGATCGCGTGGGCGACCTCCTCGTCTCGCTGGAGGAGCGCATCCGCGAAGATCTGATGCCGGGCCCCGACCTCCTCCAGATCGCGGACCCGCTCACCCATCTGCTCGGCGCCTGGAGCCTGGAGCGCGCCCGGGACGCCACCTGGACCGCGGCACGGGCACTGTGGGCGCTGCGCGGACTGCCCGATGTCGCGGCGGAGTTCACCGAGCGGCTGGATACGGCGGTGGGCTTCGCAGGCCGCATGTTGCTCACACCGCTTCCGAGTTAAGTTGACTGTTGAACCGACGCAAAGGAGCAGACGCATGGCCATTCGGCTGGGGCTGAGCCTTCCCCAAGCGCGGCAGTACGACATCGGACGCGATGTGCCCGACGTGGCACGCACCGCCGAACAGATCGGCTATCAGAGCCTGTGGGTCTACGAGCGTGCCCTCTTCCCCGAACCCGCGACCCAGGGTCTGTACGGCGTCGAGGGCCTGCCGTGGCCCGACGTGTACCGGGGCGTGCCCGACCCCCTGGTGACGCTGACCCTGGCGGCCGCGGCGACCGACCGGGCCCGGCTCGGCACCAGCATCCTGGTGGCCCCGCTGCACAACCCCTTCCAGCTGGCCAAGTCGCTCGCCACGCTGGACGCGGCGAGCGGCGGCCGGGTGCTGGCGGGCCTCGGCACGGGCTGGTCGCTCGACGAGTACGCGGCCGCGGGCGTGGCACCCTTCGAGGAGCGGGGCCGGGTCCTGGACGAGATCATCGACGTCTGCCGGGCGGTGTGGGGCCCGGACCCGGTGGCGTACGAGGGCCGGATCACCAAGATCGCCTCGGCCGTGGTCGGCCCCAAGCCCGCCCGTCCCATCCCGATCCTGCTGCCCACCAACAGCAGGAAGGCGATGACCCGGCTCGTCGACCGCGCCGACGGCTGGATGCCGATCGCCATGGGTGCCGAGCAACTGGCCACGCAGTGGCGTCAGTTGCAGGACCTGGCGGCCGAGCGCGGCCGGACCGGGCCGATCGAGACGGTGGTACGGGTGAACGCCGGGTACACGCCCAAGGCGTACGACGGGGCCGACCGCTCCCCGTTCCAGGGCAGCGTCGCCCAGCTCGTCGAGGATCTCGCCGCCCACGCCGAAAGCGGCCTCGACGAGTTCTTCTTCGAGCTGCAGGGCGGCGCACGGGACGCCCAGGAGCTGAAGGACGTGGCCGCCGAGCTCTACGAGTCCGTGCGCGCCGCCGGTCTCTAGTCCTCCGGCAGCTCGACCGGCGCGATCTCGTCGTACACGTCGCCCGGCCCCGGGTTGGTCGCGTCGGTCCCGCCGCCGAAGTGGTGCATGACGCCCCAGACCGCGTTCAGCGCGGTCTGGATCGCGCCCTCGGCCCAGCCGGCCGTCCAGGAGATGTCGTCGCCGGCGAGGAAGATGCCCCGCTTGTCCTCGGGCAGCCGGTCCTGCATGAAGTGCGTGAACAGTCGCCGCTGGTAGCGGTAGTGGCCGGGCAGGTTGGCCTTGAACGCGCCCATGAAGTAGGGCTCGTTCTCCCAGGACACGGTCACCGGGCTGCCGATGATGTGCTTCCTGATGTCGACCTTCGGGTAGATCTCGCCGAGCGACTTCAGCATGACCTCCATCCGCTCGTTCGCGGACAGCGGCAGCCACTTCAGGCTGTCGTCGCACCAGGTGTAGGAGAGGCAGATGACGGCGGGCTTGTCCGGGCCGTCGTCCAGCAGGTAGGTGCCGCGGGTCATGCGGTCGGTGAGCGTCATCGACATGACGTCCCGGCCGGTCTCCTCGTCCCTGTCGAGCCAGAAGGGGCGGTCGACGGGCACGAAGAGCTTGCTGGACTCCATGTAGTGAGTGCGCTCGATCGCCGTCCAGTGGTCGATCGGGAAGAGCGAGTCGTCGCAGGCGATCTTCGACAGCAGCATCCAGGACTGGGCGGTGAAGATCGCCGCCTGGTAGGTGCGGATGTCGCCGTTCGCGTCGGTCACGGTGATCCGGTTGCCCGCCGTGCGGTGCAGCCGGGTCACGGCCGGGCGGGGCTCGCCGTCCACGTGCAGGGACTTCAGGGACGTCCCGTACGGCCAGTGGACGATCTTCTCGGGCTCACGCTCCCACAGCCGCAGCGGGAGCTGCTGGCTGCCGCCGACGATGCCGCGGTGGTGGTCGTCGGCCTCGGTGTAGACGACCCGCAGGATCTCCAGGATGGAGTTGGGGAAGTCGGTGTCCCAGCCGCCCGTCCCGAAGCCGACCTGGCCGAAGATCTCGCGGTGGCGGAAGGACTTGAAGGCCTCGGAGTCGCAGAGGAAGCCGTAGAAGGTCTGGTTGTCGAGCTTCTCGACCAGCTTCGCCCAGATCTCGCGGATGCGCGGCACGTCGCGCTCGCGCAGGGCGCGGTTCATGTCGGAGAAGTCGGCGCCCTCTTCGAGGCACCTGTTCCACGCCTCGGCGACATCGCGGTAGACCTGAGGCAGGTCGTCGACCGTCTCGGCGTAGTGCGACTCCCCCTTGAGGTCGACGACGGTCGAAGGGGTCGCCTCCGCAAGGGGGTTGGGGAACGGCCGGGTCTCGAGTCCCACCAGGTCGATGTAGTGCTGCAGGGCCGTCGAGGACGGCGGGAAGCGCATCGCGCCCATCTCGGCGGTCAGGGACGGGTCGCAGCCCTCGAACCCCACGGTCCGCAGGCGCCCGCCGATCCGGTCGGCCTCGTACACGACCGGCTTGAGGCCCATCTTCATCAGCTCGTAGGCGGCCACGATGCCGGACAGTCCGCCGCCGATGACCGCGACCTCGGCGCCGTGCTCGGTCGCCGGTATCTGGCCGAGGCCCGCGGGGTGGGCGAGGAAGTCGTCGTACGCGTACGGGAAGTCCGGGCCGAACATGGTGATCGGCGGCAGCTGCTGCTCGTCTGCGTGCTCGACGGCGTTGGGCACGGTGGACGTCATGGGGTACGGACTCCTTGCACGGAAAGTACGGGGTGAGGGGTTCGGGGCGAGGGACTCAGACGAGGGACCCGTAGAGGCCCGGGCGGCGGTCCTTCAGATACGGGTTCGCCTCGCGGGAGGCGGCGAGGAAGGCGGGGTCGGCGTCGGCGAACACCAGCTCCTCGCCGCGTCCGGCGCGGGCGCGGGCGACCCCGTCGGGACCGGCCAGCGCGGAGAGCCCGACGAAGTCGAACTCGCCTTCCTGACCGACCCGGTTGACGTACGCGACGTACAGCTGGCTCTCCCAGGCCCGGACCGGGATCATCGACTCGGCGACGAACTGGAACGGGTGCATCTGGGCCGTCGGCACGACGAGCAGGTCGGTGCCGGCCAGTGCGTGGGCGCGGACGTTCTCCGGGAACTCGACGTCGTAGCAGATCATGAGGCCGACGGTGAGCCCGCCGAGCTCGGCCTGGACGACCGGCTGCTCGCCCGGTGTGAAGTGGTCGCGCTCGAAGCCGCCGAAGAGGTGGGTCTTGCGGTAGTTCGCGAGACGGATCCCCTCGGCGGAGATCATCTGCGCGGAGTTGAAGACGGTCTCGCCGTCCCGCTCCGGGTACCCGTACGCGATCACGAGCCCGTGCCGTCCGGCGATGTCGGCGATCGCGTCCGCGGACTCACCGTCGGCGGGCTCGGCGAGGCGGCCGATGTCGTCGCCGATCGCGTACCCGGTCAGGAACATCTCCGGCGCGGCCAGCAGCAGGGCACCCGCGGCAGCGGCCCGCCCGGCAGCCGCGTCGAGCACCTTGAGGTTCTCGGCGACGGACCCGGGACGACCGGAGCTCTGGAGCAGGGCGGTACGCATGCGTGTTCCTCAGCGGTACGGAGGGGTTCTGGGGCCATTTAGACGGTACGGTCGCGGGCCTGGGCCCAGCAAGAAGAAGCCGTTGCGCGCTGGTGAGCGGTTCGTTGCGTACGGGGCCTGTCAGACGGCGATTCGTTGCGCCCCTTCAGCCGCCGAGCCCCGGAGCACCCTTCAGGCGCCGGGTCCTGCAGCTCCCCCAGGGGCGCGGGGCTGTGTCGATATGCGGCTCCGCCGCGCGGGCGCGACCAGCCACAACGCACCGACAGACGACCGACAACCTCACGCACCGCTAAAGCTCACGCAACCGCTCAATGATCTCCCGCAGCAATGCGGGATCATCCGCGGCCCCGCCCGCAGCGCCGCGCCCCGGCGCATCCACCCGCACCAGCCCGGCCTCGGCCAGATCCCCCAGCAACACCCGCAGCACCGTAAGCGGCAGATCCGCATCCGCAGCCAGCTCCACCACCGGCCGGGACCGACCCCGTAGCAGGGCAAGCAGCGCGGCCCCGGCATGGTCGACCCCCGGCCGCACCTCCCCACCCACGGCAGTGATCCGCGCCATCAGATCAATTCGATGCCCGTCGGAGGGGCGGGTCCGCCCCCGAGTGACGGTGTACGGCCGCACCATCGCCCCGGTCTCGTCCTCGTACCAGTGCTCGTCGCTCACGGCAGGGACGCCCGCGCCGCCACGCCCTCCTCCGCCATTACGCCCTCCGGCAGGGTCACCACCGCCGTCGTCCCGCCGTACGGCGACGGCCCGAAGGCCACCTCGATTCCGTGCCGGGCGGCGAGGCGCCCCACGACGTACAGCCCGAGCCGGTCGTGCCGGGTCGGATCGAAGCCGCCGGGATTCCCGATCGTCCGTTCCGCCTCCTCCAGCTGCCCGGCGTCGAACCCGAGCCCCCGGTCGTCGATCTGCAGGACGAAGCCGCCGTCGGCCCGTGCGGTGCGCATGGTCACGCGGGTGTCCGGCGGCGAGAACACCGTGGCGTTCTCGATCAGCTCGGCGATCAGATGGACGACGTCGGCGACGGCGTCCGCCGCGACGCCCACCGGGGGCATGGGCGGCACCTCGACCCGGGCGTACGCCTCGATCTCACCGACCGCGGAGGCGACGACGTCGGCGACCGGCACCGGGCGCCGCCATCTGCGGCCGGGCGCCGAGCCGGAGAGGACGATCAGGTTCTCGGCGTGGCGCCGCATCCGGGTGGTGAGGTGGTCGATGCGGAAGAGCTGTTCCAGAACGTCCGGGTCGTCCGTGCGCCGCTCCAGCGTGTCGACGAGCTTCAGCTGCCGGTGCACGAGCGACTGGTTGCGGCGGGCGATGTTGAGCAGCACCGCGGAGAGCCCACGGCGCAGGTTCGCCTGCTGCACGGCCGCCTCTACGGCCGCGAGACGCGCGGCGTTGAAGGACCGCCCCACGTCGCCGATCTCGTCGGCGCCCGCCTCCCCGTCCGCGAGCGGCGGCGCCTCGGTGACCGCGTCCACGTCCTCGCCCGCACTCAACCTGGCCATGACGTCGGGCAGTTGGCCGGTGGCCAGCAGATCGGCGGCATCCCGCAGCGTCTCGAGCCGCCGCGAGATCCGGCGCGCACCCCGCACCGCGAACCACAGCGACAGCCCTACGGCGGCCAGTCCGACCACTCCGACCGCCGCGGCCCTGGTCAGCTCCCGGTAGGCGAACTGCCGCCCGCGCCCGGCGGAGTTCATGGCGGACCGGGTGCACAGCAGCATGTACTGCTTGACCGCCCGGTCGGTGGTGGAACGCCAGGAGTCGGCCGCGACGGCGTTCCCCGCACCCGCAGCTCCGGCCCGCAGCAGCGCGTCCTCGCTCGTCACCAGCTTCCGGTGCAGCTGCCCGCGCTGGAACGCCTCGAACAGCGCCCGCGAGTCGCCCGGCAGGTCCGGCACATACGTCCGCTCGAAGACCCGTCGGTCCTCGACGGTCGCCGTGAGCGTGTCGTACTGCCGGTCGGTCAGTGTCCCGGCGGCCCGCGCCCCGGCGACCAGCGCGTCCTCCCGCGAGACGAACTCCCGTACCCGGACCAGCTCGACGACGACCTGGGCCTCCCGCGCGAGCTGCCCCGCCTGCAGGGCGGTGAGCGTCGACTCGACGTCGAAGGCGGGTTCCACCAGCGCGCTGTACTCACTCACCGCCCGGTCCCAGGAGATGTCCCGGGACAGCACCCGCTCCCGCAGCCCCTCCAGCCTGCCGACGGTCGTGGCCATGGCGTCCAGCGCCTGCCGCTGCCGGGCGGAGAGCCGGCCGCGGTCCCCGGACCGGATCGCGTCGCGCATGGCGTCCACGGCCCGGTCCGTACGGCGCTGCTGCTCCAGCAGGCCGGCGACGGGCGGCGTACGGCTGTCCGTGCCCAAGTACACGGCCGACAGCCGCCGTTCGATCTGGATCTGTCCGATCGCCGTGTCGACGGGGGTGCCGAACTCCTCGTAGACGCCCTGCACCCGGACGAGCGCGCGCAGCTCCCCGGTGACCGAGACCATGGCGAAGCTCCACAGCACCAGCAGCGCCAGCACGGGAGCGAACGCGAGCGCGACGATCCGGGCGCGTACCGTGCTGGGACGGCCGATGAGCCGGCGCATGCTCACTCCCCGGAGTTACTCGCCAGTGCTACCCGTCGGTAACGACGCCGCACAACCTACGGGAAGCTCCGCCGGAACCGCAATGGCCACTTGAGCACCAGCAGCATCGCCGTCACCAGATAAGGCACCGCGAACAGCGCGAACGCGGTGCTGTGCGCGGCTCTCGTCTCGATCGCCGCGTAGCCGCCGTACGCCGCGACTGTGGCCAGGTCGCTGCCCAGGCCCGCGACCGAGGTCAGGGTGGCCCGGCGGGTGTCGTCGATGCGCTGCTGGAGACGGACGTCGGCCAGTACGGTCGCCAGCTGGAAACCGCCGAAGGCGAGGGCGAGCAGGACGAGGGCGTGAGGGGTACGCGCCGCGGCGCCCACGGCCATGGCGAGGGCGGCCACCGCGAGGACCGCCGCCAGTCCTGCCGTACCCATGCGTTCCCAGGACCCGGCCAGCAGGCCTCCGGCGGTCGCTCCCGCCCAGATCAGCAGGAGCAGACAGGGAACCGTCGTCTCCGCCACGCCGGTGTCCCGCACCAGCAGGGGCGTGTACTCGTCGAGCGCCTCCCACACGGCCCCCACCGCCGGGACGAGCAGGAGCGCTCCGCGCAGCGACCGGTCGCGGCGGACCGCGGTGAGCCCCTCCCGCAGGGTCGTGGACCAGGCCTCCGCGTCGGCCTTCGGCGCCGCCCGGTCCTCCGGGAAGCGGGTCGCCGTCGCGGCGCTCGCCAGGCAGGCCAGCACGCTCGCCGCTCCTACGGCGGGGTAGCCGCCCCAGGCGAACACGGGTCCGGCGAGCGCCATGGCCGCCATGATCGCGACATGTCCGGCGGCCCGGGCCCGGCCCATGATCCTGGCGTACCGGTCGGCCTCACCGAGCCGTTCCAGTTCCTCGTACACCAGCGCCTCCAGCGCGCCGGAGCCGAGTGCCCCGCGGGCACCCCACAGGACGAAGCCCAGGGCGAAGGCCCAGTACGACGGGGTGAGCACCCACAGGGTGAAGCCGGCCGCGGTGAGCAGCGGGCCGAGCCAGAGCAGCAGCCGCCGGGAGACGGCGTCGGCCCAGGCGCCGGAGGGCAACTCCAGAACGACGCCCGTGATCGACCAGAGGGCGAAGAGGGAGGAGATCTGCCAGACGGACAGACCGGTGTCGCTGAACAGCAGCGCGTACACCGGGTAGAGCAGGACGAAGTCGTCGAGGAACGCGTAGCCGTACAGCGTGGCCGTGAGCCGGCGGACGCCGGTGACGGCGGGCACGCGCGCAGGTGAGAGTGTCATGAGGCCTTCCCGCAGGGACGGATCGGATGCCGGAGGTACGGCGTCCGAGGCGGCCCTCGGGAGGCACGGCTGGTGGATCAATGTCGCCAGGTCATGGCACCGATGGTAGGCGCGTGCGGCGATCCCGTCCGGTGATTATGTCGGTGACCCCGACGAGAAGCGGCGCAGCAGCGGCGACAGCACCAGCACGGACTTGGTGCGCTCGACGAACGGCTCCCCTGCGATGCGCTCCAGGACCCGCTCGAAGTGGCGCATGTCGGAGGCGAAGACCTGCACGATCGCGTCCGCGTCGCCGGTGACGGTGGAGGCGGCCACGACCTCCTGATAGCGCTCAAGACCTCGCCGGATGACTTCCGGCGAGGTGTTGTGCCGGCAGTAGATCTCGACGAACCCCTCGGTCTCCCAGCCGAGCGCCCCCGGGTCCACCCGTACGGTGAAGCCGGTGATGGCGCCGGTGGCGCGCAGCCGGTCCACGCGCCGCTTTACGGCGGGTGCGGACAGGCCGACGAGCTGCCCGATGTCCGCGTAGGAGCGGCGGGCGTCCTCGGCGAGGGCGTGCACGATGCGTTCGTCGAGATCGTTCAGCACTGCTGGTGGTTCACTTCTCTGGAGTCGCGTGTACGTCTGGAGTCGCGAGTTCTGCTCGCGTGGCAAGGCGGGAGCGGCGATAGCCGTACCCGAAGTAGAACACGAGCCCGACCGCCATCCAGACCCCGAAGACCACCCAGGTGACGGCGGACAGGCTGCCCATCATCCAGACGCAGAGGACGAAACCGATCGCAGGCAGGATCGGCGACAGCGGCACCCGGAAGGTGCGGGGCATGCCCGGCCGGGTCCGGCGCAGCACGACCACGGCGATGTTGACCAGGGCGAAGGCGAAGAGGGTGCCGATGCTGGTGGCGTCGGCGAGCTGGCCGAGCGGGATCGCCGCCGCGAGGACACCGCAGAACAGCGAGACGATGACCGTGCCCGCGCGGGGCGCGCCGGTCTTCGGGTGGACCTTGCCGAACACCTTGGGGACCAGCCCGTCCCGGGACATCGCGAAGAGGATGCGGGTCTGGCCGTAGAGCACGGTCAGCACGACGCTCGCGATGGCGATGACGGCGCAGGCGGCGAGCAGGGTGCCCCAGAAGGTCTGGCCGGTGACGTCGCGCATGATCTGGGCGAGTGCGGCCTCCGAGTCGTTGAACCGCCGCCAGGGCTTGGCACCGACGGCGACGGCGGCGACCAGCACGTACAGCGCGGTGACGATCACCAGCGACAGCATGATGGCCCGCGGCAGGTCGCGCTGCGCGTTCTTGGCCTCTTCACCCGCGGTGGAGGCGGCGTCGAAGCCGATGTAGGAGAAGAAGAGCGTGGCACCGGCAGCGCTCACGCCCGCCATGCCGAGCGGCATGAAGTGCGCGTAGTTCCCGGACCTGAAGCCCTGGATGCCGATGGCGCAGAACAGCACCAGCGCGGCGATCTTCACACAGACCATGATCGTGTTGGCGCGGGCGGACTCCCGTGCGCCACCCAGCAGGAACGCCATGGCCAGCAGGACCACGATCAGCGCGGGCAGGTTGAAGATGCCGCCGTCGCCCGGCGGGGCGGACAGGGCGTCCGGGATGGTGACGCCTATGGTCCCGTCGAGCAGTTCGTTGAGGTACTCGCCCCAGCCGACGGCCACGGCGGCGACCGAGACGCCGTACTCCAGGACCAGACACCAGCCGCAGATCCAGGCGATCAGCTCACCCATGGTTGCGTATGCATACGAGTACGAGGACCCGGCGACCGGGATGGTGCCCGCCAGCTCGGCGTACGAGAGGGCCGAGAAGAGCGCGGTCAGACCGGCGATCACAAAGGACAGGGTGACGGCGGGACCGGCCTTGGGCACGGCCTCGCCGAGGACCACGAAGATGCCGGTGCCGAGGGTGGCGCCGATGCTGATCATGGTGAGCTGCCACAGTCCGAGGGAGCGGCGCAGGGCCCCTCCCTCACCCTGGCCGCCCTCCGCGACCAGGCGTTCCACCGGCTTGCGACGCATGAGGCGCGCGCCGACGCCCGAAGACGGTGGGGCGTTCGTGGTGCGGTCCTGCGGGGGTGCGCCTTGATCGAGCACGCGCTGACTCCTTCGTCACTGCGGTCAGGGCGGCGGGGACCGGCGGCGTCCCCGCGCGAGCAGGGACCCACCGAGCGGGGTCCCTGCCACGCCACGTACAGGGCATGACCCTACGGGGCAGGCCTTCGCAGGCGAAATGCAGCAACCTTGCGCATACGTGCAAGTTCGTTGCGTTCATGGCATCCCGGCGGGCGTTCGTTGCACGGGGCTTGCCGAGTGTTGCGTACGGCTGCTCAGTGCAGCTCCTTCACCAGGAAGGTGCAGGCGTCGACGCACTCGCGCTCGGCGCCGTCCGCGTCGACGTACGTATAGCGGTCGAGGTAGTCCGTCACCGGGCGATACCCGAGCCGCGCGTACAGCGCGGCCGCCCGCGGATTGTCCCTGCCGACACCGATGCCGACGAGCGGCAGGGCCCGGTCCCGGGCCAACTCCTCGGCCGCTCGGATCAGTTGGGTGCCGATTCCGCGCGAGCGGAGGTGCTCGGGCCAGACGCCCAGCCCGCCGATCTCGGGGCAGTCCACGGCGACTTCGGGCGCCTCGCAGCCGATCCAGCGCATCTCCGCGTGCCCCACGGGCCGGCCCTCCAGCCAGGCGAGCAGATAGGTGCAGTCCCCCGCCTCCTGCCGGGCGAAGCGCCCGGCGTGGAATGAGGTGACTCCGGGCGAAGGGATGTACTGGTCGAGCAGCGCGACATCGGCAGCCCGGCAGACGGTGATCTCCATGCTCTCGACGGTAGAGCCCGGACATGCCGACGGCCCCCGATTTTCAACGGGGGCCGTCGGCAAGGGACTTGGCTCAGCTCCAGCTGGCGTGCAGCGGCTTGCCCTCCGCGTAACCGGCCGCGCTCTGGATGCCGACGACCGCCTTCTCGGCGAACTCCTGCAGGGAGTTCGCACCGGCGTAGGTGCAGGAGGAGCGGACGCCCGCGATGATCGAGTCGATCAGGTCCTCCACGCCGGGACGGGCCGGGTCGAGGAACATCCGCGAGGTGGAGATGCCCTCCTCGAACAGCGCCTTGCGGGCGCGGTCGTACGCCGACTCCTCCGACGTGCGGTTGCGGACCGCACGCGCGGAGGCCATGCCGAACGACTCCTTGTAGAGTCGGCCGTTCGCGTCCTGCTGCAGGTCGCCCGGGGACTCGTAGGTGCCCGCGAACCACGAACCGATCATCACGTTCGACGCGCCGGCCGCCAAGGCCATGGCGACGTCGCGCGGGTGCCGGACACCGCCGTCGGCCCACACGTGCTTGCCGTACTTCCTCGCCTCGGCCGCGCACTCCAGGACCGCGGAGAACTGCGGGCGGCCGACGCCGGTCATCATGCGGGTGGTACACATCGCACCCGGGCCGACGCCGACCTTGATGATGTCCGCGCCCGCCTCGATCAGGTCGCGCACGCCCTCGGCGGCGACGATGTTGCCGGCGACGATCGGGACCTGCGGGTCGAGGGCGCGCACCACCTTGATGGCGCTGATCATCGACTCCTGGTGGCCGTGCGCCGTGTCGATGACGAGCGTGTCCACGCCCGCGTCCAGCAGCTGCTTGGCCTTGCCCGCGACATCGCCGTTGATGCCGACGGCGGCGGCGATGCGCAACCTGCCCTGCGCGTCGGTGGCGGGCGTGTACAGCGTGGCGCGCAGGGCGCCCTTGCGGGTGAGGATGCCGGCGAGCCTGCCGTCCTTGTCGACGGCGGGCGCGTAGCGGCGGTTGGCGTGGTCGAGGCGGTTGAAGGCCTCACGCGGGTCGATGTCCGCGTCCAGGAGCAGCAGATCCCGGGACATGACGACCTCGAGCTGCGTGAAGCGGTCCACGCCGGTCAGGTCCTGGTCGGTGACGACGCCGACGGGCCGGCCGTCCTCGTCGACTACCACTCCGGCGTTGTGCGCACGCTTGGGCAGCAGGGCCAGCGCGTCGGCGACGGTCTGGTGCGGGGCCAGCACGATCGGGGTGTCCAGGACGTGGTGGCGGCTCTTCACCCAGGAGACGACCTCGGTGACGACCTCGATCGGAATGTCCTGGGGGATGACGACGAGGCCACCGCGCCGGGCGATGGTCTCGGCCATGCGGCGGCCGGCGATGGCGGTCATGTTGGCGACGACCAGCGGGATCGTGGTGCCCGTGCCGTCCGGGGAACTGAGGTCCACACCCTGCCGCGAGCCGACCGCACTGCGGCTCGGGACCATGAAGACGTCGTCGTACGTCAGGTCGTACGCGGGCTGGATGTCGTTGAGGAAACGCACGTGCTGCACATCCCAGTCGATCAGAGGTGGCCCCCGGACAGGTCAGCCAGGGGGAAGAGCACGTACTTCATTGTCCCATGTCGACCGGAACGCGATACACGGGCAGATCATCCAGGCAGGTCAGAGGGGCCTTAGGAGGTTCCTCCAAGGGCGAGTGCCACCGTGAGCGCCGGCATCCGGTCCATGGCCGCGGAGAACACCTCTCCCGCGACCTCCCACTCCTCGGGGCGCGCCTTCGCGTACGACTGCCAGTTCCGTACGACCACGAGCAGCCCGTCCACTGCTCCCTCGGGCCAGACAGAGATGTCGCTGAGGCTGTCGACGAGCGCGTCCCAGTTGCGGCCGAACCAACCGGGCAACTGGAGGGCGTCCACGCAGCGGTCCATCAGACCCGCCTTGTCCGTGACCCCGTCGAGGTCCAGCGTGACCACGAGTTCCGCCATCTCAGTACCGCCCCGAACGGGTCTTGGCGACTTTCCTGATCACCTGTCAGATCCCGTCCGGGTCGGCCCTGTTGAGCGCCGGCTTCGGCGTCGGGCCCGCCGTCATCAGGACGTCCGCGGCCGACGTGTCCGTCACCAGGCTGGTGACGAGCCCGGAGCGCAGCACCGCGTCGATGGCGGACGCCTTGCGCGCCCCGCCCGCGATCGCGACGACCTCGGGGACACGGCGGAGCTGGTCCGTCTTGACGGTGATGCACCGCTCGCCCAGGTCCCGTCCGACCCGGCGGCCCTGCGCGTCGAAGAGGTGCGCGGACATCTCGGCGGCGACACCGAGCGAGGCGTAGTGCGCGCGCTCCTCGTCGCTGAGCATGTCGTGCACCGTCGAGATGCCGGGCTCCCAGGAGCCGATGGAGACACAGGCGACCGTGACCTTGTCGAAGTACTCGAAGGCCCGGGCGATCCCGGTCTGGTGGCGCAGCGCGGCCGCGGTCGCCGCGTCCGGCAGCAGCATCGGCGCATAGATGGGGTGGGCGTCGCCGCCGGAGACCTGGGCGGCGCGGCGCACGGCCTCGACGGAGCCGCGCTCGGCGGTCCCGGCGTCGTACACGCCCGTCAGCTGCACCACCGTGCACGGCGGCAGCCGGTCCAGGGCCGCGGCCATGTGGATGGTGGAGCGGCCCCAGGCAAGGCCCAGCACATCGCCCTCGTTGACGAGCTCGCCGAGCAGGTCGGCGGCCACCTCACCGAGGTTCTCCGGGTCGGGCGTCTCCTCGGCCTCGGCCGGGGACTCCACCACGACGGCGTGCCTGAGGCCGTAGCGGGCGCGCAGCGCGTCCGAGCGCTCGGCGTCCAGCTCGGCCGGGACCCGGATCTCGATGCGCACGAGATCCCGTTCGAGAGCGGTCTCCAGGACCCGGGCCACCTTGAAGCGGCTGACGCCGAACTCCTCCGCGATCTGGATCTTGGACTTGCCCTCGAGGTAGAAGCGGCGGGCCATGGCCGCCGCCTGCACCAGCTCAGCGGGTCCCATCCGCACTGCTGACCGGCCCGCCGACATACCCGACACGGCGATCTCCTCACTGCTGTTCACACTCTGGATTCGCCGTTCATCCTTGCAGATTCGGCGCACTTGATCCGCCCTGATGGGCGCCGTTCACGTTGTCTTGGCTCAGTGGTCGCACGCCCAGCTCGCCCTGGCGGTCACCGTCTCCGCCTGGGTGCGCAGTGCACGTACCGCGTGCGCCGGGTCCTCCGCTCCGTACACCGCCGAACCCGCGACGAAGACGTCCGCACCGGCCTCGGCGCAGCGCTCGATGGTGGAGGCGGAGACTCCGCCGTCCACCTGGAGCCACATTTCGAGGCCGTGCTTGCTGATCAGCTCGCGGGTGCGGCGGATCTTGGGAAGCATGATGTCGAGGAACGCCTGCCCGCCGAAGCCCGGCTCAACCGTCATGATCAGCAGCATGTCGAGCTCGGGGAGCAGGTCCTCGTACGGCTCGATGGGCGTGGCGGGCTTCAGGGCCATGGAGGCGCGGGCGCCCTTGGCCCGGATCTCCCGGGCGAGCCGCACCGGCGCGGCGGCCGCCTCGACGTGGAAGGTGACGGAGGAGGCCCCCGCTTCGACGTACTGCGGGGCCCAGCGATCGGGGGCCTCGATCATCAGATGGCAGTCCAGCGGGGTGTCCGTCGCACGGGCCAGGGACTCTACGACCGGCACGCCGAGCGTGAGGTTCGGGACGAAATGGTTGTCCATGACGTCGACATGGAGCCAGTCGGCTCCTTCGACCGCCTTCGCCTCGTCCGCGAGGCGGGCGAAGTCGGCGGACAGGATGCTGGGATTGATCTGCACGGCCATGACCCAAGCCTGCCATGTCCGGGCACGTTTGTTCGCGCCGGTCCGGACCTGAGACGTTCATACGATGGTGCGGACGGCGCTGCGCGGAGTCAGCCGGTTCTCCGGATGAGCGCCAGATACATGGCGTCGGTTCCGTGCAGATGCGGCCACAGCTGTACGTCGGGGCCGTCGCCGAGGTCCGGTACGCCCGGCAGCAGGGGGCGTGCGTCGATCAGCTCGGCCTCGGGGTGCTGCTTGAGCAGGTCGTCTACCACGGCCCTGGTCTCGGCGAGGTGCGGCGAGCAGGTGGCGTAGCCGACGACGCCGCCGACCCGTACGGCCTCCAGCGCGGTGCGCAGCAGGGCCCGCTGCAGCGGCCCGAAGCCGTCCAGGTCCTCGGGACGGCGCCGCCAGCGCGCCTCGGGCCGCCGGCGCAGCGCGCCGAGCCCGGTGCAGGGCACGTCCATCAGGACGCGGTCGAAGGAGCCGGGCCGCCACGGAGGACGGGTGCCGTCCGCGGCGATGACCTGGTAGGGCCCCGGGTTGCCGCGCAGGGCCTTCGCCACCAGTCCGGCCCGGTGCGGCTGCTTCTCGGAGGCGAGCAGGGTCGCCCCCCGCTCGGCGGCCAGCGCACCCAGCAGCGCCGCCTTGCCGCCGGGCCCGGCACATCCGTCGAGCCACTTCCCGTCCGGCCCGTCCAGCGGAGCGTTGGCCAGCGCCAGCGCCACGAGCTGGCTGCCTTCGTCCTGCACACCCGCGCGACCGTCGCGGACGGCCTCGATCGCACCGGGCTCACCGCCTTCGCTGAGCCGCACGGCATAAGGCGACCAGCGCCCCGCGACGGCGGCCTCCTCCCGGAGCAGTTCCTCGGTCGTGGCCCGCCCGGGGCGCGCGACCAGGGTCACCTCGGGCCGCTCGTTGTCCGCCTCCAGCAGCCGCTCGATGCCGGTCCGCCCGCCGCCGAGCGAGTCCCACAGCGCGGAGACGACCCAGCGCGGATGCGAGTGCACGACGGCCAGATGATCCTCGGGGTCCTCGTCGTAGGGCGGTGCGACGCGCTCGATCCAGGTGTCCAGGTCGTCCTGCGCGACCTTCCGCAGCACCGCGTTGACGAACTTGGCCCGCCCGTCACCGAGCACGACCCGGGCCAGCTCGACGGAGGCGGAGACGGCGGCATGGGTCGGGATCCGCGTCCCGAGCAGCTGATGCACACCGAGACTCAGCACATCAAGCACCGGCGGGTCGACCTCGCGCAACGGCCGGTCCACACAGGCGGAGATGACGGCGTCGTAGGTGCCCTGCCGTCGCAGCGTCCCGTACACCAGCTCGGTCGCCAGCGCCGCGTCCCGCCCGTCGAACTTGTCGGGTCCCTCCTTCTCCCGCGCCTTGCGCAGCAGCGGCGGCAGCACGAGGTTGGCGTACGCGTCCCGCTCGTCCACGGCCCTCAGGGCCTCGAAGGCGAGGATGCGGACGGGGTCCTTCTTGGGCCGACGGTGGGGCTTGCCGGGCTTGCGGGGCCCATGGGAGGTGTCGCTCACGAAAAAGGTGCTCCGGATGTCTGATGTGGATACGCACCAAGGGTACGTCCCGCTCGCTACCCGCCGAGCGTCTCCCCGTCCGTGATCCGCACCCCGCGCGCCCAGTCCGCCGCCCGCATCGGCTTCTTGCCCTGGGCCTGCACCCACAGCAGCCCGACGGCGTGCGAACCGGTGCCGACGTGGACGCTGTTCTTGCCGACGGCCAACTGCGCCGGCGCGAGGTCGGTCCGGTCCGGAGTGGGCGTGACCTGGATGAGCTTGAGCCGCTCGCCGCGGAAGGTGGTCCAGGCGCCGGGCGCAGGAGTGCAGCCGCGCACCACCCGGTCGACGCGCAGCGCCGGGGTGGTCCAGTCGACCCGGGCGTCCTCGACGGTGATCTTCGGGGCGAGGGTGATGCCCTCGTTCGGCTGCGGTACGGCCTTCAGGGTGCCGTCCTCGATGCCGTCCATGGTCGCGGCGAGCAGCCCGGCGCCGGCGAAGGCGAGCCGGGTCAGCAGGTCGCCGCTGGTGTCGGTGTGCCGGATCTCCTCCGTCACGGTGCCGTAGACGGGCCCGGAGTCGAGCCCCTCCTCGATGAGAAAGGTGGACGCGCCGGTGATCTCGTCGCCCGCCATGATGGAGTGCTGCACCGGCGCAGCGCCCCGCCAGGCGGGCAGCAGCGAGAAGTGCAGGTTGACCCAGCCGTGGGCGGGGACGTCGAGCGCGACGCGCGGCAGCAGCGCCCCGTAGGCGACGACGGGACAGCAGTCGGGCCCGATCTCCCTCAGCCGCTCGAGGAACTCCGGGTCCCTCGGCTTGAGCGGCCTCAGCACCTCGATCCCGGCCTCCTGCGCCCGCTGCGCCACGGGCGAGGCGACCAGCCTGCGCCCCCGCCCGGCCGGCGCGTCGGGCCGCGTGACGACGGCGGCCACCTCGTGCCGCCCGGAGGCGATGAGAGCGTCCAGAGCGGGAACGGCGACCTCGGGGGTACCGGCGAAGACGAGCTTCATGGGTGGGCGGGGCCTCTCGGACGGGGGCTGTTGCGGCAACGCACAAGTCTATGACCACGCACGGAAAGCTCCACGCCTGCGCCCGAGGCGCGAACCTGCCCGTTGGGGGGCGTACGCATATGCCCCTACGCCCCCAGACCGTGACCCCCGAAGCAAAAACACGTTGGTCAAGAAAGAGTTGACCACAACGGGCCGCGATCGCGCGGCCCGGATCCTTTTCAACGCCGGTTCGAGAGGCTTGTTCATGGCCGACCACGCAACCCACGACGCCCAGGCTCGGGCCAGCCTGCACTTGCTGGTGCGGGACATCGAGCGGGTCCGCCGGCAGGTGGACGCACTGCGCACGCTCACCGCGCAGTTGGGGAATGTCTACCGCCCGCGCCGCTCCGGCCCCTCCACGGGCTTCGTGGTGTACGGGCGCGCTCCCGCCCCGACGGTCCGTCTCGCGCAGGAGCTGCGGGACAGTGTCGAGACCCTGGTCACGGCCGCGGTCGATTTCGACCGCTCCCTCGGTTTCTCGTGGGACGCGGTGGGTTCCGCACTCGGGGTCACCAAGCAGGCGGTGCACCGCCGTTACGGTGCCCGTCGCGCCGCGGCCCAGGCGGCCGCCGAGACCGAGCGGACCGCTGAGTCGGCGGGCTCCCGGACGGTCAGTGTCAACACCGGCATCGCGGCGGTGCCGACGGTCCCCGCCGCGCGCTCCATGCCGACCCAGCCGACGGCCGGCAGCCCGTCCCTGCGCGACGAGGCCAGGCCGACAGCCTTCCCCGGCCCCCGGAACGGCTGAACCACCTCTCCTCCTGCCCTCCCGGCCGGCCCCGGGAGGGCAGCTGCACGTCGGAGCACGACTCGGGGATCGGGGGCAAAATACGCCGCGCACAGCAGCGGCCACGCTCTCTCGGGAACACCCCGGGATGCGCCTTCGGGAACCGTCGGACGTGCCCGGGCAGCGGCCCCTCAGGCCGGGTGGCGGTCCCACCCGACGTCGCACAGCCTCGCCCGAGGCCCGACGGCCGCACCCGACCCCAGCCACTCGGCCTCAGTCGTTGGCCGGCGACCTCACCGAGGTCTCGCGGTTCACCCGCTTTCCGGCCGCGCACGGCGCCGGGGCTACTGCACTCGACGTCCAACGGTCCCAGCGCCCCCGGCGCCCGACCACCTCACCCGATGTCAGGCGGATCGATCCGCACCCGGACCGGGGCCTCGCCGGCCCCTCGTGCCATCCGCGCAGCCTGTGCGGCCTTCAGTGCCGAGGCCAGTGCGGCTCCGCGCCCGGGGGGTACGCGAACGAGTGCCCGCTCCCAGTGCTCACCGGGCGGAGGCGCTCCCACTCGCCGCGGCCGCCCGGCCTCCGTGACCGGCAGCGGCACGGGTCCCAGCACCTCGGCCTCCCGGGGCAGTTCGGCCGTGCGCAGGAATTCGGCGACCGCCTCGCCGTCCCCGGAGACCGCCGCCATCCGTGACACCGGCGGAAAGCCCAGCTCGGCCCGCTCGGCGAGTTCCCGCACCGCATGTCCGACGGGATCCCACCGCACCAGCGCCTGCACGGGCCTCAGTGTCGGCTCGGCGACGACCACCACGGTGCCGCCGGCGCCCTGCGGCCGGACGAGCGCGGCGGCCGCGAGCCAGCGCCGTAGCGCATCCTCGCCGGCGCGCAGGTCGGGGCGGCCGAGCATCGCCCAGCCGTCCAGCAGCAGGGCCGCCGCGTAGCCGCCCTCGGCGACGGGCTCGGCCCCCGGTGTGCTCACGACCAGCGCGGGTGTGCCCGGCACGGTGTCCAGCACATGCTCACGCCCGGAGGTCCGCACCGGAACGGCGGGAAACGCCCGCCCCAGCTCCTCGGCGGTGCGCCGCGCCCCCACGACCTGCGCCCGCAACCGGAACCCGCCGCACTCCGGACAGTGCCAGCCGCTCTCGTCCCGCCCGCACCACCCGCACCGCAGCGCGGCCCCGGACTCCTGCCCCTCCAACGGGCCGGAGCAGTGCCGACACCGCGCGGGCGCCCGGCAGTTGGCGCACGCCATCCGAGGGACGTAACCCCGCCGGGGCACCTGCACCAGCACCGGCCCCTGCCGCAGCCCGTCCCGCACGGCCTGCCAGGCGAGGGTCGGCAACCGGGCGGCCCGGGCCGCCTCGTCCCTCGCGAGGTCCGCGTCCCCCACGGTCCGCACCAGCGGCGCAGCCCCCCGCACCTGCTCCCGCCCGGCGACGAGCGGCCGGGCCCAGCCACTCTCGACCAGCTGCGCCGCCTCGACGGTGCAGCTCCAACTGCCCAGCAGGAATGCGCACTTGTCCAGGGCGGCCCGCAGCAGCAGCACTTCCCTCGCGTGCGGCTGGGGCGCGTGCTGCTCGCTGTGGCTGTCGTCCCCGTCGTCCCAGATGGCGACGAGGCCGAGATCCTGAACCGGGGCGAACATGGCGGCCCGGGTCCCGATGACCGCCCGGACGGAGCCCCGCCGCACCGCGAGCCACTCCCGGTACCGCTTCTCGGGACCGGCGTCGGCGGTGAGCACCGCATGCCGTCCTTCCCCCAGCAGCGCGGTCAGCGCCGCATCGACCCGGGCGACCGCCCGCCCGTCCGGCAGCACCAAGAGCGCTCCGCGCCCGGAGACCAGCGTCGCCGCCACGGCCCGCGCCAGCTCGTCGCTCCACTCGGACCCCGGCAGCGCATTCCACACCGCACGCGGCGCACCCCCCGAGGCGAGCGACTCCAGAAAGGCGGTCCCCCGCTCGTACCGCACCCAGGACGCCGCCTCCGGCATCGCCGGCGGCGCCAGCGGCTCGGGCGAGGGCCGCTGCTCGGCCCGCGCGCTGCGCGGCGGCACGGCGAGCTGGAGCACATCGGCCAGGCTCCCCGCATACCGATCGGCGACGGCCCGGGCCAGCCCCAGCAACTCCTCGCTCAACACCCGCTCGGGGGACACGATCTGGGCCAGCGCGGCAAGCGGCCCGGAGTAGTCGGACTCGGCAAGTCTCTCGACGAGGAACCCGTCGATCAGGCCGCCGCCCTCGCGCCGCCCTTCCCGCACCCGATGCCGCCCGGCCCCGAACCGCACCCGCACCCGCACCCCGGGCTGAGCATCCGCATCGAGTTCCTCCGGCACCGCATAGTCGAAGTACCGATCAAGATGCAGCACTCCCTTGTCGACCAGCACCCGGGCGACAGGCAGTTCCTTGGCCAGCGCGGCCCCCCGCCAGGTCCGCGGCTTGGCCCTCGGCACCTCGGCCTTGCGCACGCTCTCCCTGATGAGCGCAAGCTGCTCGGGCGGCGCACCCTCCGCCCCGCCGTCCGTCCGCCCGTTCTCGCTGCTCACGCTTGCATTCTTACCAAACGCCACTGACAACCGACGCCGCCCGAGATCAGTCCGGCCGCGGATCACGAACGCCGTCAGGCGCCTTTGCCTTGGGCCACTCGGCCATACCGGTCCAGGACCGGCAGCAGGATTCGAACCTGCGAGGGGTCAACCCAGAAGTATCCGCAACCATCGCACCGGACCACGTCGGCTCTCCCGAGATCGGCACGGCAGCGGCATAGGTTTCCAGAATCACCGCGCGCACGAAGCGCACTCCACCGAAGGAACCGCGGCCATCGCACCGGGAGATGATCAGCGTAGGGAGCGACCGGCACGGCGGGCGAGCGATTTACGACCGGAACGCACCGAGGCCCGGCTCCGCGAGGGAGCCGGGCCCGGTGAAGAACCGCGGAGCCTACAGCCCCGCCGCCTTGCGCAGCGCGTCCACGCGGTCCGTCTTCTCCCAGGTGAACTCGGGCAGCTCACGGCCGAAGTGGCCGTACGCCGCCGTCTGGGCGTAGATCGGGCGGAGCAGGTCGAGGTCGCGGATGATCGCGGCCGGACGCAGGTCGAAGACCTCGTCGATCGCCTTCTCGATCTTATCGTGGTCGATCTTGGCGGTGCCGAAGGTCTCGACGAACAGGCCGACGGGCTCGGCCTTGCCGATGGCGTACGCCACCTGGACCTCGCAGCGGGAGGCGAGGCCCGCGGCGACCACGTTCTTCGCCACCCAGCGCATCGCGTACGCGGCGGAGCGGTCGACCTTGGACGGGTCCTTGCCGGAGAAGGCGCCGCCGCCGTGGCGGGCCATGCCGCCGTAGGTGTCGATGATGATCTTGCGGCCGGTGAGGCCGGCGTCGCCCATCGGGCCGCCGATCTCGAAGCGGCCGGTCGGGTTGACCAGCAGGCGGTAGCTGTCCGTGTCGAGCTTGATGCCGTCGTCCAGGAGCGCCTTCAGCTCCGCCTCGACGACGAACTCGCGGATGTCGGGGGCGAGGAGCGACTCCAGGTCGATGTCGCTCGCGTGCTGCGAGGAGACGACGACGGTGTCGAGGCGGACGGCCTTGTCGCCGTCGTACTCGATGGTGACCTGCGTCTTGCCGTCGGGGCGCAGGTAGGGGATGGTGCCGTTCTTGCGGACCTCGGACAGCCGGTTCGCCAGGCGGTGCGCCAGGAAGATCGGCAGCGGCATCAGGGTGGGCGTCTCGTCGGTCGCGTAACCGAACATCAGGCCCTGGTCACCGGCGCCCTGGCGGTCCAGCTCGTCCTCGTCGCCCTCGACGCGGTTCTCGTACGCCGTGTCGACACCCTGGGCGATGTCCGGGGACTGCGCGCCGATGGACACCGAGACGCCGCAGGAGGCGCCGTCGAAGCCCTTCTTCGAGGAGTCGTACCCGATCTCGAGGATCTTGTTGCGGACGAGGGTCGCGATGTCCGCGTAGGTCTTGGTGGTGACTTCACCGGCGACGTGCACCAGGCCGGTGGTGATCAGCGTCTCGACGGCGACCCGGGAGGTCGGGTCCTCGCGCAGAAGCGCGTCGAGAATGGTGTCGCTGATCTGGTCAGCGATCTTGTCGGGGTGACCCTCGGTCACGGACTCCGAGGTGAACAGGCGACGGGACACAACGCTCCCTGGGGTTGCAGCGGCTGCTGGCTGATCATTGGCGGACGGCCCGGAGGCTGCGCCCGTGGTCGTCCGAGAACAGTTTATCGGTCGTGCTCGGCCACCGACCCCCCTATCTCGCCCCTCGGGAGTCCTGTGACCTGCGGCACGCGCATTCTGCCCAATTCGGAGCGGCCTTGGCCAGGGTTGCCACACCCTTGTCGCAGAGGTTTGAGGGGACCGGGAAGCGAATGAAACATTCAGCCGAGCCGCTCCGCCACCAGGTCCCACACAGTTTCGGCCAGATGTTCCTTAGGCCCGCGCTGCACGGGGGTCTCGCTGCCGTCGGCCCCCAGCACCACGGCCTCGTTCTCCTCGGAGCCGAAGGTCTTGCGCTCCCCCACCTCGTTCACGACGAGGAGGTCACAGCCCTTGCGCTCCAGCTTGGTGCGGCCGTTGGCGAGGACGTCGTCGGTCTCCGCGGCGAAGCCGACGATCACCTGTCCGGGGCGGGCGCGCTCCGCCGAGATCTCCGCGAGGATGTCCGGATTCCGCACCAGCACGATGGGGTCCGGGTCCTGGCCGTCCTTCTTCTTGATCTTCCCTGCCGCGTAGGTCTGAGGCCGGAAGTCCGCCACCGCTGCGGCCATGACGACGGCGTCCGCGTCCGGGGTCGCCTTCAGCACCGCCTCGCGCAGTTGCACGGCCGTGCCCACCTGGACGACGTCCACGCCCGCCGGGTCCGGCAGACCGGTGTTCGCGGCGATGAGCGTGACGCGGGCGCCGCGCGCGGCGGCGGTGCGGGCGAGGGCGTAGCCCTGCTTGCCGGAGGAGCGGTTGCCGAGGAAGCGCACCGGGTCCAGGGGTTCGCGGGTGCCGCCGGCGCTGACGACGACGTGCCGGCCCCTGAGGTCGGGCTCGGTGACGCCTCTGGACAGCACGCGGCGGCAGATCGCGTAGATCTCCGTCGGGTCGGGCAGCCGGCCCTTGCCGGTGTCGACGCCGGTCAGACGGCCGACGGCCGGTTCGATGACGACGGCGCCGCGGCGGCGCAGCGTGGCCACGTTCTCCTGGGTGGCCGGATGTTCCCACATCTCGGTGTGCATGGCGGGTGCGAAGACGACAGGACAGCGGGCGGTCAGGAGCGTGTTCGTGAGCAGGTCGTCGGCCAGGCCGTGGGCGGCCTTCGCGAGGATGTCCGCGGTCGCCGGGGCGACGACGACCAGGTCGGCGTGCTGCCCGATGCGGACGTGCGGGACCTCGTGGACGTCGTCCCAGACCTCGGTGGAGACGGGGTTGCCGGAGAGGGCGGACCAGGTGGCGGCGCCGACGAAGTGCAGCGCGGAGGCGGTGGGCACCACGCGTACGTCATGGCCGGACTCGCTCAGTCTGCGCAGCAGCTCACAGGCCTTGTAGGCAGCGATGCCACCGCTGACCCCCAGCACGACCTTGGGCTTGTCCACCGTCTCTCCCCGGCTCGGCAACGTACGAGTCATCAACGACTCCATGCTGTACCACAGCGGGGGACGACCCCCGCACCCCCGGCAGACCACAGGCCCGACAGTCGCGCTGTCGGGCCTGTGGAAAAGCCAACTGCAATACGAAAGTACTACTGTGCCGGGCCCTCGATGGCCTCGGACGTCAGCAGACCTGCGTTGATCTCGCGCAGGGCGATCGAGAGCGGCTTCTCGTGGACGTGGGTGTCGACGAGCGGACCGACGTACTCGAGGAGGCCCTCGCCGAGCTGCGAGTAGTACGCGTTGATCTGGCGGGCACGCTTGGCCGCATAGATCACGAGGCTGTACTTCGAGTCGGTGGCCTCGAGGAGCTCGTCGATCGGCGGGTTGATGATGCCCTCGGGCGCGGAGATGGAAGAGGACACGCTCTACCTTCCGATGGATGGGAAAAGATCGGTCGTGATCACATCACTCGTGATCACAGAACATCCATCAAGGCTAGCAGCTCGCGAGCCACGTCCTCGACGGAGGTGTTGACCAAGGTCATGTCGAACTCCGGCTCGGCCGCCAGCTCGATCTTGGCTGCGTCGAGACGGCGCTCGATCACCTCTGGCGGCTCGGTCCCCCGGCCGGTGAGTCTGCGCACGAGCTCCTCCCAGGAGGGCGGAGCCAGGAACACCAGCCGGCCGTCCGGCATGGTCTCGCGAACCTGCCGGGCGCCCTGGAGGTCGATCTCCAGGAGGACCGGCACGCCGTCCTCCAGGTGCTCAAGCACGGCCGCACGCGGCGTGCCGTAGCGGTTGCCGGCGAACTCGGCCCACTCCAGCAGCTCGCCGTTGGCGATCAGCTTGTCCATCTCGTCGTCGGTGACGAAGAAGTAGTGGACTCCGTGCTTCTCGCCGGGGCGGGGCTTGCGGGTCGTCGCCGACACCGAGAGCCAGACCTCGGGGTGTTCCTTGCGCATATGAGCGACGACCGTGCTCTTGCCGACCCCGGAGGGGCCGGAGAGCACGGTCAGCCGCGGACGTACGTCCGGGGGCTCGGGGGTCGTCCCCCGGAATGTTGCAGCCATGCAGCGATTATTCCAGCAATCCCGGAGTGCCCGGGACCCCCGGTCCCGGGCGGCCGGACTCAGGAGCCGGTGCTGCCGAACTCACGCTCCAGGGAAGCGATCTGGTTGGAACCGAGGCCGCGTACACGGCGGCTCTCGGAGATGCCCAGACGCTCCATGATCTGCTTGGCGCGGACCTTGCCCACGCCCGGCAGGGACTCGAGCAGGGCGGAGACCTTCATCTTGCCGATGACGTCGTTCTCCTGGCCCTGCTTGATGACCTCGTGCAGGGAGGCGCCGGAGTGCTTGAGTCGATTCTTGACCTCGGCCCGCTCCCGGCGAGCCGCGGCGGCCTTTTCGAGCGCGGCTGCGCGCTGTTCAGGGGTAAGGGGCGGAAGAGCCACGCCTACGTCACCTCGGATGTCGAACTGTCGGATACGGACCGGTGAGGAACCTAGTCGCCCCACACCTGGGGAGCCACGAGCAACACGCTTGCCCATTGTCCCCCACTACCTAAAGGGTGTGGGGGTGCCCCCACCCGTCGGAGACTAGCGGGCGAGCGCGCCAGAGTCAGCGAGAACAGCGGAAAAGTCCTGGTCAGCCTCTGCCAGGCCGGACATTTAGGACATAATGCCCCGGATTTGAGGATGTATTCAGACTCAAGCGGGCCTGGAAGCACCCGGCAGGCACTCATCGGAGGACTCGATCGAGCGCCCCGAACACCCGCTACGACCGTCGCGAGAGCCTCATACGGCTCCCACGGCGGCCCTGATCTCCTCCGCGAAGCGCTCCGCGGCCGCGCGCAGCGCCCCGGCGTCGGGACCGTGCCGCAGCACCCCCCGGCTGACGTTCGGCACGACATTGCGCGCGGCGGCTCCGAACACACCGGGAAGATCGGCCGCGGTGGCGCCCTGGGCGCCGATGCCGGGTGCCAGGAGCGGCCCGTTGATGTCCAGGTCGTACGACGACAGGTCGCCCAGCGTGGCGCCGACGACGGCCCCGAAGGAGCCCAGAGGCTCCTCTCCCGCGTTCTCGGCGGCAAGGTGCGCCAGCATCGTCGCGCCGATGTTCCGTCCGTCCGTGCGCACCGCGTGCTGCACCTCGCCGCCCTCCGGGTTGGAGGTCAGCGCCAGCACGAACAGGCCGGTGCCGCTCTCGCGGGCGAGCGCGACAGCCGGGGAGAGCGAGCCGTAGCCGAGATAGGGCGAGACGGTGAGCGCGTCCGAGAAGAGCGGGGAGTCCTTGTGCAGGAAGGTCTCGGCGTACGCGGCCATGGTCGAGCCGATGTCGCCGCGCTTGGCGTCCATCACCACCAGCGCACCGGCCGCCCGCGCCTCCGCCACCGACTTCTCCAGGACCGCGATGCCGCGGGAGCCGAAGCGCTCGAAGAACGCGCTCTGCGGCTTGAGGACGGCGACCCGGTCGGCCATCGCCTCGACGACCGTGCGGCTGAACCGCTCCAGACCGGCGACGTCGTCGTTCAGGCCCCACTCGGCCAGCAGGGACGCGTGCGGGTCGATGCCGACGCAGAGCGCCCCGCGCTCGTCCATGGCGCGGCGAAGCCGTGCGCCGAAGGGTTCGAGAGAGCTCATGCCGTCTTCCTCACGTCGGCGCCGACCGCGTCGGCGAGGGTGGCGTACGGGCTGGTGCCCAGGCGGGCGGCGAGGCCCTTGTGGATGGCGCGGCCCCAGAAGGGCCCTTCGTAGATGAAGGCGCTGTAGCCCTGGACCAGCGTGGCGCCGGCCAGGATGCGCTGCCAGGCGTCCTCGGCGTTCTCGATGCCGCCGACGCCCACGAGGGTGATGCGGTCGCCCACGCGCGCGTAGAGGCGGCGCAGCACCTCCAGGGAGCGGGACTTCAGGGGAGCGCCGGACAGTCCGCCGGTCTCCTTCACCAGCGAGGGTTCGGATTTCAGACCGAGGCCCTCGCGCGCGATGGTGGTGTTCGTGGCGATGATCCCGTCCAGGCCGAGCTCGACGGCCAGGTCGGCCACGGCGTCGACGTCCTCGTCGGCGAGGTCCGGCGCGATCTTCACGAGCAGCGGGACGCGGCGGGAGGGCACCGTGCGGTCGGCGGCCTCCCGGACGGCGCTCAGGAGCGGCCGCAGCGCCTCGGTGGCCTGCAGGTTGCGCAGGCCGGGCGTGTTCGGTGAGGAGACGTTCACCACCAGGTAGTCGGCGTACGGTGCCAGCCGCTCGGTCGACTTCACGTAGTCGCCGACGGCCTCCGCCTCGGGGACGATCTTGGTCTTGCCGATGTTGACCCCCACGACCGTCCTGAAAACCGGCTCACGGGACGCGAGACGGGCCGCGACGGCCAGCGAGCCCTCGTTGTTGAAGCCCATGCGGTTGATCAGCGCACGGTCCTTCACGAGCCGGAACAGCCGCTTCTTGGGGTTGCCGGGCTGGGCCTCCCCGGTGACCGTGCCGATCTCGACGTGGTCGAAGCCGAGCATCGACATGCCGTCGATCGCGACCGCGTTCTTGTCGAATCCGGCGGCGAGCCCGAAGGGGCCGTGCATCCGCAGCCCGAAGGCCTCCGTGCGCAGCTCCTGGTAGCGGGGCGCAAGGGCGGCGGCGACGAGGGTGCGCAGCACGGGGATGCGGACGGCGAGGCGGATCCAGCGGAAGGCCAGGTGGTGGGCCTGCTCCGGGTCCATCCGTTTGAAAACCAGACGGAAGAAAAGCTTGTACATGTCGGTGTCCTCTTGAAGCGTCGACGAGCCTCATGAAGAGGGGGACACCGTTTCCGGTGTCCCCCTCAGGGCTGCTAGTCGCGGGCCGCGGTCAGGTGTTCCGCGTGTTCCTGGAGCGAACGGACGCCCACGTCGCCGTGGTTGAGGGCGTCGATGCCCTGGACGGCGGCGGCGAGCGCCTGGACCGTCGTCAGGCACGGGACCGACCGCGCCACGGCCGCCGTACGGATCTCGTAGCCGTCGAGGCGGCCGCCGGTGCCGTACGGGGTGTTGACGATGAGGTCGACCTCGCCGTCGTGGATGTGCTGGACGATGGTCTTCTCGCCGTTCGGGCCGGTGCCCTCGGACTGCTTGCGCACGACGGTGGCGTTGATGCCGTTGCGCTTGAGGACCTCGGCGGTGCCGGAGGTGGCGAGCAGTTCGAAGCCGTGGGCGACGAGTTCGCGCGCCGGGAAGATCATCGAGCGCTTGTCGCGGTTGGCGACCGAGATGAACGCGCGGCCCTTGGTGGGCAGCGGGCCGTAGGCACCCGCCTGCGACTTGGCGTACGCCGTGCCGAAGACGGAGTCGATGCCCATGACCTCGCCGGTGGAGCGCATCTCCGGGCCGAGGACGGTGTCGACGCCGCGGCCGTGGATGTCCCGGAAGCGGGACCACGGCATGACGGCCTCCTTGACGGAGATCGGCGCGTCGAGCGGGAGCTCGCCGCCGTCGCCGTTGGCCGGAAGCAGCCCCTCCGCGCGCAGCTCGGCGATGGTCGCGCCCAGGGAGATCCGGGCGGCGGCCTTCGCCAGCGGCACCGCGGTCGCCTTCGAGGTGAAGGGGACGGTGCGGGACGCGCGCGGGTTGGCTTCGAGGACGTAGAGGATGTCGCCGGCCATCGCGAACTGGATGTTGATCAGGCCGCGGACGCCGACACCCTTGGCGATGGCCTCCGTGGAGGCCCGCAGCCGCTTGATGTCGAAGCCGCCGAGCGTGATCGGGGGCAGGGCGCACGCCGAGTCGCCGGAGTGGATGCCGGCCTCCTCGATGTGCTCCATGACACCGCCGAGGTAGAGCTCCTGGCCGTCGTAGAGCGCGTCGACGTCGATTTCGATGGCGTCGTCGAGGAAGCGGTCGACGAGGACCGGCCGGGAGGGGCTGATCTCGGTCGACTCGGCGATGTAGGTCGCGAGCCGGGTCTCGTCGTAGACGATCTCCATGCCGCGTCCACCGAGGACGTACGACGGCCGCACCAGGACCGGGTAGCCGATCTCGTCGGCGATGGCCTTGGCCTCGGCGAAGGTGGTGGCGGTGCCGTGCTTGGGGGCCGGCAGTCCGGCCTCGGCGAGCACCCGCCCGAAGGCGCCGCGGTCCTCGGCGGCGTGAATGGCCTCCGGCGAGGTCCCCACGATCGGCACGCCGTTGTCCTTCAGCGCCTGCGAGAGGCCCAGCGGAGTCTGGCCACCGAGCTGGACCACCACGCCCGCCACCGGGCCCGCCTGCTGCTCGGCGTGCACGATCTCCAGCACGTCTTCCAGCGTCAGCGGCTCGAAGTACAGGCGGTCGGAGGTGTCGTAGTCCGTGGAGACGGTCTCCGGGTTGCAGTTGACCATCACCGTCTCGTAGCCGGCGTCGCTCAGCGCGAAGGAGGCGTGGACGCAGGAGTAGTCGAACTCGATGCCCTGGCCGATGCGGTTGGGGCCGGAGCCCAGGATGATGACCGCGGGCTTCTCGCGGGGCGCGACCTCGGTCTCCTCGTCGTACGACGAGTAGAAGTACGGCGTCTTGGCGGCGAACTCGGCGGCGCAGGTGTCGACCGTCTTGTAGACCGGGCGGATGCCCAGCGCGTGCCGGACCTCGCGCACGACGTCCTCGCGCAGGCCGCGGATCTCGGCGACCTGCTGGTCGGAGAAGCCGTGCCGCTTGGCCTCGGCCAGCAGCTCGCGGGTCAGCTCGGGCGCCTCGGCGAGCTCGTCCGCGATCTCCTTGATGAGGAAGAGCTGGTCGACGAACCAGGGGTCGATCTTCGTGTACTCGAAGACCTCCTCCTGGGTGGCGCCGGCGCGGATGGCCTGCATGACCGTGTTGATACGGCCGTCGGTCGGGCGGACGGCCTCTTCGAGGAGCTGCGCCTTGTCTCCGGGGTCGCCGACGAAGGTGAACTGGCTGCCCTTCTTCTCCAGCGAGCGCAGCGCCTTCTGGAAGGCCTCGGTGAAGTTGCGGCCGATGGCCATGGCCTCGCCGACCGACTTCATGGTGGTGGTCAGCGTGGAGTCGGCCTGCGGGAACTTCTCGAAGGCGAACCGCGGGGCCTTGACGACCACGTAGTCGAGCGTCGGCTCGAAGGAGGCCGGGGTCTCCTGGGTGATGTCGTTCGGGATCTCGTCGAGCGTGTAGCCGACGGCCAGCTTGGCGGCGATCTTGGCGATCGGGAAGCCGGTCGCCTTGGAGGCGAGGGCCGAGGAGCGCGACACGCGCGGGTTCATCTCGATGACGATCACGCGACCGTCCTCGGGGTTGACCGCGAACTGGATGTTGCAGCCGCCGGTGTCGACGCCGACCTCGCGGATGACCGCGATGCCGATGTCCCGCAGGAGCTGGTACTCGCGGTCCGTCAGCGTCATCGCGGGCGCGACGGTGATCGAGTCGCCGGTGTGCACGCCCATGGGGTCGAAGTTCTCGATGGAGCAGACGACCACCACGTTGTCGTGCTTGTCGCGCATCAGCTCCAGCTCGTACTCCTTCCAGCCGAGGATGGACTCCTCCAGGAGCACCTCGGTGGTCGGCGAGAGCGTGAGGCCCTGGCCTGCGATGCGGCGCAGCTCCTCCTCGTCGTGCGCGAAGCCGGAACCGGCGCCGCCCATGGTGAAGGACGGGCGGACGACGACCGGGTAGCCGCCGAGGGTCTCGACGCCCGCGAGGACGTCGTCCATGGAGTGGCAGATGACCGAGCGGGCGGACTCGCCGTGGCCGATCTTCTGGCGGACGGCCTCGACGACCTCCTTGAACAGGTCGCGGTCCTCGCCCTTGTTGATGGCCTCGACATTGGCGCCGATCAGCTCGACGCCGTACTTGTCGAGGGTGCCCGCCTCGTGCAGCGAGATGGCCGTGTTGAGGGCCGTCTGGCCGCCCAGGGTGGGCAGGAGCGCGTCGGGGCGCTCCTTGGCGATGATCTTCTCGACGAACTCCGGGGTGATCGGCTCGACGTACGTGGCGTCCGCGATCTCCGGGTCAGTCATGATCGTCGCCGGGTTGGAGTTGACGAGGATGACCCGCAGGCCTTCGGCGCGCAGGATGCGGCACGCCTGGGTGCCGGAGTAGTCGAACTCGGCGGCCTGGCCGATGACGATCGGGCCGGAGCCGATGACCAGGACGGACTGGATATCGGTGCGCTTAGGCACGCTGGCCCTCCATCGAGACTGTGCTCATCAAAGACGTGAAACGGTCGAACAGGTAGGCGGCGTCGTGCGGTCCCGCTGCCGCCTCCGGGTGGTACTGGACGCTGAAGGCCGGCTGGTCGAGGAGCTGCAGGCCCTCCACCACGTTGTCGTTGAGGCAGACGTGGGAGACCTCGGCGCGGCCGTAGGGGGTGTCGGAGACCTTGTCGAGCGGGGCGTCCACGGCGAAGCCGTGGTTGTGCGCGGTGACCTCGACCTTGCCGGTGGTGCGGTCCTGCACCGGCTGGTTGATGCCGCGGTGGCCGTACTTGAGCTTGTACGTGCCGAAGCCGAGCGCGCGGCCCAGGATCTGGTTGCCGAAGCAGATGCCGAAGAGGGGGGTCTTGCGCTCCAGCACGCCCTGCATGACGGAGACGGCGTGGTCGGCGGTGGCCGGGTCGCCCGGGCCGTTGGAGAAGAACACACCGTCGGGGTTCACGGCGTACACGTCCTCGACGGTCGCCGTGGCGGGCAGCACGTGCACCTCGATGCCGCGCTCGGCCATGCGGTGCGGGGTCATGCCCTTGATGCCGAGGTCGATGGCAGCGACGGTGAACTTCTTCTCACCGATCGCCGGGACGACGTACGCCTCCTTGGTGGCGACCTCCGCGGAGAGGTCGGCGCCCTTCATCTCGGGGGCCTGGCGGACCTCGGCGAGCATGGTGCCCTCGTCGGGCAGCGCGTTGCCGGAGAAGATGCCCACCCGCATGGCGCCGCGCTCGCGCAGATGACGCGTGAGCGCGCGTGTGTCGATGCCGGAGATCCCGACCACGCCCTGGTGGCGCAGCTCCTCGTCCAGCGAGCGGCGGGAGCGCCAGTTGGACGGCACGCGCGCGGGGTCGCGCACGACATATCCGGCGACCCAGATCTGCTTGCTCTCCGGGTCCTCGTCGTTGACGCCGGTGTTGCCGACGTGCGGGGCGGTCATCACGACGACCTGGCGGTGGTACGAGGGGTCGGTCAGGGTCTCCTGGTAGCCGGTCATGCCGGTCGAGAAGACCGCCTCGCCGAAGGTCACCCCCACGGCCCCGTAGGCACGACCGCGGAAGATCCGGCCGTCCTCCAGGACGAGTACGGCGGGAACCTTGGCGGCTCCCCTGGTGGAGGTTGTCATCGTGCGCCTTCCGTCTTGTTGATCATCAGGTTCAGGGCCTCGACCCATTCGGTGTGCTCGGCCGCGCGGTCCGAGCGGAAACCGGAGTCGATCAGCCGGTCGCCGTGCGCCCAGGTCACCACGAGCAGTCCGCCCTCGGTCAGCACCTTGCCGGCGATGCCCTTGTCGAGCCGGGCCTCGCGCAGTTGCGCGGCCGGGACGAAGAAATCGCTCGCACCCGGGCGTACGACATCCAGTCCCGCGTCCGTCAGCGTGAGCTCGACCCGGCTGCGGGTGCCGAGGCCGTGCGCGACGATGCGGTCCAGCCACTGCCCGGCGGTGGTGGAGCCGTGGTAGCGGCCGCTCATCGACAGCACAGTCAGTCTCGCCTCGCCCGGCTCGTCCGGCGCGCTGGGCAGCTCCGGCAGGTCACCCTGGAGGGTGCCGCGCCACTTCCAGCCCTCGCGCATCAGCCAGTAGACGAGCGCGATGAAGAGGGCGAGGCCGACGAGCCAGCCGACCCGGGCGGCCCAGTCGGTGACCTCGGCCGACTTCTTCTCGGCTGCGAGCAGGATTACAGGTGTCACGTGAGCTTCCCGTCGACGAGCGTGGCCTTGCCCCGGAGCCACGTGTGCGTGACACGGCCCGGCAGCTCACGCCCCTCGTACGGAGTGTTGCGGCTGCGCGAGGCGAAGCCCGCGGGGTCCACGGACCCACGGTATTCCGTGTCGACGAGCGTGAGGTTGGCGGGCTCACCAGCCGAGACGGGACGCCCGTGTCCCTTGGCCTGCCCGATCCGGGCGGGCGTGCAGGACATGCGGTCGGCGACCTCGGCCCAGGTGATCAGCCCGGTGTCCACCATGGTCTCCTGCACCACTGACAACGCGGTCTCCAGGCCGACCATCCCCATGGCGGCGGCGGCCCACTCGCAGTCCTTGTCCTCGTGCGGGTGCGGGGCGTGATCGGTGGCGACGATGTCGATGGTGCCGTCGGCGAGCGCCTCACGCAGGGCGAGGACATCGCGCTCGGTGCGCAGCGGCGGGTTCACCTTGTAGACCGGGTTGTACGTCCGCACCAGCTCGTCGGTGAGGAGCAGGTGGTGCGGGGTGACCTCGGCGGTGACGTCGATGCCGCGGGACTTGGCCCAGCGGACGATCTCGACCGAGCCGGCCGTCGACAGATGGCAGATGTGGACTCGGGACCCCACGTGCTCGGCGAGCAGGACATCCCGGGCGATGATCGATTCTTCGGCCACCGCCGGCCAGCCGCCGAGGCCCAGCTCGGCGGAGACGATGCCCTCGTTCATCTGGGCGCCCTCGGTCAGCCGCGGCTCCTGCGCGTGCTGCGCGACGACCCCGCCGAAGGCCTTCACGTACTCCAGCGCCCGGCGCATGATCACGGCGTCGTCGACGCACTTGCCGTCGTCGGAGAAGACGGTGACACCCGCGGCCGACTCGTGCATGGCGCCCAGTTCGGCGAGCTTCTTGCCCTCCAGGCCGACGGTGACGGCGCCGATGGGCTGCACATCGCAGTAGCCGTGCTCCTGGCCGAGTCGGTAGACCTGCTCGACGACGCCGGCGGTGTCGGCGACCGGGAAGGTGTTGGCCATGGCGAACACGGCCGTGTACCCGCCGCTCGCCGCCGCGCGTGTGCCGGTCAGCACGGTCTCGGAGTCCTCGCGCCCGGGCTCGCGCAGATGGGTGTGGAGGTCGACCAGCCCCGGCAGCAGCACCTTGCCGGCCGCCTCGACGACCTCGGCGCCCTCGTCACTGAGACCGACGCCCACCTCGGCGATCGTCTGGCCGTCGATCAGCACGTCCTGCGGCTCGCCGCCGAGCACCTTCGCACCACGGATCAGGATCTTGCTCATGGGTCTTACTTCTCCTCGGAACCGGTGGGGCGGGTGTGGGTGACGGCGGGCTCGTTTCCACCGAGCAGCAGATACAGAACGGCCATCCGGATGGAGACTCCGTTTGCGACCTGCTCGACGACGGTGCAGCGCTCGGAGTCGGCGACCTCGGCGGTGATCTCCATGCCGCGGACCATCGGGCCGGGGTGCATCACGATGGCGTGCTCGGGCATCCGCGCCATGCGGTCGCCGTCGAGCCCGTAGCGCCGCGAGTACTCGCGCTCGGTCGGGAAGAACGCGGCGTTCATGCGCTCGCGCTGCACGCGCAGCATCATCACCGCGTCGGACTTGGTGAGGGTGGAGTCGAGGTCGTACGACACCTCGCAGGGCCAGGTCTCGACGCCGACCGGCACCAGGGTGGGCGGCGCGACGAGGGTGACCTCGGCGCCCAGCGTGTGCAGCAGGTCGACGTTGGAGCGGGCGACCCGGCTGTGCAGCACATCGCCGACGATCGTGATCCGCTTGCCGGACAGGTCCTGCCCTATCCCGGCGTCCCGGCCGACCAGGCGGCGGCGCATGGTGAACGCGTCGAGCAGGGCCTGGGTGGGGTGCTGGTGGGTGCCGTCGCCGGCGTTGATGACGGCCGCGTCGATCCAGCCGGAGTTGGCGAGGCGGTAGGGGGCCCCGGAGGCGCCGTGCCGGATGACCACGGCGTCGACGCCCATGGCCTCCAGGGTCTGGGCGGTGTCCTTCAGGGACTCGCCCTTGGAGACGCTCGACCCCTTGGCGGTGAAGTTGATGACGTCCGCGGACAGGCGCTTCTCCGCGGCTTCGAAGGAGATACGCGTGCGTGTGGAGTCCTCGAAGAAGAGGTTCACCACGGTACGGCCGCGCAGGGTCGGCAGTTTCTTGATCGGCCGGTCGGCGACCCGGGCCATCTCCTCGGCGGTGTCGAGGATCAGGACGGCGTCGTCGCGGGTGAGGTCGGCGGCCGAGATGAGATGACGCTGCATCTGTCAGGCTCCGTAAGGCAGTTCAGGTTTGTGGGAGGCCGGGGGTCCGGGGCCCGCGGCGGCAGCCGCCGGTATCAGGCCCCAGAGGGCACCGCCGGGCATACGGGCGCGCAGGCGCGCGCTCGGAGTCGTACGACCGAGTGCTACTGCTGCTCGCCCGGGGCGGCCGGCTTCGCACCGAGCAGCACGGTGTCGCGACCGTCCTCCTCGGCGAGCTGGACCTTGACCGTCTCCCGCAGCGACGTGGGGAGGTTCTTGCCGACGTAGTCGGCGCGGATGGGCAGTTCACGGTGACCGCGGTCGACGAGGACGGCGAGCTGCACCGCGCGCGGCCGCCCGATGTCGTTCAGGGCGTCCAGGGCCGCGCGGATGGTGCGGCCGGAGAAGAGCACGTCGTCGACGAGGACGACCAGGCGGCCGTCGATGCCGTCACCGGGGATATCGGTCCGGGCCAGCGCACGCGGGGGATGCATGCGCAGGTCGTCGCGGTACATGGTGATGTCGAGCGAACCGACCGGGATCTTCCGGTCGGTGATCTCCTCGAGCTTGGCGGCGAGCCGCTGGGCGAGGAAGACCCCTCGGGTCGGAATGCCGAGGAGCACCACGTCGTCGGCGCCCTTGGCGCGCTCGACGATCTCGTGGGCGATGCGGGTCAACACCCGCGCGATGTCGGGGCCTTCGAGAACCGGCCGCGCATCGGACGCCGGATTCCCGGATGTGTCCTGCTTGTCCATACGAAACGGACCTCCTTCTCCGCCTCACGGGACGGACCTTAAAGGACGTCGGATTTGCGCCATCCACGGTAGCAGGCCCGGGCGGCGCCCCTGATCACCCCCCTGGCGTAATCGGCCACCGCGGCCACGGAAGAGTCGGTGTGGACCATTCGGCTTGACGCAGAAGAGTCACGCTGCGTAACCTCACAGTGAGTTACCAGACGCGCGGCTCGGACCCTCTGCAGCCGCGTCGACACAGTGTCCGGGGAGCTATATGTCCAGCGAATACGCCAAACAGCTCGGGGCCAAGCTCCGGGCCATCCGCACCCAGCAGGGCCTTTCCCTCCACGGTGTCGAGGAGAAGAGCCAGGGACGCTGGAAGGCGGTCGTGGTCGGTTCGTACGAGCGCGGCGACCGTGCCGTGACCGTACAGCGCCTCGCCGAACTGGCGGATTTCTATGGGGTCCCGGTGCAGGAGCTCCTGCCGGGCACCACCCCGGGCGGCGCCGCCGAGCCGCCGCCGAAGCTGGTCCTGGACCTGGAGCGGCTGGCGACCGTGCCGGCCGAGAAGGCGGGCCCGCTGCAGCGCTATGCGGCGACGATCCAGTCGCAGCGCGGTGACTACAACGGCAAGGTGCTGTCGATCCGCCAGGACGACCTGCGCACACTCGCCGTCATCTACGACCAGTCCCCCTCGGTCCTCACCGAGCAGCTGATCAGCTGGGGCGTGCTGGACGCGGACGCGCGCCGCGCGGTCGCCCACGAGGACGCCTGACATGGCCTGACCGCCCTGAGCAGAAACGTGCCGCCGGGGTGGCCGGAACCAGACGGTTCCGGCCACCCAGGCGGCTTTCTGCGGCCTTCGAGGACCACACAGGTACAGGAACGCCAGGGGGCCCGCAACAGTCACGCTGCGGGCCCCCTGGCGATGCCTGCCTCTTACGCCTCGTCGCGGCGCAGTGAGGGCTTCAGCTCCTTGAGCCGGCCCAGCAGGCCGTTGACGAACGCGGGCGACTCGTCCGTGGAGAACTCCTTCGCCAGCTGCACCATCTCGTCCAGCACGACGGCGTCCGGGATCTCGTCGGCCCAGATCAGCTCGTAGGCGCCGAGACGCAGGACGTTGCGGTCGACGACCGGCATGCGGTCGAGCGTCCAGCCGACCGAGTACTGCGCGATCAGCTCGTCGATGCGCTTCGCGTGCTTCGCGTAGCCCTCGACCAGCTGCATCGTGTACTCGCTGACCGGCGGCTGCCGGGTGTCGTCCCGGGACAGCCGGATCCAGTCCGCGAGGACCGTCAGGACGTCGGCGCCACGCTGGTCGCCCTCGAAGAGGATCTGGAAGGCGCGCTTGCGGGCCGTGTTGCGGGCAGCCACGGTTAGCTGTTCACCCGGCCGAGGTAGTCGCTCGTACGGGTGTCGACCTTGATCTTCTCACCGGTGGTGATGAAGAGCGGGACCTGGATCTGGTGGCCGGTCTCCAGCGTGGCGGGCTTGGTGCCGCCGGTGGAGCGGTCGCCCTGCAGGCCCGGCTCGGTCTCCTGGACGACGAGCTCGACGGCGGCCGGGAGCTCGACGAAGAGCACCTCGCCCTCGTGCTGCGCGACGGTGGCCGTGAAGCCCTCGATGAGGAAGTTGGCGGCGTCGCCGACAGCCTTGCGGTCGACCATGAGCTGGTCGTAGGTCTCCATGTCCATGAAGACGAAGTACTCGCCGTCCATGTACGAGAACTGCATGTCGCGCTTGTCGACAGTGGCCGTCTCGACCTTGACGCCGGCGTTGAACGTCTTGTCGACGACCTTGCCGGAGAGCACGTTCTTCAGCTTGGTGCGCACGAAGGCCGGGCCCTTGCCGGGCTTGACGTGCTGGAACTCGACGACGGACCACAGCTGGCCGCCTTCGAGCTTGAGCACCAGGCCGTTCTTGAGGTCGTTCGTGGAAGCCACGGTTGCGGAATCTCCTGGACTGACGTGGACGACCCCGGCGCACGCACCCGCCGGCGGCGCCAGGGTCTTCCCTGGGGTCGCTAGAGTGCGAGCAGCTCCTTGGTCGTGATGGTGAGTAGCTCGGGTCCGCCGTCCGCCTCGGGGCGGACGACGAGCGTGTCATCGATCCGGACGCCGCCCCGGCCCGGGAGGTGGACCCCCGGTTCGACGGTGACCGGCACGCAAGCGTCCAGTTTACCCATGGCCGCAGGGGCCAGCTGCGGGTCCTCGTCGATTTCGAGCCCCACGCCGTGCCCCGTCAGGGCCGGGAGCCCCTGCGCGTACCCCGCGGAATCCAGCACCTGACGCGCGGCGCGGTCCACATCGCGGCAGGCCGCGCCGGGCACCAGCGACTCCCGTCCGGCGCGCTGGGCGGCGAAGACGAGGTCGTACAGCTCGATCTGCCAGTCCGCGGGAGAGGTGCCGATGACGAAGGTACGGCCGATCTCGCAGCGGTAGCCGCGGTAGGCGGCGCCCAGGCAGACGGAGAGGAAGTCACCCTCCTCGACACGGCGGTCGGTGGGCCGGTGGGCGGGTCTGCCGGCGTTGGGGCCGGTGGCGACGGAGGTCGGGAAGGCGGGCCCGTCGGCGCCGTGGTCGACGAGTCGCCGCTCCAGCTCCAGGGCGAGATGCCGTTCCGTGCGGCCGACGAGGATGGACTCCAGGAGTTCCCCGAGGGCCTGATCGGCGATCTCGGCGCCGATGCGGAGGCAGGAGATCTCCTCCTCGTCCTTGACGACCCTGAGCTGCTCCACGGCTCCGCCGAGGTCGGTCAGGCGCAGGCGTGGGACGACCGAGCGGATCTCCCGGTGCCGGGCCACCGTGAGGTGGTGTTCCTCCACGGCGAGGGTGTCGGCGCGCTGGGCCTCGGCGAGGTCGGCGGCGGCCACCGCGGGATCACCCGCGGTGCCGGGCAGGGTCTGCACGCGCAGCGCCTCGTCCGGCCGGCCCTCGGCGGGCCGGGCGTCCGGCGGGCCGGCGCAGAGCAGCAGGTCGTGGGTCTTGCCCAGGAGCAGGACGGCGCCCCGCGGGGCGGTGCCCGCGAGGTAGCGGACATTGGCGGGGCGCGAGATCAGCGCGGCCTGGCTGCCGCCGGCCTTGCAGCGGTCTCGCAGCCTTGCTCGGCGGAGTGCGTACACCTCTGACATGAGATGAGCGTAGGAGCGGTGGGGGAATTGTGCCGGTTGGGGTGTCGTTCGGGGGACGGGGGTGCCAGGTCTTGTTGTGTGCCCAGTGCGGGTGAGTGGGGGCTGGTCGCGCAGTTCCCCGCGCCCCCGAGAAAGCTGCGTTCCCCTGCGATTACCAGTTCGGGGGGCTCGCGATGGACCTCGCCAGGACGTCGTCCAGGACTCTGGCGGTCTGGGGGACGTCCAATTGGGAGTTGTCGATGATCGGGAGGCCCGAGCCGTACCAGCCCGCCATGCGGCCGTGGATGCGGGCGACCTCCTCGTCGGTGAGGCGGCGGTTGCCGGAGCGTTCCGCGTTGCGTTCCAGGACGATCTCCAGGCCGGGGAGGAGCACCACCGGGAGGAGACCGGGGCCCACGTGGCGCTTCCAGCCGCCGAGGCCGACGACCGGGCGGTCGGGGAAGACGGCGTCGTCGAGGATGCAGGAGATGCCGTTGGCCAGGAAGTTCCGGGCGGCGAAGCCGCAGGTGCGGCGGGCCAGGCGGTACTGCGCCTCCGAGTGGTCGTTCCACCCCGACTGCGGGTCGGCGAAGCCGGAGCGGACCCATTCGCGTACGTCGTCGAGGCTGATGTGGGCGGTGGGGACCCGGCGGTGGTCCGCCCAGTACTTGGCGACGCTCGTCTTGCCGGCGCCCGCGGGGCCGATGAGCAGCACCGCGAGGGTCGTGGCGGCGGGGTCGGGCGCGCTGGTGGCGGGCGGCGCGCTGGGCATCGCGACGGGGGCCCCGGGGGGCAGCGGGACGTGGCCGGTGGTGTCCGGGGCCGGTGGGGCCGGGGCGTGCTGCGGTGTGGGCGGGACCGGGGGCGAGGACGCCCCGGGGTAGCCCGGTGCCGGGGGCGGCGGGGGCACGGGGGCGGAGCCCTGGTGCGGGCCCGCCTGGTGCGGACCCGGCTGGTGCGGACCCGGCTGGTGTGCGGCCGGCGACCAGCCTCCGGCCGGTCCGTGCCCCGGCTGATGGGGCGGCGGCAGCGGAGAACCCACTGCGTGCTGCATCCGGTGCCACTCCGTCTCGTTCTTTGGGCTCGGTCCACCTCCGGGGCAGTGCAGCCGGTCTTGAGAGCCCGACCGTGCTCAGCCCTCCGGGCCTCCGCGTGCTCGACCTCTCGACACCGGCGCGCCCCTTCGGCTCACTCGCCGCAGGCAATTGGCGCTGGCAGCGGGGCCCGAGGCCCGCTCCCTACCGAACGGTACCTGCCCCGGCCGCCGTTTGGTGAACGGCCGGGGGCGGCCCGAAGTGCCCATGTCCGTAAGGCGAATCGGACGGATGCTCCGGCGGACTTACTCGCCCACTTCGCCGTACGCGGCCAGCAGGACGGCCGGGTCGGGGCTCTCCAGGACGGTCGGCTTGGCCAGGCCGTCCAGGACGATGAAGCGCAGCAGGTCACCGCGGGACTTCTTGTCGACCTTCATCGTCTCCAGCAGCTTGGGCCACTGGTCGTAGCGGTAGTGGAGGGGAAGACCGACGGATTCGAGGATCGTGCGGTGCCGGTCGGCGGTGGCGTCGTCCAACCGCCCTGCCAGACGGCCGAGTTCGGCGGCGAAGTGCATGCCGACCGAGACCGCGGCGCCGTGCCGCCACTTGTAGCGCTCGTTCTTCTCGATGGCGTGGCCCAGGGTGTGCCCGTAGTTGAGGATCTCCCTGAGGCCCGCCTCCTTCAGGTCGGACGAGACGACCTCGGCCTTGACCCTGATGGAGCGCTCGATGAGCTCGGCGGTGTGCGGGCCTGCGGGGGTCCGCGCGGCCTGCGGGTCGGCCTCGATCAGCTCCAGGATGGCCGGGTCGGCGATGAAGCCGGCCTTGATGATCTCGGCGAGCCCGGACACGTAGTCGTTGACCGGCAGGGAGTCCAGAGCCGCCAGGTCGCACAGCACACCGGCGGGCGGGTGGAAGGCGCCGACGAGGTTCTTGCCCTCGGCGGTGTTGATGCCGGTCTTGCCGCCGACCGCGGCGTCCACCATGGCCAGCACGGTGGTGGGGACCGCGATCCAGCGCACCCCGCGCAGCCAGGTGGCGGCCACGAACCCGGCGAGGTCGGTGGTGGCGCCGCCGCCGACGCCGACGATGACGTCGGTGCGGGTGAACCCGGACTGGCCCAGCGCCTTCCAGCAGTAGGCGGCGACCTCGGCGGTCTTGGCCTCCTCCGCGTTCGGCACCTGGATGGCGACGGCCTCGAAGCCCTGCCCGGCCAGGTCGGCACGGAGGGCGTCACCGGTCTCGGCGAGCGCCTCGGGGTGGACGACGGCGACCCGCTTGGCCTTGTCGCCGATCAACCCGCCCAGCTCGCCGAGCAGTTGACGCCCCACCAGGACCTCATACGGGTCGGTGCCCGCGCTCCCGCCGACCTGGATCCGGGTGACTGCCTCGCTCATGCTTCCTTCAACTCCAGTGCGTCCAAGGCGACTTGGGTGACTTCTTCGGGTGTACGGCCGTCGGTGGCCACGACTGCCGTGGCCACCTCCTCGTACAGCGACCGCCGGGCCTCCATCAGCTCGCGCCACTGCTTGCGCGGGTTGACGGCGAGCAACGGCCGGGCCGCGTTCAATCCGGTGCGCTTGACGGCCTCTTCGACGTCCATGGAGAGGTAGACCACGCGCTGCCCGGCCAGTAGCGCCCGCGTGTCCGCGTCCAGGATGGAGCCGCCGCCCAGGGCGAGGACACCGTCGTGCTCGGCCAGCGCCTTGTGCACGGCGGCCTTCTCGATCGCCCGGAAGACCGGCTCACCCTCATCGACGAAGATCTCCGCGATCGAACGGCCCTGCTCGGCCACGATGTCGTCGTCGGTGTCCCGGTAGCCGACCCCGAGCCGCTCGGCCAGCAACCTGCCGACGGTGGACTTGCCCACACCCATCGGACCGACCAGCACCACCTCAGGAGCGGTCACCGGATGGCCAGGTTGTCGAGGTAGGACTGCACATTACGGCGGGTCTCGGCCACGCTGTCGCCCCCGAACTTCTCCGCCACCGCGTCCGCCAGCACCAGGGCGACCATCGCCTCCGCGACGATGCCCGCCGCCGGCACCGCGGAGACATCGGAGCGCTGGTGGTGGGCCTGGGTCGCCTCACCGGTCGTGACGTCCACGGTCTGCAGCGCCCGCGGCACGGTCGCGATGGGCTTCATCGCCGCCCGCACCCGCAGCAGCTCACCCGTGGTCAGGCCACCCTCCGTGCCGCCCGAGCGGCCAGAGGTACGCCGGATGCCCTCGGGCGTGCCCACGATCTCGTCATGCGCCTTGGAGCCCGGCACCCGGGCCAGCTCGAACCCGTCGCCGACCTCCACGCCCTTGATCGCCTGGATGCCCATCAACGCTCCGGCCAGGCGGGCGTCCAGCCGGCGGTCCCAGTGCACATGCGAGCCAAGGCCCACGGGCACGCCGTACGCGAGGATCTCCACCACCCCGCCCAGGGTGTCACCGTCCTTGTGAGCCTGGTCGACCTCCGCGACCATCGCCTTCGACGCATCCGCGTCCAGGCAGCGCAGCGGATCCGCGTCCAGCCTCTCGACATCGGCAGGCGTCGGGTACACCCCCTGCGGGGCCTTCACGGAGCACAGCTCGACGACATGGCTGACGATCTCGATGCCGGCCGTCTCCTGCAGGTACGACCGGGCCACCGCCCCCAGCGCCACCCGGGCCGCCGTCTCCCGCGCCGAGGCACGCTCCAGGACCGGGCGGGCCTCGTCGAAGCCGTACTTCTGCATGCCCGCCAGATCCGCGTGGCCGGGACGCGGCCGGGTCAGCGGGGCGTTGCGGGCCAGCCCCGCCAGGATCTCCGGGTCGACCGGGTCGGCCGCCATCACCTGCTCCCACTTGGGCCACTCGGTGTTGCCCACCATGACCGCCACCGGGGAACCGAGGGTGAGGCCGTGCCGGACGCCGCCGAGGAAGGTGACCTCGTCCTGCTCGAACTTCATGCGCGCACCGCGTCCATAACCGAGCCGGCGCCGGGCCAGGTGATCCGCCACCATCTCCGTGGTGATCGGCACACCGGCGGGAAGACCCTCCAGCGTCGCCACGAGTGCGGGACCGTGGGACTCCCCCGCGGTCAGCCAGCGCAACCTGCTCAACGGTGCTCCTCAGTTGCTCGCGCCCTGGTACTGCCCTGCGTACGCACGTCCTCGCGTACGGCGACGGCTCGACCAGGTGCGCGGCCCTGGCCCGCCACCCCCGATCCTCCCACGTCCGGGCAACGGGTCCGAGCCGAGTCCGACAAACGGACAGATCAGCCCAGCTGTGCGGCTTCGCGCATGGCGGCGAGCGGGGAGCGCGGGTCGCCGGTGAACTGGCGGAACTGGAAGACGGCCTGGTGCACCAGCAGGTCAAGGCCGCCGAGCACCTGCCCGCCCCGCTGCTGCCAGGCCGCGGCAAGAGGTGTGGGCCAGGGTTCGTAGAGCACGTCGAAGAGGGTGCCGACCTGAGCGGGCAGTTGCCCGGCCAGCGCGTCGGTGCCGCCGGCGGGCGTCGTGGAGATCACCAGCGGCGCCTCGAAGGCCCGTACCGCATCGGTCCAGTCGGCCGGGCGGACCTGCACGCCGAGCCGTTCGCCCCACTGCCGCATCTCGTCCGCGCGCCGCTCGCTGCGCAGGTACACCGTGACCTCGCCGGTGCAGATCCGGGCGAGCGCGGCCAGGGCCGAGGAAGCGGTGGCACCGGCGCCCAGGATCGCCGCCGACTCGATCTTCTCCACGCCCCGCTCCTGCAGCGCCGCCACCAGGCCGGGGATGTCGGTGTTGTCGCCGACCTTCCGCCCGTCGGGACGGAACACCACGGTGTTGACCGCCTCCACCGAGGCCGCCGTGTCGGTGATCTCGTCGAGCAGCGGGATCACCGCCCGCTTCAGCGGCATCGTCAGCGACAGCCCCGCCCACTCCGGGCCGAGCTGCGCGAAGAACCCGGGCAGCGCGGCCTCGTCGATCTCGAACCTGTCGTACGACCAGTCGTCCAGGCCGAGCGCCCGGTACCCCGCGTTGTGCAGCTGCGGGGACAGGGAGTGGGCGATGGGCGAGCCGAGCACGGCCGCCCTTCGGGTCGCAGTCATCAGTTCTTTTTCCTCGACGCATTGAATTCGTCGACCAGCTTGTTGTGCTCGGCGAGCGTCTTGGTGAACTTGCTGGTCTTGCCGTCCAACGAGATGAAGTAGTACCAGCCGTCGTGCGTCGGGTCGAGCGCTCCCTTGAGCGCCTCCTCACCGGGGTTGTCGATGGGCCCCGGAGGCAGGCCCTTGACGTAGTACGTGTTGTACGGGTTGTTGTACTTCCGCAGCTCGGCAATGCCCAGGTCGATCTTGCTCTGGTTCTTGATGTAGTTGTACGTGGAGTCGAACTCGAGCGAGCCGTAGGTCTCCGGGTTGCCGGGCTTGAGGCGGTTGTAGACGACCTCGGCCATCTTGCGGAAGTCGGCGTGGCTGGTGCCTTCGGCCTGTACCAGGCTGGCCACGGTGAGCAGCTGCCACGGGCTGTCGAGGCCGAGGCTCTTCGCCTTCTTCGTAAGGCCGAGTTCCTCGTACTTGTCGTTGGCCCGGGTGACCATGTCCTTCAGGACGTCTTCGGGTTTCTGGCCCTTCGTGGCCGCGTAGCTGGAGGGGTAGAGGAATCCTTCCAGCGGATCCTTCACGTTCGGGTGGTTCAGCGCCCACGAGGGCAGACCGAGGTTCTTGTAGTCCTGCTGCGCGACCTTGGCCGTGGTGCCCGCCGCCACTCCGAGACGCGTGTCGATCAGCTTGTAGATCTGCGAGTTGCGCAAGCCCTCTCTGATGATCAGGTTGCTGCGGCTCTTCGAACTGAGCATCAGTTCGACCGCGCTCGCGGCCGACATGTGCTTCTCCAGCGTGTAGACGCCGTCCTGGATCTTCTTGCCGTCGGGGTTCGACTGCTGCGCGGAGACGAACGCGTCGACGCTCTCGACGACTCCTGCCTCCTTGAGCTTCTGCCCGATCACATAGCCACCGGCACCCTTGGGGATGGTGACTACGACCTTCTCGCCGTTTCCGTTGCCCGCGTAGTCGGCCGACGGGCCGAAACGATCCTTGTAGAAGTGGTAGCCGAAGTAGCCGACCCCGGCGGTGCCTCCGGCGAAGATCACGACCAGCACGAGGCAGGCGAGGCCGCTGCGGCGCTTCTTCGGCTTCTTGCCGCCGCGGGCCTTACGGCCTGCACGCGGATCGTCGTCCTCGTCCTCGTCGTCCTCGCGGTCGGCGAAGAAGGCGTGTTCTCCCTGGTCGGGGCCCGGGTCCCAGTCGGTCTGCGGCTCGGGCTCCGCCTGCCTGCGGCCGGGGGGCTCGGGCGGCGGGTACGCATCGGGCGTGCCGTAGTAGTCGGGCTGCTCGCCCCCGTACGCGGCGGCCTGCTGGGCATACGGGTCCGACGGATCCGTGTACTGGACGTGCGTGTGCGTGCCGGTGCCCCAGCTGCCCTGGTCGTACGACTGCTGTTGGCCCTGGCCTGCGTAGTACTGCTGGTCGTAGCCCTGGTACTGCTGCTGCGGGTACTGCTGTTGCGGGTACTGCTGTTGCGGGTACTGCTGCGCCTGACCGTATGCGGACTGTTCCCCGTTGCCCCAGTCACCGTAGTGCTGCTGCGGCTGCTCCGGATGGTGCTGTGGCTGGCCGCCGTAGGGGGACTGCGGGCCCGCCTGGGCCTGCTGTCCGCCCCATCCGTCGTTCCCGTACAACGGGTCCTCCGGATGCCACGGTTCGGAGCCTGGGCCCCGGCCATACTCAGTCATCGATCCCCTAGAGCCGCGAGGCGGCGGTTACGCGGCTTTCGGGCCGGTTCCGTCCCGCCTCTTGCTGTGCAGCCGCTGTTCGAACAGCGGCGCAGACGCGCGGAACGTTACCGTATCGCGATCAGATGACCACTTCGACGCCCTCGCCGGGTGCTTTACCTGACACCCGTTCGGATTCGAGGGCCTGCTGGAGGATGATCACAGCGGCTGCCTGGTCGATGACCGAGCGGCCCTTCTTCGACTTCACGCCCGAGGCGCGCAGTCCCTGACTGGCCGTCACCGTGGTCATCCGCTCGTCCACGAGGCGGACCGGGACGGGGGCGATGCCCTTCGCGAGTTCCTGAGCGAAGCCGCGAACCTTTACCGCCGCGGGGCCCTCGCCCCCCTTGAGGGAGCGAGGGAGGCCGACGACGACCTCGATCGGCTCGTACTCCTCGACGAGTTGCTTGAGCCGTCGGTGCGCTGCCGGGATGTCCCGGCCGGGGACCGTCTCCACCGGGGTGGCGAGGATCCCGTCGGGGTCGCACGAGGCGACCCCGATGCGGGCGTCCCCGACGTCGATCGCGAGTCGACGGCCTCTGCGCATCGTCACTTCGCGGTGTCCGTGACCAGCCGCTCGACGGCGTCCACGGCCTCGCCGATCGCGGCCGGGTTCTGGCCGCCGCCCTGGGCGACGTCCGGCTTGCCGCCACCGCCGCCGCCGAGGGTCTTGGCGGCCGTGCGGACCAGGTCACCGGCCTTGAGGCCGCGCTCGCGGGCCGCCTCGTTGGTGGCGATGACCGTCAGCGGCTTGCCGCCCGTGACCGTGAACAGGGCGACCACGGCGGCCCGGCCGCCCTGGATGCGGCCGCGCACGTCGAGGACCAGCTTGCGCAGGTCGTCGGGGGTCGTACCGTCCGGGACCTGGCCGGTGACGACGGCGATGCCGCGGATGTCCTTGGCGGACTCGACGAGACCGGCGGCGGCCTGCAGCACCTTCTCGGCGCGGAACTTCTCGATCTCCTTCTCGGCGTCCTTCAGCTTGCCGAGCATGGCGGAGACCTTCTCCGGGAGCTCCTCCGGGCGGCCCTTGATCAGCTCCTGGAGCTGGGCGACGACGGTGTGCTCACGGGCGAGGAAGTTGTAGGCGTCGACGCCGACGAGGGCTTCGATACGGCGGACACCCGAGCCGATCGACGACTCGCCGAGCAGCTTGACCAGGCCCAGCTGGGCGGTGTTGTGCACGTGCGTGCCGCCGCACAGCTCCTTGGAGAAGTCGCCGATGGTCACCACGCGGACCCGCTCGCCGTACTTCTCGCCGAACTCGGCGATGGCGCCCTGCTTCTTGGCCTCGTCGATGCCCATGATGTCGGCGCGGACGTCGAGGTCACGCGCGAGGACCTCGTTGATCTTCTGCTCGACGTCGGTCATCACAGCCGTGGGAACGGCTGACGGGGAGCCGAAGTCGAAGCGGAAGCGGCCGGGCTGGTTCTCGGAACCGGCCTGGGCGGCCGTCGGGCCGAGCGCGTCCCGCAGCGCCTGGTGGGTGAGGTGGGTGGCCGAGTGGGCGCGGGCGATGGCCGTGCGACGGCGGGCGTCGATCGAGGCGTGGGCCTTGGCACCGACGGTCACCTCACCGACCTGGACGACGCCCTTGTGGACGTAGACGCCCGGGACCGGCTTCTGGCAGTCGCGGATCTCGATGACGGCACCGGTGTCGACCTTGATACGGCCGGTGTCGCCGATCTGGCCGCCGCCCTCGGCGTAGAACGGGGTGCGGTCGAGGACGATCTCGACCTCGTCGCCCTCGGTGGCGGCCGGGGAGGAGGTGCCGTCGACCAGGATGCCGACGATCGTGGACTCGCCCTCGGTGTCCGAGTAGCCGATGAACTCGGTCTCGCCGGTCTTGTCGGCGATCTCCCGGTAGGCGCCGGCGCCGGCGTGCCCGGTCTTCTTTGCCTGGGCGTCGGCCTTGGCGCGCTCCCGCTGCTCCTTCATCAGGCGGCGGAAGCCCTCCTCGTCCACGGAGAGCCCCTGCTCGGCGGCCATCTCCAGGGTGAGGTCGATCGGGAAGCCCCAGGTGTCGTGGAGCAGGAACGCCTTGTCGCCGGCGAGGACCGTGCCACCGGAGGCCTTGGTCTCGGTGACGGCGGTGTCGAGGATGTTGGTGCCGGCCTTCAGCGTCTTCAGGAAGGCGTTCTCCTCGGCGAGGGCGACCTTCTCGATGCGCTCGCGGTCGGTGACCAGCTCGGGGTACTGCTGGCCCATCATGCCGATCACGGTGTCGATGAGGTCGAGCACGACCGGGCCGGTGGCGCCGAGCAGACGCATGTTGCGGATGGCGCGGCGCATGATGCGGCGCAGGACATAGCCGCGCCCTTCGTTGCCCGGGGTCACGCCGTCGCCGATGAGCATGACGGACGTACGCATGTGGTCGGTGACCACGCGCAGGGAGACGTCCGAGTCGTGGGCGTCGCCGTAGCGGACACCGGTCAGCTCGGTGGCCTTGTTGATGACGGCCATGGAGGTGTCGATCTCGTACATGTTCTGCACGCCCTGCAGAATCATCGCGAGTCGCTCGAGGCCGAGCCCCGTGTCGATGTTCTTGCTGGGGAGCTCGCCGAGGATCTCGAAGTTGTCCTTGCCGATGCCCTCGCCGCGCTCGTACTGCATGAAGACGAGGTTCCAGATCTCCACGTACCGCTCGTCGTTGACGGCGGGGCCGCCCTCGACGCCGAACTCGGGGCCGCGGTCGTAGTTGATCTCGGAACAGGGGCCGCAGGGTCCGGGGACGCCCATGGACCAGTAGTTGTCCTTCATGCCCAGGCGCTGGATGCGCTCCTCGGGCACGCCGACGACCTCGTGCCAGATGCGCTCGGCCTCGTCGTCGTCCTTGTAGACGGTGATCCAGAGCTTCTCCGGCTCCAGGCCGTAACCCCCCTTGTCCTGGGGGCTGGTGAGCAGCTCCCAGGCGTGCTTGATGGCGCCTTCCTTGAAGTAGTCGCCGAAGGAGAAGTTGCCGCACATCTGGAAGAACGTGCCGTGCCGGGTGGTCTTGCCGACCTCTTCGATGTCGGGCGTGCGCACGCACTTCTGCACGCTGGTGGCGCGCGGGAAGGGCGGCTTGACCTCACCGAGGAAGTAGGGCTTGAAGGGCACCATGCCGGCCGGGACCAGGAGCAGAGTCGGGTCGTCCGCGATGAGCGACGCCGAAGGGACGACGGTGTGACCGCGCTCCTCGAAGAAGCTCAGCCAGCGGCGGCGAATCTCGGCCGACTCCATCAGTGGTCCTCATTCCGGTTGTACGAGTTGTTCGAGTACGACTGGTACGTCGAGCCCTCGACGTACTTCGGGCTGTTGCGGTTCTCGATGGCGGGATACCGCCGGGGCGCGGGGAGTTCGGGGGCCGCGTTGATGCCGAGGGCCTCCCCCAGCTCCTCCTCCCGCACGGCCATGTTGTCCCGGACGTCCAGCGCGAAGCCGACCGCGCGGTCCTTGAGCCGGTGACCGGCCTCGATCGCCTTGTTGGCCGCGGAGGCGGCAAGGTTCTCGGGGGTCAGCTGCTTCAGCTTGCGATTGACCTTGGTGGTGGCCCACACACCGGCGGCGACGCCCGTGCTGAACCAGAACGTACGGCGGAACATCGCTGGTCTCAGTCCCTCTTCCCACGGAGGTTTCGCTTGCCCCGCCGCGCAGCCGGGACGGTCCGGCCCACGATCACGGTACGCCTGGACTCCTTGGCGGGCACGTCGTCCCGGCGGGCGCCCAGGGCCCGGCGGACGCCGTAGCCGAACGCCGCGACCTTGACCAGGGGGCCACCGAAGGTGGAGGCGACGGTGGTCGACAGCGCCGACGCGTTCGACGTGACCTCCTGGACGTCCGTGGCGATCGCGTCGACCCGGTCGATCTGGGTCTGTGCGGAGCGCACCGCCGCGGAGGCGTCGGCCAGCAGCGGGACGGCCTGGTCGGTCACGTCCGCCACCAGCTTGGTGGTCGCCTTGAGCGTCTGGGCCACCCTCGCCAGCGCGACGGCGAGGAAGGAGACCAGGATCGCCCAGAAGACGGCCACCAGGATCCCGGCCACCTCTCCACCGGACACCACGTGCACCCGCTCCCTGGAACATGCCTGAACATCGAAAAGTCGTAGGCCGAGCCTATCGCGCCGGGGGCGGGGCTCCGCACCGGATTACGGTCCACGCTCCGCCGAGTTGCGCGAAGCGATTGTACGGACTGAATACGGGTCAGTACGCTCCGTATCCCATGCGGGATCATCAGCTCGGCGGCAGCTCGTTGCACGGCAATCTTCCCCTGGAGCTCAATGCGTTCGTGGGACGCTCGGCCGAACTCGCCGGGCCGGCGGGGGTGCTCGGCGCGGCTCGTCTGGTGACGGTGACGGGTGCGGGCGGGGTCGGCAAGTCACGGCTCGCGGCGCGCGGCCGTGCGGTGCGCGCCGCGTGACGGGGTGTGGCGGGTGGAGCTGGCGCCGGTGCGCGATCCGGAGTTCGTCGACCACGCCGTCGTGGAGGCGCTGCGGCTGACCGATCACACCATGCGGCTGCCGCGCGAGACACTGCTCGCTCATCTCGCCGAGCGTCAACTCCTGCTCGTACTGGACGGGTTCGAGCATCTGGTGGAGGCGTGTGCCGGTCTGGTGGGCGAGTTGCTCGGGCAGCTGCCCGGGCTGCGGGTGCTCGCCGTGGGGCGAAGGCCGCTGGACGTGGCGGGTGAGCGGGTGTTTCCGCTGTCGCCGCTGGGCGAGGACGAGGCGGTCGGGCTGTTGCTGAGCCGGGCGGCCGAGCAGGGGCCGGCGGTGGCGGACGGGCCGGAGGTACGGGAGGTGTGCCGGCGCCTGGACGGCATCCCGCTCGCCGTGGAGCTGGCCGCGGGCCGGCTGCGGGCGCTGTCTCCCGGGCAGCTGCTGGAGCGGCTGGACGACCGCTTCCGGCTGCTGACCGGCGGCGGATGCGATGTGCTGCCCTGCCATCGGACCCTGCGGCTGGCCATCGGCTGGAGTCATGAACTGTGCACGCCCCAGGAGCGGTTGCTGTGGTCGCGGCTCTCGGTGTTCGCCGGGCAGTTCGAGCCGGAGGCCGTCGAGTACGTCTGCAGCGGGCACGGTCTGGAGGCCGACGACGTCCTCGACGTGCTCACCGAGTTGCTCGCGCAGTCGCTGGTCGTGCGCGAGGAGACGCCCGCGGGTGTGCGCTACCGGATGCTGGACACGGTCCGGGCGTACGGCGCCGACTGGCTGGAGGCGGCAGGGGACGCGGCCCGGCTGCGGCGGCGGCACCGCGACTGGTACCTGGGTCTTGCGACCTGGTGTGAGCTCGACCGGTTCTCGCCGCGCCAGTGGACGCGCACCTGTGCCCTGTACGTCCTGGCGTACGCGGCCTGGGCCGACGGCGACCCGGTGAGGGCTCGCACCCTGCTGACCGACTGCCTGGCCGGCGCCCACTCCTTCCACGACCTGCTCGGTTCGGTGCTGGCGGTCGAGCTGCTGGCGCTGGTCACGGCGGTGCAGGGCGATGCGGCGGAGGCGGCGGTGCTGCAGGGTGCGGCGGCCCGGATGTGGCCCTCGGTCGGTCTTCCGCTGTTCGGCTCGGCTTATTACAACGCCCCGCACGAGCTGTGCGAGGCGACGGCTCGGGAGCGGCTCGGGAACGAGCGGTACGAGGAGTGTGTGGCGGAAGGGGCCCGGCTGGTGCGGGAGGCGGCGGTGTCGCGGGCCTTGGAGCGGCCGGTGGGGGCCGTCCCGTCGCCGCGGGGGCCGGTCCGGCATGCGACGGCGAGCGTGAACATGCACGAACCCGCCGCCTCCCGCACCCACAAGGGCGGGGAGACGGCGGGCTGAGGTGGTGCTACCGCCTGCTGGTGATCAGCGGGCGTAGTACTCGACGACGAGCTGCTCGTCGCAGATCACCGGGATCTCCTTGCGGTTCGGCTCACGGTCCAGGCGGAACGCCAGGGCCTTGAGGTTCACCTGGAGGTAGCGCGGGGTCTCGCCCTCGGGGGCGAAGCCGCCCTCACGGGCGATGGAGAAGAGGGTCTTCTCGCGGCTGCGCTCGCGGACCATCACGACGTCGTCGGGACGGACACGGAAGGAAGGCTTGTCGACCTTCTGGCCGTTGACCTCGATGTGGCCGTGCACGACCATCTGACGGGCCTGGTAGATGGTGCGGGCGATGCCCGAACGCAGGACCAGGGCGTCGAGACGGCGCTCGAGCTCGATGATCAGGGCCTCACCGGTCTTGCCCTGGACCTTGGAGGCACGCTCGTAGGCGCGGACGAGCTGGCGCTCGGACACGTCGTACTGCGCGCGCAGGCGCTGCTTCTCGAGCAGACGGACCTTGTAGTCCGAGTTCTGCTTGCGGCCACGGCCGTGCTCACCCGGCGGGTAGGGGCGGGCCTCGAAGTACTTGACGGCCTTCGGGGTCAGCGCGATGCCGAGGGCACGCGACTTCTTGACCTTGGGGCGGGACTGGTTCGCCACGATCTCTCATTTCTCAGTGTTCGGCTTGTCAGAGTTGAGGGAGGTCGCATCCGCAGCCGGGGAAACCCGCCGGGTCCGTTGCCGGGCCTGGTGGGCAGCCGCTCCCCTGGTCTGGGCACATATGTGCAGCACGCGAGTGGCCCACCGACCGGTCCCGCCGTGCGGCGAGTGGTGGTGGGCTGCCCGCGACACCATTCGAACGGTGCGCGACGCTCCTGGAGCCTGGTCCGGGGACCGGACTCCGGCTGACCGTCCCGTTCTGACTGCACGGGACACAGCACTTCGAGGGATTCTACAGGTCGCTCAGGACCGCTTGCGCCCGAGGTGCTGTCTGGTCCATTCGACCGCGTCCGCGTAGCGGGCCTCGGCTCCGTGTCTGGTCGGGGTGTAGTACTCGCGGTCCTTGAGGGCGTCCGGGGCGTACTGCTGCTCGGCGATGCCTTCCGGCAGGTCGTGCGGATACACATACCCCTGCGCGTGCCCGAGCTTGGCGGCGCCCTTGTAGTGCCCGTCGCGCAGGTGCGGGGGCACCGGGCCGGCCAGCCCCTTGCGTACGTCCTCCATGGCTGCGCCGATGGCCGTCGTCGCGGCGTTCGACTTCGGGGCGAGCGCGAGGGCGATGGTGGCGTGGCTGAGGGTGAGGGCGGCCTCGGGAAAGCCGATCATGGCGACGGCCTGGGCAGCGGCGACGGCTATGGGCAGGGCGTTCGGATCGGCGAGGCCGATGTCCTCGCTGGCGGAGATCATCAGGCGGCGGGCGATGAAGCGGGGGTCCTCGCCGGCCTCGATCATGCGGGCCAGATAGTGCAGGGCGGCGTCGACGTCCGAGCCCCTGATGGACTTGATGAGGGCGCTGGCGACGTCGTAGTGCTGGTCGCCGTCGCGGTCGTACTTCACCGCCGCCCGGTCGACCGTCTCCTCCAGGGTCGTCAGGGAGACCTCCGTCTCGCCCTTGTCGAGGGCGGCTCCGGCGGCCGCCTCCAGCGCGGTCAGGGCGCGGCGGGCGTCCCCGCCGGCGATGCGCAGGATGTGGTCCTCGGTGTCCTCGGGGAGAGTGACGGCGTCCTTCAGACCGCGCTCGTCGCTCAGCGCCCGCTTGAGCAGCCCCCGGACGTCGTCGTCGGTGAGGGGTTCGAGGGTCAGCAGGAGGGAGCGGGACAGGAGCGGGGAGATCACCGAGAAGTACGGGTTCTCCGTCGTCGCCGCGATCAGGGTCACCCAGCGGTTCTCGACGGCGGGCAGGAGGGAGTCCTGCTGGGCCTTGCTGAAACGGTGGATCTCGTCGAGGAAGAGGACGGTCTCCTTGCCGAAGCCGCCCGTGGCCCGGCGGGCGCCGTCGATGACCGCGCGGACCTCCTTGACGCCCGCGGTGATCGCCGACAGTTCGACGAAGCGCTTGTTGGTGGCCTTGGAGACGACGTACGCCAGGGTCGTCTTGCCGGTGCCGGGCGGGCCCCAGAGGATCACCGAGGACGGTCCCGCGGGGCCGCCCGCGCCCTCGCCGACCAGGCGGCGCAGGGGGGAACCGGGCTTCAGCAGGTGCTGCTGGCCCACCACCTCGTCGAGGGTGCGCGGGCGCATCCGCACCGCCAGGGGGCTCCCGGTCGGGTCCTTCTCCTGGCGTTCTTCTGCGGCTGCGGTGAACAGGTCGGGCTCCACGTCAAGAACCCTAAATCACGGCACTGACAATCCCCTCGGGCGCCGGGAAGCCGGGGCCCGGAAGCAGGGGCTCAGCTGGTCCAGAAGTCCCACCAGCGGGTCAGCACCAGCATGCCGATGATGCCGACGTGCAGTACGGGCAGCACCCAGGTGAACTCGCCGAAGAAGCTCTTCAGCCAGCGCGGGGCGGGCAGGAAGCTGTTGCGGATGTTGAACGAGGTCACGTACCAGAACATGGTGATCGTCGCGACCCAGGCCAGGGAGCACCACAGGCACAGTGCGTTGATGCGGTACAGCGACTGGAACTGCAGCCAGGTGCAGAAGCCCACGCCGAAGAGCGTGCCGAAGTTGAAGGTGAGCCAGTACCAGCGCGGGAAGCGGGCGCGGGCCAGCAGGCTCATGCCGACGCAGATGACGATGCCGTAGCAGACCAGGCCCAGCATCGGGTTGGGGAAGCCGAAGGCGGCGGCCTGCTTGGACTCCATCACGCTGCCGCAGGAGACGACCGGGTTGAGGCTGCATCCCGGGGTGAAGGTCTTGCCCTCGACCTTGGCCTCGAGCAGCTTGAACTTGTCGATCGTGATGACCCACGCGGCGAGCAGACCGGCCGCGCCCGTGATGATCAGCAGCAGGGCGAAGGCCCGGCTGCCCCCCACTGTGCGTGATCCCTCGGGGCTGTGGTCCCCGGCGGGTCCGGGCTCGGTGGAGACGTCTTTGACTGTGGTCTTGCTCATCACGCCGATTCCGTCTGCTTGAGAGTTGGACCTTCTTCGGGCAGGGGCCATTGTGCCGCACCAATGCCACTGTCCACCGTTCGGTGGACATAAGGAAGTACGCAAGGTCGTCCCGGAGCGTTCGGTTCCGGCCGAGGCTGAACGGCATGACAGCACACGCGAACGAACTCGCGGTGGACGTACGGGGGCTGCGCAAGCAGTACGGGGACGTGACCGCAGTGGACGGCATCGATCTGGGCATTCGGCGTGGCGAGGTGTTCGGCCTGCTGGGACCCAATGGCGCGGGCAAGAGCACCACGGTGGAGATCCTCCAGGGCAACCGCACGCGGGACGCGGGCGAGGTGTCGGTGCTCGGCTCGGACCCGGCGACCGGCACGCGCGCGTGGCGGTCACGTGTCGGAATCGTCTGGCAGGACGAATCGGCGCCCGCCGAGTTGACGGTCCGCGAGACCGTACGGCACTTCGCCCGCTACTACCCGCGTCCGCGCGACCCGGAGGAGGTCATCGGCCTGGTGGGTCTGGAGGCGAAGGCGACCAGCCGGATCAAGGCGCTCTCCGGAGGTCAGCGGCGGCGCCTCGACGTCGCCCTGGGGGTCATCGGCGACCCCGAGCTGCTGCTTCTGGACGAGCCGACGACCGGTTTCGACCCGGCGGCCCGGAGGCAGTTCTGGGAGCTGATCAGGCTGCTGTCCGACGAGGGCACGACGATCCTGCTGACCACGCACTATCTGGAGGAGGCGGAGGCGCTCGCCGACCGGCTCGCCGTCGTCGCCAAGGGGCAGGTCGTCGCCGAGGGCGAGCCCGCCGCCCTGCGGGAGCGGTACGGCACGGAGGCCACCGTCGAGTGGACCGAGCCGGACGGCGTCATCCGCACCGAGCGCACCGCCACCCCGACCAGGGCGGTCGCCGAGCTCATGCGCCGCTTCGACGGCGAGATCCCGGGCCTGAAGGTGGCCCGCCCCACCCTGGAGGACGTCTACCTCCGGCTGACCGGGCAGGAGGACGCGCGATGACCGCGACCGCCGTACGGACCAGGGCCGAGGTGCCCGCCCAGCGGCTGCCGGGAGCCTGGGGGCTGGGCCTGCGCCGCGGCGCGCTGGAGATCAAGCAGTTCTTCCGGCAGCGCGACCAGGTGGTGTTCACGTTCGCGTTCCCGGTCGTGTTCCTCTTCCTGTTCGCGTCGATCTTCCACGACGATGTCCACGGCTCCGGCGTCACCGCCTCCCAGCTGTACGTTCCCGCGATGATGGCCTCCGGCATCATGTCGACCAGCTTCCAGTCGCTGGGTATCTCGATCGCGGTCGAACGGGACGAGAAGGTGCTGCGCCGGCTGCGCGGCACACCGATGCCTCCGTCGGCGTACTTCCTGGGCAAGATCTGGCTGGTTCTGTTCACGGGTGTCGTGGAGACGGCGATCCTCCTCCTCGTCGGCACCACCTTGTACGGCGTGGACCTGCCGTCGGACGCGTCCCGGTGGTTCGACTTCGCGTGGATCTTCGTCCTGGGGCTGACCGGGTGCGCGCTGCTCGGCATCGCGATCAGCTCGGTGCCCAAGTCGGCGAAGAGCGCGAGCTCGGTGGTCGTACTCCCCTTCCTGGTCCTGCAGTTCATCTCCGGGGTGTACATCTCCATCAACACCATCCCGGACTGGATGCTGAACATCGGTGCCCTGTTCCCGCTGAAGTGGCTGTGCCAGGGTCTTCGGGGCGTGTTCCTGCCGGATTCCGCGCGGGTCCTGGAGCAGGCCGGGAGCTGGGAGTTCGGGAAGGTCGCGCTGGTGCTGGCCGCCTGGTGCGTCGGAGGATTGGTGCTGTGTCTGCTGACCTTCCGCTGGAAGACCCGGCGCGACGGATGAACCGTCCAGGGGTGGCCCGTGAGGAGCACGCCTGGGACCGGACGATACGGCTCTGGGACGGGTACTTCGCGGTCGTCTGGGCGGCCACCCTCGCCTTCGTGCTCGCCGCGGCCCACCCGGGACTCCCGGTGCGTGCGGTCGCGGCGGCGCTGCTCGTCCCGTTGGTGCCCTGGTACGTGCTGGTCGGGCGCCCGATGCTCCAGGAGGACCCGCCGGGCCAGGGGCGGGCGGTGCGCTACCTCGCCGGCGCCGTCGCGCTGTTCCTGCCCTCGGCCGTCCTGGTGGGCGAGACAAGATTGATGGCGTTCGCGCTCATCCCCCAGTGCTTCATGACCCTGCGGATGCGGTGGTCCCTGGTGGCCGTCACCGTGATCAACCTGCTGCCGGTCGCGGGCTGGGCGTTGCTGTGGCGGCCCAGCGGCGAGGATCTGTTCGCCAACGCCCTGTTCTCGCTGGTGACCCTCGCCTTCTCGGTGGCGATCGGCGGCTGGATCATCAGGATCATCGAACAGAGCATGGAACGGGCCGATCTGATCGCCGAGTTGGACGCGAGCCGGCACGAGATCTCCCGGCTCTCCGCCGCACACGGTGCCCTCACCGAGCGCGAGCGCATGGCCCGCGAGATCCACGACACCCTCGCGCAGGGCTTCACCAGCCTGCTGATGCTGATCCAGGCGGTGGAGGCCGAACTCGACAACGACGTCCCGCAGGCCCGCCGCCATCTGGCGCTGATGGACGAGACGGCCCGGCAGAACCTGGCCGAGGCCCGCGCCCTGGTCGCCGGTGCCGCGCCCGCCGACCTCGACGGCAGCTCCCTCCTGGACGCCCTGCGCCGCCTGGCCGCCCGTCACGAGGCGACGCTGGAGGTGCAGGGCCCTGTGCGCCCGCTGCCCGCCGCTCCCGAGGTGGTGGCCCTGCGCTCCTGCCAGGAGGCCCTGGCCAACGCCCGTAAGCATGCCGGGAGTTCGGCGTCGGTGGGCATCGCGCTCGGGTACTCCGACGACACGCTCACCGTGTCCGTACGGGACGACGGGTGCGGCTTCGACCCCGGCGCCCCGTGCGACGGCTACGGTCTGGCGGGGCTGCGCGCCCGGGCCGGCGAGGTCGGCGGGACGGCGCGGATCCGCAGTGCACCGGGGGACGGCACGACGGTGACGGTCAGCCTGCCCGTATCGCTGCCCCTATCACCGGGGAGGAGCTCATCGTGATCCGGATCGTCATGGCCGACGACCACCCCGTCGTACGGGAGGGCCTACGGGCGATGCTCAGCGCCGAGCCGGACCTGGAGGTCGTCGCCGACGCGGCGAGCGGCCCGCAGGCGGAGGCGCTCGCGGCCGAACTGCGGCCCGACATCGTGCTGATGGACCTGCGGATGCCGGGCGGCGGGGGCGTGGACTCGATCGTGCGGATGGGCGAGGCGGGGCTGCCGTGCCGTGTGATCGTCCTGACGACGTACGAGACGGACCGGGACATCCTGCGGGCGGTGGAGGCGGGAGCGGCGGGCTACCTGCTCAAGGACATGCCGCGGGCGGAACTGGCGGAGGCGGTGCGGGCGGCTGCGCGCGGCGAGACGGTGCTGGCGCCGTCGGTGGCGGCCCGGCTGGTCGACCAGCTGCGCACCCGGCCGGAGCGGCCGCGGCTGTCGGAGCGGGAGGCGGCGGTGCTGCGGCTGGTGGCGGAGGGGTGTACGAACGCGGAGATCGGGCGGCGGCTGTTCATCGGCGAGTCGACGGTGAAGACCCATCTTCTGCGGGCCTTCGGCAAGCTGGGGGTGGACGACCGGACGGCGGCGGTGACGAGCGCAATGCGGTTCGGTTTGCTCGACTGAACTTTTGCGCCCCCGCCGCCCCTTCCCCTCCCGACCCGGGGGCCAGCCCCCGGACCCCCGCTCCTCAAACGACGGAGGGGCTATTTCCAGCCCGTCCGGCGTTTGAGGACGAGGCCGTTCAGGCCGAACGGGGGTCTGGGGGCAGAGCCCCCAGGGACGGGAATGGGAAGGGGCGGCGGGGGCGAAAACCCTCAGCCCAGCCTCGACTCCAGCTCCGCCACGATCTCGTTCACGCCAACCGCAGCCTGCTCACCGGACTCCATGTCCTTGAGCTGCACGACGCCCTCGGCCAGGTCACGTTCGCCGGCGACGATCGTGTAGCGCGCACCACTGCGGTTGGCGTTCTTCATCGCACCCTTGAGCCCCTTGGCCCCGTACGAGAAGTCCGCCGCGACGCCCAGCTTGCGCAACTCGGTGACCTTGGCGAACAGCACACGACGTGCCTCCTCGCCGAGCGGCACCGCGAACACGCTGGTCGTGGAGGGGAGTTCGAGCTCGACCCCCTCCGCTTCCAGGGCGAGGACCGTGCGGTCGACGCCCAACGCCCAGCCGACGGACGGAAGCGCCGGACCGCCGATCATCTCCGACAGTCCGTCGTAGCGGCCGCCGCCGCCCACCGCGGACTGGGAGCCCAGACCGTCGTGGACGAACTCGAAGGTGGTACGCGTGTAGTAGTCCAGGCCGCGCACCAGCTTGGGGTCGTCCTCGAAGGCGACGCCCGCCGCCGTGATCAGCTCACGGACCTCCTCGTGGTACGCCTTGCAGGCGTCGCAGAGGTAGTCGCGGAGCAGCGGGGCGTCACCCAGCTGCTTCTGGACCGACTCACGCTTGTCGTCCAGGACGCGCAGCGGGTTGATCTCGGCACGGCGGAGGGTGTCCTCGTCGAGGTCCAGACCGCGCAGGAAGTCCTGCAGCGCGGCCCGGTAGACGGGACGGCACTCCTTGTCGCCCAGGCTGTTGAGCAGGATCCGGAAGTTGCTCAGCCTCAGCGAGCGGTACGCCTGGTCGGCCAGGATGATCAGCTCGGCGTCCAGCGCCGGATCCTCCGCACCGATCGCCTCGGCGCCGACCTGCGAGAAGTGCCTGTAACGGCCCTTCTGCGGGCGCTCGTAGCGGTAGTAGGAGCCCGAGTACCAGAGCTTGACCGGCAGGTTGCCCAGCTTGTGCAGGTTGGCCTCCAGCGCCGCGCGCAGCACGGACGCCGTGCCCTCGGGACGCAGGGCGAGCTGGTCGCCGCCCTTGGTCTCGAAGGCGTACATCTCCTTGGTCACGATGTCGGTGGACTCGCCGACACCGCGTGCGAAGAGCTCCACGCTCTCGAAGCCGGGGGTCTCGATGTAGCCGTAACCGGAGTTGCGCAGCGGCGCGGCGATCGCCTCGCGGACCGCCAGGAACTTGGCGCTGTCCGGCGGGATCAGGTCGTACGTGCCCTTGGGGGCCTTGAAGGTGCTCACGGAAAGTCTCGTCACATTCCTCGTCGGGGAGCGTCGACATCCGCTCCCTGGCCGGCGACGGCCACCTGCCGCAGATACGGGTTGGTGGCGCGCTCCTGGCCGATGGTCGTCTGGGGGCCGTGGCCGGACAGCACCACGGTCGAGTCCTCGAGGGGCAGGCACACGCGGGCCAGCGAGTCGAGCATCTCGGCCATGTCACCGCCGGGCAGGTCGGTGCGTCCGATGGAGCCGGCGAAGAGCAGATCCCCGGAGAAGAACACGGAGGGGATCTCCGTGGTCTCGGGCATCTGGAAGGTCACCGACCCCTTGGTATGGCCGGGCGCGTGCGCGACGGAGAACTCCAGGCCCGCGAGCGCCAGCTTCGCGCCGTCGGTCAGCTCCTTGACGTCGTCGGGCTCCCCCACCGTCAGCTCGCCCATCAGCTGCATGCCGATGGAGCGGCCGAGGGCCTTCTCGGGGTCCGCCATCATGTAGCGGTCCTCGGGGTGGATCCAGGCCGGTACGTCGTGCGCGCCGCACACCGGGACGACCGAGGCCACATGGTCGATGTGGCCATGGGTGAGGACGACCGCGACGGGCTTGAGCCGATGCTTCTTCAGCGCTTCCTCGACTCCTTGGGCGGCCTGATGGCCCGGGTCGATGATCACGCACTCCTCACCGGCGGCGGGGGCGACGAGATAACAGTTCGTCCCCCAGGCCCCGGCGGGGAACCCGGCAATGAGCACGATCGTCCTTCGTTGTGTCGATACGGGCGGCTGCTGCTGACCTCAGAGCCTACCGGCGCTGCCGATTCCTCAGCGAACCCATATACGGTACGGGGCACACGCAGGCGGTCGGCTCACAAGACACACGCGTACCGGTCCACGTACGAGACGCATGAGGAGAGAACCCGGTGGTCACCCAGGAACAGCGCAAGCGTCAGCTCGCCCGCGAGAAGTTCTTGCGCCAGCAGCAGCGCCGTACGGCCGCGCGGCGCAAGGCGAAGATGCGCAACTCCGTGATCGCGTCGGTGCTCGGTGTGGTCGTGATCGGCAGCGTGGCGCTGTACACGACCGGCGTGCTCAAGGGCGACAAGAGCGACGACAAGGCCAACGCGAGTTCGCAGACGTCCCCGAGCGCCGCCCCGACCAGCAAGGCGCCGGACCCGTGCGCGAAGCCGGCCAAGGGCTCGGTGAAGAAGCTGAGCTGGAAGAAGGAGCCGGCGATGACCATCGACAAGTCGGCGAAGTACACGATGGATCTCGCCACGACGTGCGGTGACATAGACATCGCGCTGAAGGCGTCGGCGGCGCCGCACACCGTCAACTCGTTCAACTTCCTCGTCAATCAGGGCTACTTGGACCACACCAAGTGCCACCGGCTGGTCCCCCAGGGCATCTACGTGCTGCAGTGCGGCGACCCGACGGGTACCGGCACCGGCGGTCCCGGCTACACGATCCCCGACGAGAACCTCAAGGACAAGAGCCTCAAGGGGCAGGTGTACCCGGCGGGTACGGTCGCCATGGCCAACCAGTACAACGCGCAGACGAAGCAGGGTCGTAACACCGGCGGCAGCCAGTTCTTCCTCGTCTACCAGGACAGTCCGCTGCCGCCCGACTACACACCCTTCGGCACGATCTCCCCGGCGGGCATGAAGGTTCTCAAGAAAATCGCCGCCGCGGGCGCCCAGGCCCCCGACCCCACGTCGCAGAACACGGCACCCAATGCGACCGTGGTGATCAACAAGGCGACGATCACCAAATCCTGACCGTCAAGTGCGAAATTTCGGTCGCGCGGGATGCGGACAGGCCACCCGCCGGTCGCCTATGTTGGCCGTGACGAAACTGTGGACGATGCCCGGGGGCAGTGAGGCTCCTTGCAGGCATCATGTGGAGGAGGCGCTGTGAGCAGCGACCCGTGGGGCCGCGTCGACGAGACGGGGACCGTGTACGTGCGTACGGCCGACGGCGAGCAGGTCGTCGGTTCCTGGCAGGCAGGCTCCCCCGAGGAGGCGCTGGCCTATTTTGAGCGCAAGTACGAGGGCCTGGTTGTCGAGATCGGCCTCCTCGAGAAGCGAGTGAAGACCACCGACCTGTCCGCGAAGGACGCGCAGGCCGCCATCGACCACATCCGTGAGCAGGTCGACGCGCACCACGCGGTCGGCGACCTGGACGCGCTGCGGACACGGCTGGACAAGCTCGTCGCGACGGTCGAGGCGCGGCGTGAGGAGCGCAAGCAGCAGCGCGCGAAGCAGTCCGACGAGGCGCGCAACGCCAAGGAGGCCCTGGTCGCCGAGGCGGAACAGCTGGCGCAGTCCGACCAGTGGCGGGCGGCCGGTGAGCGGCTGCGCTCGCTGGTGGACACCTGGAAGGGGCTGCCGCGGCTCGACCGCAAGTCGGACGACGAACTGTGGCACCGCTTCTCGCACGCACGGTCGGCGTTCTCCAAGCGCCGCAAGGCGCACTTCGCCTCGCTGGACGCGCAGCGCGAGGAGGCCCGCAAGGCCAAGGAGCGGCTGGTCGCCGAGGCCGAAGCGCTGTCCGGTTCGACGGACTGGGGCCCCACGGCCGCCCGCTACCGCGAGCTGATGACGGAGTGGAAGGCCGCGGGCCGCGCCCAGCGCGAGCACGAGGACGACCTGTGGAACCGCTTCCGCGGCGCCCAGGACGTGTTCTTCGCCGCCCGCAGCTCGGTCTTCGCCGAGCGGGACGCCGAGCAGTCGGAGAACCTGAAGCTGAAGGAGGAGCTGGCCGAGGAGGCCGAGAAGATCCTCCCGGTCACGGACCTCAAGGCGGCGCGCGCCGCGTTCCGTTCGGTCAACGAGCGCTGGGAGGCCATCGGCCACGTACCCCGGGACGCGCGCCCCAAGGTCGAGGGCCGGATGCACGCCGTGGAGCGGGCCATCCAGGAGGCCGAGGAGGCCGAGTGGCGCCGGACGAACCCGGAGGCACGCGCGCGTGCCGAGGGTCTGACCGGCCAGCTCCAGGCCGCCGTCGACAAGCTGAAGGGCCAGATCGAGCAGGCCCGCGCCCAGGGCAACAACGCCAGGGCCGACAAGCTCGAGCGCGAGCTGGAGGGCCGCCAGGCGCTCCTGGACCAGGCGCTGAAGGGCCTGCAGGAGTTCGGCGGCTGACCCGCCTGTTGCGTGAGGAAGGGGCCCGTACCGGGAGGTACGGGCCCCTTCTCGTCGTACGACTGGTTCTACGACCTGCTGCGCGCCGATGTCACGCGGTACACGTCGTAGACGCCCTCCACGCCACGCACCGCCTTCAGGACGTGGCCGAGGTGCTTCGGGTCGCCCATCTCGAAGGTGAAGCGGGAGGTGGCCACGCGGTCGCGGGAGGTCTGGACGGCCGCGGAGAGGATGTTGACGTGCTGGTCGGACAGGACGCGGGTGACGTCCGAGAGGAGCCGGGAGCGGTCCAGTGCCTCGACCTGGATGGCGACCAGGAAGACCGAGGACTGGGTGGGCGCCCACTCGACCTCGAGGATGCGCTCGGGTTCGCGGGACAGTGACTCCACGTTGACGCAGTCGCTGCGGTGAACCGATACTCCGCTACCGCGTGTGACGAAACCGATGATCCCGTCGCCGGGGACGGGTGTACAACAGCGGGCCAGTTTGACCCACACGTCCTCGACGCCCTTGACGATGACGCCGGGGTCGGCGCTGGAGCGCCGCTTGCGGCTGCGGCTGCGGGACGGCGGGACCGACTCGTCGATCTCCTCGGTGGCCGCCTCCTCGCCGCCGAGCGCGGAGACGAGCTTCTGCACGACGTTCTGCGCGGACACATGGCCCTCGCCGATCGCCGCGTACAGCGCGGAGATGTCCGGGTAGCGCATCTCGTGGGCGAGCGTGACGAGCGAGTCACCGGTGAGGATGCGCTGGATCGGCAGGTTCTGTTTGCGCATGGCACGGACGATGGCGTCCTTGCCCTGCTCGATCGCCTCGTCGCGGCGCTCCTTGGAGAACCATGCCCGGATCTTGTTGCGGGCGCGCGGCGACTTCACGAAGCCGAGCCAGTCGCGGGAGGGGCCCGCGCCTGCCGCCTTGGAGGTGAAGACCTCCACCAGGTCGCCGTTGTCGAGGGTCGATTCCAGCGGTACGAGACGGCCGTTGACCCGTGCTCCTATGGTGCGGTGGCCGACCTCCGTGTGGACGGCGTACGCGAAGTCCACCGGGGTGGCACCCGCCGGGAGCGCTATGACGTCGCCCTTCGGGGTGAAGACGAAGACCTCGTTGCGCGACAGGTCGAAGCGCAGGGACTCCAGGAACTCGCCCGGGTCCTCGGTCTCCTTCTGCCAGTCGAGGAGCTGGCGCAGCCACGCCATGTCGTTGAGGTGGTCGTCCTTGCCGCCGCCCTTGGGTGCGTCCGAGCGCACCTTGGAGGCGCCGGCGACGGCCTCCTGCTTGTACTTCCAGTGGGCGGCGATGCCGTACTCGGCGCGGCGGTGCATGTCGAAGGTGCGGATCTGCAGCTCAACGGGCTTGCCGTTGGGGCCGATGACCGTCGTGTGCAGCGACTGGTACATGTTGAACTTGGGCATCGCGATGTAGTCCTTGAACCGGCCGGGGACCGGGTTCCATCGCGCGTGCACGGTGCCGAGGGCGGCGTAGCAGTCGCGGACGGTGTCGACGAGGACGCGGATGCCCACCAGGTCGTAGATCTCCGCGAAGTCGCGACCGCGGACGATCATCTTCTGGTAGACGCTGTAGTAGTGCTTCGGGCGGCCGGTGACGGTGGCCTTGATCCGCGCGGCCCGCAGATCCTGCTGCACCTCGTCGGTCACTATGGCGAGGTACTCGTCCCGCTTGGGCGCCCGCTCGGCGACGAGCCGCACGATCTCGTCGTACATCTTGGGGTAGAGGATCGCGAAGGCGAGGTCCTCCAGCTCCCACTTGATGGTGTTCATGCCCAGGCGGTGGGCGAGCGGCGCGTAGATCTCGAGGGTCTCGCGCGCCTTCTTCTCCTGCTTCTCCCGCTTGAGGTAGCGCATGGTGCGCATGTTGTGCAGGCGGTCGGCGAGCTTGATGACCAGGACGCGCGGGTCCTTGGCCATGGCGACGACCATCTTGCGTACGGTCTCGGCCTGCGCGGCCTCACCGAACTTGACCTTGTCCAGCTTGGTGACGCCGTCCACGAGCAGGGCGACGGAGTCGCCGAAGTCGCGGCGGAGCTGGTCGAGGCCGTACTCGGTGTCCTCGACGGTGTCGTGCAGCAGGCCGGCCATCAGCGTGGCCGGATCCATCCCCAGCTCGGCCAGGATGGTGGTCACGGCGAGCGGATGCGTGATGTACGGGTCGCCGCTCTTGCGCTTCTGGCCGCGGTGCCAGCGCTCGGCGACCTGGTAGGCCTTCTCTATCTGCCGCAGCGTCGACGTCTCGATCTTCGGGTCGTTGCTGCGCACTATCCGCAGCAGCGGCTCCAGGACCGGGTTGTACGGGTTGGAGCGCTGGACGCCGAGGCGGGCGAGGCGGGCGCGGACGCGGTTGGAGGAGCCGGAGCGGGCGGGCTGGCCGGTGTTCGGGCGCACCGCGGGGGAGGGCGTGGGCTGCTCGGGTGGCGGGGGCTTGGGGCGCGACTGCTCGGCCGACTTGTCGACGGGCGCGGACTGGGCGTGCTCGACCGGCCCGGCGCTGTCGTTCTTCACGTGCGGCGTACTCGGCGCGGGCTTGGCCGCGGCGGCCGAGGCGGACTCGGGCTTGGCGGCGGTCAGGTGCTGGGCCTCGTCTGGCAAGAGGACTCCTCGTGCGCGATCCGGGTCCCCCGGTCAGGCTCCGGAGCACCCATGGTAGCGATCCTGGGCCGCAGGATCGCCTTCAGGCCGATGTGAGGGCCGTCTACGTGAGAAACACAAGGGGCTGCTGCCGGATTCCGGGGGGCGGCTTGGGGGTGATCTGGGGGTGTCCTGCGGGTGGCCGGGGCCCTCCACTGCATGCGCCGAGAGGGTCCCCACCCCCGACGCGGGGACGCGGGCGGCTCGCGGGGGGGCGGCCGTGGAGGGCGGCGCGGCCACTCACGCCGGAGCGCAACCCTCCGCGCAGCGGGTCCCGGCACCGACGAGAAGCCGACGCGGGGGCGAGGGCGGTTCGTGGGAGCGCGACCGTGGGTGGCGCGGGGGCGCGGGCCGCCCGCTCTGGGGGGTGCGACCGTGGAACGCGGCCCGGCCACTCACGCCGGACCAGCCGGGCGCTCATGCAGCCTGCGGGGCGTCCGGGTTGGGCGGTGCCAGGTCGCGGTGGCGTGCGGCATCCGCACAACTCGGTCTCGGGCGGAGTGCGGGCGCGCGCCGGGGGTGCGTGGCGCAGCGAAGTGCCCGGGCGGGGAACCGGGTCGGTGACGGGCGAACGGCCGTCCCGGAGGACCGGGGCGGCCGTTCGTTGGGGGTGTGCCGTTGGGTCAGACGGTGAGCAGAGCCTCCAGCGGGGCCCCCGTGAGACTCGGCTCCAGGCGGGCGCGGCCGCCGAGGAAGCCGAGCTCCATCAGGACCGCGAGGCCGGCGACCTCGGCGCCCGCGCGGCGGATCAGCTGGATCGAGGCCTCGGCGGTGCCGCCGGTGGCGAGGACGTCGTCGATGATGAGGATGCGGTCCTCGGCCGACAGGTCCTCCGCGTGCACCTCGATCTCCGCCGAGCCGTACTCCAGGTCGTACGTCTGGCCGAGCGTGGCTCCGGGGAGCTTGCCCGCCTTGCGTACGGGGATGAAGCCGAGGCCGGCGCGGACGGCGACCGGGGCGCCGAGGATGAAGCCGCGGGCCTCCAGGCCGACGACCTTGGTGGCGCCCGTGTTCTCGGCGATCTCGGCGAGCGCGTCGGTGAGCGCCGTGAAGGCCGCCGGGTCCGCAAGCAGCGGGGTGATGTCCTTGAACATCACGCCCGGCTCCGGGTAGTCCGCCACGTCGCGGATGCGGCTGAGCAGCAGCTCCTTGATGTCGGTCATCGGCGCTTCCCGGAGGGGCGGCCCCGGCCGCGGTTGCGCGACGCCGGCTGGTTGCGCGGCCCGACGACCGCGTGCGCGGCGTCCTCCGGCTCGTCGTCGTAGCGGTCGTCCGCGGTCTCGGTCTCCAGCGGCCCGCCCTCCGCGGCGGCCTGGGCGCGCTTGGCGAGGACGCGCTTCTTGAGCGCCTTCATCTGCGGCTCGCGCTCCTTGAGGTCGGCGACGAGCGGCGTGGCGATGAAGATCGAGGAGTACGCACCGGCGGCGAGGCCGACGAACAGCGACAGCGAGATGTCGTTGAGCATGCCGGCGCCGAGGAAGCCGCCACCGATGAACAGCAGGCCGGCGACCGGCAGCAGCGCCACGACCGTGGTGTTGATGGACCGCATCAGGGTGCTGTTGATCGAACGGTTGGCGACGTCGCTGAACGTCCAGCGGGTCTGCTTGGTGATGTCCTTCGTCTGCTCCTTGAGGCTGTCGAAGACGACGACCGTGTCGTAGAGCGAGTAACCGAGGATCGTGAGCAGACCGATCACCGTGCCCGGCGTGACCTCGAAGCCGACGAGGGCGTAGATGCCGGTCGTGATGGTGATGTCGTGGATCAGGGCGACCAGGGCGGCGACCGCCATCCGCCACTCGAACGCGATCGCCAGGTAGATCACCACGAGCACCATGAAGATCGCCAGGCCCTGCCAGGCCTTGTTGGCGATCTGGTCACCCCAGCTGGGGCCGACCAGGTCGGCGTTGATGTTCTCGGTGTTGACGTTCAGGTCCTTGGCGAGCTTGTCCTTGATCGCGTCGGACTTGTCGGTGTCGATGCCCGCGATCTGGATGCGCAGGCTGCCGTCGCCGAGCTTCTGGACGACCGCGTCGTGACCGGACGCATCCTGGGCGTAGCCCTCGGCCTTGGCGACCGAGGCGGTCATGTGCTTCGGGGTGGTGAAGACGGCACCGCCCTGGAACTCGATGCCCATGTTCAGGCCGCGCACCGCGAGGCCGAGGACAGCCGTGATGGTGATCAGGATCGAGATGCCGTACCAGATCTTGCGGTTGCCGACGAAGTCGTAGCCGACCTCACCGCGGTGCAGACGGGCGCCGAGGCTGCCGAGTTTCGACATCTCACGCCTCCTTCGGGTCGACGGGGGCGGAGGGACGACGAGTACGGCGCAGCGGCGGCTTGGCGCCCAGTGCCTTGGGGTCGAGGCCCGACCACTTGTGGCCGCCGTAGAAGAACCGCCTGCGGGCCAGGAGCGTCATCAGTGGCTTGGTGAACAGGAACACGACGACCACGTCGAGAACGGTGGTCAGACCGAGCGTGAACGCGAAGCCCTGGACCTTGCCGACCGTCACGATGAACAGCACCGCGGCGGCGAGGAACGACACGAAGTCGGAGACCAGGATGGTGCGCCGGGCGCGCGGCCAGGCCCGCTCGACGGCGGGGCGCAGCGACCGGCCCTCGCGGATCTCGTCCCGGATGCGTTCGAAGAACACGATGAACGAGTCCGCCGTGATACCGATCGCGACGATCGCACCGCAGACCGCCGGGAGGTTCAGCGCGAAGCCGATGGCCTTGCCGAGCAGCGACATGAGCGCATAGGTGAGGATCGCGGAGACCAGCAGCGAGGGGATGGCGATGACCGACAGGCCGCGGTAGAAGATCAGCAGGTACACGACGACCAGTGCGAGGCCGATGGCGCCGGCGATCAGACCGGCGTGCAGCTGCTCGCCGCCGAGCGCTGCGGTCACCGTGGTGACGCTGTCCTCCTTGAAGGTCAGCGGCAGCGCGCCGTACGACAGCATGTTGGCGAGGCTCTGGGCCTCCTGCTGGCTGAAGCTGCCGGTGATCTCCGCGTTGCCGCCGGTCAGCGCCTGGTTCACGGACGGGTCGGAGACGACGTTGCCGTCGAGGACGATCGCGAACTGGTTCTGCGGGGGCTGGTTCTTGGCCAGCTTGCCGGTGATGTCGCCGAACTTCTTGGAGCCCTTGCCCGTGAAGTCCATGGTGACGGTCCAGCCCGCGGCTGTCTGCGTGTTGAAGCGGGCTTGGGCACTCTTGACGTCGGTGCCGTCGACCTCGGCGGGGCCGAGGATGTACTTCTGCCACTGGCCCTGCGAGTTCTTGCCGCAGGCCACGGTCGGGTCGCTGGACTTGGCGCCCCTGCCGGCGTTGGCGCGAGCTTTGTCGTCCTTGCAGTTCAGCGCGGCGTACTGCGCCTCGAGCTTGCTGGCGGCCGCGTTGCCGGAGGAGGTGGGGCTCGCGGACGGGGAGGCGGTGGTCTTCGCGCTCGAGGAGGCGGTGGCGCTCGGCGTCGCGCCGGCCTTCAGGGCTCCGGTGACGGCGCGGCCCTGCGAGGTGGCGGTCGGCGAAGGAGTCGCGGAGGAGGACGGGGTCGACTTGCCCGTGGCCTTCTCGGTGGCCTTGCCCGTGGCCTTGCCCGAGGGACTGCCGGAAGCGCTCGGCGACGGGCTGGTCGCGGGGCCGCCGGAGACCTCGGTGGTGAGCACCGGGCGGAAGTACAGCTTGGCGGTGGTGCCGACCTGCTGACGCGCTTCCTTGGAGTTCGTGCCCTTGGGGATGTTGACGATGATGTTCTTGTTGCCCTGGGTCTGAACCTCGGCCTCCGTGACACCAAGACCATTGACGCGGTTGTTCATGATCTGGACCGCGGTGTCCATGTTGGTCTTGTTGATCGCGGACTCCTGGCCCGGCTCTGCGACCGCACGCAGCGTGATGCTCGTACCACCGGCCAGGTCGATACCGAGACGCGGAGTGGTGATTCCGGAGGCGAACATTCCTCCGGTGAGCGCCACGATGGCGATCAGGATGAGGGCCAGCGAGCGCCCCGGCTTGCTCTGGGCGCTCGCGCTCCGGCCCTTTTTAGGTGCTGCCACCTTCTCGTACTCCCTCTCGGGCCGCTCCGCGCCGGGTCAGCGCGGTGTCGGCCATGACTGGTGTCGGGATCCCCGTGTGCGAGATGCGCACGTCCCGGGGCGCGCGAGGTCGGCAGCGCGCCCGGGATGTGACTACTTCGCCTCGGAGTCGCCGTCGGTCTTCTTCGGCTCTTCGTCCGACGTGGCCTCGGCGGCCGGGGTGTCGTCGGCCGGCTCCTCGGGTGCGTCCTTCTTGTCGAGGTCGACGGACTTGTCGTCGGAGGCGGCGGCAGCTTCGTCGGCGGAGTCGTCGGTCTCGGTGAGGGAGGAGGCGTCGTCCGGGACCAGGTCGGAGTCGGACTTCAGGTCGTGCTCGATGCCGTGCACGATGCGGTTGTACTCGTCGTCGCTGAGCACGGAACCGATGGCGTTCTTCGCGAAGAGGAGCTCGACGCCCGGGCCGGCGTCGAGGAGGACCGTGTCCTCGTTGACCTCCTTGACCGTCGCGTACATGCCCCCGATCGTGCGGACGCCGCTGCCGGGCTGCATCTCGTTGCGCATCTGGGCGGCCTGCTGCTGCTTGCGCTTGGCCGAGCGGGTCATGAGGAACATGGCCCCGATGAGCACGATGAACGGGAGGAGCATGGTGATATTCACGGGACGGAATTTCCTTCGCACGACCGCGATGGAGAGCGGCCTCATGGATGGGGGTATGTATACCGCCGACAAAGGCGGCATCGGCGGAGTCTAAGCGAGTCTCCGCGCAGGGAACAACGCTCAGCATGGCACCTGGGTTCCTGGCCCGGCCAATGCCCGCGCCGTCACAAAGGCATCACGTCCCGAACAGGTCCTGTTGTCCGTTTCCCGCAGTGGTCGAGCGGGGCGGGGTGAGGCCGAGGTGCGCCCATGCGGCAGGCGTGGCGACCCGGCCGCGGGGGGTACGCGCGAGCAGTCCTTCCCGCACGAGGAAGGGCTCGGCGACCTCTTCCACGGTCTCGCGCTCCTCCCCCACCGCGACGGCGAGGGTGGACAGGCCGACGGGCCCGCCGCCGAAAAGCTTGAGCAAAGCCTCCAGCACGCCGCGGTCGAGCCGGTCGAGACCGCGGGCGTCGACCTCGTACACCGCGAGGGCGGCCCCCGCGATGTCCCGCGTGATGATTCCGTCGGCCTTGACCTGGGCGTAGTCGCGCACCCGGCGCAGCAGGCGGTTGGCGATACGGGGCGTGCCGCGCGAGCGGCCGGCGATCTCGGCGGCGCCGTCGGCCTGGATCTCGACGTCGAGCAGGTTCGCCGAGCGGTGGATGACGCGCTCCAGTTCGGCCGGCTCGTAGAACTCCATGTGCGCGGTGAAGCCGAAGCGGTCGCGCAGCGGGGGCGGCAGCAGGCCCGCGCGCGTGGTGGCGCCGACCAGCGTGAACGGGGGCAGTTCGAGCGGGATGGCGGTGGCGCCGGGGCCCTTGCCGACGATGACGTCGACCCGGAAGTCCTCCATCGCCATGTAGAGCATCTCCTCGGCGGGCCGGGACATGCGGTGGATCTCGTCGAGGAAGAGGACCTCGCCCTCCTGGAGGGAGGAGAGGATCGCGGCGAGGTCGCCGGCGTGCTGGATAGCGGGGCCGGAGGTGATGCGGATGGGGGCGCCCATCTCCGCCGCGATGATCATCGAGAGGGTCGTCTTGCCGAGGCCCGGGGCGCCGGAGAGCAGCACGTGGTCGGCGGTGGCGCCACGCGCGCGTGCAGCCCGCAGGACCAGGTCGAGCTGCTCGCGCACCTTCTCCTGCCCGATGAACTCGTCCAGGTCCTTGGGGCGCAGGGCCGCCTCGACGGCCTGGTCCTCACGGTCGGCGACAGAGCCCACCAGCCGCTCGGGGCCGGGGGTTTCGGTCGGGTCGTCCCAGTTCACTGAGATCTCTCCTCACTGGGGTGGCGCAGGTGGGTCAGCGGGCGCGGTTGAGGGTCTGCAGGGCCGCCTTCAGCAGCTGACCGACCTGGGGCGTGCCCCCGGCCGCCTCGGCCTGCGGTGCCACGGCGGACACGGCCTCGTCGGCCTCGCGGGTGGCGTACCCGAGGCCGATCAGCGCGGCGTGCAGCTGGTCGCGCCAGCCGGCGGTGACCGCCGTACCGACGGCCGGGGCGCCGATCGGCTCGCCGAGCCGGTCCTTGAGCTCCAGCAGCAGCTTCTGGGCGCCCTTCTTGCCGATGCCGGGGACGGCGACGAGGGCCTTCTCGTCGCTCGTGGACACCGCCCGGCGCAGGGCGTCCGGGGTATGCACGGCCAGCATCGCCTGCGCCAGCCGCGGGCCGACGCCGCTGGCCGTCTGCAGCAGTTCGAACACCTGGCGCTCGTCGTCGTCCACGAAGCCGTAGAGCGTCAGCGAGTCCTCCCGTACGACGAGGGAGGTGGCGAGCTTGGCCGGCTGGCCGAGACGGAGCGTGGAGAGCGTGTTCGGCGTGCACTGCACGGCCATGCCGACACCGCCGACCTCGACCACGGCGGCGTCGGGGGCGAGTGCGGCGACCGTGCCGCTCACGAAGGCGATCATGCCGTACGGCCTTTCGTTGCGTTGGCTGCGTGCAGGGCGACCGCCTGCTGGAGTCGGTTCTGGGCGGGGGCGCGCCAGATGTGGCAGATGGCGAGCGCGAGGGCGTCGGCCGCGTCGGCCGGTTTCGGGGGTGCGTCGAGCCGGAGCAGACGGGTCACCATGGCTCCGACCTGCGCCTTCTCCGCGCGGCCGCTGCCGGTGACGGCGGCCTTGACCTCGCTGGGGGTGTGCAGGGCGACGGGGAGTCCGCGGCGGGCGGCGCACAGCATGGCGACGGCGCTGGCCTGGGCGGTGCCCATCACGGTCCGTACGTTGTGCTGGCTGAACACCCGCTCCACGGCGACGACTTCGGGCCGGTGCTCGTCCAGCCACTGCTCGATGCCCTGCTCGATGGCGACGAGGCGCTGCCCCAACTCGGCGTCCACGGGCGTCCGTACGACACCGACGCCCACCATGGTGAGCGGCCGGCCCGCGACCCCCTCGACCACGCCGACACCGCATCGCGTGAGCCCAGGGTCCACCCCCAACACCCGCACGCGCCCCTCCCATCAGTGATCTTTGACGCCATCAGTGATCTTTGACGTCCACGCCAGGCTAGCCGCTGCCACCGACAACGGCGGCGGGCCGGTGGGACGTGTTGTCCCACCGGCCCGCCGAAACCGCTTCGTTCGCGGCAGCGTTACGCGTCGACCTTCTCCATGACCTCGTCGCTGACGTCGAAGTTGGCGAAGACGTTCTGCACGTCGTCGCTGTCCTCGAGCGCGTCGATCAGCTTGAAGATCTTCTTGGCGCCCTCCTCGTCCAGTTCGACCTGGACGGACGGCACGAAGCTGGAGTCGGCGGAGTCGTAGTCGATCCCGGCCTCCTGGAGGGCGGTGCGGACCGCGACCAGGTCGGTGGCCTCGCTGATGACCTCGAAGGACTCACCGAGGTCGTTGACCTCCTCGGCACCCGCGTCCAGGACGGCGCCCAGGACGTCGTCCTCGGTCAGCTCGCCCTTGGGGACGATGATGACGCCCTTGCGGCTGAACATGTAGGACACGGAGCCCGGGTCGGCCATGTTGCCGCCGTTGCGGGTCATGGCGACGCGGACGTCGGAGGCGGCGCGGTTGCGGTTGTCGGTGAGGCACTCGATGAGGACCGCGACGCCGTTCGGGCCGTAGCCCTCGTACATGATCGTCTCGTAGTCGGCGCCACCGGCCTCGAGACCACCGCCGCGCTTGATCGCGGAGTCGATGTTCTTGTTCGGCACCGACTGCTTCTTGGCCTTCTGTACGGCGTCGTACAGCGTCGGGTTGCCTTCGAGGTCGACTCCGCCCATGCGCGCAGCGACCTCGATGTTCTTGATCAGCTTCGCGAAGAGCTTGCCGCGCTTGGCGTCGATCACGGCCTTCTTGTGCTTCGTCGTGGCCCATTTAGAGTGGCCGGACATCTGCCTGTCTCCTTCGCGTAACCCATCTATGAACGAACGCCAGAGATCCTACAAGGACTCCGGTGTTACTCCGCTGTCCGGTTCGCGCGCACCATGTCGACGAACAGGGAGTGCACGCGGTGGTCGCCGGTCAGTTCCGGATGGAACGACGTGGCGAGCGCGTTGCCCTGGCGGACCGCGACGATGTGGCCGTCGTGCTCGGCGAGCACCTCGGTCTCGGCGCCGACGGACTCCACCCAGGGGGCGCGGATGAACACGCCCTCTACAGGATGGCCCTCGACGCCCCGGACGTCGACCGCCGCTTCGAAGGACTCGTTCTGCCGCCCGAAGGCGTTGCGGCGCACGATCATGTCGATGCCGCCGATGGTCTCCTGGCCCGAGCGCGGGTCGAGGATCTTGTCGGCGAGCATGATCATGCCCGCGCAGGTGCCGTAGACGGGCATTCCGTCACGCACGCGCGCGCGTAGGGGCTCCATCACGCCGAACAGGGCGGCCAGCTTGGAGATGGTGGTGGACTCGCCGCCGGGGATGACCAGGCCGTCCACCTCTGCGAGTTCCTCGGGGCGCCTGACCGGCCTGGCCACGGCGTCGGCCGCGGCCAGGGCGATGAGGTGCTCCCGTACGTCGCCCTGGAGGGCCAGGACGCCTATGACGGGGGTGTTCATGTGATCCGGTGCCTTACCAGCCGCGGTTGGCGTAGCGCTCGGCCTCGGGGAGGGTGTCGCAGTTGATGCCGACCATGGCCTCGCCGAGGTTGCGGGACGCGTCCGCGATGATCTTGGGGTCGTCGTAGAAGGTGGTCGCCTTGACGATGGCGGCGGCGCGCTTGGCCGGGTCGCCGGACTTGAAGATGCCGGAGCCGACGAAGACGCCCTCGGCGCCGAGCTGGCGCATCAGCGCGGCGTCGGCGGGGGTGGCGACGCCACCGGCGGAGAACAGCACCACCGGGAGCTTGCCGAGCTCGGCGACCTCCTTGACGAGCTCGTACGGGGCGCGCAGGTCCTTGGCGGCGGCGTACAGCTCGTTGTTGTCGAAGCCGCGCAGGCGGGCGATCTCGTTCTTGATCTGGCGCAGGTGGCGGACGGCCTCGACGACGTTGCCGGTGCCGGCCTCGCCCTTGGAGCGGATCATGGCGGCGCCCTCGGCGATGCGGCGCAGGGCCTCGCCCAGGTTGGTGGCACCGCAGACGAAGGGGGTGGTGAAGGCCCACTTGTCGGAGTGGTTGACCTCGTCGGCCGGGGTGAGGACCTCGGACTCGTCGATGTAGTCGACCCCGAGGGACTGCAGCACCTGGGCCTCGACGAAGTGGCCGATGCGGGACTTGGCCATGACCGGGATGGAGACGGCCTCGATGATGCCCTCGATCATGTCCGGGTCGGACATCCGGGCCACGCCGCCGTCCTTGCGGATGTCGGCGGGGACCCGCTCCAGGGCCATGACGGCGACGGCGCCCGCGTCCTCGGCGATCTTCGCCTGCTCCGGCGTGACGACGTCCATGATCACGCCACCCTTGAGCTGCTCGGCCATTCCGCGCTTCACGCGCGCGGTGCCGGTCTCGGGGGCGTGGTTTTCGGAGAGCGTGCTGGACACGGGTGACCTCGCTGAAGTGAAAGAGGGTTTCTGCAAGCACCGAGGAAACGTGAGTGGACCAGTCCACGGCAAGGGCCAATGGGAAGCCGGTGGATCCTTTTCGGGGCCGCGGTGGCGTTACGGCTGCTGGGCGACCCGGTCGGCAAGCGCGGCCGGTGGCTCGTCGTCCATCTCGAAGGCCATCGGGAAGGGGGCGTGGCCGGCCAGGCGGAACCAGCGGACCTTGCGGTGTTCGCGCAGACGGCGGGCCGCGCCCACCGCGTCGTTGTGGAAGCGGCGGGCCATCGGGACCCGGCGTACGGCCTCGGTGAGCTCGTGGGCGGCGGCTTCCCCGCCGGGTGCCTCGCGGACCGCCTCCACCTGGGGCGCCTCCGCGAAGACGGCCCGCAGCGCCTGGCTCAACTCGCTCTCGGCGACCTCCCGTTGGTCCTCCTCGGCCTGCCGGGCGGCGTGCGCCGCCTCGTACAGGACGATCGACGCCGCCGGGTCGAGGACGCCGGAGGTGGCGAGTTCCTGGGCCACGGAGGCCCTGCGCAGCAGCTGTGCGTCGAGAGCGGCGCGTGCGGCGTCGATGCGGGCGTGCAGTCGGTCCAGACGGCCCGCCGTCCAGCTCAGGTACAGGCCGATCGCCAGGAGGGCGACGAGGATCCAGATGAGGGTTGCGGTCACGGGCGGCAACCCTACGCTCCGCCGGGCCGGCCGAAAGACGCGCGAGGCATCGACGTGACCGTCCCCGGCGGCTGCCGCCCCCGGACCCCCGCTTCGGCCTCAACGGCCTTGTCCTCAAACGCCGGACAGGCTGGTTCGACCAGACCGGCGCCCGCGAGCGCCCCTCAGTCCCGCGCCAGCCCAAACCGCGACCGCAGGCCCGGTCCCCGCTCGTCCTCCGCCGCCGCGACCGCGGCCGCTCCCGCCGTCACCGTCTCGTAGACCGACAGGATGTCCGCGCCGACCGTCGACCAGTCGAAGCGCCGTACATGGGCGCTCCCCCGCTCCCGCAGCTCGGCCCGGCGCTCCGGGTCCCCCAGCAGCCGCAGGGCCGCCTCGGCCAGCGCGTCGGAGTCCTCGTTGGCGAACAGCTCGCCCGCCGCGCCCTGGTCCAGCACCTGGGCGAAGGCGTCCAGGTCGGAGGCGAGGACGGGGGCGCCGGCGGACATGGCCTCCACGAGGATGATGCCGAAGCTCTCGCCGCCGGTGTTCGGCGCCACGTACAGGTCGACGCTGCGCAGGAAGCGGGCCTTGTCCTCGTCGCTGACCATGCCGAGGAACTCCACGCGCGGGCGCAGTTCCGCGGGCAGCCACTCGACCGCCTCCTCCTCGTCCCCGCGCCCGGCGACCAGCAGCCGGGTCTGCGGGCGCTCGGCGAGGATCCTGGGCAGCGCCTTCATGAGCACCGGCAGGCCCTTGCGGGGCTCGTCGATGCGGCCGATGAAGCCGATGGTGTCGCCCTGCCACTGGGCCTTGGGCTCGGCCCGGGCGAAGAAGTCGACGTCGACGCCGTTCGGGATGACGACCGCGTCGCCGCCGAGGTGTTCCACCAGCGTGCGGCGGGCGTACTCGCTCACCGCGATCCGGGCGCTGATCTTCTCCAGGGCCGCCTGCAGGATCGAGTAGGCGGCGATCATCGCCCGCGAGCGCGGGTTGGAGGTGTGGAAGGTGGCCACGATCGGGCCGGAGGCCGCCCAGCAGGTCAGCAGGCCGAGCGACGGCGAGGTCGGCTCGTGGATGTGGACGACGTCGAACTCGCCGTCGTGCAGCCAGCGCCGGACCCGGGCGGCGCTCAGGAAGCCGAAGTTCAGCCGGGCCACCGAGCCGTTGTACGGCACCGGGACCGCCCGTCCTGCCGAGACGACGTACGGCGGCAGGGGCGTGTCGTCGTCGGCGGGAGCCAGGACCGACACCTCGTGGCCGAGGCGGATGAAGTACTCGGCAAGGTCGCGGATGTGGAACTGGACGCCGCCCGGCACGTCCCAGGAGTACGGGCAGACGATGCCGATCCTCACGACGTGCCCTTCTCGGGAGCCGGGGGTTTCTTCGCAGGATCGAGGTCCTTGAGCCACAAGCGCTGGAGCATGTGCCAGTCCTCCGGATGGTCGGCGATCCCGGTGGCGAAGGCATCGGCCAGCGCCTGTGTCATGACAGACGTCTTTTCGGCCCGGCCACCTGTCTCGGGCACCTCTACCGGCGGGTGCACACGCCCCTGCATGACGGGCGAGTCGTCGTACCAGAGCGTGACCGGCAGGAGCAGTGCGCCGGTCTGCTGGGCGAGGAGGGCGGGGCCGGCCGGCATCCGGGTGGCCTCGCCGAAGAACTCGACCTCGACGCCCGAGGACGACAGGTCGCGCTCGGCGACCAGGCAGACCAGGCCGCCGTCGCGCAGCCGCCGGGCGAGCGTGCCGAAGGCGGTGCCGCCGCTGTGCGGCAGGACCTCCATGCCGAGGCCCTCGCGGTAGGCGACGAAGCGGTCGTAGAGGGTCTCGGGCCTGAGGCGCTCGGCGACCGTCGTGAACGGCGTCTCCAGCTTGGTGGTGACCCAGGCCCCGGCGAGGTCCCAGTTGGCCATGTGCGGGAGCGCCAGGATGACGCCCTGGTCGGAGGCGATCCCGTCGGTCAGGTAGTGCACGTCCTTGGGGTCGAAGGCGGCCTTTATCCGCTCGGCGCTCCACGCCGGGAGCCGGAAGGACTCCATCCAGTAGCGCAGATACGAGCGCATGCCCGCGCGCGAGAGCTCGGCGAGCCGCTCGGGGCTCGCGTCGGGCACCACGCGCGCGTAGTTGCTCTCCAGGCGCTGCACGCCCTTGCCGCGCTGCTTCCAGGCGAGGTCGGCAATGGAGCGGCCGAGCCGTACGGCGACGGGCTCCGGGAGTTTCTTGACGGTGCCCCAGCCGAGGCCGTACAGCGCGTCCGTCAGCTGATCGCGAAGGCTCACTTCGCCGCCTCGCTCCCCTGTGAGGCGTTCTCCGGGGAGGCCGCCGCGGCCTCCGCCTCCGCCGATTCACGACGGACGGTGACCACCCGCTGGATGAGCGTGACCAGGCTGCCCACGGCGACGATCCACAGAGCGATCGGCAGCAGGTACTGGATGCCCGGCACCCCGAACTTGTGCAGTCCCGCGAACCCGGCCGCGACCAGCGAGATGACCAGGCGCTCGGCACGCTCCACGAGTCCGTTGACGGCGACGGGCAACCCGATCGACTCGCCGCGGGCCTTGGTGTACGACACCACCTGGCCGCTGGCCAGGCAGAAGATCGAGACGGCGCACAGGACGTTGTCGTTGCCGCTTCCGGCGTACCAGAGGGCGAATCCGCCGAAGATCGCGCCGTCGGCGACCCGGTCGAGGGTGGAGTCCAGGAAGGCGCCCCAGCGGCTGGTGCGGCCCAGCTGGCGGGCCATGTTGCCGTCGACGAGGTCGGAGAACACGAACAGCGTGATCACGACCGTGCCCCAGAAGAACTCACCCCGCGGGTAGAAGACCAGTGCGCCCGCGATCACGCCGGCGGTGCCGAGGAGCGTGACCGTGTCGGGGCTGACACCCCGGCGGATGAGAAACGCGGCGAACGGCGTGAGGACACGCGTGAAGAATGCACGCGCGTACTTGTTCAGCATGGCCTTCCCGACGGTCGGTGTGGCCGCGGCCCCTGCTGGCCTCCGGCTGGCCCATCGTAGCCACGCGCGCGCGTGTGCGACTGCCGGGCACCCGGACGTCTGCGGGGAGATCGGGCGAACGACCCCGGGCCGGGCGGGCGGCGCGATCACGTCCTTCGTATGGACGCACCGTGACGGGAGTGGAAAGCTCGAAGAACCGCGGGCGTCATCGGAGCCGCCACCGCACGCGGCCCGGCATGCCCGCGCCCACAGTGACCTCACCGTGCACGGGAGGCAAGGCCATGGGCGACAAGGCAAGCGCACACCCCGGAGCCGCCGGCAGGGCTACAGCGGCCGACCACCCCGCGTCCGTACGGAATGTGGTGCTGGTCGGCCACAGCGGATCGGGCAAGACGACACTGGTGGAAGCTCTCGCGCTCACCGCGGGAGCAGTGAACCGGGCGGGCCGCGTGGAGGACGGCGGCACCGTCTCCGACTACGACGAGATCGAGCACCGGCAGCAACGCTCGGTGCAGCTCTCCCTGGTGCCGGTCGAATGGGACGGCATCAAGGTCAATCTTCTCGACACCCCCGGATACGCCGACTTCGTCGGGGAGCTGCGGGCCGGTCTGCGAGCGGCGGACGCGGCCCTTTTCGTCGTCTCGGCCTCCGACGGCGTGGACGGCTCGACCCGCATGGTGTGGGAGGAGTGCGCGGCCGTCGGCATGCCACGGGCGATCGTGATCACCCACCTGGAGGCCGCCCGGGCGGACTTCGAGGAGATGACGCGGACCTGCGCGGAGGCCTTCGGCGGTGACGACCCCGACGCCGTGCTCCCGCTCTACCTGCCGCTGCACGGCCCGCAGGGCCCGGACGGGCACGCGCCAGTGACGGGGCTGACCGGGCTGCTGTCGCAGAAGGTCTTCGACTACTCGTCCGGCGAGCGCAAGGAGTCGGAGCCTGGCGAGGACCAGCTGCCTCGCATCGAGGAGGCCCGCAACCGGCTGATCGAGGGGATCATCTCGGAGAGCGAGGACGAGACCCTCATGGACCGCTATCTGGGCGGCGAGCAGATCGACTTCAAAACGCTCGTCGAGGACCTGGAGCGGGCCGTCGCGCGCGGGGTCTTCTTCCCGGTCCTGGCCGCCGCCCCCGCGGCCGAGGGCGCCAAGCAGGGCCTCGGCACCGTCGAGCTGCTGGAGCTGGTCACGGGCGGCTTCCCGACGCCGTTCGAGCACCCCACACCCGGGGTCACCACGATTGACGGCAAGCCGCGCGAGGTGAAGGCCTGCGACACGGACGGCCCGCTGGTCGCCGAGGTGGTACGGACGGCCTCCGACCCCTACGTCGGCCGGGTCTCCCTGGTCCGCGTCTTCTCCGGCACGCTGCGCCCCGACGAGACGGTGCATGTGTCCGGACACGGGCTCGCGGACCGCGGGCACGAGGACCACGACGTCGACGAGCGCATCGGCGCGCTGTCCACCCCCTTCGGCAAGCAGCAGCGCACCGTGACGCACGCCATCGCGGGCGACCTGGTGTGCGTGGCGAAGCTGAACCGGGCGGAGACCGGCGACACCCTCTCGGCCAAGGACGACCCGCTGCTCATGGAGCCGTGGCAGATGCCCGACCCGCTGCTGCCGCTCGCCATCGAGGCGCACAGCAAGGCGGACGAGGACAAGCTCTCGCAGGGTCTTTCCCGGCTGGTCGCCGAGGACCCGACCATGCGGCTCGAACAGAACCAGGACACCCACCAGGTGGTGCTGTGGTGCCTGGGCGAGGCACACGCGGACGTGGCGCTGGAACGGCTGCGCAGCCGCTACGGCGTCCAGGTCGACGTCGTACCGCACAAGGTCTCCCTGCGGGAGACGTTCGCGGACAAGTCTGCGGGCCGCGGCCGCCATGTGAAGCAGTCCGGTGGGCACGGGCAGTTCGCGATCTGCGAGATCGAGGTGGAGCCGCTGCCCGGCGGCTCGGGCATCGAGTTCGTGGACAAGGTCGTCGGCGGCGCGGTACCGCGGCAGTTCATCCCCTCGGTCGAGAAGGGCATAAGGGCCCAGGCCGCGAAGGGAGTTGCGGCGGGCTATCCGCTCATCGACGTCCGTGTGACCCTGCTGGACGGCAAGGCGCACTCCGTGGACTCCTCGGACGCGGCCTTCCAGACGGCCGGCGCGCTGGCGCTGCGGGAGGCGGCGGCCGACGTGAAGATCCATCTGCTGGAACCGGTGGCCGAGGTGACCGTCCTGGTCGGCGACGAGTACGTGGGCGCCGTGATGAGCGACCTGTCCGGACGGCGCGGCCGGGTGCTCGGCACGGAACAGACCACCGGAAACCGCACGCTCATACGGGCCGAGGTGCCCGAGATCGAGATCGGCCGGTACGCCGTGGACCTGCGCTCCCTCTCGCACGGCACCGCGCGCTTCAACCGCTCCTACGCACGGCACGAGCCGATGCCTGCGCAGATCGCAGAGAGGATTCGTGAAGAGGCGCGCGACGCCTCGTAGTTGGCGCCGGGCGCTTCCAAGTCGCTTTTGTGGAACGCTCCCCTCCGTAGGCGGGCGGCTTCGGCCGTCCGCCTACGAATGCCGGTGCCTGCGGATACGCTGATGACCTGATCAAGTTGTCGGACCAACACCGTGACGACCTGATCAACAGGTGTGCGGAGCAAAGAAGTCGGGAAAGCCGCAGAAGCGACGTCGGCGGCGATCGGGGGCGGGAATGACCGTTGAGAGCGGCTACGGGGACATCTTCGGCCCCCAGGTGCCCCGCACGGGCAACGAGGGCCAGACGGCCACGTTCGCGCTGGCCTCCGCGGCCTACCGGGACAACCCGGTCGCGGACATCAAGAAAGCGGACAACGAGTGGCATCAGACCACCGTCAAACCTGGCCTGAAATGGGCGAGGATATTCCGGCCCAACCTGGGTGAGGCCTTCTCGCGGGCGGTGGTGGACCGCATGGTGGGGTCCGGCCGCAAGCCGCTCATCCAGTCCTTCGGCGCCGAGCCCCCGGTCGTCGTCGAGCACTGCCTGGCGGCGAACAACATCCGCAGGGACCGGGACAATCTGCTGAGCATCGTGATGGTGCTGTGCGGCCTGCTCTTCCTGCCCGGTCTGCTCGTCTGGCTGCTGGTCTTCTCGATCCGCACCACCGTCGCCAGGCGCGACGACAAGCGGGCCGGCGCGCTGGCCACCACGCTGCTGGTGGCGGTGGGCGCCCTCGCCGTGATCTTCCTGATCCGCATGCCGTTCACGGGCTTCTGGGCCTGGTATGCGCGAGCCTCGGTGATCATGCCCGTCGTCGGCTGGTTCTGGGCCCGGCAGATCTGCGAGCGGACGGCCAAGGACCTGCGCGAGCGCTGGGACAGCCTGCTGGCGGGCAGCAGCATCGGGGCCAAGGTGCCCGAGGCGGTGCCGACCAGCCCGGGCGAGACCAAGGCGGACGCGCTGCGCCAGTCGCTGGCCAAGCTGAGCGCCGAGCAGCAGTCCAACTCGGTGTTCTACGCCGGTCCGAAGGGCATCCTCGGGATGGGCACCCGCTGGGGCAGCTGGCAGCTCGCGGAGGACCTGGTGCCCGCCGACCCGACCCGGGAGATCCACCCCTTCCGCAGCTGGGACGTCATCCGCTCGATCCACGACCGGCTGCGCATGCTGGAGCGGAACACGCTCAACACCGGCGGCTTCCCGACCCCCTCCGTACGGCACTGGATCGTCACGCCGATCGGCGAGGGCGCGAAGGAGGTGTCCCGGCCCGAGGGCACGGACGTGGACGCCTACCAGGTCAAGTCCCACGCGATACAGGACATCTGCAACAAGCAGCAGTTCGGCGCGGGTGACCGGCACTATCTGGGCGTGCAGTGGACCCTGTGGGACGGGCAGCTGGTCATCACCATGATGATCACGGTGACCGTGCTGCACGAGACGCTGCGCATCGAGGTCACCGGGCATGCGCTCGGTCCCGTGAACTCCCTGTTCACCAGCAAGCCCGAGGCGCCGACGAAGGAGGTCCAGAAGTCGTTCAAGCCGTGGGAGACCCGGAAGGTGTCCCTCCCGTTGGTCACCACCGACGAGGTCGTACGACTGGCCGTCCGCGCCCCGCTCTCCTGGTACCCGCCCCTGCTGAACTGGCTGGGCGGCACGATAGTCCTGCCCGAGCCCTTCGGCCTCCGGCATGCCTGGGCGGACCAGCCGTGGCGCCACCGCTTCATGGCCGACGACGCACTGCGCGCCGCCACGCCGGTGCTGCGGGTGGTGCACGCGGCAGCGATACGGGTCCTCGAGGAGAACGGCGTGGACACGGAGCAGTTCGGCACGAGGTCGGCGTTCCTGAGCACGCAGGTCCAGGACCCCACGCCCAAGAAAGCGGACGTGTACGACGCGTAGAACGTGTGCGGCCCGGTGGGCTTACGCCGAAGGCCAGGCCTCCGCGAGCATCTTCCGGGTGTCCGCCAGCAACTGCGGCAGCACCCTCGTGTGGCCGACGACCGGCATGAAGTTCGTGTCGCCGCCCCAGCGCGGGACGATGTGCTGGTGGAGGTGGGCCGCGATGCCGGCACCGGCGACCGAACCCTGGTTCATGCCGATGTTGAAGCCGTGGGCACCGGAGGCGGTGCGCAGGGCCGTCATGGCCTGCTTGGTGAGCGCAGCGAGCTCGACCGTCTCGGGGCCCGTGAGGTCCGTGTAGTCGGCGACATGGCGGTAGGGGACGACCATGAGGTGTCCGCCGTTGTACGGATACAGGTTGAGCACGGCGTAGACCTGCTCACCGCGCCGGACGACCAGCCCGTCCTCGTCGGACTTGGCCGGGATGGAGCAGAAGGGGCAGCCGTCGTCGGCACCGGGGCCGGTCGGCTTGTTCTCACCCTGGATGTAGGCCATCCGGTGCGGCGTCCACAGGCGCTGGAACGCGTCCTGGACCCCCACTCCCCACTGCTGCTCCGGCTCACTCGTCATGCCATGCAGCATATGGCGTCGCCCGTTCGCGGCGTGTCGGCGGGGTTGTGGGAAAAGCCCGCCGGGCCAAGCTGGGCCGGTGGACGATGACACTCGCGCAGCCTGCTGGGAGCAGCGGACCGAGCTTCCGCTCGCCGTCGCATCACTGGCCTTCCTCGCCTCGTACGCGGTCCGTGTCCTGTCTCCCGGTCTGATGGACACCTGGCAGGACCTGGCTCTCGCGGTGCTGCTGGCCTCCTGGGCATTGTTCGCCTTCAACTACGCGGTGCTATGGCGACTGAGCGGGCAGGGGCACAGATTCGTGCGGAAGCACCTGCTGGACACGGCGGTGGTGATCCTGCCGCTGCTGCGCCCCCTTCGGATCGTCAAGGTCTACGAAGCCATGCAGCGACGGCACGGCAAGCCCCGGCTCGCGCTGCACGCGCGCGTCATCGCGTACTCGGGGCTGGCCACGGTACTGCTCGGCTTCGCCGGTGCCCTCGCCGTCTACCAGCAGGAACGCGGGGCGGCTGGTGCGTCGATGCGGACGTTCGGGGACGCCGTCTGGTGGACCTGCGCGACCCTGACGACCGTCGGCTACGGCGACATCGCGCCGGTGACACCGCTGGGACGGCTGATCGCGGTCGGGATGATGGCCGTCGGGCTGGCTCTGCTCGGCGCGGTGACCGGCACCTTCGCCTCCTGGCTGCTGCAGGTCTTCGCCCGCGAGGACGACGAAGGGCCCCCGGGAGGCTGAACCTCCCGGGGGCCCTTCGACGTCGGCGGACCAGGCCGGCCGGACGGAACGGTCAGACCTGCGTCCGGTCCTCCACGACCTTGGCGATCTTGGCGAGGGCCTCGTCGAACGGAATGCCGTTCTCCTGCGAACCGTCGCGGTAGCGGAAGGAGACGGAACCGGCCGACATGTCCTCGTCGCCCGCGATGACCATGAAGGGCACCTTCTGCTTCTGGGCGTTGCGGATCTTCTTCTGCATGCGGTCGGAGGAGGAGTCGACCTCGACCCGCAGGCCCTTCTTCTTCGCGGCCGCGGCGAACTTCTCCAGGTACTCCACGTGCCCGTCGCCGATCGGGATGCCGACCGCCTGGACCGGGGCCAGCCAGGCCGGGAAGGCGCCCGCGTAGTGCTCCAGGAGCACCGCGAAGAACCGCTCGATCGAACCGAACAGGGCGCGGTGGATCATGACCGGGCGCTGCTTGGAGCCGTCCGGACCCGTGTACTCCAGGTCGAAGCGCTCCGGCAGGTTGAAGTCGAGCTGGATCGTCGACATCTGCCAGGTACGGCCGATGGCGTCCTTGGTCTGGACGGAGATCTTCGGGCCGTAGAAGGCGGCGCCGCCCGGGTCGGGAACCAGGGGCAGGCCCTGCTTCTCGGCGACCTGGCGGAGGGTCTCGGTCGCCTCCTCCCAGACCTCGTCCGAGCCCACGAACTTCTCCGGGTCCTTGGTGGAGAGCTCCAGGTAGAAGTCGGTCAGGCCGTAGTCGCGCAGCAGGCCGAGGACGAAGGTGAGCGTCTTGTCGAGCTCTTCCGACATCTGCTCGCGGGTGCAGTAGATGTGCGCGTCGTCCTGGGTGAAGCCGCGGGCCCGGGTCAGGCCGTGCACGACGCCCGACTTCTCGTACCGGTACACGGTCCCGAACTCGAAGAGACGGAGCGGCAGTTCACGGTAGGAGCGGCCGCGCGCGTCGAAGATCAGGTTGTGCATTGGGCAGTTCATGGGCTTGAGGTAGTAGTCCACGCCCTCGTCGAGCTGCATGGGCGGGTACATGCCCTCGGCGTACCAGTCCAGGTGCCCGGACGTCTCGAAGAGCTTCCCCTTCGTGGCGTGCGGGGTGTAGACGAACTCGTAGCCCTCCTCCTCGTGCCGGCGGCGCGAGTAGTCCTCCATCACTCGGCGGACGATGCCGCCCTTGGGGTGGAAGACGGCGAGGCCGGAACCGATCTGCTCCGGGATGGAGAACAGGTCGAGCTCGCTGCCGAGCTTGCGGTGGTCGCGCTTCTCGGCCTCGGCGAGGAAGTCGAGGTAGCCCTTCAGCTCGTCCTTGGAGGGCCAGGCGGTGCCGTAGATGCGCTGGAGCATCGGGTTCTTCTCGCTGCCGCGCCAGTAGGCGGCCGCGTTGCGCATCAGCTTGAACGCCGGGATGGTGCGGGTGGAGGGCAGGTGGGGACCGCGGCAGAGGTCCTTCCAGCACAGCTCGCCGGTCTTGGCGTCCAGGTTGTCGTAGATCGTCAGCTCGCCGGCTCCGACCTCGACGTCCGCACCGTCGTCACTCGACGCCGAGCCCTTGAGGCCGATCAGCTCCAGCTTGTACGGCTCGTCCGCCAGCTCCTCGCGGGCCGCCTCGTCGGTCACCACGCGACGGGCGAACCGCTGCCCGCGCTTCTGGATCTCCTGCATCTTCTTCTCGATGGCCTTGAGATCCTCGGGCGTGAACGGCTTCTCGACGTCGAAGTCGTAGTAGAAGCCGTCCTTGACCGGCGGGCCGATGCCCAGCTTGGCCTCGGGGAACAGCTCCTGCACGGCCTGTGCCATCACATGCGCGGTGGAGTGGCGCAGGATGTTGAGGCCGTCCTCGGAGGAGATCTCCACCGGCTCCACGACCTCGCCCTCGGCCGGCACGTACGCGAGGTCCTTGAGCTCGCCGCCCACGCGCGCGGCGACGATCGAGCGCTCGCCGGCGAAGAGCTCGGCGGCCGTAGTGCCCGTCGTCACCACGCGCTCTTCCCGCTCGGAATCGCGTTGGATGATCACACGGACGTCTGACACCGGTCTCTCCTGACTGAAGGTGGTTGCGGCGCCATACCAGGAGCGCGCGCAATAGGGGATCGTACCGACCCCGACCCGCCGACCGCGAAACGGTCGCCCTTCGTGCAGGCAGGCCCGCGCTCAGTCGTCGTCCTCCCCGGTGCACGCCTCCTCGAACCAGTCGAGATTTTCCTGCAGCGACTTCATGAGGCGGTCCCGCTCCGCCTCCTCCACCTGCACGGGTGCGACGCCTGAGGCCCCGGTCAGCCTCCGGAAGCCGCCCCGGCTCTCCAGCCGCCCGTGCAGCCGCACGGGCAGCCCCACGAGGTGGGCGTGCCCGGCGATGCGGTAGTCCTCCTCGTCCAGCGTGATCCGGACGTGCGGCACCTCGGCTCCCGCGATCACCCGCAGCCGCACGCTGCCTTCCCCGCGCGGTCCCGACCTGCGCATCCGCACCACCGTGCCGGTGATCCGCACGGGCACGGACGGCTCCTCGCGCAGATAGCGGGCGCCGGCCTCGCGCAGCACGGGCAGGTCGCCCGGTGAGAACTCCACCGGCTCGAGGCCCGCCACGCAGTCCTCCGGCACCCCGGCGGCCGGTGCCCACTCGACGGCGATCCTGGCGCCCTCGGTACCGCCCACCAGGGCGATCAGCGCCTCGGTGAGTTCACGGCTCACGCCCGCCTCGACGGCGCCGTCGAAGGCGTCCATGCCGCCGGTGGCCCGCTGGTAGTCGATGGCCTCGCGGGCGGCGTACAGGGCCTGGTGGAGGCGCACGGCGAGCTGCCGCCCCGTACCGACGGGCACGAAAGCGGTCAGGCGCCCGCCCCCGGCCGCGGAGCCCACGAGGACGCTCTCCAGCAGCGCTGCGGCTGCGCGGCGGTGCCGGGCGCCGTAATAGCCCGCACGCGCGCGCGTGGCGAGCGCTCCGGCGAGCAGCATCTGGCGGGCACAGGAGCGCAGCTGCTCCTCGACCATCCAGGGCGCGGAGCCCGCGGGGCCGCTCGGCGCATCCCGCCACCAGCGGATCTCGTCGCTGGGCACGGCGAGCCCGATCAGCACCTCGCGGGCGGAGGGCGTGCCACTGCGGGTCAGCGCGACGAGCGCCTCGCCGAGCAGGTCGTCGCTGTCGGGGAAGGCGCGGTTCTCGGGCACCAGCAGGCTGGTCCCGCCGCCGCCGGGGCCGGGCGGGGTCCAGCGGCCGTAGCGTCCGGCGGCTCCGCCGCGCCGCTCCCAGCCGTGCCGGTGCAGCAGGGCGCTGAGCACGGCGGGGTCGACCTCGTCGGGCTCGGGGGGACGGTGCCAGGAGGCCTCGGCCGGGTGCGGCCTGACGGGCCGCAGCGGCTCCTCCAGCGGGCGGTGCGTCATGGTCTGCCTCCGGCCCCGACCCGCGTCATGATCTCGCACAGCGCCCGGTCGTCGAAGATGCGTGAGGTCGGTATCCGCACGGTGGTCCGGGTCCGCCCGGTGACCGGCTGGCCGGCCAGGTTGACCCAGTAGCAGCAGTGCCGCAGGTCGAGACGGTCGTGGCTGGCGCGCAGCCAGTCGTCCTGGGATCTCGGGACGAGCATCACGACCAGGATCTTGTGCACCGAGACGGGGGTGCGCGCGAGCTTGCGCAGATGGTCGTTGTCGAGCGTGAAGGAGAAGAAGCGCCCCGGCGGGTTCGGCGCGACCTGGTACGTGCACTTCAGCTGCACCTTGATGGTCACCTCGTCGTCGACGGTGTGCCCGGGCGAGCCGTGACTGACGTGCCAGTCGATGCCGTTGTCCGGAAACGGCTGCGACAGCGAGCAGCCGGCCGCCGCGGCGACGGCGTGCAGATAACCCACCTGCAGTGTCTCCATGCAGGCGGTGGTGGCGAGTGTGCCGCGAAGGGGGCCCGCACGTTCGGGCAGCAGCCCGCCCCGCTCGGGCTGCGCTATCGCCATGACCAACAGCCTTCCACGCCAAGTGATTCCCTGCTGTGGGCCTCTGAACTGCAAAGACCCGTACTCCTGTTGTGTCCTTCCGGCGTACGGCGCAAACAGCCCGGGTATCACCAAACAGGCAGAAGACGGGACGTCAGCTGCCGTGGGTGAACGAGGAGTTGCATAGGCATGACGACCTGGTACGAGGGGCCCTTGGCCGCATTCGACACGGAGACCACGGGCGTGGACGTCGAGACCGACCGGATCGTGTCGGCCGCCGTCGTCGTCCAGGACGCCCCGGGCAGCCGGCCCCGGATGACCCGTTGGCTGGTCAACCCGGGTGTGCCGGTGCCGGAGGCGGCGACGGCGGTGCACGGGCTGACGGACGAACACCTGCAGCGCAACGGCCGCTGGCCGGCGCCGGTGATGTACGAGATAGCCGAGGAACTGGCGGAGCAGGCGGCGATGGCCCGTCCGCTCGTGGTGATGAACGCGCCGTTCGATCTGACGCTGCTGGACCGCGAGTTGCGCCGCCATCGCGCCTCCTCGCTGGACCGCTGGTTCGAGGCGTCGACGCTGCGGGTGCTCGACCCGCGGGTCCTCGACAAGCACCTGGACCGCTACCGCAAGGGACGCCGCACCCTGACCGACCTGTGCGCGCACTACGGCGTCACGCTGGAGGGCGCGCACGACGCGGCGGCCGACGCCCTGGCCGCGCTGGATGTCGTACGGGCCCTCGGGCGTCGTTTCGCCGCCCGGCTGGAGCGCCTGTCCCCCGCCGAGCTGCACGCCCTGCAGACCACGTGGCACGCGGCCCAGGCGCGCGGTCTGCAGGCGTGGTTCGCGAAGAGCGGCACGGAGGAGACAGTGAACCCGGCGTGGCCGCTGCGGCCGGATCTTCCGGCGGCGGCGTGAACCACGCCGGCATGCGGACGGCCGACATGCAGAAGACCGGTCCGCTGCTGCGGACCGGCCTTTCCCGGTGGGCGATACTGGGTTCGAACCAGTGACCTCTTCGGTGTGAACGAAGCGCTCTCCCACTGAGCTAATCGCCCGGGAACGCACTGAACCATACAGGTCTTCGCGGGTTTCCTTCAAACCGCTTCCAGGTACGCGACCAGGCCTCGCCGTCCGGCCCGCATCATCAGCCGGTGGTTGGCGCGGAACAACGGTCGCCCCGGGACCGCCAACCGCCTCAGCAGCGGCTTGCGCACGTCGACGACCTGCTCGTAGCGGGCGACCGTGCCGGCAGCTCCCGCGGTGATCGTCCAGCGCGCCCGGCCCTCGATGTCACCGGACATGGCGATCTCCAGGAGGCCCGCTTCGGGGTCGCGGCGCGTCTCGCGGGCGGTGAAGTGCAGGTCGTACGGGAGGACGGAGCGGATCCGGATGACTCCGGTGGTGTCGTCGAGCCGGGTCACCTCCCGCACCTGGGGCCACCAGCGGGGGTACTCCTCGGCCCGCTCCAGCACCTCGTACACGGTGGCGGGCGGGGCAGGCAGGACCCAGAGGCTGCGGAAGCGGTAGTGCGTCCAGTCCATGGGGGGAGTCTGCCCCTGCCCAGGGCGTTCGCCCCCGCATCCGAGCCACGTGTGGCGGGATCTGAGTACGTGGCTGAGTACCTGCACTCATGTCGTACGACGTGACGCGGACCACACTCCGAGGCATGACGCATGTTCCGCCCCCGGCCGAGGAGTTGCGGCTCCTCGACGCCGAGCTCTGGCGACTGGACGCCCGCCGGGCCCAGTTGCTCCATCGCCGTGCCTGGCTGGTCGCCGCGCTTCAGGCGGCGCACCCGGTGCACCAGGCATCCCAGGCACCGCAGGCGCCCGTCGACGCGTCTCGCCCGGAGGCCACCGCGCCCGGCGTGCAGAACCTTCTGCTGCTGCTCGGCGGTGTCCTGCTCACCGTCGCCGCGATGGTGTTCACGCTGGTCAGCTGGGGGGAACTGGGGATCGCGGGGCGGGCCCTCGTGCTCGGCGCGGTCACGGTGGCCGCGCTCGGTGCGCCGTTGCTCCTGCTGCGGCGCGGGCTGCGTTCGACGGCCGAGTCGGTGGCCGGTCTGGGGCTGGCGCTGACGGTGCTGGACGCGTACGCACTGCAGCAGGTCGCCTTCATGGGGACGGACGGGGCGGGGTACACGGCCGTCGCGTCGGCGCTGCTGGCGGGGCTCTGGGCGGCGTACGGTCTGCTGCCGCGTGCGGCCGGGCTGCGGCTGCCGCTGCCCTCCGCGCTGGCCGCGGCCCAACTCCCGCTGTTCTTCTGGGCGGTCTCGGCCGGCGCGGGGTCGTCCGGGGTCGCCGCCGCGCTGCTGGTGACGGCCGGTTTCGACACAGGTGTGGCGCTCCGGGTGACCGCCAAATCCGTACGCGTCCTCGCCGCGGTCGGCGCGTACGGTACGGGCGTCCTGGGTGCACTGACGGCCGGCTGGCTCTCGTGGGATGCAGCCGGTCCGGGCGCCGCCGCCCGTGCGGCGGCGCTCCTCACCCTTGCTGCGGCGATCGCGCTGGGGGCCGCCTGGCCGCTGCCGAAGCCCGCCCTGGCCACGGGCAACGCCGTATCGGCCGGCCTGCTCCTGGTCGCGGCGGTCGGCGGAGTGCTGCGGGTGACGCTGCCCGACGGGTGGACGGTACCGGGGTACCTGGCGTGCGGCGTCGCGCTGTTGGCGGCCGTGCGGGTGCGGCTGCCCGGGCCCGTGCGGCGTGGGCTCGTCCAGGCCTCCGCGGCGGTGCAGGCGGTCGCCGTCGCCTGTGCGCTGCCGCTGGTCGTGGTCGCGCTGCTGGGCCCGCTGGGCTGGGCGGAGCGCTGGTGGACCGGTGCGCCCTCGGACGCGCGGGCCGCGGCGGCCGTCCACATGCCGTGGCCGCCGTATCCCGGTCAGCTGCTCCTCGGCCCGGTGGTCGTCGCGGCCGTGCTGGCCCTGCTGGTCCGCGGTGAGACACGGCGGCCCCAGGCGCTGACCGGCGCGACACTCCTCGTCTGGGCCACCGGCATGACGCTGCCCGCGGTCTTCCAGCTCCCCTACTCCGCTGCCCTGTTGCTGCAGGGTGCGGTGACCGGAGCGGCCCTCGCGGCGGCGGCCTTCCGACTGCTGCCCGTGACCGGCACCGCGCTCGCCCTGGGCGGTTCGGTCTCCCTCGTCTTCCTCTCGCTGGCCTCTCAGACGGCCACGCTCACCGTGCTGTCCGTCCTGGCGGCACTGTTCGCCGCCGCCTCACTGCGGCCGGACCTCGTCCCCTTCACGGCCCCGGCCGCGCTCGTGTACGCGACCGCCCTGGCCTGCGCGACGGGTCTGGCGGCCGACTTGCGACCGCAGCACACCGCGCTGCTGGTCCTGGTGGTCCCGGCGGCCGCGGCCCTGCTCGCCGCGCGCATGGGCGAGACCCACGCGCGCGTGCCGGTCGAAGTGACCGGGGCCGCCGCCGGTCTGCTGGCCGTCGGCCTCGCGATCACCGCCCCGCCGATGCTCGCCCTGGTACTGGCCCTGTGCGGAGTGATTGCGGCGGGCACGGCGGTACGCTCCGACCGCCGCCCCGCAGGCTATGCGGCCGCAGTCCTGTTCCTGCTGGCCGGCTGGGTCCGGCTGGCCGCCTGGGACGTCGGCACCGTCGAGGCGTACACCCTCCCGGTCACCGTGCCGGCGCTGTGTGTCGGCGTCTGGCGCAGGTCCCGCGACCCGCGGGCGTCGTCGTGGACGGCGTACGGCGCCGGACTCGCCGCCACCCTGCTGCCGAGCCTCGCCGCGGCCTGGGACGACCCGCACTGGACACGCCCGCTGCTGCTGGGCACGGCGGCCCTGCTGACCACCCTGCTGGGCGCCCGCCACCGCCTCCAGGCCCCGCTCGTCCTGGGCGGCTCGGTGCTGATCCTGGACGCCCTGCACGAACTGGCCCCCTACCTGGTCCAGATGACCGGCGCCCTCCCCCGCTGGGTACCTTTCGCACTCGCCGGCCTGCTCCTGCTGGCACTAGGCGCAACATACGAACGCCGCCTCAGGGACGTCCGCCGAGTGCGGGACATCTTGACCACCATGCACTGAGCGCCCCGTCAGGGGCGCGGGGAACTGCGCGACCAGCCGCATAAGGCCCGCACACGACATACGAGCGCAGTTCCCCGGCCCCCGCCGAGCGTTACGGCATTTTGTCGCCGAGCAGCGCCAGGTTCTCAATGGCCGCGAGGCCGTACAGCGCAGTGTCGTTCGACGACACCCACGCGGCCTCGCTGCCCGCGACCAACGCCACCGGCCCGCTCAGCTTCTCCGTCTTCCAGGGCGAAGCCTCCGTGTACCCGTCGGAGCTGTAGAACTTCGTCCACGCCCGCTTGGCCAGCGCAGCGTCACCGGTCTGGACGGCGGCGTACGCATCCAGGCGCGAGTGCCCCTGGAACAGCAGCAGGGTGCCGAAGTCGGAGCCGTAGCGGGCCTTCTGCTCGGCCTTGGTGGCGTTGAAGTAGCGGCAGTAGTCGAAGTAGGCCTGGTTGAACTCGGGCATGTCGACGAGGTCGATCAGCTCGGCGCACAGCTCGTTGAGGCCGAAGACGGCCGAGAGATGCGAGACGGAGACCACGGGCGTCGAGGCGACGGCGAACTCACCGGTGTCGAGGTCGTACAGCCCGCTGCCCTGCACGAAGCCGTTGGGCTGGGCGGCGATGCCCTCCATCGTCGACAGCACCCGCGCCTTGGCCTTCTCCCACTTGGGGCCCTTGCGCTCCCACTCGGTCAGCCACGCGGACACCAGGCCGCTCCAGTCGGTGCCGAAGCCGATCGACAGGGCGTGCCGGTCGGGTGTGTACGGGTCGGTGCGGACCTTGCGCTGCGGGTCGAGGACCAGGAAGGTCTCGTCGGAGTCGACGTTGGCGTGCATGAGGTCGCCGACGCGTTCGTCGGCGGTGAGGAAGTAGTAGTAGCGCCGGTAGGTGGTGTTGGCGATGCGCTGCTGCTTGGCGCTGTCGGCGTAGTGCTGGACGCCGTGCCGGGTGCCGAGGCCCGCCCAGTCGCCGAGGTGGTAGACGTCGACCTCGCCGGTGTGCCGGGTGAGGGCCTCGGCGAAGCGGAAGATGTCCGCGCGGCCGGAGCGGAGGTAGGCCATCCAGAGCCAGATGTCCGGGGAGAGCTCGGAGTTGTCCCAGGCGTAGCCGCCGACGTCGTACCGCCACTGGTGGCGCACGGTGTCGTAGGTGTGCATGAAGTCGCCGTAGTCCCAGAAGCCGTACCAACGGCGTTGCTCCACCTGGTCCTTGTAGTAGGTGAAGAGGAAGTCGAGGTGGTCCTCGATCTTCGCCTTGGCCGGTGTGGAGCGGTCGGGTTCGGAGTACAGGCCCGGGCCGAAGACCTTGGCCTTGATGAGCTGCCTGGGCGGGGCGGCGAGCTGCGGCAGCACGCGTACGGCCTCGACCTGCGCCGCCAGAGCCTCTGCCGAGGGCGTCGACTCGTTGGCCCAGAAGAGGAGTTCGGAGGTGCGGGCGATGCCGTAAGGGGTGCCGAACTTCGGCTCGTAGTCCTCGTAGGTGATGTTGAGGCCTTCGAGCTGCTTGGCGTACGTGTCCTGGCCCATGCCGTCGTGGTAGAAGCGCAGGTCCATGGGCTGTGCCTCGGGCGACCAGAGCCAGAGGGTGACCTCGGCCTCGTCGGTGTGGGCGTCGCGGATGTCGAGCTGGGCGGGGTGCTTCTCCCAGAAGTCCCTGAGGCCGAAGGAGAATCCGCCGCTCGCGCCGCCGGCATAGCCGAAGCCGGAGGCCCGCTTGCCGCCGCCGGCGGCGATCCAGCCGTAGCCCTTCTTGGTGCGCTTGCGGAGCGTGAAGCCGTCGGCCGAGAGCTGCGAGAGGGTGTAGTCGCCCCACTCCGGGATGTACTGCAGCCGGGTCGTCACCCGCTGGTCCCAGGTGGCGGGGTCGGGCAGCTTCTGGCCCGCGTACTGGGCCGCCTGCACGGCCGCACCCGGGTCGCGGCGCAGACCGGTGATGCCCTTGACCGCCTCCCGCAGCAGTCCGGTGCCCTCGCCGCCGATGCGGATGTGCCGGTCGTACGACGCGTCCCGCATGGGGACGCTGAAGCGCACCCCGAGCCCGCGGATGAAGTCGCCGCTCGCCTTGCCGGGCTCCTGGGTGCCGTCGTAGGTGATGGTGTGCACCATGCGGAAGGAGTCGGCCCCGGCGTAGAAGTACAGCCGGATGGAGAACGGCAGCCAGCTCCGGTCGCCCTTGCGGTGCTTGCCGTCGATGCGGACGACGGCCCGGACCGGCCCCTCCTGCTCGACCGTCACCGCGCCGATCGCGCCGTCGAAGCGCTCGGTCTTGACCGTGCCCTGGTCCTCGTCCTCGATCTCCGGCTGGCGGATCAGGACGAGCCGCCCGTTCCTGGCGATCTCCGTCGACCCTCGGGTCACCGACTTGATGAGGGTGGAGCCGTTCTTGCCGATCTTCGCGGTGATCACGCCTGTCGAGACGTCGATGGTGCCGCCGCTCTTGTCCACGGTGACCTTCTTGTCGGGGGCCGCCGCGTCACCGGCGCCGAGGGTGAGCTTTCCGGAGCCCGAACTCACCGCGTGCGCCGACCACTTGAGGGAGCCGTCCGGCCAGTACGCGATCGGCCAGGACTGCACCGGCACGGCCTTGCCGTCCGCGTCCGTGAGCGCAAAGGTCTGGTCGGGCCGGTGGACGCCCTTCGGCCATGGGACGCCGACGGTGGAGCCCGGCGCGGCCCCGAGGCCGCCGTCCTCCAGCCAGTCCAGGGTCACGGGATCGGCGGCCGCGGCGTCGGCTCTGGGCGCGGCCTGCGCGTCCTTGGCTCCTATGGCCCAGCTGAACTGCGCGGCGGCTCCGGCGACGGCGGCCGCCTTGAGGAGGGACCTGCGGGGGATGGGTGACATGAGAGTTCAGCCTTTCCTTTCCGGCGGGACGTTTCTTCGCGTGCTGCTAGTCAGGGGCATGACAGGGAGAGGTACTGCACCCGGAGTGCCGTCCTCGGACGAGGGCACCGCCCGTCAGCGGCGCCGGTACCGCTCCTCCACGGCGACGGCCGCGGCCGCGACGGCCCCGAGGACGGGGATCGCCAGCGGCGCGATCAGCAGGGCGGAACAGACCACGAGGACCACCCCGCCGACGAGCAGGAAGGATCCGGCGGGGTCGAGGACAGTGCGGCGACCGGCGTCGGCGAGCAGCGCCCGCCAGGCCGCACCCGGCTCCCAGAGCGCCGCCGCGCGCAGCCCGGCCACGACGAGGCCGATCAGCGCGAACAGGCCGACGGCGCCCACGAACGGCCCCCCGGGCAGTCCGGCGCGCGCGGCCTGGACGTCCACCCGGACCAGGCCCGCCGCGAGCCACCCGGCCAGGCCGGCGAGCCACCCGCCCCGCACGGCCGTACGGAAGTCGCGGGCGAACTCCCGCCAGCCACCGCCCTCATGGCCGGTACGACGGCGCAGATGCCGCGCCCCGGCGGCGAAGGCGGCCGGAAAGGTCACCACTCCCAGCGAGGCCACCGCGATCCACACCCCGGTGAGCAGAGACTCGGCGAAGACCCCGAACCGCTCCGCGAACACCGACTCCTTGCGTGCCTTCACCCGCACTCCGGCCATGGTGACCGCCTCAGCCCTTCAGTCCGGAGGTCGCCATGCCGTCGATGAGATAGCGCTGGAAGGCGAGGAAGAACAGCAGCACCGGCAGCAGAGCCACCAGCGACATCGCGATGAGTCCGCCGTAGTTGGCGGCGACGCCGTCGGAGTCGCGGAACATCATCATGCCGAGGGAGACGGTGTACTTGCCGGGCTCGTTGAGATAGATCAGCGGGCCCATGAAGTCGTTCCAGGCGTTGATGAAGGTGAAGATGGCGCTGGTGATGAGCGCGGGCCGGCACAGCGGCAGCACGATCGACCAGTAGATCCGCAGATGCCCGCAGCCGTCGATCCGGGCGGCCTCGTCCAGCTCCCTCGGCAGATTGCGCATGAACTGCACCATCAGGAAGACGAAGAACGCCTCCGTGGCCAAATACTTGCCGAGCAGCAGCGGCACATAGGTGTTGATCAGCTCCAGCTTCTGGAACATCACGTACTGCGGGATCAGCAGCACGTGGTACGGCAGCAGGAGCGTGCCGATCATCAGCGAGAACAGCAGGTTCCGGCCCGCGAACCTGATCTTGGCGAAGGCGTACGCCGTCAGCGAGCAGGAGATCAGGATGCCCACGACGGCGCCGCCCGCGTACAGGAGGGAGTTCTGGAAGAACGTCCAGATCGAGATGTCGGCGATGCCGTGGGCCAGGCCCTTGAAGTTCTCCAGGATGGGATGGGCGGGGAACAGCTGAAGGCTGTTGATGATGTCCTTGCTCGGCTTGAAGGACGCGCCGATCACCCAGACGACGGGATAGAGGACGACCGCGAGGACCAGCAGCGAGCCGATGTGCCAGGCGAGCGAGCCGGCGCGCGTGCGGCCGAGACCGCCGAGCGGCTTCGGGCCGGCGGGGGTGGTGGCACTCATCGGGCGTCCTCCGTGTCGTTCTCGTAATGCACCCACTTCTTCTGCGACCAGAACAGGACTGCGGTCACCAGGGCCACGGCGAGCAGCAGCATCCAGGCCATCGCGGAGGCGAAGCCCATCTGGGCGTTCTTGAAACCCTGCTGGTAGAGGTAGCAGGTGTAGACGAGCGTGGCGTCGGCCGGGCCGCAGTAGGTGTTGGAGACGACATAGGCCGAGCCGAAGATCTGGAACGAGTGGATGGTCTCCAGCAGGACGTTGAAGAACAGCACCGGGGAGATCATCGGCAGCGTGATGCTCCAGAACTTGCGGAAGGCCCCGGCGCCGTCCAGTTCGGCGGCCTCGTACAGCTCCTTGGGCACCTGCTTGAGCCCGGCCAGGAAGATGACCATGGGCGCGCCGAACTGCCAGACGGTGAGTGCGACCAGGCAGTAGAGGATCCAGTCGGGGTTGCCGACCCAGCCGCCGACATGGAAGCCGAAGACCGACATCGTACGGTCGACGATGGCGTTGTCGGAGAAGATCGACCGCCAGACGAAGGCGACCGAGACGCTCGCGCCGATGAGCGAGGGTGCGTAGAACGCGGCCCGGTAGAAGGCCTGTCCGCGGCGGCTCTGGGCGAGCAGCAGGGCGACCCCGAGGGCGAGCAGGAGTTTCAGCGGGGTGCCGATGATCACGTATTTGGCCGTCACCTCCACCGACTTCTGCCAGCGGGGGTCGTCGAACATCTTGGTGAAGTTGTCGAGACCGACCCACTTCGGGGTGTTGAAGAGGTTGTAGTCGGTGAACGCGAAGTAGAGCGAGGCGACCATGGGACCCGCGGTCAGGAGCAGAAAGCCCGCGATCCACGGGGACATGAAGAGATAGCCGGCGAGGTTCTCCCGCCGCCCCCGCTGCTTGACGGCGGTGGGGGCGGCGGAACGTGCCTTCCGGGCGGCGGGCGGTGATTCCTTGACGAGCGTCACGGTGCTTCCCAATCGGTTCCGAGGCCAGTTGGGTGGCCCCCCAAAGGGGCGCGGGGAACTGCGCGACCAGCCACGACGGCGCAGCAGACAAAAATCAACAAACCGCGCCCCCCAGCGGAGCGCTATGCCTGGAAGGCGGCCTGCGACTCGTCGAAGAACTGCTTCACCGCGGCGGAGGGCTTCGTCTTGCCCTGGGCCAGGTCGCCGCCGATCCGCAGGAAGGCCGCCTCGATGGTGTCGGCGCCGGAGGGGTGCGGGGTGATCGTGCCGAGGACTCCGGCCTTGGCGGTGTCCGCCTCGTACTGCGCGATCTCCTTGTTGACCGGGTCGGTCGGCTTGAACGCGTCGTACTGCTGGGTCGAGGCGAGGATGCCCCGGTCGTAGCCCATGATCTTGCCGACTTCCGGGTCGTGGACCATGAAGTTGATGAACTGGGCGACCTCCTTGGGATGCTGGGTGCGCGCGGAGGCGCTCAGCATCAGCGAGGCGAGGTACTGCCCGGTGTGCTTTCCGTCCATGGTGGGGATCGGCGCGAGGCCGTACTCGCTGCTGCCCTCGGCCGTGTAGCGGACGGTGAAGTTGTCCCAGGTGAATTCCGAGGCCCCGTGGCCGGCGGAGAGGGAGGACTTGGGCCGGTCCTGCTCGACGGTCTTGGGGTCGGTGATGATGCCGGCCTTCACGCGGCTGTAGCCGTCCTGCCACCACTCCGTCAGATCGGCCTTGTCGAAACCGAGCCCGTCCTTGGTGTAGAACGCCTTGCCGTTCTGCCGCAGATACAGGTCGTACAGGTACATGATGCTGAAGTAGCCCGTGTCGCCCGGCACCCTGGTCTTGTCGTGGACGGTCTTGAGGGCCTTGAAGTAGTCGTCCCAGGTCCAGCCCGTGGCCGGCTCGACGCCCGCCTTCTGGAAGACCTTCTTGTCGATGACCAGCGCCATCGTGTTGGAGCCGACGGGGACGCCGAGCTGCTTGCCGTCGACCTCGCCGACCTTGGTGACGCCCGCACGGAAGTTGTCGAGGCTCAGATTCCCCGCGTCGATCTGGGACTTGAGGTCGAGCAGGACGCTTCTCTTGTCGTACTTCCGAAGGAAAGTGACGGCGTTTTGGAAAACGTCCGGGGGATTTCCGCCGGCCGCCTGCGTCTGGAACTTCTCCCAGAATGAGACGTAGTCCTGGAAGTCCGTCTTCACCTTGATCTTCGGGTACTTCTTCTCGAAGAGCTTGATGGTCTGGTTGATCTTCTTGGCCCGCTCGTCGGCGCCCCACCACGAGTAACGGATCGTCACCGTCCCGTCGGCGGAGGTGCCGCTGTCGCCGCCGCAGCCCGTCGTCGCGGCCAGCCCCAGCGCGGCCGCCGACGCCCCGGCGGCCTTGAGGATCGTACGCCTCTCCACATTCCTGCTGGTTCCCACAGTCGGGCCCCTCCCCGGCATCATTGCCACCTGCATGAATCGTTTCAAGTAAGCGCTTGCTGCCACAAGGTACGGAGGGCCTCGGGGTGCGTCAATGATTCGGACAGGAATTTCTTACCAAGCAGCTGGACGAGTTGACGGCACATCAGCGTCGGAACGGCGGGGCGAGAGGGGTGATGCCGCAGGTGAGAAACTTGTGATCGACGGACCGAACATCAACTGGCCGTCCGCACAAGGATGTTGTCCGGCCGAAATCCACCGGAGGGCGGGACCCGTCCGAGGGTGCTCATACGACGGCGGCCCGTCTGCTCTCGCAGACGGGCCGCCGGTCCGGGTGGGCGATACTGGGTTCGAACCAGTGACCTCTTCGGTGTGAACGAAGCGCTCT
>NZ_JBSFDG010000020.1:0-172551 GCF_053593775.1 Streptomyces sp. NPDC002092
ACGACACTCGGGCCGCTGGCCTGCCCACGCTCAGCCGCAGAACGCCTGATGGTCCACCAACTCCGTCGGCGGACCATCACGAAAGTTCGAGGCTAATGCCAGAGAGGGAGTACGCCGTGGCTGGGGCGGTCGGCTCCGCGGCTTTACGGAGCCACTTTGGCGCGAGCCTCGCAGATCATGGCCCCAACGTCGTGCTTTACCGGGCAGGTCCACAGACTGCCCGACGCGCCGGAAGCTTACGGGGCCATGATCACTCGCGCCAAAGCAGCGCCACCCCAAAGCCGCTCCGCCGACCTATCGCTTCTCGCTAACGCTTGTAAAGCTCATCCCTTACCGCCTGATAAATCATTCGCGTAAGGGAGTCGCAAAGATCCCGGACTCGCCCCTCGAGCTTGACATAGGTTGGGTCGCTCTTGAGATTTACATTTTCCCCGTGAGCGATACCATTGCGCAATTTCAACAGACCGTCTAGCGCACTGGTAAATTTGTGTATGTCGCTGTCATCAAGGGCCAGAAGGGCCATGTTCCTGCGAAGAACGGATGAAGAAAGGTTGGAGTCCGAAGACGTAACTTTCTCCACGTCAAGCAATACCGTCTTCTTTTGTAGCTGGAACATGTCAGCCACAAACTCGGCATCCTTGAGGACTTGCCTCATGCGATTTCCCGAAGGATCATGCGGGTCCGCCACTCCGGATGCCCTGTAGACCTTGAACCGATCCAACAAGCATGCAGCCGCCAGAGGGTTCTTGACTTTCTCAACGGGAAGCTTCGCCTTGTTTACGACATCCGCATATTGCTCAAACGCGAATTTGGCGAACCCTTCCACGTGAGCATAAAGAAGGACCAATAGCGCTCTCCGCAATGCATTCTTCACTTCATCACGGTCAGCAGCATCGGACGACTGAAGGTTTCTCAACCTTCGGACCTCGTCCCATCTCCATGAAACTTCGCGCTCGAGCGCAGAGCGAACCGCTAGCGCTTCGGCGTCAGCCATTATGCGACAACCTCGCGCAATTGCTCAGAGAAGAACTTCACACGCTGCCTGAATGCAGGCCCGGTATTCTTTCCTCCCCCTGTATGGTTGCGCACCTCAGGATTCTTCTTAATTCGACTGATCGCTTCTCCCAGCCGCTCCATCTGCTCCGAGTCGTCTGGGTTCAAATCATTCAAGATTCCCTGGATGCCAAGGGCGAATCCTTCGAAGTGATAGACGGCGAACTGCCCACGGATGTTGCCCCGCACGTCGACAGCACCGAAGATACGCTGCCCAATTGCATCCGCCTTCTCTGCGCCAACCCGAAGGCACTTAAATGCCTTGACAAAATTGGCGACATCCTTCTCGGGGTCGAATACTTCGGGGGCAGGACCTTCAGGGTCCGACGCAGCCTCCATATACTCTGTCAGGAAGTCGCCGACTTCATGCTTATATTTGGTGGCCCAATTTCGGAACGCAAAGAATCGCAATACCAGTTCCTGATCATATTTCTTCTCGATCGGACCATCGCCGACCGTACTGATGCAGTACCGAAAATCGTCGTTCTTCGCACACTCCATCAGGGTGTTATTGAACTGAGGGCTAAGGAGCCGGATCGTACAATTGCGGATTTCTTGCGGCTCCAGGGACTCTCCACCAGAATTCAGCCTCTTGAACATATAGTAGCGGAGGCGGTGATCGTTTTCTTTGCGGAGGATTTCGGCCCGAATGAAATTCCTCTTCAGGCGCCGAACTAGCGACACAGGCAAAGACTCGTAGGTGTGGCCATTAAGCTCAGGGACAATATCGCAGTCCTCGAGTTCCAGGGCACGCTGAAGCTCGCCATCGATCGTCAACTTTCCGCGAAAGTTGAGATATGATGAGATTCGCTGCAATCCATCGATTAGCTCATAAACATTCTCTTCCGTCTCCATTAGAAAAATGGGAGGAACCGGAAGTTCAAGGATGAGAGTCTCGATGAATCGCGATTGCGCTCCCTCGGTCCATCGAAAGAGTCGCTGATATTCCGGCTGAATGATCAACTCGCCGGTTTCATACATGTCTGCAAGTTCGTTAAAGGAGAGATCTAGTTGTCGAGTCCTGACCGACGAGACGTTCCGGTCGACAGAGTCAATAAGGGCGACCTCGTCTGCCAAAATCCTGGACTGTGACATTCAGTTCTCCTATAAGTACCGACGTGGCGGCCCTCCTTGCTGCCGTATGCAAACGGAGGTAGGAAGCCACTGCACATACATAGATCGTAGCGATCCCATCGCCAGGTGGCGCCAAGATGTGGGTAGCCGTCTCACGGTCTTCACCAGTGCGGAACGGTGATCAGCCGCACCGCGGACGTAGACGCCTGGGACGAGGCAACAGGCGCGGCTCCTCGTCAACCCCATTCAGGCATGCGGCGCAGATGACGGCTGCTCAGACCATCTCGAAGACGGAGGGCCGTGCCAGACCCATGCCAGATCGTGCGGGGAGCCGCGGGGAACACCGGGTAATCAGCCGAGCGCCCACGAGGCGCCGAGTCCGCTCCGCCACAGGCCAGCACCGGAGCGACCCCTGGATACGCTGAGCTTCCTAAGCTCATGCCCCCGGCTGGTACAGGGGTCTCCCCGCTCCTCCAGTCGTAGGCTTATGTCTGGGCTCCTGGAGGAGGCGGGCATGGGCTTTGGTAGGCGTGTGGTCCGCAAGTCGGTGCGCAAGGCGACGCCTCGGTCTGTGCGCCATGCGATGCATCCCGCGCGGACGGTCAAGAACGCGGTGACTCCCCGGCCGGTCAAACAGTTGAGCCGCGCCAAGTATGTCGTCACCAATCCGATCGGGGCAGCCGAGAACAAGATCATCGATGCGGCCCTTGGAAGCGGGGGACGGCATACTCCGGGGACAGGTCGCCCGTCCTCCCTTGGGACTCAGGCGCCTGACGCGAGCGGGAACATGGTCGGCAGTGGAGTACGTGCGACCGAGGCGGCTACCTCATTGGAGCAGCTGAGTCAGCTTATGGCCGTCGGGCATCAACAGTTCAACGACGCTCGGCGCCCGCTGATCCCTGAGCCTGCGTCCGTTGATCCGAAACCGTTCGTGGAGTCGGAATGGGCGCGCCGCAAGATCGAAGCACGATGGTGGCAGCGCAGCCGACGACAGCAGATCCGTAAGCAGGCGCGCGACTACGGTGAAAGCCAAGCCGCCGACGTTTTCACCCGCGCCCAGCGCGATCAACAGGAACGGCAGAGCGCCGCCGACGCCTGGTGGGGCGACCTCTGTCGCGGTGAACGTTCTGTTGTCACGATGGCTCTCATTGATGCCTTCCGCGATAGCCCGTCACCGGTCGAGGTGAGGGACGCGTGCGGTTCCGTGGCAATAATCGCCGTTGTGCTCCCGGGATCAAAAGTGCTCCCCGAAAAGATGGCGCATACCACCCCCACCGGCAGACTGTCGGCCAAGGCGTGGCCAAAGACCGAGTTCAACCAGGTGTACGCCGAACTGTTGGGTACGCATCTTCTGGCGACAATCCGTAGGGTCTGGGCTGCAGCGCCCTCACTCTCGGATCTGCGGATCATAGGCCTGCGTGCGGGGGCCGACGCCCGCCGGGAGGCGCTCTTCGACGTTGAGGTTTCCCGAGCCAGCGGCGAATGGAGCAACGACAACTGGGGCGCTTCGGTCCTGGAGCAGGCAAGGTACGGGCTCAATCGTGTGGGCAGGAGCCGAGAGGTCCGAGCGTGGTCGGAGAGTGATCTGTCCCCTGATGTTGTTCCCCTGCTGAGGTCCGTCGGTGGCTGAATCGTGGTGTTTGTAAGCACGTGAGTCGGCCCAAGACGCTGAGCGATGCCTTCGTTGTCAGCCGCTCGTCTCCGGGCCCCAGCGCTCGGGCCCCACGCCGCGCCAGTCGATCATTTGGCCAGCAGGATCCCGGTGGGCGTGAAAATCGGTGGGTGGCCGTCCGGCGGACGTCGAGGAAACTTGGTGCGATCCGAGCCTGTGTCTCAGTAGGACGGCGGGGGTCCATCGTCAGGCACCCGGATGTGTTGCTTCGAGCACGTGAATCAGTTCCTTCAGCCTGCCGGACCCCCGTAGGCCGGTCACGCGCCCACAGCCGTGAACGAGAAGGGGGTGCCGGGGGGATGGACGTGATCCACGAACGCTGCGCGGGGATCGACATCAGCAAGGTGGACGTGAAGGAGACGATCCGCGTACCCGATGCGGGAGTACGGGGCGCCTCTGTGAGACCGCCGAGTGGCGGCGCCACTTTTCAGGTACCCCAATATTCGGCGTGGTCCCGTAGGTGCTTGGCGAGTTCGGGCGGATGAAGTTCGAGCGCTCTCACGGCTGACGCGTCCAACGCGACTCGTACCGGCGAGAAGTCGCCTATGTCGGGATCGTCGAGCTCGGGCCCGCTGCGGCGGTTTAGATCCATGTCCAGCACGTCAGCGCGAAAGTAGTGCTGTACGACGGTGACCTTTTCGCCCGGTTCGGTCAAGGTCAGGAACTCGGTCGCAGGGCCGATCGTGGCGCCGATCTCTTCCATCACTTCACGGCGTAGAGCCGCTTCAAAGTCGGCGTCCTCAGCTTCGACGCCCCCACCGACGGTCGTGTAATAGGGGGCGCCGCCCGTCCATCCTCGGCGCAGGAACACCAGCTGACCGCCATCGAGCAGAATCGCACGCACATTGTGACGGACCTTCATGTGCGCGACGATAGTGCGCCCACCTCAGCGATGAGGCCCGAACCGAGCAGACCGGAACGGGGATGGGCCCGGCGCACCACTACCGAACCAGAACGAGCGGGGAGAAACGGGGAACCACGGTGAAAGCAGCCGAGCCCGCCCCCTACCCTTCACCCAGGTCAGCGCCCAGACCGGCCCCAAGTGATCGCGGCTTCCCAAGCTCAGAGCTCTGGTCACCGAATACACGGTGACCACCGAACACGTCGTTCTGTACCTTGCCCTCATGACCGACAGCCGAAGGAGCAATGCCGCGTAGGCGCCCCTCATCCCTGCGGGGTGACCGTCCTACCCGCCGGCCGAGGCAGCGACGGTACCCGTTCATTGACCGCCTCTCAGGATCTTGCACAGCTGACCTGTGCCGACTTGCGCGGACCCGCTTCTGGCCCGAAGCCACGGAAGAAGCGTTCTGGCACTGGAAGGCCCTGGCCCACGGCCCTCTCAGACAACTCGCGGATCCACTCGTGGGTCCCGACTGCGGAATCCTCGAGTGCGGGTGCTACGGCGTCGACTTCCGCGGCCACCTCGAAGCCGTACTTCACGCCCTGCCGAGGAAGAGCGCGCGTGAGCTACGTGCCCTCGTATGGGCCCTCGACAGGAAGATCCTGGCAAGAGCCAAGGTCATCCCGGCTGACAGCCCGGACGTGCCATGGTGGCGAGGTCGGGCCTAGTACCATGCCTGGCCGTCTCAGTTTCCGTCTCATTCAGCACCGTTCACGGCCGTTCAGGCGGGACCCGCAGCCCTCCCAGCACCGGCGGCCAACCGCCCATGAACCCAGGTGAACGCCCCCGCACACACCCCAACACCCCACCACCACAGTTGGAAAGCGTGAGGGCGCAGGAGCACGGTGGCTGCTGGACTCCTACCCCTGGACGGGAAGATCCGGATGGCTGGCCAGAAAGATCATGTAGGCGATCGCCGCTGTTGCTCCCAGGAGGGACAACACGCCACCCACTATGGCCCGCGGCCTGCTCGCCCGGCCCGCCCTTGATGCCCGGTACTCGATCCAGGCCCGCACGAGGCCGATGAGGGCCACGGGTAGCGCGATGAAGCAGACCAGTACCCAGAACGGGCAGCAGAGCCAGCACGCCGTGGACGTCCCACCGAACCAGATGGCGAGTGCTGACCTCTCTCGTGTCTCGTCCGGTGCGCCGACAGAAGCCATGGGCCGATCCAAGCAGGCCACGTGTGGTTGTTGCGCAGCAGGGGGAGCCCGACCTGGCAGGGCACCGAAGCGGACGCGCACCACAAGCGCACACCATCGTGCAGCAGCCCCTGCTGCTCACCGCGAGTTCGCGATGCTCGGTCCGTCGCGGGTGAGCCCGGCGAGTCCCGGCCAGCGCCAGCGGGTGAATCACGACGGGGTAGCTCTTCTGAGTAGTTCACCCCACCTGCAATCCGGCTGTCCTACGGTGGCCGTTACGCGTAGCAAGCAGGGGGGACCGTGAGCACACCACCACCGCCACAGAGACCGCCGCGCCCGGATGAGGTTCTCGCGTTCCATAACGGCGACACGCTTGAGAACATCCCCGTCATCCGTGACGTCCCACCCCAGCGCTTCCCCTGGAAGGCAACACTGGCTGGTGGAGTCGTGGTGATCATCATCGGCGTGTGCGCAGCTCTGATACTTCGCCACCCAACGGGTAACGCTCCCGCCAGGGACGTCGCAGCACGTGGTCACGCAACACACAGCGCCTCAGGAGCTGAACGGGCGAAGGCGGTTGTCTCCTCGCCGTCCGCAACGCCGTCCACCTCTGCGAGTGCGGCACCGTCTCCCTCGGCGACCGAGGCACATTCATGCATTCAGGCGCAGTACAAGACGCCGAACGGACCAACCAGCTGTGAACCGAAGACCGACATATGTACTCCAGGGGCACCCTGGTACGTCGTTGGTATTGAGGCGCTCTGCGGCGGACCCCCGGCCCTTCAAACCGTTCACGTCATCTCGGAGCCGGCGACCGGCGGAGACCCCAGCTCCAGCTACTGCCTCGCCTGGACAGGCAGCAGCGATGGCACTGGGAGGGATGCCACCCTCCTCATGAACGCGCCGGGGTACCAGTGCGGGGCCGACCTGGTGGGTACCGACGGCCAGGCGATCCAGCCGGACGGCACGTCTGTCTTCTATGACAGTCCCCCAGACTGCGCAGAGTCTTACCCCGAGACCAGGATGACCTATGCGGCCGTTCTGGACTTCCCGAACGATGACGGCGCACGCCCCCCTCAGTACGTGTGTGTTGTGGCGAACGCAGGTGCCTGAGCAACGAGCCTGGGTCAAGCGAGATCAGCTGCAACGAGCGCCCGCTGCTGTACAGCAGCGAAGTACAGCAACCCCAGCAACCGGCAGCGCCCAACAGCAGCTCTCGTAGGGCCCACGGCGACCTGAATGACCCTCAATGGCCGATCTCTGTAGAGCTACGGATCAGAAGGTTGCAGGTTCGAATCCTGCCGAGTGCACACAGATGAGGGGCCCCGGAGAGATCCGGGGCTTCTTGCGTTTGGGGCCGATCGCATCTGACGTGACGGCAACTGGGCTCAGGGCTTCGGCCGGTGACGTCGCGGTACGCCGTACGCCGTCCCACCGCTTTCCCCCGTGCACGGCATGTCAGCCGGGCCGCTACCCCTGGACGGGAAGATCCGGATGGTTGGCCAGAAAGGCCATGTAGGTGATCGCAGCCGTTGCCCCCAGGAGGGACAACACGGCACCCACTACGGCTTTCGGCCTGCTCGCTCGACCCGACATTGCTGCGCGGTACTCGACGCACGCTCGCACGAGACCGACGAGGGCCAGGGGCAGCGCGATGAAGGAGACCAGGATCCAGAAGGGGCAGCAGAGCCAGCACGCCACGGACGCCCCGCCGAGCCAGACCGCGAGCTCTGCGCTCTCTCGTCTTGCGCCCGGTGCGACAACAGTCATGGGCTGATCCAAGCAGAACGCCCGTGGGAGTTGCGGAGCGGGAGAAGCCTTCCCCCTCGGCCGGCGACGGCGGGCCGAGAGTCCCGGCGAGAGTTCCGGGGCTCTTGGCGTTTGCCGCGGCGCGAGTCGGCGGAGTACGGCCGACCGGGACCGCGTTGTCCATGCGGTCCGCCGTCCAGTACGTCACCCCCTGGCTGAGGCTCGGTCCGTCCGAGGGAGCGGGGGAGCCGGTCGGCCGGGAGGTCTTTGCCGATAGCGCCCAGGGCTTGGCCGGAGCCGTCGGCAGTGGAGTGCCGGTCGCGGCGGGACCCCGCCCGGTGCCGAGTGTGCCCGCGCACAGACCTGGCGCGAGGGCCGGAATCCATCTGTATCTGGAACGCGACGAGATGTCTTTCCGTCTTGAGTCCGTCGAATGGTGTGGATGCCGAGCCGAATGATCGGACACAGGTTCGATGATGGACTGGGTCGGCATACCGACCTGCGCGGTGCTGCTCGGCGCGGCGTCACAGACGGGACAGGCCAAAGACGATGGACGGATTCCGTACTGCCGCGTGGGCGGCCCTCCCGCTCCTGCTTCCCCTGCTGGCGGCCGGACCGGCCTCGGGCTCGGGCTCGCAGTCAACGGCATCGCTCACGTACGGAAGTGTCCGGTCGGTGCGGCCTGGCGATCAGCTGACGATCGATGCCAAATACGGCAAGGACGGACGGTACGAGGCTGGATACGGCGACATCATGCGCTCGTCCGTGTTCACCGCGTCAGGCAGGCTGCGCATGGTGAATCCGCTGCTGACCACCGCCGTCACCATCTCCTGCGAGGCCCAGCCCGGTACCTATCCGGTCCTGCTGCACGGCGCGGGAGGCGTGGGCCAGGACGAGCATCCGATCCACTGGGCTCGGGTGCGCGTGGAACCGGCCGCCGAGGCCGCGCGCCGGGCCTGCCACGACAAGGTGAAGAAACTGCCCCGGCCCAATCCGGAGGAACGCTGGGCTGCGGGCGCCCCCTGGCCCCAGTCGGAGTGGGACGTGCGGACCTTCCGGGCCGGCAGCCACATCACGATCACCGGCAGCGACGCCGAGGCATCGGGCGGCGACAGCCTCACCTCCCGCGCCTTCACCGACCGTCCCGTCCTGCGCGACGGCAAAGCCGCCGTGATCGCCACCGCCACCCTCAAGTGCGACGCCGCGCCCGGCCTCTACGTCGTCTACCGGCACGAAGTCGGCCAGACCGGCCCGGCCAAGCCCTGGGCCCGGCTGCGCGTCACCGGCGCCGCCCGGGGCAAGGCCTGCTCCACGGAGCAGACGGCCGCGCATTCCGCCGGCGCATCGCGCCTCGGCGTGGTGGCCTGGACGGTGGGCGGCACCCTCCTTGCCGGCGTGGCGGGGGCGCTGTTCCTGAGGGCCAGGTCCCGCCGCGGGAACTCCGAGTGAATGCCGCGCACGTACGGGAGTTGACACACAGACAAGAGGCCCCGGGGGATCCGGGGCCTCTGGTGTCTGGGGAGTGCGGCGGTCCTGGAGGGCAGACAGCGCTCGGCGCCCGGAGCTGTGCTCCGGGCGCCGAGACCCAAGTCGGTCAGCTACGTGACGCGATCAGTGGCCACCTATTCGCAGGTACTGGAGCCGACGTGGTTGTTCTGGCCGCCCGCGTTGCCCTCGCCGTTGAGCGCATTGCCCAGCAGACCGTTGAGCAGCCCGACCTGGCCGAGGATGTCGACATTCAGGTCGTGGGACCTGCATCCGCCGCCTTCATGCATGAGGTTCGCGGGCTGGGCGGTGGCGGTGCCGGTGCCTATGAGGGTGAAGCTACCGAGGATGGCGGCCGCGACAGCGGCCTTGTGAAGCTTGCGCATGACTCCTCCTTGGGTCGAATGGAGCGCACCATCAAAGATCCACTAAGCGCTCATTTGGGAGGCTAATCCGATATGTCCCGCCGCGCTCTTCGGAGCTGGCATACGGGGTCAATGGCGCGCAACCGGGCGAACCTGGCACCGTCGCTCCGACCCGTGGCGGCCCGAATCCTGTTGGTCCCACACGTATTTGAGGCGCCGAAGGATTTCGGGGCCTCGTGTTCGTCGTGATCTGACACCGACACAGATGGACGAGTTCAAACGGCGGCCGCGAGGCGGTGGAAGGCCTCGGTGGTGCTCGGGTGGGCGATCTCGTCCCGCAGCTGCCGCCACTAGGGATCGGCGAGGGCTGTCCCAGGCGGTGGGCAGCGGGGCGAGCTCGCTCTCCTGAGGTTGCTCCGGGTCCAACGGTGCCGTCGCCTGGTCGCCGCAACCGTGGGGTGGGCAGCCCGTCCTCGCCGAAGTTGCCCGGCGTGGAGCGGGAGGCCGGCCCGCAGCAGGTCCGGCTCAGTCCGTTCGGCAGTGCTCTTCCAGGTACCCGGCCGCCAGGGCGCTCGCGCGGGTGAACCAGTCGGTCAGGACGGCGATTTCATCGGGGGAGTAGTCGGCGAAGAGCTCGTTCAGGCGGGCGTAGTACGGCTCGTAGACCTCGCGGACGCGGGCCTCCGCGTCCGGCAGGGCGGCCACGCGGACCCGGCGGCGGTCCGTCGGGTCGGGGCGGCGGGTGACGTAACCGGCGCGTTCCAGACGGTTGAGGATCCCGGTGACCGCACCCGTGGTGACGTGGGCGCGGGCTGCCAGGTCACCGGCGGTGAGCAGGTTGTCGCCGGCCTCGATGACGTAGGCGAAGCAGGTCAGGTCGGTGACGTTCAGGCCTATCTGCTGGGCCATCTCCTGCTGGCCGATCAGGCTGGTCGCGATGAGGTGGTCCATTGCCGACAGCGCCTGGGCCGGGGTGGCGGTCGGGCGCGGCTTGGCTTGCATTGCGGATTCCCTGATTCCCTTAGGTCGTGAGAGGTTTATAAGCTAAATTCCTTAGGAGGTGAGGGACCTGGGCGCCGTGCTGTCTGGTCGCTGTCCGGATCCCGTTCGTCCTCGGGGAGGCGGGTGCATGAGCGCACACCAGTATGACGAGGGGCACACGGTCGCGGGCTGGACCGGTTTCGCGGTCGCGAGCGCGGGGGCTGCGGTGCTGGGCCTCGGGGTGTGTACGGCATCGGTGATCACACTGGCCGGAGGCCTCGGCATCGTGGTCGCGAGCGCCCTGGTGACCTGGGCACTGCACCTTGCGGGGTGGGGCAAGCCGCCGGGGCGGCGGCCCAGGGAGCAGTGGGGATGGCGGGTACGGGATCTGGCGGCGCGGGAGGGGCATCCCGGGTGCGTCGGCTGCCGGCTGGCCGGGCGCGGGCGGGGAGCGGGTCGTACGGCGGAGTCGTACGGCGCGGTGGCCGCGGCCGACGGCGGGGGGCCGGAGCCTGCCGCCGTCGCTGAGTCAGGGCGCTGAACCGGCTGCACCAAAGTGCCGACCTGCTCGGATTCCTCGTCACGGCCCATTGTCAGTGCCGCCCCCTACTCTCGAAGGCGATGGCACAGGCATGGAAGTGCTCGGGGCTGCGATGGGCGGCAGACGGTCCCGTGCTGGCATGGGACGGCGGGCGGCGCTCGGCGCTGACCTGGGGGAAACGGGTGGCCTTCAGGGTCGCGGACGGGGGTGTACGGACGTGTGTGGGAGCGCGGGGACATGCGTGTCCGGTGCGGGCGGTCGTGCCGGGGCGGAGTACGGGGGCGCGGTGCGAGGAGTGTGCGCGGCTGGACCGGGCGCACTCGGTGGCCGCCGACACGCTCGCGGACGACCCGCGGCGGTACCACGTGTATCTGGCGTGGTTCGGACCCGGCATGGTCAAAGTCGGGATCACCGCCGAAGAGCGGGGCTCCGCCCGGCTGCTTGAGCAGGGGGCGGTGTGCTTCAGCTGGCTGGGGGTGGGGCCGCTGATGGCGGCGCGGCGCACCGAGGAGTTGCTGCGGGCCGCGCTCCAGGTGCCGGACCGGATTCCGTACGCCGAGAAGCGGGCGGTGCGGTCCGGGTTGCCGGTGGCGGCGGCGGAACGGGCGGCAGAGGTCGAGGAGTTGCACGGGCGGGCGCTCGCACTCGACGGCTGGCCGGAGTCACTCGCCCGCGAGCCCTGCCAACCGGTCGATCACGCCGAGGTGTTCGGGCTGGCCGACCTGCCGGCCGCCGTCGGCGAGGTGACCGGGCTCGGCGCGGGCGGAGCGGTGAGCGGGCGGTTGGTTGCGGCGGCCGGGCCGGATCTGCATCTGGTGGCCGGGCGTGACGTCGTTGTGCTGGATACGCGGTTGATGCGGGGGTGGGAGTTGCTTCCTGTCGAGGGACCGGCAGGAGAGGGCGAACTCACCTTTCCGATAAGGGAGTACAAGCGTGCACCCAGCGCGCAGGACGGCTTGTTCTGAGTTGTCAGCACACTTCAATAATCAAGATGAGCAGTGAATGGCAACCCCGACCAACGTCTGGGCTGCTCCGGCTGTAGCAGGCTGCCTCCGGGATCCGGGTCTATGGCGAGCCGGCACCGGCCGCGGGATATTCGTGGAGTGAGTATTGCGCGTTAGGGAGGCAGAGGAGGAAATGACAGGCATAAAGCCCTCCTCCTCTGCCTGTCCCTATCTCACGCGGGGATAGGTGTCATGCACACTGGTTGCCGACGCCGTCGCAGTCGCCATCATCCCCGCCGTGGTGGTAGGCGATCGGGATGGACTGGACCGTTGTGGTCTTTGCGGCGGTGTGAAGGACGGACGGCGCGGCCATCGCGGATCCGGCCGTGGCAGCGAGAGCGAAGCCAAGGGCGGCACCGATCGCGATTATTCGTGACATGGATATCTCCAAGCGTGTGTTTGGGGTGTTGCTTTCTTGTCCATCACTCTGCATACGCCTGCGGCAGGTTTCATCTCGGGCGCGGCCAATCGTGTGACCTCCGCGGAATCGCCCCGCCATGTCTCTGGCGAGCGGGAATACCTGCGCTCCTGCTCCGATTCCCCGACAGTCGCTCTCTGGTAACGCGCGATGGCGTCGCACGGTTCGCGGGCTACGGCCAAGAACGCTGAGTGCAACATCCACAACACAGGCTCCACTGTGGCCCATTGTTCATCCGTCAGATCGCCACGTGCCGCGAACCCGAATCCGCCGGGACTCGGATTCGGCTCGTCAGTTCGCCTCAGGCGAGCGGTGATCCGCTCCAGGTCCCCCGTACCCCTGCAACGGTCTCAGTCGAGAGGGCAGACGATCTTCACCGTGGACACCAGCCTCCGACCAGCGCGAGCCTCTTTTGGTAGGGGCTACTGGACACCCCGTCCCTCTCCGGTCGATCGTGGACGGCATGAACGATCAGCCCGTACCGTCCACCGCCTGGGCGAGCGCAGTTACGGATTCGCGAGGACGTATGCCTGAGGCCGAGGATGTGCGGCGGTTCTGGCAGCGGCTCGGGCTGCCCGGGCTGGTCGATGTGCACACCCACTTCATGCCCGAGCGGGTGCTGCGCAAGGTCTGGGGTTACTTCGACTCACTGGGGCCGCTGACCGGCGGCGTCGAGTGGCCCATCACGTACCGGAAGGAAGAAGCGGAACGGGTCGCGCTGATCAGGGAGTTCGGCGTGCGTCGCTTCACCGCCATGCTCTACCCGCACAAGCCGGGCATGGCGCAGTGGCTCAACAGCTGGGCCGCGGAATTCGCCGGCCGCACTCCGGACTGTCTGCACACTTCGACCCTCTTTCCGGAGGAGGGCGTTGAGGCCTATGTCCAGGAAGCCCTCGACGCCGGAGCGCGGGTCTTCAAGGCGCATGTGCAGGTGGGGGCGTACGACCCGGCGAGTGAACTCCTCGACAGAGTCTGGGGGTTGCTGGCCGAGTCCGGGGTTCCGGTGGTGATGCACTGCGGGTCGGGGCCCGCGCCCGGCAAGCACACCGGGCCGGAGCCGGTCGGGCGGGTGCTGGCCCGGCATCCCCGGCTGCGGCTGATCGTCGCGCACATGGGGATGCCGGAGTACGAGGACTTCCTCGACCTCGCCGAGCGGTACCGGGAGGTGCGGCTGGACACGACGATGGCGTTCACGGACTTCGGCGAGCGGCTCTCGCCGTTCCCGCGGCGGGCGCTGGCACGGCTCGGTGATCTCGGCGACCGGATTCTGCTGGGCAGCGACTTTCCCAACATCCCGTATCCGTACGTTCATCAGCTGCAGGCGCTGGAGCGGCTGGGGTTGGGCGACGCGTGGCTGCGGGCCGTCTGCCATGACAACGGGGCGCGGTTGTTCGGGTTGTGAGAGCCCACGGGCAGGTGCCGGCAGGTCAGGAGCTTCCCAGGGGTTGCCTGAGAGGCGCCTGTGCGTTTCTCAGGGAAATCACAGGTTGCCGAAAGGGTGCTCTCAGAGGGTCCCGACAGTGTGGTCACCATGACCACGACCTCGCCCCAGGGGCGCACCGAACTGCTGAGGCCGGACGGGAGCCCCGTCCGAGTGCTTGTGGTGGACGACGAGATGTCGATCACCGAGCTGCTGTCCATGGCTCTTCGCTATGAGGGATGGCAGATCCGGAGTGCGGGGGATGGCACGGGTGCCATCCAGACCGCGCGGGAGTTCCGGCCCGACGCCGTCGTACTCGACATGATGCTGCCGGACATGGACGGGCTGACGGTGCTCGGGCGGCTGCGCCGTGAGCTGCCTGACGTGCCCGTCCTGTTCCTGACCGCGAAGGACGCCGTCGAGGACCGGATCGCCGGTCTCACCGCCGGCGGCGACGACTACGTCACCAAGCCGTTCAGCCTGGAAGAGGTCGTGGCGCGGCTGCGGGGGCTGATCCGGCGTTCCGGTGCGGCCGACCGGCGTTCGGACTCCGTGCTCGTCGTGGGTGACCTGACGCTGGACGAGGACAGCCACGAGGTCAGCCGTGCCGGGGAGGGCATACACCTGACCGCAACCGAGTTCGAGCTGCTGCGCTTCCTGATGCGCAACCCGCGGCGCGTGCTCAGCAAGGCGCAGATACTCGACCGGGTGTGGTCGTACGACTTCGGTGGACAGGCCAATGTGGTCGAGCTCTACATCTCGTATCTGCGGCGGAAGATCGACGCCGGTCGTGAGCCGATGATCCACACCCGGCGGGGAGCCGGTTACCTGATCAAGCCTGCCGTGTCATGAGCGGACGGCGACGACCGCGTACGCAGAGGCGACGAGCGGGACAGCCGCGCACCCTGCGGGCGCGGCTCGTCGTTGCTTCCGTGGTGCTGATCGCCACCGTGTGTGCGGTGATCGGTACGGTGACGACGCTGGCGCTCAGGCAGCATCTGTACGACCAGTTGGACAAGCAGCTGTTCGAGGCGGTCACGCGTGTGTCGGGCGACTTCGGGCCGCCCGGTGCGGGCAGGGAGGGTGGTGCGCCCGGCCCCGGCGACCAGCAGAGCCAGATCCGCAAGCCGCCCAATCTCGGCGACTTCGTCAAGCACAGCCCGCAGCAGCCCTCCGGAACGCTTGGCACGCTCGCGGCCAAGGTCGTCAAAGGCGCCGTTACCGACGGCAAGGTCGGTAACAAGTCCACGTCCAACTTCGAGATGAGCGCCGAGGACCTCACCGCTGACCAGAAGACCGCCCTGGGCCAGGTCTCCCACGACGGCCGTGCACACACTGTGGACCTTCCGGGGCTCGGCACGTACCGAGTCGAGTACAGGAGCGGCTACTACGTCGGCTTCCCCACAGCCGAAACCGACGGCAACATCAACACCCTGATCCTCGTCGAGGTGAGCGTCACCGCCGCCGGCCTCGGCGCCGCCGTAATCGCCGGCTACGTCCTCGTAGGCGTGGCCACCCGCCCCCTCCGCCGCGTCGCCGCCACCGCGACCCGGGTCTCCGAACTCCCCCTCCACACCGGCGAGGTGAACCTCAGCGAGCGCGTCCCGGAGTCCGAGACCGACCCGCACACCGAGGTCGGGCAGGTCGGGGCCGCGCTCAACCGGATGCTGGACCACGTCCATGCCGCGCTGCACTCGCGGCAGCAGAGTGAGATGCGGGTACGGCAGTTCGTCGCCGACGCCAGCCACGAACTGCGCACTCCCCTGGCCTCCATCCGCGGGTACGCCGAGCTGACCAGGCGCGGCAGGGAGCAGGTCGGCCCCGACACCCGGCACGCCCTCGGCCGTATCGAGTCCGAGGCGGGGCGGATGACGTTGCTCGTCGAGGACCTCCTTCTTCTCGCGCGGCTTGATGCAGGCCGTCCGCTTCAGTTCGAGCAGACCGACCTCATCCCCCTGGCCGTCGACACGGTCAGCGACTCCCGGGCGGCCGGCATGGACCACAACTGGCGGCTCGACCTGCCCGACGAACCGGCGCTCGTGTCCGCGGACGCGGCCCGCATCCAGCAGGTGCTGGTCAATCTGCTCGGCAACGCCCGCAAGCACACCCCGCCCGGTACGACGGTCACGGCACGCGTGCAGCGGCGCGGACCGTGGATGTGCGTGGACGTCGAGGACAACGGGCAGGGAATCCCGGCGGAGCTGCTGCCGCACGTCTTCGAGCGGTTCGCCCGCGGTGACTCCTCGCGCTCTCGTGCCTCTGGGTCGACGGGCCTCGGTCTGGCGATCGTGCAGGCCGTCGCGACCGCGCACGGCGGTGCCGTGACCGTGGACAGCGTTCCCGGACGCACGGTGTTCACCGTGCATCTGCCGGCGCTTGCCCCGGTGGTGCCCCGCCCGGCCCCCGAGACGCGTCGGCAGCCGCACTCACAGGCAGACCACAGTGCCACCACATGGGTGCAACAGGGCACTTGACCAGAGTCGTTCGCATGCGAACCGACTCTTCTCCCGGCACCCTGCCGGCGCGGGAGCACCTCCCGGCCGGCGACGCCGGTACGCCTGTCCTGGACGTAGTGATCCCCGTCTACAACGAGGAGAAGGACCTCCAGCCGTGTGTGCTGAGACTGCACGACCACCTCAAGCGCACGTTCCCGTACGCGTTCCGGATCACGATCGCGGACAACGCGTCGACCGACACCACCCCGCTGGTGGCGGCGCGGCTGGAGACGGAGATCCCCGAGGTCTCCACCTTCCGACTGGAGCAGAAGGGCCGTGGTCGCGCCCTGCGGACCGTGTGGTCCGCCTCCGAGGCGCCGATCCTCGCCTACATGGACGTGGACCTCTCCACCGACCTCAACGCGCTGCTGCCCCTGGTGGCGCCGCTGATCTCCGGCCACTCGGACCTCGCGATCGGCTCCCGGCTGGCCCGCTCCTCCCGCGTGGTGCGCGGGCCCAAGCGGGAGTTCATCAGCCGGGCGTACAACCTGATCCTGCGCGGCTCGCTGCAGGCCCGTTTCTCCGACGCGCAGTGCGGCTTCAAGGCGATCCGGCGTGATGTGGCGCAGGTGCTGCTTCCGCTGGTCGAGGACACCGGCTGGTTCTTCGACACCGAGATGCTGGTCATCGCCGAGCGCGCGGGGCTGCGTATCCACGAAGTGCCGGTCGACTGGGTCGACGACCCCGACTCCACCGTCCACCTCGTGAAGACGGCGACCGAGGACCTCAAGGGCGTGTGGCGGGTGGGCAAGGCCCTGGCCACCGGGTCGCTGCCGCTGGACCGCATCACCCGGCCGTTCGGCGACGACCCGCGCGACCGCGACATCCAGGACGTGCCGAAGGGGCTGGCCCGCCAGCTCGTCGGGTTCTGTGTCGTCGGCGGCCTGTCGACCCTCTTCTATCTCGTCCTCTACAGCCTCTTCCGGCAGTTCGGCGGCTCGCAGGTCGCCAACGCGCTCGCCCTGCTGGTCTCGGCCATCGCCAATACGGCGGCCAACCGGCGCCTCACCTTCGGGGTGCGCGGCAGCGGCGGCGCCGTCCGGCACCAGGCGCAGGGCCTGGTCGTCTTCGGCATCGGCCTCGCGCTGACCAGCGGTTCGCTCGCCGCCCTGAACGCGGCGACGTCCGACCCGGGGCACTCCACCGAGCTGGCGGTCCTCGTCGCCGCCAACCTCGCCGCGACCGTGCTGCGCTTCCTGCTCTTCCGCGCCTGGGTCTTCTCCGACCGGCGGGACAGCGAGCCGTCCACCGTGGTGGCCTCGCACCCGCCGGAGCGCGGCCCGTCCTCGCCGACGTACGCCACGGCCCCCCAGTACGCCCAGCACCCGCAGCCGTACCAGCCGCTCCCGCAGCGTCCCGTCGCGCATCCGAACTCGTACCACACGACCCAGTTCCGCGCCGGTGAAGTCGCGGACCAGCGCTGGGAGGACGCCACCATGCATCTGCAGCCGGTGCGCCCGACCGACACCGAGCCGAGGGACTGACGATGACCACCCACTACGACCGGACGACCCAGCCGGGCCCCTCCGCATGGGGCCCGCCACCGACGGCGACCACGGACGTTCCGGAGCCCGTTGCTCCACCGACCGCCCCGGCTCCCAGGGCCGGTGAACCCGAGCAGCCCTTCGTCCGCAGACTCTGGCGTGGCCGCCCCGAGGATCCTCGCTGGGTACGCCCGGCCTTCTGGGGCCTGCTCCTGGCCACCGGCCTGCTCTACCTCTACAACCTGAGCGCCTCCGGCTACGCCAACTCCTTCTACTCGGCGGCTGTCCAGGCCGGCAGCAAGAGCTGGAAGGCGTTCTTCTTCGGCTCGCTGGACGCGGGCAACGCCATCACCGTCGACAAGCCCCCGGCCTCCCTGTGGCCGATGGAGCTGTCGGTCCGGATCTTCGGCCTCAGCTCCTGGGCGATCCTCGTCCCCGAGGTCCTGATGGGCCTCGCGACGGTCGCCGTCGTCTACGCGTCCGTGCGCCGCCGGTTCAGTCCCGCGGCCGGACTGATCGCGGGCGCGGTGCTCGCGCTCACCCCCGTCGCGGCGCTGATGTTCCGGTTCAACAACCCGGACGCCATGCTGGCGCTGCTGATGTCGGTCGCCTGCTGCTTCGTGGTCCGGGCCCTGGAGGACGGCCGTACGAAGTGGCTGGTGTGGGCCGGTGTCGCGATCGGATTCGCGTTCCTCGGCAAGACGTTGCAGGCCTTCCTGATCCTTCCGGCCCTCGCGATCGTCTACGCGGTCTGCGCGCCGGTGTCGCTGAAGAAGCGCCTCGGGCAGCTGGCCGCGGCGACGGCCGCGCTGGTGGTGGCCGGCGGCTGGTGGGTCGCGATCGTCGAGCTGTGGCCCGCCTCCTCCCGCCCGTACATCGGCGGGTCGCAGGACAACAGCTTCCTTTCGCTGACCTTCGGCTACAACGGCTTCGGGCGCCTGAGCGGCAACGAGACCGGCAGCGTCGGCGGCGGTGGCGGAGGCGGCGGCACCGGCATGTGGGGGGCGACCGGCTGGAACCGGATGTTCAACTCCGAGGTCGGCAGCCAGATCTCCTGGCTGCTGCCGGCCGCGCTGATCCTCTTCGTCGCGGGCCTGGTGGCCACGCGCAAGTACCGGCGGACCTCCGTCACCCGCGCCTCGTTCCTGGTCTGGGGCGGCTCGCTGCTCCTGACCATGGTCGTCTTCAGCTACATGGCGGGCATCTTCCACCAGTACTACACGGTGGCCCTCGCCCCCTACCTCGCCGCCGTGGTCGGCATGGGCTCCGCGCTCCTGTGGGAGAGGCGGCGCGAGACCTGGGCGTCCCTCACCCTCGCGGGCGCGGTCGTGGCGAGCGCCGCCTGGGGCTACGTACTCCTCAACCGCACCTCGGACTATCTGCCCTGGCTGAAGTACCTGGTCCTGGTCGGTGGCCTGGTCGCCGCGCTCGGCCTGATCTTCGCGGGCCGGATCAACCGGCAGCTCGCCCTCGGGGCGGCCGCCGTGGGCATCCTGGCCTCACTGGCCGGCCCGACCGCGTACACCCTGTCCACCGTGAACAGTGCGCACACCGGATCCATCGTCACGGCGGGCCCGGCCGGCGCCAGCATGATGGGCGGCGGCGGTGGCGGCATGCGGGGCGGCTTCGGCGGCGGTGGCATGCCGGGCCGGCAGAACCAGCAGAAGGGCAACGGCAACACCCAGAACGGCAACGGCTTCCCGGGCGGCGGCATGACCGGCAACGGCGGCTTCGGTGGCGGAATGCCGGGCCAGACCCAGCAGAACGGTAACGGCGGCACCCGGAACCAGCAGGGCGGTATGCCCGGCGGCCGGACGGGCGGCGGCCTGGGCGGCGGCGGTGGCGTCGGCGGCCTGCTGAACGGCGCGTCCGTCTCCGCCCAGGCCAAGAAGCTGCTGGAGGCGAACTCGTCCCAGTACACCTGGGTCGCGGCGGCCATCGGCGCGCAGAACGCGGCGAGCTACCAGCTCTCCACCGGCGACCCGGTGATGGCGATCGGCGGCTTCAACGGCACCGACCCGTCCCCGACCCTCGCGCAGTTCAAGAAGTACGTGGCCGACGGCAGGATCCACTACTTCATCTCGTCCGGCACGGGCGGCGGCGGCATGGGCGGCAGCAGCAGCGGTACGTCCTCGCAGATCACCTCGTGGGTCGAGAAGAACTTCAAGAAGGTGACGGCCGGTTCGTCGACCTTCTACGACCTGACGCAGAAGGCGAGCAGCTAGCAGCCGAAGGAAATGTGTTGTACACCGTATAGCGCTCCGCTATACGGTGTATGGCATGTCTACGTCCCCGCAGAGCCGGCCGCAGGGCCACCCCCAACGCTGGCTGATCCTCGGTGTCATCTGTCTCGCCCAGCTCACCGTGCTGCTCGACAACACCGTCCTGAACGTGGCGATCCCCTCCCTCACCAGGGAGTTGGGCGCGGCCACCTCCGACATCCAGTGGATGATCAACGCGTACTCGCTCGTCCAGTCGGGTCTGCTCCTCACCGCGGGCAGCGCGGCCGATCGCTACGGCCGCAAGAAGATGCTGATCGCGGGTCTGGCCCTGTTCGGGGTCGGTTCGCTGACCGCCGGACTGGCGGGCAGCACAGGGCAGTTGATCGCCGCACGGGCCGGCATGGGCGTGGGCGGCGCGCTGCTGCTGACCACGACTCTGGCCGTGGCGATGCAGATCTTCGCGGCCGAGGAGCAGCCGAAGGCCATCGGCATCTGGGCGGCGGTCAACGCGCTCGGTTTCGCGGCGGGGCCGCTGCTCGGCGGGTTCATGCTGAACCACTTCTGGTGGGGAGCGATCTTCCTGGTCAACCTGCCGGTGGTGGCGCTGGGGCTGATGGCGGTCGTGGCCCTGGTCCCGGAGTCCCGGAATCCGCGCGGTGACCGCCCCGACCTCCTCGGCGCACTGCTCTCCACGATCGGCATGGCCGCGCTGGTGTTTGCGATCATCTCCGGGCCGGGGCACGGGTGGACGTCGGGGCGGGTCCTCGGGACGGCGGCGGTCGCCGTCCTGGTCCTGGGTGCCTTCGCGTACTGGGAGACCCGGATCCCGTATCCCATGCTCGACCTGCACTTCTTCAGGGACCGGCGGTTCACGGGTGCGGTCGCCGGTGCGGTGCTGATCACCTTCGGCATGGGCGGGGCGTTGTTCCTGCTCACCCAGCATCTGCAACTCGTGCTGGGTTACGGCCCCTTGGAGGCCGGTCTGCGGACGGCGCCGCTCGCGCTGACGGTCGTCGTACTGAACTTCTCGGGGCTGACGGCGAAGTGGGCTGCCAGGCTGGGTACGCCGGTGTCCATTGCGCTGGGGATGGTGCTGATGGCGGGTGGGCTGGTGTCCATCGCGCTGCTGGACGCCGGGGGTTATGCGGGGACGCTGGTGGGGCTGTTGCTGATCGGTGGGGGGTGTGCGGTCGCCAACCCGGCGATGGCGCACGCCATCATGAGCGCGATTCCTCCGGAGAAGGCGGGGGTGGGGGCCGGGATCAACGGGACGCTCGCGGAGTTCGGGAACGGGCTCGGGGTTGCCGTGCTCGGGGCGGTACTCAGCTCCCGGGTGCCGTCGGCCGGGTTGGCCGCGGGGTTGCAGACGGGGCAGTTGGTGGGAGCGGTGGCGGTACTGCTGGGTGGGTTCGTGGCGGCGGCGTTGCTGCGGCGGGCTGAGCGGGCAGACTCGGGGGTGGTGGTCGCCTAGGACCTGTCCAGGAGCTCGGGTGGCCCGGTGGTCGTGTGCGCCCACGCGGCGGAGCGGCATCGATGCAGTCCCGCGCCCCTTGCGGCGGCTGCCGTCTGGCATCGTGATCAGTGAAACGTAGGTCGAGGAAGGTGCGCCAATGGTGAGGGCAGCCGAGCGGGCGGCGCGGACCAGCGTGTGGCTGGAGGGCAAGGTCCGCCGGGGCGGTCGTGGCGGGCAGCCCTCGGGGCTCGACCGGGACCGGATCACCGAGGTGACCGTCCGCCTGCTCGACGCGGAGGGGCTGGCCAAGTTCTCCATGCGCCGGCTGGCGGCCGAGCTGAACGTCACCGCGATGTCCGTCTACTGGTACGTCGACACCAAGGACGACCTCCTCGAACTCGCCCTGGACGCGGCCTTCGGCGAGATCGCCCTGCCGGAGCCGGACGCCGACGAGGACTGGCGCGACCAGCTGCGCGCACTGGCCAGGGAGTACCGCTCGCTGCTGGTCCGCCACCCCTGGCTGTCGCCGCTGGCCGGTACCTTCCTCAACATCGGCCCGAACAACCTGGCCTTCGCCCGGGCCGTGCAACGCGTCATCCGCCGCACCGGACTGCCCGCGCACGGCCTGGCGGCGGCCATCTCGTCCGTCTTCCAGTTCGTGTACGGCTTCGGCACGATCGAGGGCCACTTCAACGCCCGCAGCGCCGACTTCGGCATGACCGCGGACGAGTACTTCAAGCACGCCCTGACCGCGGTGACGCAGGACCCGCAGGCCGCCGAGGTCGTCAAGGAGTCCGAGGACATCATGGCGGCCCGCGGCGGCGACACCGTGCACGAGATGTGGGAACGGGACTTCGACTTCGCCCTGGACCTGCTGGTGGCGGGCATCGAGGCAATGGTGGCCCGGGGCTGACGCGCTACTCCCCGGACGCCAGCCGTGCCGGGAAGCCGCCGGTGGCCACCGGGCCCCACTTCTCGGGCGTGACCCGGATGATCGACTTGCCCTGCTTGACCATCGCCTCGCGGTACTCGTCCCAGTCCGGGTGCTCACCGGCGATGTTGCGGTAGTACTCGACCAGCGGTTCCACGGACTCCGGTGAGTCGATGACCTCCGCCGTTCCGTCCACCTGGACCCAGGGGCCGTTCCAGTCGTCGCTCAGCACGAGGAGGCTGACGCGTTCGTCCCGCTTGGCGTTGCGGGTCTTGGCCCGTTCGGGGTAGGTGGAGACGACGATCCGCCCCGAGTCGTCGACCCCGCAGGTCAGCGGCGAGGCCTGCGGGCTGCCGTCGGCCCTGCGCGTGAGCAGGATGGCGCGATGGCGGGGGCGTACGAAGTCCAGCAGTTCGTCGAGGGAGACGCGGGTGTTGGTCGCGATGTTCGGTGCCATGGCGCCAGCCTAGGCCCGTGCGGTCCGACAAGCCTGCCCCTGCCGTGCCTACGCCCACGCTCAGACCTGCGGCAGCGACTCCCCCTGCACCGCCTGGATGTCCAGCTCCACCTTCAGGGTCGTGCCGATCGCGGCGATACCCGCCTGGAGCACCTGGTTGTAGTTCATGGCGAAGTCCTCGCGGCGCAGCTCGGTCGTCGCGCGGAACGCGGCGCGCGTGCCGCCCCACGGGTCCGCGCCCGTCCCGAGGTACGCCAGGTCCAGGTCCACCGGCCGTACGACCCCGTGCAGGGTCAGCTCCCCGTGCACGGTCCAGCGGTCCGCGCCCGCGGCCGTGAGACCCGTCGACCGGTACGTGATCTCCGGGTGCTTCTCGACGTCCAGGAAGTCCGGCGAGCGCAGATGGTCGTCGCGCATGCCGTTGCCCGTGTCGATGGACGCGGCCCGGATCACCGCGTCCACGCGCGACTTCTCCACCTCGTCAGGGGCGATCTCGACGCGCCCGGCGAACTCCGTGAACCGCCCGTGCACGCTGGAGATCCCCAGGTGCTGGGCGACCGCGCCCACCGAGGAGTGCGCCGGGTCGATGGTCCACGGCCCGGGCGGCGGCAGCTCGGTGCCGCCCTGCCGGGCCAGCGTCACCGCGCCCAGTTCGGCCCGTCCGCTCGCGGTGACGAGCGCGCTGGAGGCCACCGGCGCATACCCGACGGCCGTGACGATGACGGTGTACGCGCCCGGGGCGAGCTCGGTGGCGTCCCGTACGGCTCCGTCGGCGTCCGCCTCCGCGCGCAGCACCTGCGTGCCGGTCATGTCGGTCACCGTGACGACCGCGTGCGACACGGCCCATCCGTCCCGCGTACGGATCTTCGCGGTCAGGCCCATCTTGACTCCCTGTTTCTCCCGGCAGCGCAACTGCTCGTGGAGCTGGTCGTGAAACTGGTCGTAAAGAGACCGGCCCGTGGCGCCGGGCGCGCACCTCCGCTCAGAGCGCGCACGCCGTCCGCCACGGGCCGGAGTACCGAACTACTCGCCCGGATGGGCCAGTTCGATGTCGTGGTCGTCGACTCCGCGGCCGTTCACCGTCAGGGCGGTCGCGACCGGCGGGTAGCCCGTGGCGATGACCGTGTAGTCGCCGCCGTTCAGGTCGGTGAAGGCGTAGGCCCCGTCCGTGCCGGTGGTGGCCGTTCCGACCACGTTGCCCGCCGCGTCGACCAGGGTGACCCGGGCGTCGGCCAGCGGACCGTGCGGGGCGCGGACCACGCCCTGGAGCTGGGCGCCCGAGTCGAGGTCGATCTCGATACGGGTGACTCCGGTGCCGCCCACCTCCACGGGCAGGGCGCGCGGCCGGTATCCGGCGGCGTTCACCGCGACGGTCACCGTCCCGGGCACCAGCTCGGCGAGGGAGAACTCGCCCTGCTCACCGGTGGCGGCGGTGGCCAGCAGCTCCCCGCGGACATCGGTCACGATGACCATCGCGTCCTTGACGGGCAGCGTGGTCTCGGCGGCCCGCACCACACCGCTCAGCCCGCTGGTGCCGCTGAGCAGGATGTCGTACGAGACAGGCTCACCGTTCACCACGACCGTGGACGCCTGCGGCTGGAAACCGTCGGCGGCGGCGATCAGGACGTAACTGCCCACGCTCGGCGCCTCGACGGCGTAGGAGCCGTCGGCCTGCGCGACCGACCGGCCCAGCTGCCGGCCCGCCAGCGAGATCAGCGTGACGGCGGCCTGCGGCACGGGCGCGCCCTCGTTGCCGCGGACGAATCCGCGCACCGGGATCCCGCCGGAACCGGCGGACTCCTCGGGCCGGGCGAGGGTGGCCACGGCGGCCAGCCGCTGCGTGCCGTCGGCGGCGACCTCGGTGTCGGAGACGGCCCAGCTCGGGACCTTCTCGGCGACCGGAGCCGCAGCCGCGATTGGAGCCGCAACCGCGGCCGGGGCCTCGACGGCGGCCGGAGCGGCCCCCGGCTCGGCGGGCGTCCCGTCCGCGGCAGCGGCCTGCGCCAGCGCGCCCTTGGTCTTCAGCGGGACCTCCTTGATGAACAGGGCGATCAGGAACGCGACGGCCGCGAGGGCGCCGGCGATCAGGAAGACATCGGCGATGCCGTGGCCGTAGGAGCTCTCCATGAGGGTGCGCAGCGGCGCCGGGAGCTTGCTCAGGTCCGGGATGCTGTCGGTGGAGGAGCTGGAACCGGCCAGCGCGGCGCGGTACTGCGGGTCGAGGGCGGCGATGCCGTCCTTGACGTAGTGCGTGATCCGGTGGGACATCACCGCGCCCAGCGCGGACACGCCGACCGCACCGCCGAGCGAGCGGAAGAAGGTGACCGTGGAGCTGGCGGAGCCGAGGTCGCTCGGGTCGACCTGGTTCTGGGTGCACAGCACCAGGTTCTGCATCATCATGCCGATGCCGAGGCCCAGCAGCGCCATGAAGATCGACATCTTCCAGTACGCCGTGTCGTAGCGGATGGTGCCGAGCAGACCGAGGCCCGCCGTCACCAGCACGCCACCGCTGACCAGCCAGGCCTTCCAGCGGCCGGTGCGGGTGATGAACTGACCGGAGACGGTGGAGGAGATGAACAGCCCGCCGATCATCGGGATGGTCATGACGCCCGACATCGTCGGGGACTTGTCGCGGGCCAGCTGGAAGTACTGGCTGAAGAAGACCGTGCCGGTGAACATCGCGACACCGACGAACAGCGAGGCCAGCGACGCGAGCGTGATGGTGCGGTTGCGGAACAGGCGCAGCGGGATGATCGGCTCGCTCGCCTTCGACTCGACGAGCACGAAGACCAGACCGAGGACGATCGAACCGCCGACCATCGCGTACGTCTGCCAGGAGATCCAGTCGTACTTGTCACCGGCGAAGGTGACCCAGACCAGCAGCAGCGAGACGGCCGCGGCGATGAAGAACGCGCCGGCCCAGTCGACCTTCACGTCCCGCTTCACGACCGGCAGGTGCAGCGTCTTCTGCAGCACGATCAGCGCGAGGACGGCGAAGGGGACACCGACGTAGAAGCACCAGCGCCAGCCGAGCCAGCTGGTGTCGGTGATGACGCCGCCGAGCAGCGGGCCGCCGACGGTGGCGACGGCGAAGGTCGCGCCGAGGTAGCCGGAGTAACGGCCGCGCTCGCGCGGGGAGATCATCGCGGCCATGACGATCTGGGCGAGGGCGGACAGACCGCCGACGCCGATGCCCTGGACGACACGGCAGGCGATCAGCATGCCGGCGTTCTGGGACAGACCCGCGGCCGCGGACCCCAGGACGTAGATGACCAGGGCTATCTGGACGAGCGCCTTCTTGCTGTACAGGTCGGCGAGCTTGCCCCACAGGGGAGTGGCCGCGGTCATCGACAGCAGGGCGGCGGTGACGACCCAGGTGTAGGCGGACTGGCCGCCGCCGAGGTCGCTGATGATGTGCGGCAGGGCGTTGGTGACGATCGTGGACGACAGGATCGCCACGAACATGCCGAGCAGCAGACCGGAGATGGCCTCCATGATCTGCCGGTGCGTCATCGGGGCGTACTCGGCGGAGCCTCCCCCGTGCTTGGCATGAGCCCGCACACCGGCTGGTGTGGTCGTTGCCATGGGCTTCCTTCTCTTAAGTGCTTGCGGGTGTACGGGTGGTCGGTTCGAGTGCGAATGCGGGGGGCGGGAGCCGGGGCGGCAGCGCGCGGCAGTCGTCGAAGCTGGCCCGCAGGCGCTCCATGAGCCTGCTGAGCTGGGCGACCTCCTCGTCGCTCCAGTCGGCGAGCCGCTCGGCCAGCAGCTGGGTGGTCCGCTCAGACAGCGCCTCCAGCTGGGCCAGGCCCGTGGGTGTGAGGTGCAGGATCCGGGACCGCTTGTCCGCCGGGTCGGGGGACCGGTCGATCCAGCCGCGCTCGGCGAGGTGGGCTACATGGCGGCTGGTGACCGACATGTCCACGGCCAGCAGCTCGGCGAGCCTGCTCATCCGCATGTCGCCGTGGCGTCCGAGCAGGATCAGCACCGCGGCGCTGCCGCTGGAGCAGTGGGACGGCATGATCCGCCCCAGCTCCCGCTTCACCGCGCCGAAGGCGCTGAACTGCCTCAGCAGCTCCTCGTACTGCGCCCGCTCGGCCATCACACCTCCCGCATTCGTTGCTTGGGGCAACCATAGAAGTGGTTGGTTGCTGCAGGCAAACAAAATGGCCCGGATGCCGTACAAAAACTTGGCAAAGACAAGTATTGTGAGTGTAAACGTGCAGGTGGGGGCGGTTGCGGCAGTGAACAGCCCCCCACTTGGGCCACAACCGGTGATTCGCTAGGGTCTCGGGCTATGGCTAACCCCCAGGGCCCCCAGGGCAACCACGACCCCGCAGGCAGCACCCAGATGTTCCGCGCGTTCGTCGACGAGGGCCCGCAGGGCCGCCGTCAGCAGCAGGCGCCCGCTCCGGCCGGACCGCGCATCGGCCTGATCGTCGGCATCGTCGTGGCCGTGGCGGTCGTGGCGGCCGTCGCCTGGCTGGCACTCATGTAGGGCCTGCCGCTACTTCCACCGGACGGTGACGTCCCGCGTCTCGATGTGCATGCCCAGCGGCACGCGCCAGGCGTCGACGCACACCGTCCAGGTCTTCCCCTTCCGCGCTCCGGCACCGATCGGCACCGGAAGCCCGGCGGTCGACTCGACCGCCCCCCAGTCGATGCCGAGCGCCCCGATGATGTGCGTCCCGAAGGTCACGCTGCCGGAACGCACCGGGTTGCCACCGGAGTTGGCGAAGTCCAGCGTGACGTCCTCGCACCAGCGCTCGCCTGTGGCTTTCCGGGCCGGGTCGCTCCAGGTGAGAACGGCCGGCCCAGCGGGTGCCGTGCGGCTGGGAGTTGTCGTCGGCGACGGCGAATCCGTCGTCGTACGACCGGACTTGGCGCTGTCGCCCGACGGGCTGCCGTCTCCTGTGCGCGCTGCTGCCGGGGCGCTGGGAGAAGTCCCGCTCCCCGGACCGGTGTTGCCCTCGGCCGCAGGGGCGGCCCCGCCGTCCCTGCGCGGTCCGTCCAGCGGTGCGAACGTCACCCCGCCCGTCGGTGTCACGGCCGTACCGGACGCCTGAGGCGCACCGCCCACCGCACCGGTGGCGACGTAACCCTCGGCCCCGCCGCCCCCACACGCGGCCAGCGCGGCGCCCAGGCAGACGACGGCCGCCGACGCGCCGATCACGGCGCCTCGACGGCCAGGTGTCCATGTCGTCCGAAGCATCGCGCCAGTGTGGCTGACACTCCGTCAGGAAGGAAGGGCTCAGTCGGAGATGAGCCCTTCCCGCAGCTGCGCCAGCGTCCGGGTCAGCAGCCGGGAGACGTGCATCTGGGAGATGCCGACCTCCTCGCCGATCTGCGACTGGGTCATGTTGGCGAAGAAGCGGAGCATGATGATCTGCCGCTCCCGGGGCGGGAGCTTGGCCAGCAGCGGCTTGAGGGACTCGCGGTACTCGACGCCCTCCAGGGCGGTGTCCTCGTAGCCGAGCCGGTCCGCGAGGGAGCCCTCGCCGCCGTCGTCCTCGGGTGCCGGGGAGTCGAGTGAGGAGGCGGTGTACGCGTTGCCGACCGCGAGGCCGTCGACCACGTCCTCCTCGGAGACGCCGAGCACGGCGGCGAGTTCCGGGACGGTCGGGGAGCGGTCCAGCTTCTGGGAGAGCTCGTCGCTGGCCTTGGTGAGGGCCAGGCGCAGCTCCTGCAGCCGGCGCGGGACCCGCACCGACCACGAGGTGTCGCGGAAGAACCGCTTGATCTCACCGACGACCGTCGGCATCGCGAAGGTCGGGAACTCCACGCCCCGCTCGCAGTCGAAGCGGTCGATCGCCTTGATCAGGCCGATGGTGCCGACCTGGACGATGTCCTCCATCGGCTCGTTGCGCGAGCGGAAGCGGGCCGCCGCGTAGCGCACCAGCGGGAGGTTGAGTTCGATGAGGGTGTCCCGGACGTACGCGCGCTCGGGGCTGGTCTCGTCGAGTGCGGCGAGCCGCAGGAAAAGGGAGCGGGACAGGGTGCGGGTGTCGATGGCATCCGAGGCCGGGGGGGCCGGGATGTCAGCGGCCGTAAGGGCCGGGGCCGGTGCGGTGTCGACGGCTGCCATCTCGTCGATGGAGCCGGGCACGGCGTCGGCGGGCGCGGACGCGCTCTTCGTGAGCGTGAGCACCTTCGAGCTGCCCTGGTCTGCGGACATGCCACCCCCTCTGGGTCGCGGGACGGTCGTGGCGGAGCCTCCCCTGGCGAGGAGTTCAGCCTTCACCTGAATACCGGAGCCGAAGCCGCGGCAAACGCGCTTGGGGAAGAATGTCACATGTCGGCAACACGCTGTAGTGACATGTCGACATGCGAGACGCGAATCGGCCCTGGAAAAAGGGGGTCTGATGCTTTTTCAGCGCAGAACTGTCGGGAACGGCCCTGGTGAGCGATTCGCTCGTGCCGGTTACGCCTCGATCGTGTTTGCGATCTGCGGTGTTCCGGAGTGTGCGCCCGTGCGCCTCTTATGCCTCGATCCGATTAGCGGATCGCAGTCGCTGGAAGCTACGCGCGAGTAGCCGTGAGACATGCATCTGGGAGACGCCGAGTTCCGCACTGATCTGCGACTGGGTGAGGTTGCTGTAGTACCGCAGAAGAAGGATTCTCTGTTCCCGTTCCGGGAGTTGTACGAGGAGATGGCGGACGAGGTCGCGGTGCTCGACGCCGTCCAGGGCCGGGTCCTCGTAGCCGAGCCGGTCCAGCAGCCCCGGCAGCCCGTCGCCCTCCTGGGCGGCCTCCAGGGAGGTCGCGTGGTACGAGCGGCCGGCCTCGATGCAGGAGAGCACCTCATCCTCGGTGATGCGCAGCCGTTCGGCGATCTCGGCGGTCGTCGGGGTGCGCCCGAAGGCGGTCGTCAGGTCCTCGGTCGCGCTGTTGACCTGTACCCACAGCTCGTGCAGTCGGCGCGGGACGTGGACCGTGCGGACGTTGTCCCGGAAGTAGCGCTTGATCTCGCCGACGACGGTCGGCATCGCGAAGGTCGGGAACTGCACGCCCCGGTCCGGGTCGAAGCGGTCGATCGCGTTGATGAGCCCGATGGTGCCGACCTGGATCACGTCCTCCATCGGTTCGTTGCGGGAGCGGAAGCGGGCAGCCGCGTAGCGCACGAGCGGGAGGTTGGCCTCGATGAGCGCCGATCGCACCCGGTTGTGCTCCGGCGTGCCGGGCCCGAGCCCCTTGAGCTCGCCGAAGAGCACCTGGGTGAGAGCCCGGGTGTCGGCACCGCGGCTGCGCGGCGGTGCGGGCTCCGTGGGGGCTTCGGGGGCCTCCAGGGGCGGTGCTTGAGGCGCAGTACTGGCCGGCACGGTCAACTCCACCTCACAATCGATCAACGGATTCGGCAAAAGCGGTCATAGCATCACAAGAGATGTGCACTGTGTGCAAGCACCGCATAACGCCGTGTTGAGGGCAAGTTGGGATCAAATGGGTCTCAATACGCATAAAGGCCCTGCGCCTTCCCGGCGCAGGGCCCAGCGGGGTCCGGCTCAGTACTCGTAGTCGGCGATCACCCAGGTGGAGAACTCCTTCCACAGCGTCACTCCCGCCTGGTGCTCCGGGTGCTCGACATAGCGGCGCAGCGCGGCCGCGTCGTCGAAGCCGGAGTTGATGGCGAAGTCGTACGCGATGGGGCGGTCGCTGATGTTCCAGCCCAGCTCCCAGTAGCGGATCTCGGGGATCTTCCCGTCCAGCGACCGGAAGGCGTCGACGCCCTCCAGGACGCGCGGGTCGTCGCGCTCGACGCCCTCGTCGAGCTTGAACAGGACGAGATGGCGGATCATGTGCGCTCCTAGCTGCGGCCTAGTGGGCGCCGTTGGCGAGCCAGGTGAAGAAGTCTCCTATGGCCTTGGCGGCGTCCGATATGCCCTCGAACCCTATCTGGACGTAACTGGCCGCCTTGGCCGGGTCCGTGATGATGACGTACAGCGCGAAGACCACGAGCACATAGACGGCGATCTTCTTGGCATTCACCGCCATTGCGGCCTCCCCAGTCACTGTTGCCCCACGACCGCACATGATCGCACGAAGGGCCCCGTCTCTCGACGGGGCCCTTCCCAAAGCGGTAGCGGAGGGATTTGAACCCTCGGTGACTTGCGCCACACTCGCTTTCGAGGCGAGCTCCTTCGGCCGCTCGGACACGCTACCGAGGGAGACCTTACAGCACGCCGGGCAGTGCTCTGAAATCGGTATTCGGCGGTCGGTGTGCAGGGGGCCGGCCGTCAGCGGGAGCGGAAGAATTCGGTGAGGATCCGGGCGCAGTCCTCGGCGAGTACGCCCTCGATCACCTCGGGGCGGTGGTTGAGCCTGCGGTCGCGTACGACGTCCCAGAGGGAGCCGGCCGCGCCGGCCTTCTCGTCGCGGGCGCCGTAGACCACCCGGTCCACGCGGGACTGCACGAGCGCGCCCGCGCACATCGTGCAGGGCTCCAGCGTGACGACGAGAGTGCAGCCGGACAGCCGCCACTCCCCGAGGTCGGCCGCGGCCCGGCGGATCGCGAGGATCTCGGCGTGCGCCGTCGGATCGCCGGTGGCCTCGCGTTCGTTGTGTCCGGCGCCGAGCACGGTCGTACCGTCCGAGGCCAGTACGACGGCGCCCACGGGCACGTCGGCGCCGGCCCGCCCGGCCTCGTCCAGGGCGAGCCGCATCGCGGCCCGCCAGCGGTCGCGTACCGGGTCGGGGGTGCCTCCTTGGGTCGCTGCAGCGGTCAGCGGACGGTCTCCAGGACCTCCGAGGCGCCCAGGGCCTCGGCGATCGTGTTCAGGGCGTCCTCATCGAGGGTGCGCAGCTCCTTGGCGCTGACACCGAGGTCGTCGAGGATCTCGGCGTCGCCGACGGGGCTGTGCGGCACGGACTCGGCGGACGGCGTGTCCTCGTCGCCGTCGTCCTCGTCCGCGTCCTCACCGTCCTCTGTGCCGTCGAGGTCGAGAGAGTCCAGGTCGGCGTCGTCGTCGCCGGGCTCCCTTCCGAGCAGTTCGTCGGTGAGCAGGATCTCGCCGTAGCTGCTGCGGGCAGCGGCGGCGGCGTCCGAGACGTAGATACGAGGGTCGTCCTCGCCGTCGACGCGGACGACGCCGAACCAGGTTTCTTCCTGCTCGATCAGGATGAGCACCGTGTCGTCCTCGGTCGAGGCCTCCCGGGCGAGATCGGCGAGATCCGACAGGGTTTCCACATCGTCGAGCTCTGTGTCGCTCGCTTCCCACCCGTCTTCGGTGCGCGCGAGCAGTGCGGCGAAGTACACCGTGACTCTCCCACTGGTCTTAGGCGTGCCGGTTGGAGGTCCCCCCGGCGGGGCTCAGGGCGGGGAGAGCTGTGCTCCGAGCCCCACCCACTCGGAATCGTGGCAGAAACAAGGCGTTCAGGGGACGTCTTCGGCACCCTGTGTCTGCCGTCTTCGATCGGCCACGAGCGGGATCGTACGCGGCGATCGGCTTGTGCACGCAACGGGTTGCCCTCAGGCGCGTCCCGAGTCGGACCCCCGAGCTACCAGCGGAAGGTGCGCATGCGCATGGCGTGGCGCAGCCGTGCGGTCTTGGCCCGTCTGGGCTGCACACGGTCCCGCAGCTCACGGGCTTCGGCGAGGTCGCGCAGGAACTGGGCCCTGCGGCGCCGGCGCTCGGCGTCGGTCTCGGCCGACGGCGAGTCCTGACGGGTTTCACGCTCAGGCAGGTCAGGCATAGGCACACCACCCCCCGGTACGTCCTCCCACTTTCCCTCTGTTGGGCGGTTTGATGCCAGCGCAGCCCTCACTGAGGCGCGGTTACTGTTAGGGCATGCGTCTCCACGTCGTCGACCACCCCCTGGTCGCCCACAAGCTCACCACGCTGCGCGACCAGCGCACCGACTCCGCGACCTTCCGCCGTCTCGCCGACGAGCTGGTCACCCTGCTCGCCTACGAGGCCACGCGCGACGTGCGCACCGAACAGGTCGACATCACGACGCCGGTCTCCTCGACCACCGGCGTCAAGCTCGCCCGCCCGCGCCCCCTGGTGGTGCCGATCCTGCGGGCCGGGCTCGGCATGCTCGACGGCATGGTCCGGCTGCTGCCGACGGCCGAGGTGGGCTTCCTCGGCATGATCCGCAACGAGGAGACGCTGCAGGCGTCGACCTACGCCTCGCGTATGCCCGAGGACCTCTCCGGGCGTCAGGTGTACGTCCTGGACCCGATGCTGGCCACCGGCGGCACCTTGGTCGCGGCGATCCAGGAGCTGATCAAGCGCGGGGCCGATGATGTGACCGCCGTGGTGCTGCTTGCGGCCCCCGAGGGGGTCGAGCTCATGGAGCGGGAGTTGGCGGGTACGCCGGTGACGGTGGTGACGGCCGCTGTTGATGAGCGGCTCAATGAGCACGGGTACATCGTGCCGGGGCTCGGGGACGCGGGGGATCGCCTCTACGGCGCTGCTGAATAGGGCTTCGCCTTTTCGCCGTAGGGGTGCGGATGTCTGGCGACTGCTGGTTCGTTGTGGCTGGTCGCGCCCACGCGGCGGAGCCGCAAATCGACACAGCCCCGCGCCCCTGAGGCGCGTTTTAGCAGCGCTTCGTTGAAGATGTTGGCGTCGGCTGCGGGTTCGCCAGTGCCGCCAGTGCCTTGTCGGCGTCCGCCTTGCTCGTGAGGTCCTTGAAGGCCGTGCCGAGGATCAGGTCGACGGCGGTGCCCTTGCGGGTGTCGGCCCGCTTCTCGGCGCCGGCGAGCTGCGTGGCGAGCACCGGCAGCGAGCTGTTCAGGGCGGACGGGGCGCCGAGCAGTATGCCGGTGCCCTTGACCTTCTTGTCGAACTCCTTGGACGCGTTGCCCACATCGCCGATCTTGAAGCCGCGCAGCTTCAACTCGTCCGCCGTGTTCTTGGCCAGACCGCTGCGGTCCGTGGCGTTGTAGACGTTGACGGTGATCGTGCCGGGCTTGGGCACGGCGGCCTTCTTGGTGTCGGCCGACGGGCTCGCCTTGGTCGCGCAGTCCGCCTTGGGGCCGGCCGCCGAGGCCTTCTCGCCGCCGCCGGTGAAGAGGTCGATGAGCTGCAGAGTGCCCCAGCCGACCAGGCCGAGCGCGGCGACGGAGGCCACCAGGGCGACTCCGAGCCTGCCGCGCCGGCGCCTGCGCATCCGCGGGTATTTGTCCCCCGTGATCCGGTACTTACCACCCATGCCCGGCGGAGTCAGCATGCTCATGAGCGCAGCGTAGTGCGCCCGGGCGGCGATGCCTACTAGATGATCATTCGAGGCCGCACAGGTGAACCCGAAAGGGCCAAGCCGTCACCGGCAGGCCTTCGGGCTGTGCGTCAGTCGAGTTCGAGCACGCGCGCGTGCAGCACCTGGCGCTGCTGCAGCGCGGCCCGCACCGCGCGGTGGAGGCCGTCCTCGAGATACAGGTCGCCCTGCCACTTGACGACGTGTGCGAACAGGTCGCCGTAGAAGGTCGAGTCCTCGGCCAGGAGGGTCTCCAGGTCGAGCTGTCCCTTGGTGGTGACGAGCTGATCGAGGCGGACCGGGCGCGGCGCGACGTCCGCCCACTGCCGGGTGCTTTCCCGGCCGTGGTCGGGGTACGGCCGGCCGTTTCCGATGCGCTTGAAGATCACACGGAAAGCCTACCGGTCAAGACCTTCCGGGCGCAGCCATGGCGACGCAGTGCGGGGACCGAAAAGAAGTTACAAATCGGGGCAAAGGATCCGTTCGGGTGTTACGCACAGGCTGTGGGCGGCGAGCGTCGGCCCGGCGGAGGCGGTGGTTCAGGGAGAACATCCGCCTCCGCCGGCGGATTCAGCGGTCCCGTTCCTTCGGGGGCTGCTCGGGTTCCGGCTTCTTCAGGTTCTGCTTCGGTGCGTTGCGTGCGGCTTCGGCGCGCAGCAGGGCGCGCAGGACCGCGTACGGGTCGATGGGCATGGCTGTGTTCCTTGGTTCCTTGCGTGGTGACTGACGTTTCCGGGGGGCCGGGGTCTGTCAGCAGCGCAGGACCACGGAGCGCAGGGCGTGCAGGGCGTGCGGCGGCCGGGGCGGCGCGGGAAGGGGGCGGTCCGCCGGGGTGTCGAGGGGCGGGGCCTGGAGCGGGGCGGGGCGCAGGGCCACGACGGTGCGGTGCAGGGCGTCGGCCGGTGGCCGCACGGCCGCGTCCAGGGCGTCGTACTCCACGATCTCCGTGGCGGAGGGCGGTGCCGCATGCACCTCCGCATGGGCGCCCGGGACCAGCAGGGCGAGCAGCAGGACGAGCGTCCGCAGCCAGGCATGGCCGCGGGAGAGGCTTCGTACGGTGCTCACGAGAGGTCATTTGCCCACGCTTTGGCCCGCCTTCGGTATGTCGGGGCCGAGAACCGCCCGTTCGGGGGACCCGGTACGGCCTAAAGGGTGCGCGGCAGTTGCTGGGCCCGGCCCCGGATACGGAGCGCGGTGACGATCTCGACCACGCCGACCGCGACCAGCCAGATGCCGCCGAGCAGGGTGAGCACGGCGACCGAATGCAAGGGCGAGTCGATCAGCACGATCCCGCCGAGGAAGGTGACGATCCCGAGGAAGATCTGCCAGCCGCGGGCCGGCATGGTGCTGTCGGAGGCGGCGGCCAGGGTCTGGGTGATCCCGCGGACGAGCCAGCCGATGCCGATCCACAGGGCCAGCAGCAGGATCGACCGCATCGGGCCGCGCAGACAGAACAGGCCCAGCAGGATCGACAGGGAACCGCTGATGAAGGCCAGGACGCGCAGGGCCGTCGTCCGGTGCGTGCCGAACGCGGCGACCAGCTGGAAGATGCCGCTGATCAGGAGGTAGACACCGAAGAGGACGCCGGCCGCGAGCAGGGAGGCGCCCGGCCAGACCAGGACCAGCAGGCCGAGGACCAGGGAGGCGACGCCGGTGAGCAGGACGACCTGCCAGGCGGCGCGGGAGAGGGCGTGCAGGGGGCCTTCGAAGGGGGGCTCCGGCTCATGCGGACCCTTCTCGCGTCCGGCGGCGTGGACCTTGCGGTCATCGTACTGCGGGCCCGCGGGGGAGGTGCTCGATGGCTCGGTCATGGTCCATGCTTGGACCGGCCGCGGGCGGCGCGCCACCTCTGGGAGCCGCTCGGCTGACGGCTATTTCCCGGCGGCCTTCGCGGCCTTCGCGGCCGCCTTCATCTCCTGCTTGTGCGCCCGGACCTTGGCCAGCGACTCGGGTCCCTCGATGTCGGCGACGGAACGGTGGCAGTTCGCCTCGCCGTATCCACCCGCGGCCTCCCGCCAGCCCTTGGGCCGTACGCCGAGCTGCTTGCCCAGCAGGGCCAGGAAGATCTGCGCCTTCTGCTTGCCGAAGCCGGGCAGCTCCTGGAGGCGCTTGAGCAGCTCGCGCCCGTCGGTCACGCCCTGCCAGACGAGCTCGGCGTTGCCGTCGTAGTGCTCGACGAGGTACTGGCACAGCTGCTGGACGCGCTTGGCCATGGAGCCCGGGTAGCGGTGCACGGCCGGCTTCTCGGACAGCAGCGCGGCGAAGGCGTCCGGGTCCATGACGGCGATCTCGTGCGCGTCCAGGTCGTCGGCGCCGAGCCGGTCCGCGATCGTGCGGGGCCCCTTGAACGCCCACTCCATCGGGACCTGCTGGTCCAGCAGCATCCCGACGAGGGCGGCGAGCGGGGAGCGTCCGAGGAGCTCGTCGGCCTTGGGGTCCTGGGCGAGGTGCAGGGTGACGTCCATGCCTCCGATCATGCCGCTTTCACGCCGCGCGTACGATTCCGGCGCGGAGGCGGGCGGCACCGCGCGCAGGGCATCGCGGTGTCCTTCCCCGGGCCCGAGGCCCCGCACTGGGACCGCCGCATGGACGCGAGCAGCACCGACGCGGCCGTCCGCGCGGCGCGGTCGTACGCCACCAGCGCATCGGCGTTGCCCTCGAACACCTGCCGCGCGCCGAGGAGTTGCGTCACCCATGGGGCCCACCGCCTCGCCCCTTCGGGATCCGGCCCGCTGCCGCGGCCTCACCCGCGACCAAGTGGCCAGGCTGCCCGGGAAGAAGGCCCAACTGGCCCTCCCGCGGCGGGCGGTAGCCTCCCCGAATGACTCCTGAGGACCTCGTCGCGTACTACGGACTGGAACCGATCCCGCGCGAGGGCGGCCTGTTCCGCCAGACGTGGGCGGGCCCCGAGCGCGCCGACGGACGGCCGGAGGGGACCGCGATCGTCGCCCTGCTGACGGCCGACGACCACTCGGCCCTGCACCGCCTGCCCACCGACGAGATCTGGCACTTCTACCTGGGCGATCCGCTGGAGCTGCTGCTCCTCGCCCCGGACGGGACGTCCAGGACGGTGCTGCTCGGACCGGACGTACTGGGCGGCCAGCAGCCCCAGACGACCGTGCCGGCCGGCACCTGGATGGGCGGGCGGGTCGCCGCGGGCGGGGCGTGGACGTTCTTCGGGTGCACGATGGCGCCCGGGTTCACCTACGAGGGCTACGAGCACGGCGATGCGGCCGAGCTCACGGCGCGGTATCCGGCCGAGGCGGACCGGATTGCGGAACTGTGCCGTCCATGAAGCTGCTGGAGGGACAGGCCGCCCTGGTCACGGGCGCGAGCGGGGGTATCGGCCGGGGCATCGCGCTGCGCTTCGCCGAGGAGGGCGCGGCGGTCGCCGTCCACTGTCGTACGGCGGTGGAGGCGGCGCGGGCGGTGGTCGCACGGATCGAGGAGCTGGGCCGGCGGGCCGTCGTACTGCAGGGCGACCTCACCGACGAGGACGCGTGCCGACGGGTGGTCGGCGAGGCGGCCGAGTGGGGCGGCGGGCTGACCGCGCTGGTCAACAACGCGGGTGTGCAGCCGACCCGGGCGCTGCCCGGGATGACGGCGGCCGAGTGGCGGGCGGTCGTGGACGCCAACCTGTCGAGCGTCTTCGCGTGCACGCAGGCCGCCGCGGAGGCCATGCGGGAGCGCGGCGCCGGAGGTTCCGTGACCCACATCGCCTCGATCGAGGCCCGCCGGCCGGCGCCACTGCACGCCCACTACGGCGCCGCCAAGGCCGCCGTCGTGATGCACGCGCGCTCGGCGGCCCTGGAGTACGGCGCGTACGGCATCCGCGTCAACACGGTCTCCCCCGGCCTCATCGACCGCGAGGGCCTGGCGGACGCCTGGCCGGAGGGCGTCCGGCGCTGGCGAACCGCGGCCCCGCTCGGCCGCCTCGGCCAACCGGAGGACGTGGGTGACGCCTGCGTGTTTCTGGCCTCCCGGCTGGCGTCCTGGGTGTCGGGACACGACCTGGTGGTCGACGGAGGGGTGTCGGCGCGGCCGACGTGGTGAGGTGGGGGCGGCTTGCGTGCGGTGCTGTGGGTCGCGGCGGCAGGGGCTTCGGCACCGATGAGCAGTGCCGCCGCCAGGTACGCGAGACAGCGGGTGATGTCGGAGAGACTGGCGGTCGGCGTGGTGAGGCGGGGGCGGCTTGGGGGGCGGTGCTGTGGGGAAGGCGGCGGGTCCCGAGGCGGAGGGGTGGCAGAGGGCGGCTGCCGCAAGCGTCCGTCCGGCGGTCCGGGTGCGGCGAGTGGTGCGTGTCGGCCGGCATGGTGAATGCTCCGCGGTTTGTGTCCGTACCTATCCGGGAGGCGGTCCGGGCCGGGACGGAGGGTGGCGTGGGGTGTGACGGTGAGCGCAGGGGGCGGCAGCGGCGTCGGGGGGTTCGAGGGCTGGTGCTGCTCGGTGCCGTGCTGGTCCTGCTCGTCCTCGGGGGTGCGGGGCCCGCGTCGGCGCACGCGGCCCTCAAGTCCACCGACCCCGAGGACGGAACCGTCCTCAGGTCGGCCCCCCGCTCCATCACCCTGACGTTCACCGAGTCCGTCGGTCTGCTGGACGACTCCTTCCGCGTCCTGGACCCCCACAACCGGCGTGTGGGCATCGGTGAGGCCCAGCACGCCGGGGGCCGCTCCGACACGGCGAGCGTGACCCTGCCGAAGAAGCTCGCCAAGGGCACCTATGTCGTGGCCTGGCGGGTCGTCTCGGCGGACAGCCACCCGGTGGGCGGCGCGTTCACCTTCTCCGTCGGCAAAGCCTCCGCGACGGTCGCCACCGTCAACACCGGACCGGTCGAGAACCCGGCGACCGCCAGTCTCTACAACATCGCCCGCTATCTGGCCTACCTGGCGGCGGCGCTGCTGATCGGCACGGCCGCCTTCGTCGCCCTGTGCCGCCCGACGGACCACGGCCCCTTGCAGAAACCCCTGGTCGTGGGCTGGTGGACGCTGCTGGGGAGCACCCTGGCGCTGCTGGTGCTGCGCGCCCCGTACGAGACCGGCACGGGCCCCGCGACCGCCCTCGACGCCGCCGCCTTCAGCCGCACCCTCACGGGCCGCCCGGGGCTCGCCCTGCTGGCCCGGCTCGCCCTGCTGCTGGTCGCCGCCGTGTTCGCCGTACGACTCCGCAAACGCGAGGCATGGCCGCGGCCGCCGCTCGCCGCCGGTGGTGCCCTCGGCGTGGCCCTCGCGCTCACCTGGGCCGCCTCCGAGCACGCCTCGGCGGGCATCCAGGTCCCCCTGGCGATGGCCTCCGCCGTGCTGCACCTGCTGGCCATGGCGGTCTGGCTGGGCGGCCTCACGGCGCTGCTGATCCTGCTCCACCGCACCGAACCCGCCCCGGCCGTCGTGGCCCGCTTCTCCCGGATCGCCTTCGCCTGCGTGACCGTCCTGGTCGTCACCGGCGTCTACCAGTCCTGGCGGGGCCTCGGCTCCTGGAGCGCGCTCACCGGGACGACGTACGGGCGCCTGCTGGTGGCCAAACTGGCCGCTGTGCTGCTCCTGGTGGCGGCGGCGGGGCTCTCGCGGCGCTGGACCGCGCGGCTGGTGACGGCGGACGCCGAGACGGCCGTACGGGAACGGGTCCCGGAGCCCGTGGGCGGGCCTCCCGCGACCGCCGCGGGGGAACCGGCCGCCCCGGCCGCCGGAGGCGCGAGCCGCCGCAATCTGCGCCGCAGCGTGCTCGCCGAGGTCACCGTCGGGGTCGTGGTGCTGGTGCTCACGACCGTGCTCAGCAGCACGCTGCCGGGTCGCGCGGCCGCCGAGGCGGCCAAGGCACCCGCGACGGCCGGCGGGCTGCCTGCCGCGTCGGTCACGACGATCCCGTTCGAGGTGGGCCGCGCGCGCGGCAAGGTGCAGATCACCCTCGACCCGGGCCGCGTCGGCGACAACACCGTGCAGGCGGTCGTCTTCGGGCCCGACGGCGGCATCGTCACCGTCCCTGAGCTGCGGCTCTCCCTCAGCCTCCCCGCGCAGAAGATCGGCCCGCTGGACGCCCGGCTGACCGATCTGGGCGGCTACTGGGGGACCAGTTCGGTCACCGTGCCCCTCGCTGGCACCTGGACCATGAAGGCCACGGTCCGCACGTCCGAGATCGACCAGGTCAGTGTGACGAAGTCGGTCCGGATCGTCGCCTAGCAGGCCCTGGCCGCGACGCGAATCCGGCATTTACTCTCATCTCCGGGCTGGTTCGTTCGATCACTCGCACCGAAACGATCACGAACATGTCGGTCACATTTCCACAAAGGTCCCCGGCGGCTCTTGACGCATGACCGGACATAGGACTGATATAAGCGCCACGATGTTCGGTCGAGTTGATTTATGGTCGGTTTCGACTTTTTTTCGACGTGGCGTAGTTGTGGCCGAACCCCTGCCTTCAGGAGCCGTACATGGACCTCTCACCCTCGGGTCTCTCTCTGCCCGCCCCCAGTCGTCGTGGTCTGCTGCGCGGTGTGGGGGGTGCCGCCCTGCTCGCGGGTGCGGGCATACCCCTGCTGTCCGCGTGTGGCAGCAGTGGGTCCTCGTCGGACCCGAAGACGGTCAGTCTCGGCTCGAACTCGTCCGACGCGGTGCCCAAGAAGGCGTTCGCGGAGATCTATGCGGCCTTCACGAAGAAGTCGGGCATCAAGGTCGACGTGAACACGAAGGACCACAACACCTTCCAGGAGCAGATCAACTCCTACCTGCAGGCGACGCCGGACGACGTGTTCACCTGGTTCGCGGGCTACCGGATGCAGTTCTTCGCGGCGAAGAAGCTGGCGACGCCGATCGACGACGTGTGGCAGAAGATCGGCGGGAACTTCCCCGACGCGATGAAGCAGCTGTCCAAGGGTGAGGACGGCAAGTACTACTTCGTGCCGCTGTACACGTACCCGTGGGCGCTGTTCTACCGCAAGAGCGTCTTCAAGCAGCACGGCTACCAGGTGCCCACCACCTGGGACCAGCTGGTGGCCCTGTGCAAGCAGATGAAGAAGGACGGCCTGGTGCCGATCGCGTTCGGCGACAAGGACGCCTGGCCGGCGATGGGCACCTTCGACCAGATCAACTTCCGCCTCAACGGCTACGACTTCCACAAGTCGCTGATGGCGGGCAAGGAGGCGTGGACGGACCCGAAGGTCAAGGCGGTCTTCGACCACTGGTCCGAGCTGCTGCCCTTCCACCAGGACGGTTTCATGGGCCGCACCTGGCAGGACGCCGCGCAGACGCTGGTGTCGAAGAAGGCCGGCATGTACGTCCTCGGCTCGTTCGTGGCGCAGCAGTTCACCAACAAGGCCGACCTGGACGACCTGGACTTCTTCGCCTTCCCGGAGATCAACCCGCAGTTCGGGCAGGACACCGTGGAGGCGCCGACCGACGGCTTCATGGTCTCCAAGGCACCCAAGAACCATGACGGTGTCACCAAGCTGATGGAGTTCCTGGGCACGCCGGAGGCCGAGCAGATCTACCTCAAGGCCGACTCCAGTGTGGTGGCCGCCTCCAGCAAGGCCGACACCTCGTCGTACACGCCGCTGCAGAAGAAGGCGTACGACATGATCAGCAACGCCAAGTCGCTGACCCAGTTCATGGACCGTGACTCGCGGCCGGACTTCACCTCCACGGTGATGCAGCCGGGTCTGCAGAAGTTCCTCCAGAACCCCAAGGGCGTGGACAGTCTGCTGTCCTCGATCGAGCGCCAGAAGAAGACGATCTTCGCGTCCTCATGAGCTCCGAGACCTCCACGAAGACCCCGGAGGCGGCCGCCGTGCCGCCTCCGGGGCCCGCGCCTGTCCACAACAAGCGGGTGCCGCAGGGACACAAGCGCCTGCTGACCCGCCGTGACCGCGTCACGCTCGCCTTCATGGCCGGCGTGCCGACCGTCTTGCACGTGGCCCTGGTCTGGGTCACCGCCCTCGCCTCGATCTTCCTGGCCTTCACCAGCTGGGACGGGATCGGCTTCGACTCGATCAAGTGGGTGGGGCTGGACAACTTCCGTCAGTTGTTCACCGACAACCCGCAGTTCTGGCCCGCGGTCGAGCACAACATCATCTGGTTCGTCGTGCTCATCCTGATACCGACGCCGATGGGCCTGTTCCTGGCCGTGCAGCTGGACAAGAAGATCCGCTTCACCCGGATCTACCAGACCGCGTTCTTCCTGCCGGTCGTGGTCTCCCTCGCGGTGACCGGGTTCGTGTGGCAGCTGGTCTACAACCCCGACACCGGGCTGATCAACAGCCTGATCGGGGCGAACAAGCCGGGCCACTACATCGACTGGATCGGCAACCCGCACCTGAACCTGTGGGCGGTGCTGATCGCCGCGTCCTGGCGGCACACCGGCTACATGATGATCCTCTACCTGGCCGGCCTCAAGGGCGTCGACCCCTCCCTGCGCGAGGCGTCCTCGCTGGACGGGGCGAACGAGTGGCAGACGTTCAAGAACGTCATCTTCCCCACCCTGCGCCCCACCAACACCGTCGTCCTGGTCGTCACGATCATCGAGGCGCTGCGCGCCTTCGACCTGGTGTTTGTGTTCAACAAGGGCGCCCAGGGCACCGAACTGCTGTCGATCCTGATCACCAACAACATCATCGGCGAGTCCAGCCGGATCGGTTACGGCTCCGCGATCGCCGTCGTCCTGCTGGTGATCTCCCTCGCGGTCATCATCCCGTATCTGATCGCCACCTTCCGGAAGGAGCGGCGCGCATGAGCACCATCGCTTTGAAGAAGCGCACGCCGGTCCGCCCGGCCCGGATCCTGCTGCACACGTTCCTCATCGTCACCGCGCTCGCCTGGCTGGCCCCGCTGCTGTGGGCCGTCTTCGCGGCCCTGCGGCCGTACTCGGAGACCAGCAACCGCGGCTACGTGTCCTGGCCGCACAAGCTGAGCTTCGAGAACTTCACCAACGCGTTCCAGCAGTCGGACATGATGCACTACTTCGGCAACACGCTGATCATCGCGGTCCCGGCCGTGCTGATCACGCTGCTGCTGTCGTCGATGGTGGCGTTCTACGTCTCCCGGTTCGACTTCCGGCTGAACATCTTCCTGCTGCTGGTGTTCACCGCGGGCAACCTGCTGCCCCAGCAGGTCATCATCACCCCGCTGTACCGCATGTACCTGCTCATCGACCTGCCCGGCATCACCATGTCCGGCAAGCTCTACGACTCCGCCCTCGGCCTGGTGCTGATCCACGTGGCCTTCCAGTCCGGGTTCTGCGCCTTCGTGCTCTCCAACTACATGCGGATGCTGCCGCACGAGCTGACCGAGGCCGCCCTGGTCGACGGGGCGTCGGTGTGGCGGATGTACTGGCAGATCGTGCTGCCGCTGTGCAAGCCCGCCATGGCCGCGCTGGCCACACTGCTCTCGATCTGGATCTACAACGACTTCTTCTGGGCCATCGTGCTGATCTCCACCGGCGAGAACATGCCGATCACCTCCGCGCTGAACAACCTCTCCGGGCAGTACTTCACCGACCCCAACCTGGTCGCCGCGGGCGCCCTGCTCACCGCGATCCCCACCCTGATCGTGTACTTCGTACTGCAGCGCCAGTTCGTCAGCGGACTGACCCTGGGCGCCAACAAGGGCTGACGCCCTCCCTCTTGAAAGAGACCTCCGTGCAGCACCACCCCTTCACCGCCGTCGCCTCCGTCCCCGTGGACCCGGTCAACGCCCGGGTCCACGAGGAGGGCTGGCAGTCCTGGAGCCCCAGCGGGGCCTATGCCCTCGGCGACAAGCCGTACCGTCCGACCAACGACAACTGGGCGACGGTCTGCTACCGCCCCGGCGTGACCGTCCCCGAGGGCACCTTCCAGGGCGAGGGCCTGCTGGCGCTCGACCCAGGCGATGGCTCCCCGGCCCGTCTGTGGGCGGCCGTCGACCCCACCGGCGAGGTGCCGTCCATCCGTCTGACCGTGGCGGACGGCATCGCGGAGGTCACCGCCGACGGCTCGGTGAAGGAGTGGACGGGCACGGACGTCCAGACCGCACTGGGCAGCTGGGCCGACAGCCTCGGCGTCGAGCCCCCGCGCCCGGCGCCGACCGTCTGGTGCTCCTGGTACGAGTACTTCACGAACGTCACCGAGGACGACATCCACGAGAACCTCCGTGCGATGGACACCCTCGACCTGCCGATCGACGTGGTCCAGATCGACGACGGCTACCAGAAGGCCCTCGGCGACTGGCTCACCCTCTCGGGCCGCTTCCGCTCCCGCGAGGGCATCGCGGACGCCATCCGCGCCCGCGGCCGCCGGGCCGGCATCTGGACGGCCCCCTTCCTGGTCGACCCGGCGAGCGACCTGGCCACCGAGCACCCCGACTGGCTGGTCCGCGACACCACCGGCGGCTTCACCCACGCCGGCCGCAACTGGGGCCACGACCTGCGCGTCCTGGACACCACGCACCCCGAGGCGGCGGCGTATCTCACCGAGGTCTTCCGCACCCTGGGCAGCGAGGGCTACGACTACTTCAAGGTCGACTTCCTGTACGCGGGTGCGCTGGACGGCGTACGGCACAGGGACGTCGACGCCCTCACCGCGTACCGCGAGGGCATCGAGCTGATCCGCGAGGCGATCGGCCCGGACGCGTACCTGCTGGGCTGCGGCGCCCCGATCCTGCCCTCGATCGGCCTGTTCGACGCGATGCGGGTGAGCCCGGACACGGCCCCGCACCGCCGCCCCGAGGCCGACGACTTCAGCCAGCCCGGCCAGGACCCGGCCGAGTTCACCGGCGCCGGACGCCAGTGGCAGCACGGCCGCCTCTGGGTCAACGACCCCGACTGCCTGATGGCCCGCCCGGCCGTGGAGACACGGGAGCGCTGGGCGGCCCATGTGGAGGCGACCGGCGGTCTGATGGCCTCCAGCGACCGCCTGCTGTCCCTGGACGAGTGGGGCGTGACCACCACCCGCCGACTGCTCTCGGGAGCCGAGCGATGAGCCGCGCCCTGAACGTGCCGGGCATCGCCTACGGCGGCGACTACAACCCGGAGCAGTGGCCCGAGGAGGTCTGGGCCGAGGACATGCGGCTGATGGCCGAGGCCGGGGTCACCATGGTGAGCGTCAACATCTTCTCCTGGGCGCTGCTGGAACCCTCCGAGGGCACCTACGACTTCTCGCGCCTCGACCGCATCCTCGATCTGCTGCACGCCCACGGGATCGCCGCCGACCTGGCGACCCCGACGGCGGCCCCGCCGGCCTGGTTCTTCGTGAAGCACCCGGAGGCGCTGCCGGTCGACAAGGACGGCCGCAGGCTGTCGTACGGCAGCCGCCAGACGTTCTGCCCGTCCAGCCCCGCCTACCGCGAGGCGGCCCTGCGGATCGTCGGCGAACTGGCCCGCCGCTACGCCGACCACCCCGCCGTGGTGATGTGGCACGTCCACAACGAGTACGGCTGCCACAACGCCGAGTGCCACTGCGACACCAGCGCGGAGGCCTTCCGCGAGTGGCTGCAGGACAGGTACGCGAGCCTGGACGCCCTCAACCACGCCTGGGGCACCACCTTCTGGAGCCAGTGGTACTACGACTGGGACCAGATCCTGCCGCCGCGTGCGACCGGCGCGGTCCCGAACCCGACCCACCAGCTGGACTGGCGCCGCTTCTGCAGCGACGCCCTGCTCTCGCTGTACGAGGCCGAGCGGGACGTCCTGCGGGAGGCCGCCCCGCAGACCCCCGCCACCACCAACTTCATGGTGATGTTCAACTTCGACGCCCTGGACTACTGGCGCTGGGCGCCCGAGCTGGACATCGTCTCCAACGACCACTACCTCCAGTCCGCCGACCCGGAGTCGCAGATCGACATCGCCCTCAGCGGCGACCTGGTCCGCTCGCTCGCGGGCGGCCCGTGGCTGCTCATGGAGCACTCCACGGGCGCGGTCAACTGGCAGCCGGTCAACCGGGCCAAGACGGCGGGGGAGTTGCGGCGCAACGCGCTGTCCCACGTGGCGCGCGGCGCCGACGGCATCGCCTACTTCCAGTGGCGGGCGGCGAAGGCGGGCGCCGAGCAGTGGCACTCGGCGATGCTGCCGCACGCGGGCACCGACAGCCAGATCTGGCGGGACGTGGTGCAACTGGGCGCGGATCTGCGGGCGTTGGCGGAGGTGCGGGGCGCCACCGGCACCGCCGAGGTCGCCGTCGTCTGGGACTGGAACGCCCGTTGGGCCATGGAACTGCCCTCGCAGCCCAGCGGCGAGCTGCACTTCCAGGACCTGGTCCGCGCCTGGTACGAGCCCCTGTGGCGGTCCGGCGTGGCGGTGGACTTCGTACGCCCGGACGCGGATCTGTCGGCGTACCGCCTGGTCCTGGCCCCTTCGCTGTATCTGGTCGACGACACGGGCGCGGCCAACCTCACCGGCTTCGCGGAGCGCGGCGGCACTCTCGTGGTCGGCTTCCACAGCGGGATGGTCGACGCCAACTGCCATGTGCGGCTGGGCGGTTACCCGGGCGCGTTCCGGGAGGCCCTCGGCGTCCGCACGGACGAGCTGTTCCCGCTGCTGCCCGGGCAGACGGTGGCTTTGAGCGACGGCAGCACGGGCACGCTCTGGTCGGAGCGGGTACGGCTGGAGGGCGCCGAGGCGGTGACGTCGTACACGGACGGGCCGCTCGCCGGGGTGCCGGCGGTGACCCGCAACGCGTACGGCACGGGCGCTGCCTGGTACGTGGCCACCCACCCGGCCCCGGAGGCCCTGGCCGGCCTCCTGGAGCGCATCCGCGTCGAGGCCGGGGTCGAGCCGGTGCGTTCCGCTCCGGCGGGCGTGGAGGCGGCCCTGCGGCGCGGCACCGAGGCCGACTACCTCTTCCTGATCAACCACACGGACCAGGACGCGGAGGTCGCCGTCTCCCCGGGGGCGACCGAGCTGCTGTCCGGGAACCCGGTGGCCGACGGCAGGGTGACGGTGGCGGCGCGGGAGGCCGTGGTGGTGCGGGAGCCACGGGTGGGTACCCGGTAGCGAAGTCGCCGGAGCCTCCCGTAGCGAGGTGAGCGGTCATGCCCGAGCTGCCGGACGTCGAGGGATTCCGGAAGGTCTTCGTGTCCTGCGCGAAGGGGAGGGTGATCCGGCGCGTCGACGTCCGTGACGCGGGCGTCCTGCACGGGGTGAGCGCGCGGCGGCTGCGGGAGGCGCTGGAGGGCCGGCGCTTCACGGGTGCGGAGCGCCACGGGAAGTGGCTGCTCGCCCGTACCGGCGGCCCCACCGTCGCGCTCCACTTCGGCATGACCGGGCTGCTGGTCTGCGCCCGCCCCGACGAGGAGGCCGCGCCCCACGACCGCGTCCTGTTCACCGTGGGCGCCGACCGCCAGCTCCGCTACCGCGACCAGCGCAAGCTCCAGGGCCTGTGGCTGGCCGACGACGAAACGGCCGTCGGACGGCTGCTGGCCCGCCAGGGCCCGGACGCGCTGGCCGTGGACCGCGAGCGGTTCGAGGCCGCGCTCTGCGCCCGCCGCGGCACGATCAAGACCGTCCTCACCGACCAGTCCGTCGTCGCCGGCCTGGGCAACCTGCTGGCCGACGAGATCCTCTGGCGCGCGAGAGTACGTCCCGCCGCCCACGCGAACGACCTCACCGAGGACGACCGCCGCCGCCTCTACACCCAGATGTGCCGCACCCTGCGCTCGGCGGTGCCCACCGGCCGCGTCCCGCCCCGGGACTCCTGGCTCACCGGCCACCGCGACACCCCGTCCCCGCACTGCCCCCGCTGCGGCGAGCCGCTGCGCCGCTCCCGTCTGGGGGGCCGTACGACGGTGTGGTGCGCGCAGTGTCAGTAGATCGTGCGGAAGCCGTCGTCAGCTCATGCAGAGGCCGTCGTTCGGGCAGAAGACGACGTAGACGGGGTTGTAGCCGGAGGCCACGGTCAGGCGAGCCGGGTCGGGGCCGATGTTGAGGTTCGAACCCGGATCGGGCGTGGCGGTGAAGGTGACGGTCGAGCCGACCGGGAAGGTCGCGTCGCACGTGCCGGTCTGGCTCGGCGCCTGCGCGTTGTCGGCGTAGGGGTCCCACGACGTGATGTGGCAGTTGATCCCGGCCGGACTGCTGGTGAGGCGTCCTCCGCCCCAGCCGTCGCTGATCCATGCGTACACATGACCCGTCTGGGTCTGGGCGGGGGCGGCGTGCGCCGGGGCGGCCGTGCCGAGGGCGGCCGCGGAGGCGAGCGCGGAGGCGACCACGAGCGCACGCCAGGAGGTGCCGGCTCCGCGCCGGCGCCGGGAGGTCGCGACGGGGTCGGCCGTCGCACGGGGGTCTGGGTTGCTGGTCATCGAGGGCTCCTGTTCCGGTCCCTCCATCGTCGACGGCGGCCGGGCGCCCGGCCCATCCCAGAAATGTGGGGAATTGCGTCGTACGCTGTAATCATGGCGGTTCGTGTCGCCTACGCGCGGTCGCACGAGCGTGTCGTCCGCCTCTGCGAGGCCGGTGGCGACTCCCGGGACCTGCGTGTGCGGCTCCTCGACGAACTGCGCACCGCCACCGGCTTCGACGCGTACGCCTTCCCCCTCACCGACCCCGAGACCGCCGTGGGCTGCTCACCGGTGGCCGAGGTGCCGTGTCTGCCGGAACTGCCGAGGATGACCCGCCTCAAGTACCTGAGCGCGACCGGTCGCTGGACGGCACTCGACGGCATCGCCCTGCTCAACGAGCTCCCCGACCGCTCCGGCAGCCTGCTGTGGCGGGAGCTGCTGCACGGCTACGGCGTGCGGGACATCGCCTCGATGGTGTTCCGGGACCGCTTCGGCTGCTGGGGCTTCCTCGACCTGTACCGCTACGACGGCGGCTTCAGCGCCGCGGAGGCCGAGTACCTGGCCCGCCTCACCGCCCCCGTGACCGCGGCCCTGCGCCGCAGCCAGGCGGAGACCTTCGTGGTGAGACCGTCCGGGGCGCAGCGCCCGGGCCCGCTGGTGCTGCTGCTCTCCCCCGACCTGCGGGTCCTCGCCCGTACCCCGGACACGTACGCCTATCTGAGCCTGCTGGTGCCGCCCGAGCATGCCCGCCCGGAGGTGCCCGCGAGCGCCTACGACGTCGCCGCCCAGCTGCTGGCCGTCGAGGCCGGCGTCGACGCGAACCCGCCGCGCTCACGGGTCCACCTGGCGGACGGCCTGTGGCTGACCCTGAGCGCCGCCCGGATCGGCGACCCGGCGCGGCCCGACCGGCGGCGGGCCATCGCCGTCACCATCGAGGAGACCTCACCGGCCGAGCGGCTCGCCGTGTTCGCCAGGGCCCACGCCCTGAGCCCCCGGGAGAGCGTCCTCCTCGGCCTCCTGGCCAAGGGCGGCGACAGCCACGCCCTGGCCGACCGGATGTCCCTGTCGGAGCACACCGTGCAGGACCACCTCAAGTCGATCTTCGCGAAGACCTCCACCAACAACCGCGGCATGCTGCTCGCCCGCGCGCTGGGAGCGTGAGCGTCAGCCGAACGGGTGCGACACCACCGGCGCACGAGTGTTTCGTGACCCAGGGGTACTCGCCGCATGCGCTCCGGGAAAGAGATGCCGGGAGCAGGCGGTGTCGAAGGGAGAGCGGCCGTGAGGTGGGTGCCGTACGAGGAAGCCGTCGGCCGCGCCATGGGCCCGTCGTGAGCGCGCCCGGAGCGGCTCGCCCTCCCCACCGGGGGGAGCGGCTGGCGGACGCGGTGGACGCCCGGCTGCCCGTGTACGACGGGGGCGGCCGGCTGTTGCGCAAGGCGTTCCCGGACCACTGGTCGTTCCTGCTCGGCGAGTTGGCGCTGTACAGCCTGCTGGTCCTGGTGCTGACCGGTGTGTGGCTGACCCTCTTCTTCAAGCCGGAGATGCGGGAGGTCGTCTACGACGGGCCGTACACCCCGCTGCGGGGCGTGCGCATGTCGCAGGCCTTCGACTCCACCCTGCACATCAGCTTCGACGTGCGGGGCGGGCTGCTGATCCGTCAGCTGCACCACTGGGCCGCCCTGGTGTTCGTCTCCGCGATCGGCCTCCATCTGCTGCGGATCTTCTTCACCGGGGCCTTCCGCAGGCCGCGGGAGCTGAACTGGGTCATCGGCGTCACCCTGTTCATGCTCGCCCTGGCCGAGGGCTTCGCCGGCTACTCCCTGCCGGACGACCTGCTCTCCGGCACCGGACTGCGCATCGCCGAGGGGATCATGCTCTCCATCCCGGTGGTGGGGACGTACATCGCCTTCTTCGTCTTCGGATCCCAGTACCCGGGCCACGACGTCATTCCGCGGCTGTACAGCCTGCATGTGCTGCTGCTGCCGGGAGCGCTGATCGCCCTGGTCACCCTGCATCTGATCCTCGTCTTCCACCTCAAGCACACCCAGTGGCGCGGCCCGGGCCGCACCAATGCGAACGCCGTCGGAAAGCCCCTCTACCCGCAGTTCACGGCCTCGTCCGCCGGCCTGTCCCTGACCGTGTTCGGGGTGCTGGCCGTCCTCTCCGGCGTCGCGCAGATCAACCCCGTCTGGGTGTACGGCCCCTACCGGCCGGACCAGGTGTCGACCGGGTCCCAGCCCGACTGGTACGTCGGCTTCCTGGAGGGCTCGCTGCGGCTCGTGCCGCCGTGGGAGACGACCGTCGCCGGCCACACGCTGATGTGGAACGTCCTGCTGCCCGCGGTCGTCCTGCCCGCACTGCTCTTCGCCGTCCTGTACGCCTACCCCTTCGTGGAGCAGCGGCTGACCGGCGAGTGGCTCACCGAACAGCACCTGTGCGACCGGCCCCGCGAACGACCCGTCCGCACCGGCCTGGGCGTCGCGGGCATCACCTTCTACGGCGTGCTGCTGCTGGCCGGTGGCAACGACGTGCTGGCGGCGACCTTCCGCATCTCGGTCAACACCCTCACCTGGACGCTGCGCGTCGCCCTGGTCGTGGGCCCGGTGCTCGCCTTCGTTCTCACCCGCGCGCTGTGCCACGCCCTCCTGGAGGCGGAACGCGAACGTCTCGCCGAGGGCGAGGAGACCGGCGAGGTGCGGCAGAGCGTGACCGGCGGCTACGAGAGCGGCCACCGCCCCGTCACCGACTTCCGGCCCGGCGCCCCGCGCGCCCCGCTCACTCCTGTGGACCGGCACCCCGGTCCACGTACTGGAACACCAGGCCGAGAACACCCCGGCCCAGCACGCCGAAGCCGATGAGGAACAGCCACAGGCCGTAGACCACGCCGGTCGCCGTGACCGCGAAACCCAACGCGGTGACGATCGGCCAGGGGCTGTGCGGCGGGAAGAACTCCAGCGGCCCGGCGGCGTCGGCCACCTCGGCGTCCTTGCAGTCCTGGGGGCGCCGGCCGTGCCGGGCGTACTGCACGGCGCAGAAGAACGACACCAGTGCGGCCATCGCGAACGCCACGACGAGCGCCGCGGTGCCGGCCGGGTCCCAGTGGGACCACACGCCGTAGAGCGCCGCGGAGCCGCCGAAGAAGGCGGCCACGGCACCGAAGAGCACGGCCTCCACCTTCACCGGAGTCCCTCCTTCCTGGCCTGCTGGACGACATCGGGGTGGTGCAGGTCGAAGGCCGGGGACTCCGAGCGCACCCGGGGCAGCGCCGTGAAGTTGTGCCGGGGCGGCGGACAGGAGGTGGCCCATTCCAGGCCGCGTCCGTAGCCCCAGGGGTCGTCCTCCTCGACGGTCCGCCCGTGCCGGGAGGTGCGCCACACGTTGTAGAGGAACGGCAGCGTGGACACACCGAGCAGGAACGCGCCCGTCGACGACAGGGTGTTGAGCAGGGTGAACCCGTCGGAGGGCAGATAGTCGGCGTACCGGCGCGGCATGCCCGACTCGCCCAGCCAGTGCTGCACGAGGAACGTCAGCTGGAACGCCGGGAACAGCAGCCAGAAGTGCAGCTTGCCCAGGCGCTCGTCGAGCATCTTCCCGGTGATCTTCGGCCACCAGAAGTAGAAGCCCGCGAACATCGCGAAGACCACGGTGCCGAAGAGCACGTAGTGCAGATGGGCCACCACGAAGTACGTGTCGGTGACATGGAAGTCCAGCGGCGGTGAGGCCAGCAGCACCCCGCTGAGGCCGCCCAGCAGGAACGACACCAGGAATCCGAGCGACCACAGCATCGGTGTCTCGAAGGACACCGAGCCGCCCACCATCGTTCCGATCCAGGCGAAGAACTTGATGCCCGTGGGCACCGCGATCAGGAACGACATCACGGAGAAGAACGGCAGCAGCACGGCTCCGGTGGCGAACATGTGGTGCGCCCACACCACCGCCGACAGCATGGTGATGGTGGTCGTCGCCCCGATCATCGGCAGATAGCCGAAGAGGGGCTTGCGCGAGAACACCGGGATGATCTCCGCGATGATGCCGAAGAACGGCAGCGCGACGATGTAGACCTCGGGGTGCCCGAAGAACCAGAAGAGGTGCTGCCACAGCAGGGCGCCGCCGTTGTGGGCGTCGAAGACGTGCGAGCCGAACTTCCGGTCGCACTCCAGGGCCAGCAGTGCGGCCGTGAGCACCGGGAACGCGGGCAGCACCAGGATCGACGTGAACAGCACGTTCCAGGTGAACATAGGCATCCGGAACATCGTCATGCCCGGGGCGCGCAGACACAGGATCGTGGTGATGAAGTTGACCGCGCCCAGTGTGGTCGACACTCCGGTGACCACCAGCCCCATCACCCACAGGTCGCCGCCGGCGCCGGGCGAGAAGTACGCGCTGTTCAGTGGCGCGTAGGCGAACCAGCCGAAGGCCGCGGCACCGCCCGGTACCAGGAACCCCGACACCACCATCAGGCCGCCGAACAGATACATCCAGTACGACAGCGCGTTGAGCCGGGGGAACGCCACGTCGGGGGCGCCGATCTGCAAGGGCATCACGGCGTTCGCGAACCCGGCGAACATCGGGGTGGCGAACAGCAGCATCATGATCGTGCCGTGAATGGTGAACAGCTGGTTGTAGGTGTGCTCGTTCATGAACTGCAGCCCCGGACGGGCCAGTTCGGCACGCATGCCGAGAGCGAGCAGGCCGGCCAGGAGGAAGAAGCAGAACGACGTCACCATGTACAGCCGGCCGATCACCTTGTGGTCGGTCGTCGAGGCCCAGGCGAGCAGCGTGCGCCCCAGCGGGACGGCGGCACCGCGAGACGCACGCCCCGCGCCTTCCTCAAGGCGTTGCGACGCTTCGGTCATGGTTCTCCTCAGCCGTGCCGAGAGTGAGAAGCGCGTCGCGAGTGCCCGCCCCGACCGACGGGAAACCAGCGACTCCTCTGCGTGACGACGCTACCCACGCCTCGGGCGGCGCGGGCGCTGCCACGCCTCCGGAGCGGGCGCAGATCGCCCGGCCGCCACGCCAGGGGCGGTGCCGGTCTCATGGGCGGCGGGGTATCCCGTCCCGCCGCCAGTGCGCCAGCAGCCTGGCCGCCAGGGCGTCCTCCAGATGACCGGTCGCACGGATCCCGAAGACCACGTCGGCCTCCAGGCCCGGATCGCTCTCCAGCAGCCCTCCGACGACGTCATGCCGTACGACCTGTTCGTGCACGGCGTCGGCCTCGACGTGCTCGGTGTAGAACCGCACGGCCGCCGGCCCTGCCCCGGCCCGGCGCATCGCTTCGGCGAGGCGGCGGGAGGCCGGGGACGAGGTCACCTCGACGGCGGCGAAGTGCCCGACGAGCGCGCCGCGCAGCGCCCGGTGCAGACCGAACAGGGACATCAGATTGACGATGGCGAGCGCCTCGGCGGGGGCGGCGTCGACGTAGTGGCCGTACGCCGTCTCCAGCCCGAGGTCCGCCATGAGGTCGGCGTACAGCTGCGCATGGATCTCGTCCGCGCGGCCCGCGCCGAACTCGTCGAACTCGACCGCGACCATCGCCGCCTTGGCCCGTCCGTGCAGCCGGGGGATGACCCAGGCGTGCGGATCGGCTTCCTTGAGGTGGTAGAGCGAGCGCAGGGCCGCGTACTCCCGCAGCTGGCCGAGATCGCCCTCGTCGCGCAGGAAGTGCGAGACGCTGCCGCCGGCGTCCACCGGTTCGACCTGCAGTTCGTCCAGCGCCTGCCCGGCCGTGTCGGTGCCGTTCACCGGTACGTCCGCGCGCAGTGCGCCCAGGAAGCGGTCCTCGATCGCGGCGCGGCAGGCCAGCAGCCCGCTGTCCCACTCGAGCCCGTCGGGCACGCCCTGGAAGCCCTCGTAGTGCAGCTCGTAGAGGACGTAGAGGGCGAGTTGCAGGTCCTCGCCGTACGGCGCACGGTCCGCGGCAGGCGGAATGCTCCCGGGGATCGATCCCCGCAGCAGCGCCAGCACGGCGGCGGAGAGCGGGCCACGGGGTTCGGGCAGTGGCGGTGGCCGGTGCCGCGACTGCTCCCGGGGGTGGGCCGCGGTCATTCGGGCCCGCCTTCGCAGGGCCGCCCGCCGCGGCGGCGATGGCTGGTGTCGCACCAGGGGAAGGTACGGCTGCGGCGGCAGGTGCAGACGGCCACGGTGAAGCGCCGCGAGACCGTCACCTCGCCGTTCTCGTCCACCACTTCGACGGGACCCTCGATGAGCAGGGGCCCGTCGCGCTGCACGCGCACCCGGCGGGGCCGGTCAGATGTGTTCGGCACGGATCACCACCAGCTCCTCCGTCGTACCGTCGGCCGTCAGCCCCCGCTCGCGCAGCCAGCCGAGCCGTGAACGCAGCACGCGGCCGAACGGGAGCCGGGTCCGGTCGACGACCTCGGCCCGCAGACCGGCGTCCGCGAGGCGGGCCAGCGTGGCGTCGATGCCGCACAGATGCGAGTGCACGAGCAGCAGCGCGCCCGTCGGCCGCAGGAACGTCGTCGCGCTGTCGCAGATGCGGTCGATCAGCAGCCGGCCGTCCGGACCGGCGTCCCAGGCCCGGGCGGCACCCACGGGCGGCGTCTCGTCCTGGGCGGGTACATAGGGCGGGTTGGCGACCACGAGGTCGAAGCGGCGGCCGGGCACGGCCGAGGAGAGGTCGCCGTGGCGCACCCGCAGGGTCTGGCCGTTCAGCAGGGCGTTGACCCAGGTGGCCGCGACCGCCCGCCAGGAGATGTCGACCGCGGTGACCCGGCCGCCGAGCCGCGCCGCCTCCACCGCGAGCACTCCGCTCCCGGTGCCCAGGTCCAGCACGTCCGTACGTTCCGTGATCGCCTCGCGGTACAGCGCACGCCGCAGCAGCCGGGTGTCGGTCTGCGGGGCGTAGACACCCCGCGGGACCCAGCAGCGGGGCGGGGCGGCGACGACCGAACGGCTGCTGGTCAGAGAAGTCTCCACAGGCCGGTGCCTTCCGCCTAGATCGAACGCCACCGAGCTGAACCGGCAGCGTCCCACGGGTACCCCCTGGCGACAGACGTAACGGCCCGCGCCGACCGGCACCCGATGCACTGACCCGCCCGAAGGTTCTGTCGGATGACCGTGTCAGGTAACACAATCGCTCGACATTGTCGAGTGACAATGTCGCGTGTATGTTGATCACAAGCGACAGACCGGTGCGGCACGAAAGGCAGCCCCATGACCAAGACGTCCCTGCGTGGAACCGAGCCGATCCCCCAGCGGCCTGCCCTCCCGCTGGTCGGCCACGCGTTCAGCGTCCCCAGTGGTGCCGACGGCCTGCTCCATGTGATGAAGGAGGCCAAGGAACTGGGGCCGCTCTTCCGGCTCAGGATCTTCGGCAACGACATCAACTTCGTCTCCGGCCTGGACCTCGTCACCGAACTCGCCGACGAGACCCGCTTCCGCAAGAACGTCCACCCGGACCTCGTCCTCCTCCGGGCGATCGGCGGAGACGGGCTGTTCACGGCCTTCAACGACGAGCCGAACTGGCGCAAGGCGCACGACATCCTCATGCCGGCGTTCTCGCTCGGTGCGATGCGCGGCTACCACGCGACGATGCTCAAGGTCGCCCGGGAGCTGACGGGGAAGTGGGACCGGGCAGCAGGCACGGAGCCCGTGGACGTCGCCGCCGACATGACCCGGCTCACCTTCGACACGATCGGCCTGTGCGGCTTCGGCTACGACTTCGAGTCGTTCGCCCGCGCAGAGGCGCACCCCTTCGTCACCTCGCTGTCACGCGCGCTCGGCTTCGCGCAGGCCAAGGGGGAGTCGATCCCCGGTACGGACCTCTTCAAGTGGCGGCAGGCCGAACAGTTCCGCGGTGACGTGACCCTGATGCAGGACCTGGTCGACGACGTGATCCGGCAGCGCAGGGCTTCCGGTGACCAGAGCACCGACGACCTGCTCGGGCGGATGCTGCACACCCGCGACGCCGTCACGGGCGAACCGCTCGACGACGTGAACATCCGTCACCAGGCGATCACCTTCCTCATCGCCGGGCACGAGACCACCAGCGGGGCGCTGTCCTTCGCGCTGTACTACCTGACCAAGCACCCCGAGGTCCTGGCCCGTGCCCAGGCGGAGGTGGACGCGCTGTGGGGCGACACGGACGCGCCCGAACCCGACTACGCGGACATCGGGAAGCTGACGTACATCCGTCAGGTGCTCAACGAGGGCCTGCGGCTGTGGCCCACGGCGCCCGTCTATGCGGTGGAGCCGCTTCAGGACACGGTCATCGGCGGGAAGTACGCCGTGCGCAAGGGCGAGTCGCTGCTGGTGCTCATTCCGCAGCTGCACCGGGACCCGGCCTGGGGCGAGAACGTCGAGCTGTTCGACCCCGACCGATTCCTGCCCGAGCGGGAGGACACCCGCCCCGTCCACTTGTTCAAGCCGTTCGGCAACGGCGAACGCGCCTGCATCGGCCGCCAGTTCGCGCTGCACGAGGCGACCCTGGTCCTCGCGCTCCTGGTGCACCGCTACCGCCTGATCGACCACACCGACTACCAGCTGAAGATCAAGCAGTCCCTCACCCTCAAGCCCGACGAGTTCACCCTCGGCCTGGCCCGGCGGACCAGCGCGGACCGGCGCCGTCCCGCCGCCGCGACCGGCGCACCCGCGGCCCTGGAGCGGCCCGCCGCCCGGCCCGTCACCGGCACCGCACTGACCCTCCTGCACGGCTCCAACCTGGGGACCTGCGCGGGCATCGCCCGGGATCTGGCCGAGGACGGCGGCGAACGCGGATTCACCGCGACCGTCACGCCCCTCAACGACGCGGTGGGCAAACTGACCCCCGGCGCCGGACCCGTGGTGATCGTGGCCGCCTCCTACAACGGCAGGCCGACCGACGACGCCACGGAGTTCGTCGCCTGGCTGGAGGGACTCGAGCCCGGCTCGCTCGACGGAGTCCGGTACGCCGTACTCGGCGTCGGAGACCGCAACTGGGCCGCCACCTACCAGCGCGTCCCCACCCTCATCGACGAACGGCTCACCGCCGCGGGCGCCGTACGCCTTCTGGAGCGCGGGGCCGCCGACGCCTCCGGGGACTTCGGCGGCACCGTCGACCGGTGGACGGGCGACCTGTGGGCCGCCCTGCTCGACCGGTACGGGGCCGAAGGGGAGGCGGCCGCGGTGGAGGCGCAGCCCGACCAGGACGCGGGGCTGTACGAGCTGCAGGACACGACCGACTCGGTCATCGGCGGGCTCACGGCTCGCCACGGCGTCCAGCCGATGGAGGTGCTCGACGCGTACGAACTGGTCGACATGGACCATGGGCTCGGCCGTTCCAAGCGGTTCGTGCGGCTGCGGCTGCCCGAGGGCGTCACCTACCGCACCGGCGACCACCTGGCCGTACTCCCGCGCAACCCCGACGCCCTGGTCCAGCGGGTCGCCGACCGGTTCGGCCTGGACCTGGACCGCACCGTCCGGCTGCGCGCCCGCCGCCGCAGCCGGGGCGCGCTGCCCGTCGACCGCCCGCTGACCCTGCGCCGGCTGCTGACCGACTTCGTCGAACTGCAGGACGCGGCGGCCCAGGAGCAGGTCGCGGTGCTCGCCGAGCACACGGCCTGCCCGCCGGAGAAGCGCCCCCTGGCCGAGCTGGCGGCGGCGGAACCCGAGGCCTTCCGTGAGCAGGTGACGGTCGCCGGGCGGAGCGTCCTGGACCTGCTGGAGCGCTACCAGGCCTGCGAGTTGCCGTTCGAGCGCTTCCTGGAACTGCTCCCCGTGCTGCGCCCGCGTCACTACTCGATCTCCTCCTCCGCGCAGGCGGCCCCGGGCGAGGTGGACCTGATGATCTCGCTGCTGGCGGCACCCCACCGCGGTGGCGAGGGAACCTTCAAGGGCATCGCCTCGCACTACATCCAGACCGTTCGGGCCGGGGACACCGTCCAGGCCAGGGTGCTTCCGTGCAGCGAGTCGTTCCGCCTGCCGCAGGACCCGTCCGTCCCCGTCATCCTGATCAGCGCCGGCACCGGTCTGGCCCCCTTCCGCGGAGCCGTCCTCGACCGCCACCACACCCGGTCGACCGGGACGCTGCTGTGCTACTTCGGCTGCGACCACCCGGCCGTCGACTACCTCCACCGTGAGGAGTTCGAGCTGGCGGAGGCGGCCGGAGCCGTCAGCATGCGCCCCACCTTCGCCTGCGCCCCCGAGGACGGCGCCCGCTTCGTGCAGGACCGCATCGCCAAGGAGAGCGACGAGGTCTGGGCCGCGCTGCAGGCCGGCGGACGCGTCTACGTCTGCGGCGACGGCCGCCGCATGGCTCCCGCCGTGCGCGAGGCGTTCATGGCCGTCTACCGCAAGTACACGGGCGCGGACGACGAAGAGGCCACCGCCTGGCTCGCCGCCCTGATCGAGTCCGGCACCTACGTCGAGGACGTCTGGGCCGGCTGACACACCGGATCCCCGCCACGGGGCACGCGCGTCCGCACCGCCCGTGCCCCGTGCCCTCCCGTCCCGCACGCCACCCGCTCTCCCCCACGTGAGGTTTCCATGCCTGTCGCACGCTCGGCGGTCCGCCGAGGACCCCTCCTCCTCTCCCCGTCCCCGTCCCCGTCCCCGTCCTCGTTCTCGTTGCAGCGGAGCGGCCGGTGAAGGCGCGCGGCGGCACCGTTCTAACCTTCGGTGTCGCGGTGGCGCTCATCGCCGGAGTCACGCTCGGCAACGGCGGCGCGAATGTGATGCCCGTCTTCGTCGACGACTTCGCCTCGCGCTTCGCCATGTCCAACTCCGGTGCCGGACTCGTCGCCGCGACCCAGCTGCTGGCGACCGCCGTCGTGACCCTGTTGCTGGCCCGACGGGCCGCGCGGCCGGGCCGTGTGGGGCTGACCCGCCTCGGCCTCGCCTGCGCGGGAGTCGGCTTCCTGGCCGCGACGGCAGCGCCCGGCGCGGTGACCCTAATCCTGGCGAACCTGGTCCTGGGAGCTGGACTCGGTGCGGTCTACGCCGCGGCCACAGCGGCGCTCGCCGCCACCGACGACGCGGACAAGGCGTCCGCGGTCACCATCTCGGGGACGGTCGCGGTGACAGCGCTGCTGATCATGGCGGTGCCCGCAGCCAACCACGATCTGGGGGAGGGCACCGGGTTCGTCCTCATGGCGCTGTGCTGCCTGGCCGCCTGGCCCCTCGTGCGGCGGCTTCCGGACGGGCCGCCGGCCTCCGGTGGCGCCTGCGACGGGGCGGAGGGCAAAGGCGTCGCGGGCCGCCCTTCGGTGATCCTGCTGGCCGGAACGGCGCTCCTGTGGGCCGTCACCCAGGGGGCCTGGTCATACGCCTCCGTGCTGGGACGTCAGCACACCGCCATGTCGGACTCGCTCGTGTCGGCGGTGCTCGCGCTCTCCAGCGTCGTGGCACTGCTCGGCGCGGTCGTCGGCCCCGTGGCCGCACGCCGCTTCGGACGCATGAGGTCGATGGCCGCCTTCGTCACCGCACAGGCCCTGGCGATGGCCGTCCTGATCTCCACCCACGACACCGTGCTCTTCATCGCCGCGGCCGTGATCTGGCAGGGGTGCCAACTGGCCGTCCTGGTGCAGATGCTGGCCGCCGCCGCGCTCATCGACCCGACCGGGCGCCTGGTCGCGTCCCTCAGCGGTGCGGGGGCGCTGGGCACCGGCATCGGACCACTGGCCGTCGGCGCCGTCCTGGACGCGGCGGGAGCCGGTGTACTCAGCGTCCTTCTGGCCCTCGGCACTTTCATCGCCTCTCTGCCGCTGCTCAGGATGACGGTGGCAGGTGCCGCTGCCTCCGCCGAGCGTCCCCCGGCTCCGTCGCCCGCCGCCGAGGCGGGTTGAGAGCATCCGGCGCCGGGCAGGGGCCGGGTCCGGGTCGACGGCAAGACCGTCAGCCGGGACCCGGCCCTTGGTCGTACTTCCGGACAGACGCGGACGTCCTGATCAGTCCGTGGGCACGGTCACGAGGTCCAGTCGGCCGCCTGCCAGGGCCACGACCGCGGAGACCAGCGCCTGGAGGGCGGCCTGTTCAGCCGCCTGATCGGGCAGTGACAGGTGCTGCATGCTCAGTCCGTCGAACCCCGCGAGGAAGAACCGCGCGAGCGTCTCGGCCGGCTGGGCGAGCTGGTGGCCGGTGCGTCCGGCGGCCTCGTTCACCAGCTTCGTCGTCACGTCCACGATCCCCACGTAGTGGCTGCGCAGGGCCTCGCTGAGGGCGGGAGTGCGCAGAGCGAACATGGACAGCTCCGTGAGCAGCTGGTGGCTGGTGGGCTGCTCAACCACGGTGCGCCACAGGGCGGCGGCGAGAGCCGCGATCGACTCCTCGAAACCGGCGTCCTCGGGTGCCGCCCGCTCGACCTGGGCGACCAGGTCCTCGGTGAGCTGCTCCATGACGGCGCGGTAGAGCTCTTCCTTCGTGCCGAACGTGTAGTGCACGGTGGCCTGTGCGACGCCCAGTTCGGCAGCGATGGCGCGTGTGCTTCCGGCTGCGACGCCCTCCCTGGTCATGAGGTCGATGGCCGCTTTGATCAGTTGAGGGCGGCGTTCGGCCGCGGAGACGTGAGCCATGCTCCCATTGTAGCGACTTAGTCCTTTGGTTAAGTCGTTCGATCAAGTCGATGAGACAGTTGTCGCACCAGCACGCGATCAAGAGGAACTTCATTGATCAGCGGCTCCGACGTTGATTACTTCCCGGTTCCGACTGCCTGATCAACCGCCCGCCCCGGAAATTCGGTGGTGCCCGAACCCAACCGGACAGAAGGGAGCGGGGCCATGTCCCGTTCACTCCGTAAGAGAATCGCCGGCGCCTTGGCCGTGGTCGCCCTCGCGGGAGGGTCGCTGACCCTGGCCGCCGGCGGGGCCGACGCCGCCACCTTTCCGCCGCCGCGCCCCTTCCCCCACCCCGCCTGCAACTCCCCCGTCTTCACCGACTGCGTCGAGATCGTCAACCAGAGCGTGGACGCGTACAGCTGGCGTATCAGTGTCACCGAGCCCAACGGCCACCGGTGGAACCGCTGCCTCACGGGCGGCCGGCCCGGGGAGACGAGCTACTACCCGAGCGTGTGGTTCTCCAACAGCGACCGGGTCTCGCTGACGGCCTTCCGCGGCGGGAGCTGCGAGGGCTGGAGCCGGAACGACGACTGGTGGGGCGACTGGCGCTCGACCCAGGACCAGTACCACGTGATCGTCGTCAACAGGCACTGACCGCCGCACACCGCTCGCACGACCAGCCCCCCTCATTCCCCGCAAGGAGCCACCCAAGTGCGCCCCCACGCTCTGACGACCCCCGAAGCAGCGCCCACAGTGACCAAGAAGAGCAAGCACCGCCGCTGGCTGGCGCCGGTGCTGAGCCTGGGTCTCGCCCCGCTCATCCTGCTGGCCTCCCCCGGCTCCGCCTCGGCGGACACCTGGTGCTGGAAGCCGGACGGCTACGACATCCGCAAGGGCGACACCACCTGGGCCAAGGCCCAGACCCAGGCCGCCAACACCTTCCAGGACTGGGTGTGGCGCGGCCCCACCTTCCGCTGCCCCACGAACTCACCCGGCTGCCAGTACGCCTGGCAGCAGCAGAAGACGACGGGCTGGCAGTGGTCGGTCGGCGTCAGCGTCAGCAACCCCGTCCCGTGGCTCAACCAGGTGCTCGCCAGCGTCACCCCCTCCTACGGCCGCAACGGGTCCACGTCCACCACGTTCAACTTCACCACGAACCTGAGCCCGGGCCAGTACGCCCAGCCGATCCAGGTGGTGGAGCGCCGCTGGACGAAGGGCACCTTCGTCGGCGCCTTCCGCACCGACCACTCCGGCTGCGAACACGGCTCGGAGCGGTACTGGTGGGACGGCAACTACCAGTGGGGTTCGTGGCAGGCCAACCTCAGGGTCAACGACTACGGCTCGTACAACATCTGGAAGTGACGCCCAAAAGCCGGCCCGGCCCCGGTGTTCCTGCACCTGCACCGGGGCCGGGCCTCCTTCCCGTTCGACCTCCGACCCCCTGAGGAACCCCGGCCATGCACCCGCGCCGTCTCCGCCGTCTCCCCCGCACCGCCCTGCCCGCGGCCGCCGCCCTCCTGTGCGCTGTGCTGGCCTCCTGCTCCTCGGGCGGCGCGTCCCCGGCCGCCGCCGGAGCTTCCCCGGCCGGGGCCGGTCAGGTGAAGACCGTCTCGCCCGGCCCCGCCGTCACCCCCGCCGTCACTTCCTCGCCCAGGACCCTGCCGCCTTCTCACCTGTGCACCGTCCTCGACCGCTCCGCCGCCCAGCAGGTCCTGACCGGCCCGAAGCAAGCCCCCCGCCTCGCACCCGGCAAGGGCAAGGCTCCGGACTCGTGCAGCTACGCCTCCGGCGACGGGACGGCCCTGCTGACCCTCAACCCCTCCGACCGCTCCTACGCCGCCGAACTCTCCGCCTCGCACAACCTGGTCCGCGACCCCGCGTCGGCGGGCATGCGCGACGTGAAAGTCGCCGAGGTCCACGGGCTGGGGCAGGGCGCCTTCCGCGAGACGGTGCAGGTGCTGCAGCCGCCGCAGAACGTCGCCTACGTGGTGTGGAGCGCGGGTTCCAGGGCCTGGGTGCTCACCCTCGCGGAGACCGACGGGGCGACGGACGCCGACCGCCTCGTGTCGCTGGCCCGGCAGATCACCCCCCGGCTCCCGCACTGACCCCGCACACCCGCCGATAGGGCGCGTCCGGCACGTACGTCCGCCACTGTTCCCGGGTCAGGCCGCCGCCCGCCCGGGCGCAGACCCGCGCGATCGCCCGTGCGGGGTCGACGGCGTACCGCTGGAGCGGGACGTGCGCACTTGACGCGTACAGGGTCGTGCCGTCGGGTGAGAAGGCCAGGGACTCGACGGCGTCGCCGGGCGTGGTCAGCGGGGTGCCGAGGGGCTGGCGGGTCGCCACGTCCCACAACTGCAGGCTGCCGGCGTCGCCGCCCACCGCCAGCGTCCGGCCGTCCGGGCTGACGGCCAGCGCGTTCACCGCCTCCGGGCGGTCACCGAGTGGCTCCGGGAAGACGTTGCGCAGCACACCGGCACGCCGGCTCGCCGTCCTGTCCCACAGGGCGACCCGGCCCATCTGGTCGCCGACCGCGAGCAACGAGCCGTCGGCCGAGAACCCCACCGCGCCCACCTGCTCACCCTGCACCAGGTCGCGGCGCGCCACCTCGGCCGACGGCAGCCCGGCCAGCCGTCCGTCACCGACGAGCAGCCCGCCGTCGGGGCGGACGGCCAGGTGGACACTGGCCAGCCCCCGCAGCACCGCCGTCCTGCGGCGGGCCGCGGTGTCCCACGCCTCGCCGTACAGGTCGCCGCCGGGCCGAAGTGAGACGCGGGCGGCGTACAGGGTGCGCCCGCCGGGTCCGAGAGCGGTCTTCACCACCGGGTCTTTGGGCAGGACCAACGTGGAGCGGACGCGGTGACGGGCGAGGTCCCACACCGTGAACGACTGTGAGACGACCTCCCGGCCGGGCGCCGAGACACCGTACGCGAGCGCCGTGCCGTCCGGGCTGAACGCCAGCAGAGCGAGGGGGTCGTCAGGTATCCCCGGGTCGGGATCGCGGGGGACCGGCACGTCCACCGGGGGCAGGGTGCTCAGCAGCCGGCCGTCGGCGCTGGCGCGGAGCCGGAAGAGGTAGCGGTTGCCGGATCGCTCGGCCGTGGCGTACGTACGGCCGTCGGGGCTGAAGCCGACCGCGTCCACCGGGGAGGCGCGCCAGGCCGGGGTGAGGGCCGGGCCGAGGTCGAGGGTGTGGACGGTGCTGCCCTCCAGGTAGCGCAGCGTGCGGCCGTCCCGGTCCCAGGCCAGACCGCTGTAGGGGCGCTGGTTGTTCAGGGAGTGCCGGAAGACGGGCGCTTCGGGGGCCGCGAGACGCCACACCTGGATCTCCTCGCGGTCGGCCGTCGCCACGAAGGCGCCGTCCGGACTGAAGGAGGCGTCGCGCACCTCGTCGCCAAGGTCGGCGATCCGCTTGCCGGTCCCGGTGTCCCAGACCCGGAGCCCGGTGCGGGTGCCGGCGGCCAGCCGGTCCTTGCCGAGCGCGAGGACGGTCGTGTTCGCGTCCGCGTCGCACAGACGCTCCTTCTGCCAGTCGCCGGGCAGGGCACGGCGACCGGGGATGTCCCACAGTTGCGGGGCCTGCCCGCCGGAGCAGACGGCCGCGCGCCGTCCGTCCGCGCCGAGCGCCGTGACCGTGATACCCGGTGCCGGGGCCTCGAACAGCACGCGGCCGTCCGCGATCGAGCGCAGCCGCAGCCGGTCGGCCTCGGTGCTCAGGAAGGTGCGGTCGTCGCCGGTGAAGTGGACGTCGGTGTCCTGCGGCAGCGGGTCGGGGCCGCCGGTCCGGTGCCCGGTGGCGGTGTCCCACAGCCGTATTCCGTCGTGGCCGCTGATCACGAGCACCCGGCTGTCCGGGCTCGCCCCGAGGACCATGCCGTCCGGCAGCCGGCCCGAGCCGGTGCGCCGGTGCGTTCTCACGTCCCAGGTGCGCCAGGTGCGGTCGCCGGGGCTCAGCAGGGTGCGGCCGGAGGCGGAGAGGGAACGCCAGGCGGAATCGCCGGGCACGGGGTCGGTGAAGGTGTCCGTCTCCTGCTGGGCGAGGGAGCCGAGCAGGGCACGGCGGGTCTCGGGCAGCTCGGCGACGCGCCAGGCGGCCGCGCCCAGCAGCAGCGCGGTGTGCGGGTCGGTGGTGCGCAGCGCGTCCGCAACGTCGGCGACCTGGCGGGCCGCTTCCTGGGTGCGCCGGCGCTGGTTGTCGTCGTAGGCCTGCCAGACGGCGAGAGCCGTCAGCAGCGCCACCGCGAGGACGGCGGACAGCGATCCGGTCAGGATGCGGTGCCTGCGGCTGATATGGGCCGCGGCCCGGTGCTCCGCGGCCCGGGCGTCCAGCGCGGCGGACAGGAAGTCCCGCTCCGGCACCGTCAGCGCGAGGTCGGCCGCCGGGTCCGGGAACAGCTCCTCGGCGCGGGCCAGCCGGTTGCCCCGGTACAGATCGCCCGGGTCGCGGTCGTGCTCCAGCCAGGTGCGGGCCGCGTCCGCGAGCATCCGGTGGTGACGGAGGCGTTCGCGGTCCTCCTCGATCCAGTCGTGCAGCCGGGGCCAGCAGGTGATCAGCGCCTCGTGGGCGAGCTGGACGCCGTGCTCGTCGGCGGTCAGCAGCCGGGCCCGGGTCAGCCGCTCCACCACCACCCGCACATCGGCATCCGCCCACTCCTCCAGCTCGGCCCGGGTGAGCGGGCGGCGGGTGTCGGGGGTTCCCTGGCCCGGCTCGACCATCCGCAGCAGCACCCGCCGGGCGGCACCCGCCTGGGCCGGGGACAGTCCGCCGTACACCTCCTCCGCGGTCGCCGCGATCGCGCCCCGTACTCCGCCGGCGGCCTCGTACCCGGCCAGGGTGAGCATCCGGCCCCTGCGGCGGCGCCAGGTCTCCAGCAGGGCGTGCGAGAGCATCGGCAGCCCGCCGGGTTCACCCTGCACCTCGTCCACCAGGCGGGCGGTCAGCGTCCGCTCCACACGGCATCCGGCCTCCTGCGCCGGTCCGACCACCGCCTCCCGCAGCTCGTCCGCCGTCATCGGGCCGAGCAGCAGCCCGGCGCCGCGCAGCGCGTCGGCGAGGCCGCGGTGTTCGGCGCAGCGGGCGTAGAAGTCGGCGCGCACGGCGACCAGTACGCGCAGTCTGCTGTCCGGGGCGCGGGCGGCGAGCAGCAGGTCGACGAATCGGGAACGTTCCTGCGGGTCGCGGCAGAGGGTGAAGACCTCCTCGAACTGATCCACCACCACCCAGCTCTCCGGCTCGTCATCGGCGGGGCTCAGCAGATGCCCGTACGTCGTGGCCGGCGTGGCTCCGGGGGTGAGGATCCGCAGGGCGGCCGGGCAACCGCGCGCCGCGATCTCCTCCTGCAGCCGCGGGACCAGCCCGGCCCGCAGCAGGGACGACTTCCCGCTCCCCGAGGGGCCGAACAGCACCGCGAACCGGTGTTCGCACACCAGGTGCCCGACCTCGTCGACCATCCGGTCGCGGCCGAAGAACACATGCCGGTCGTCCGGCTCGAACCGGGCCAGACCGCGATACGGCGACGGTGCGTCCTCGCCGTTCTCCGCGGGGGCCTGGTTCACCGCCGCCTCGGCGGCCTTCCAGCGCAGCTCCCACTCGGCGGGATCGCCCCCGCAGGCGCGTCCATAGCCCTGGACCACGGCGAGGGACGGCAGCCGTTCACCGGCGGCGGCCTGCGACAGCGCGGTCGCCGAGAAGCCTGCCGCCTTCGCCATCGTCCGGTAGGAGGGGCTGCCGGCCGCCTTGCGCAGCTCGCGCAGCTCGTGCGCGAGCCGTTGGACGGGCCCGGCCGTCGGGTCCACTGGTCTCTCGGGCCGCCCCATGAGGCGTACCTCCGTAGGTGCGGTACAGGACATCCTTACATTCGACCTGACGACCCTACGGACAGCAGGGTGACGTTCGGGTTGTCTGCGAATGACGTGCAGGTGACCGCAGTCCGACGACCGGGGGCTTGGTGACCGGGCCGGAGGCTGTGGTCCCACGCCTGCGGCCCGTGGGGTTCACCTGGCGTGCGAACCCCTGCTGCGGCGCATGCGAAGGACCAGCACCGATCCGGCGGCGAGGGCCAGCAGGCCGGCGAGGGCGCTGTACACGACGGCGTTGCCCATGCCGGTGGAAGCCAGGCCGCCGGCCGCTTCGCTCCGGTCCGGCCGGCCGGCGGGTACGCCGGCTGCCGAGGCCTGCGCCCGGGTGCCGATCGTGCCGGAGGCGGGGGCGACCTTCGCAGCGGCGGTCGGAGTGGGGGCGGGAGACGGGGCTTCGGCGCGGGAGGCCGCCGACGCCGGCTTCAGCTGGAGAGTCGTGATCGAGTAAGGGGGCAGTGTCTGTGCGGCCGCCGTTCCCCGCGTCGCCGTGGCCAGGGCGGTGCCGCCCTTGGTGTACGAAACGGTCCTGACCGTTCCGTGGGCGGGGGTGTATCCGGTGTAGGAGAGCGACACCTGCGACGCGTTCTGCGGGTTCTTGTTGATCAGCATGACGTTCAGGCCGCCGTTGCCGGTGCGTACCGCGTGCACGGCGACCGACAGGTCGGCCGAGGACGCCTTGACCATGGTGTCGCCGGGCCGCGCGAGTGCGGTCAGCGAGCGGATGCCCCAGTAGGTGGAGAAGGGCGTTTCGCGGGCCGGTTCACAGGTCCCGCCGGAGCAGCCTCCGACGGAGAGAACGCCCCCGTCCTGGTAGTCGGTCTCGCCGTGGACGGTGGTGGGCTTGCCCGGCCCGTTGTGCAGGTCCCACCAGTCGACGCCGACGACTCCCTGCTCGAGCCAGTTCATGTACGTGTCCGGCGCGAACAGCGCCGCGGCCTGGCTGGTCTGGGCCACCGAATTGGCGGTGGAGGTCTCGGTGATCGCGATCTTCACCGAGGCGGCGTGCGGGCCCGCGTAGGTGTTGATCAGCGAGCGCACCGCGGAGGCGGTGCCGGCGATCCTGGCGGGGGAGTTCAGCAGGCTCGCCGTGTTGTCGCCGGCCGGGTACCAGTGGACGATCACGAAGTCGATCGACTTGGCCGCGATGGAGAGCACGGTGTGGTTCCAGTCCGCGCTGTCGCCGGAGGCCTTCACACCGTCCGGCCAGGAGCCCGGAGTGTTGAGCACCGCGCCGATCTTCACCTTCGGGTCCACGGCCTTCATCGCCTTCGCATAGGCGAGGAGGTTCTTCGCGTACTCCCTCGGGCTTTTGTCGGCGTGGTTGTCGACCTCCCATTTGCTGCCGTAGTACCCGTTGCCCGAGACCTCGTTGCCGATCTCCCAGTACTTCACGCCGTAGCCCTTGTCGACGTTGGCGTACTTGACCCAGTCGGCGGCTTCCTGCGGGGTGCCGGAACCGTAGTTGGCGGTGATGATCGGCTGGGCGCCGACCTTCTTCGCGGTGGCCATGAAGTGGTCGAAGTCGGTGCCCGGCGCGGCCCAGCTGCCGCCGGTCACGGTGTGGGTCTTCCAGTGGTAGGCGTCCGCGACCGAGCCACCGGGGAAGCGCAGCTGCCGGATCCCGGCCGCCTTCATCAGCGACGCCGCCTTGGCGTCGTTCATGTAGGTGTCGTAGACCGCCGTGTTGAGGCCGACTCCGGTGCTGGGCACCGTGCCCAGCGAGGTGCCTGCATCGACGGTGACGGCGACGGTCGGCGCGGCGTTCGCGCTGAGCGCCAGGACGCCCGCGCCGGCCCCGGCCAGCAGGGCCGCCACCGTACCCGCCATGATGCGGCGGCGCGTTCGGCTACGGCGGTGCGTGCGGCCCCGAGGCATCGGCTGCTCGGTGGTCGTCGGATCGTCAGGTGACACGTTGGGGCTCCCGATCGGAGTGTGTGAACAGGGGCGGCGTGGTGCAGCCGACTGCGCCCGCCGTGGTTGGTGCGCTCCTAGGTGGCCGCTCGGCAAGGAAAGGTTGCCGCCGTGTCCGGTGTTCTTCGGATCCCATGCGTGCGGTGCACCGGTCGCCGAGAAATCAGCGTCGGGGGCGGCAACCTTCTCGTCTTCTGCGGCAACTGGGGGCCGGAAGGCCAAGCCGAACTACCGAATGGACGGGCATGAGGGCAACGAAGCACGCCGCGCCGCAACCGTGGCGCAGTCGCGGACTGGTCACGGGCACTCCCCTGGGGCTGCTGGTCGTCGGTGTGCCGGCGTGCGCGGCCCTGACCGTCCTCACCGGGACGGTGCAGCCGACCGGCGTCCAGTGCGCCGGGCGTTGACCAGTTCGCCGGTCGGCCTTCACCGGCCCGCAACCGAGCACGGTCGCTGTTCGAATCCCGGGCCGGGCACTGTTAGGCTGCGCCCCCCGTTGTTGTTAAACGCGCAACTAACGCGCACATCATTGCCAGGAGAGGGCGACCGGGGGATGGTCCTCGATGACGCGTCCGCGGAGTTCCACGAATTCTTCGAACGCCACTATGCCGAACTCGCCCGTCTGGCCCACCTCCTGACCGGTGAGGCCGACGCGGCGGACGACCTCGCAGCGGATGCCCTGGTCGCCCTGTGGCAGCGCTGGGATCGACTGCGGCAGGCCGACCACCCGCTCGCGTACGCCCGCGGTGTGGTGGCCAACCTGGCGCGGGGACGCATCCGCAGCGCGGTGCGCGAGCGACTCCGGGTCGCGCTGTTCTGGTCCCGCAGCCCCGAGAAGGTGGAGGGGCCGGACGTGGCGGCCGTACTGGACGTCCGCGCGGCGCTTGCCCGGCTGCCGTTCCGCAAGCGGGCCTGTGTGGTGCTGCGGCACGCCTTCGACCTGTCGGAGAAGGACACGGCAAAGGCGCTGGGCATCTCGGTCGGAACGGTGAAGAGCCAGACCTCGAAGGGAATGGCCGAGCTGAAAAGGATACTGGGCGAGCGAGCAGTCGGGGACCTGATGGCAGGGAGGAGGAACCGGTGAACGAGGAGATCGCCCGTCAGCTGCGCGAGGCCGCCGAGGCCCACCGGCCCGACCGCGCGAGGATGCTGGCCCGGGTGCAACGCGGCATGGCCGGCCCCGCCGTCCGTCACCGCGCGCGGCCGTTCGCGCGGTCCGGTACCAGGGTCGCGCTCGCCGGGCTCGCCGCCGCCGGCATCCTGGCGACCGGCGGCCTCGCCGTCGCCGCCATCGTCACGCACTCGTCGCCGTCGGCCACGGTGACCACGCCGGCCACCCCGTCCCCGGACGCCACCTCCCGGAAACCGACCCCGGCCCGCCCCATCCCTGTCGCACCGGCCCCGGTCACCACCCCGGGCAGCTCGCAGGCGACTCCGCCGACCGCCGGTCCGTCACCGTCCGCCGGTGAGAGCCAGAACGGTCCGCTGTGGTCGGCCGGCTCCGTGGCCCCTCAAAGCACCGTCTACTGGACGCAGAGCAACCTCGTCCTCAAGACGACCCAGCCGCTCACCGCGCTCACGGTCGAGATGCGGATCGTGCAGACCGGCGGGGTGAAGAAGACCGGTACCTGGCAGACCCTGCCGAGCGATGACTTCACCATCACCACCCGGGAGGCCGACGGCATGCTGGTCTACCGCTGGGTTCTCAAACCCGGCCTGACCGTGCCGGCCGGGAGCTATGAGATGGCCGCCCAGTTCAACAACGGCACCGGCGTGCGCAGTGCCGCGGGCGACGGCTACCGCGTCGACGCGCAGGGTCCGGGCGGCTCCGCGTCGGTCCGGGGAGGGTTCGTGGGGAGATGACGGTGGCCGCGCAGGAATCCTCCCTCGATCGCGGCAACCTTTGCATGCGTGGCGGCAACTGCCTGGTAACCGAGGCCGGATCAAGGCCCGTCGTGCCAGAAGGACATGCCGTTGAAGGACATGCCGTTGTCAGATCAGAACCGCTCTCATCGCCGCCGTCCAGCCACCCGTCGCGTGCTCGCCGCCGCCGTGGTCATCGCCGCCGCTGGTGCCGCTGTACCGCTGGTCGCCATGGCCGCCCGTACGCCGGCCAACAGCACGCCGACCACGGCCGCCGCTGCAGCAGCAGGCAGCGGCCGCTACTTCGGTACGGCAGTGTCCTCGGGCAGGCTCGGCGACTCGACGTACTCCACCCTTCTCGACCGGGAATTCAACATGATCACCCCGGAGAACGAGATGAAGTGGGACACCACCGAACCCTCCCGCGGCAACTTCAACTTCGGCCCCGCCGACCAGATCGTCAGCCACGCCACCGCGCACGGGCAGCGGATGCGCGGCCACACCCTGGTGTGGCACTCACAGCTGCCCGGCTGGGTGAAGTCCATCACCGACGCCAACACCCTGCGCAGTGTGATGGACAACCACATCACCCAGGAGATGACCCACTTCAAGGGCAAGGTCTACGCCTGGGACGTGGTCAACGAAGCCTTCGCCGACGGCGGTAGCGGTCAGCACCGCAGCTCGGTCTTCCAGGACGTGCTGGGCAACGGCTTCATCGAGGAGGCCTTCCGCACCGCCCGGAACGCCGACCCCTCCGCCAAGCTCTGCTACAACGACTACAACATCGAGAACTGGACCGACGCCAAGACGCAGGGCGTCTACGCGATGGTCAAGGACTTCAAGTCCCGCGGCGTGCCCATCGACTGCGTCGGCTTCCAGAGCCACTTCGGCGCGGGCGGCCCACCGCCCAGCTTCCAGACAACCCTGTCCAAGTTCGCCGCCCTCGGCGTGGACGTCCAGATCACCGAACTCGACATAGCCCAGGCGCCCGCGACCGCGTACACCAACGCCGTCCAGGCCTGCATGAACGTCGCCCGTTGCACGGGCATCACGGTATGGGGGATCAGGGACAGCGACTCGTGGCGCACCGGTGAGAACCCGCTGCTGTTCGACGCGGGCGGCAACAAGAAGCCCGCCTACGGCGCCGTGCTCACCGCCCTGGGCGGCAGCGGCAGCGGCGGGGGCTCGGCGGACGGGGGACTCACCTCCGGCGCCGTCTACACGCTCTCCAACGCGGCTTCGGGACGCGTTCTCGACGAGCCCGCGGGACAGAACGGCAACGGCACCCCGCTCCAGGTGTGGGACGCCAGTGGTGCCTCCAACCAGCAGTGGCGGGCCGGCCGCAACAGCGACGGCTCCTACACGCTGACCAATGTCGCCAGCGGCCGGGTCCTGGACGAGCCGGGCAACCGCACGGCCAACGGGACGAGCATGACGGTCTGGGACTCCAACGGCGGCGCCAACCAGCACTGGCGGGCCCGCCGCAACAGCGACGGCTCCTACACGCTGACCAACGTCGCCAGCGGCCGGGCGCTGGAGATCCCCGGCGGCCGGACCGCCAACGGCACCCCCGTCCAGATCTGGGACTCGGCCGGCGGCGCCAACCAGCACTGGAACTTCAGGACGTCGACCCCGACAACGCCCACGCCGACGGGCGCCACGTGCGCTCTTCCGTCGACGTACCGGTGGACGTCGACGGCTCCGCTGGCGCAGCCGGCGAACGGGTGGGACGCGGTGAAGGACTTCACCGACGTGACGTACAACGGCAAGCACCTGGTCTACGCGTCGAGCGTGTCGGGATCGGGATACGGCTCGATGATGTTCAAGCCCTTCACGAACTGGGCGGACATGGTGTCGGCCGGCCAGACCGGCATGAGCCAGAAAGCGGTGGCGCCCACCCTGTTCTACTTCGCGCCCAAGAACATCTGGGTACTGGCGTCCCAGTGGGGCGCGTCGCCCTTCGTCTACCGCACGTCGAGCGACCCCACCGACCCCAACGGCTGGTCCGCGCCGAAGCCGCTGTTCACCGGCAGCATCCCCGGCTCCAGCACCGGCCCGATCGACCAGACCCTGATCGCCGACGGCCAGAACATGTACCTGTTCTTCGCCGGCGACAACGGCAAGATCTACCGGGCGAGCATGCCGATCGGGAACTTCCCGGGCAGCTTCGGCTCGTCGTACACGACGGTCATGAGCGACACGGTGAAGAACCTCTTCGAGGCGCCGCAGGTCTACAAGGTCCAGGGCCAGAACCAGTACCTGATGATCGTCGAGGCGCGGGGTGCCAATGAGCAGCGCTACTTCCGCTCGTTCACGGCCTCCAGCCTGAGCGGTTCCTGGACCCCGCAGGCCGCCACCGAGTCCAGCCCCTTCGCGGGCAAGGCCAACAGCGGTGCCGGCTGGACCAACGACATCAGCCACGGTGACCTGGTCCGCGACAACCCCGACCAGACCATGACCATCGACCCCTGCCACCTGCAGTTCCTCTACCAGGGCAAGTCGCCCACAGCGAGCGGCCCCTACGACCGGCTGCCGTGGCGGCCGGGCGTCCTCACCCTCCAGCGCTGACCCGCCCGATCCGGCGTGGACACCTCCACCCGCTGACCGGTACTCACCGCCTCGAGGAACCCCATCCGTGCATCGGGTGGGGTTCCCGTCGTCTGGGGACCAGACGGAGGCCCGGCGGGGTTTGTCCGGCAGATGGGTGTGCTCCTGATCCTGTGCTGCGTGGGCGGCGCCGACCTGAGGAGCCCGCAGCTCCGTGAAGATGACGAATGCGCCCCCATCGGAAAGATGGGGGCGCATTCGTGTCTTCCTTCGCCTACTTGAGCGCTGTGCCACCTGAGTTGTGGTACGCGATCGTCTTGTTGATCAGGTTTCCGCCGTCGGTCTCGGCCGTGGTCTGTTCCTGCTGCCCCGGCCCGAAGAGCAGCCCGGCGACATGGGCGTTCGCGACCTGGTCCATGTGTGCGAAGAACCAGTCCACCTTGTCGTCCTTGTAATGGTTGAGGGTGTTGTTCTGTGCCATGTTGCCCACGGGGATCTGCCACAGGACCACCGGCTTGCCCACGGACTCGGCCATCGTCTTGTAGAACTGCAGCGCGGCGGCGGCCTTCTGGTCGTTCCAGAAGTGGTCACTGCCGCCGTGGGCCGGCTGTGCGTACCAGCCCGCGTCGCGGTCCGACACATCGGTGACCAGGAAGTCGGCGTTCTTCGCCCCGAGGTTCGCGTAGTCCTTGACGCATGCCTGTGTGTTGGTCTGCCAGTCGAAGCAGGAAAGGTGCAGCCCCACGGCGGTGTTCGGCGCGTACTTGTGCGCCATCGAGATCAGGCACTGGGCCAGGCCGGTGGCGCTGTTCTCCTGCGATCCGCAGTCCGTCGGATTCGAGGCCGTGACCTGTGCGGGAACCTGGTGCGGATTGCCGAGCGACCGGACATAGCCCCAGAAGTCGGGTTCGAGGTCGATCGCGTCGTGCGACGTGCCGATCTTCTGGAGGAAGAAGCGGTAGTCGTTCAGGTACCGGGTGAGCAGGTCCGTCCTGTTGATGGCCTGGACCTCGCCCGGGCCGTCGCCCTGGCCTGCCGCATCCCCGAGGTCGCGCAGCGAGTACCAGGTCCAGAGCATCTTCTGCGGGCGCGGGCTGCCCTTGTACGTCGCCTGGGCCGCCACGGTGTCCCGATAGGTCACATAAGTGCCGGGCGCCGTGGTGCTCCCGGTCCAGCAGCCCCACCAGCCCGACCACCCGTCGTGGCAGCGCGCAGCCGTGTAGTAGTCCGACGAGGGCGCGGGCTGGCTGTGCACATAGGCGTACCGCACGTCGAACGGCGCGGCGGCGGCCGAGGCGTCGGACACCGAGCCGCCGACAAGCACCGTGCTGCTGCCCATGAAACGCTTCGTCGAGCTTCCGCCACCCGCAACGGGAGACGGCGCCGACGACGGGTGCGAGCTGCTCGGAGCCTGGCTGGTGGGAACGCTGCTGCTCGGCGCGGTGGGCGTACCGGCGCTGCCGACGCTCCCGGCCGGGACGAGTTGCCACTGCTGAGTGGCGCCGCCCCGGTCGCGGTTCTGGACGACACCGATCCCGTCCGCCTTGGCGGCGTTGCGGACATCGACAGCCATGCCACTGAAGCGATTGACCAGACGCACGTAGCCGTTCGACGACTTGGCCAGTTTGAACTGCTGGTTGGTGCCCTTCAGGTCTTTCCACTGCACGAGGGCGGAGCCGGCGGTCTTCGACCAGCCGAGGTCGTCCAGCACCTTGCCGGAGTTCCGGTTCTGCAGCCGGTAGTACCCGTCACCCGCGTCGATGAACCGCCACTGCTGGTTGGGGCCGCCATGACGGCTCCACTGCACCACCGCCGCGCCGTCGTTCTTGGCGGAGCCGCGGTCGTCCAGCACCTTGCCGCTGTTGCGGTTGACCAGCACGTACCACTTCTTCAGATCCAGGGTTTTCTGCTCCGCCGAAGCCTGGCTGACCACGACAGCCGAGCCGGCCACGGCCACCATGGCGAGACCCGCCCAGAGACCCCGACGCGCGAGCAACCGACGGCCACGATGCTTCGGGCGACCACCGTGAACGCCGCCGTCGGCACGACGGCCGCCGACGCGGGACGCCACCGATGACGTGGGTGGGTCGGGGACATGTCTGTGCTGTCGTTCCAGGGACACGCCTGTGCTCTCTTTCAGCCGTTGCATCTGACCGGGCCACTTGGCCGGACAGGACTGAGTGGTTCGAGAGGCCGAAAAGGTTGCCGCGAAGAGCCACAGATTTTTCGCCGGCCCCGCCGCCGGACTTCCCCACGGATGGAGATCGATGCCACCGCTGGGAGAGCTGAGCGACGATGAGGGCCTCGGCCCCTTCGTCGGAGGCGTCCAGACCGTTCCGGGGCCTGTGGCTTCACAACTGCTGATCACTCCTGGACCGGCCTGCCGACGCGCAGCAATCGGTGGTCGGCTCACTGCCAGTGGCTCCTCGGGGCCGTACACCGCCTGAAGGCCGGAACAACCGGTCCCGCTGCGGGAGACCGCCACGAGCGGACCGGCTCGTCGGTGATTGCTGCCCGGTGCCAGTACCAACCGATCGCTGGCGCGGCGGGCGGGGGCCCGTCCGGCAGGAGGCGGGCGAGGGGGGCTCCCCCTGATCTGCGCCGGATCATGGGGAGTGCACCATCTGAGACCAGGGCGCCGGTCATACTCGCCTGACGACGATCGATTACATCGGCAGGGGCCCGGGTTGTGGTCGCCATGACTCCCTGTGCCGCGAGTTTTGCGGAGGATGTGATTCCGATGGGAAGGGCTGGATCATGGCTGTTGTGTCCCAGGCGGGGCTTGTTCTAATTTGACGCGAACACTTCATCTTGGAGTGGCGCATTGTGTGACCAGCACAGGAACGCCGGCCGACGAGCCTGGGGCGCAGGGCAGCTGCTGTTAAGCCACACGCTGCCGAAACGCATGGCGACCCATGTCGACGGCCGCAACGTCACCGTGCCGGTCTACCAGTTCGTCATCGCACTCAGCCTCGGCGTCGCCATCGTGCTCGTCGGCCGCATCCTGTCCCGGGAGGAACCGGTGAGCCATCCACACGAGCACAGCAAGCGAACCGTCTGGTACCGCACGCAGTTCAGCAGATGGATGATCACCGTCGGCGTGGTCATGGCGATAGCCCTCGCCGTCATCGCGGCCATCAATGCCTCCTACCGCACCGTCAGCCTCGTCCTCCTGCTCGCGGCGGCCGCGTTCCTCGTCACGGGCGGCATCAAGGTGACCGTGTCCTCGCACGGCGTGACGGTCGCTTCCGCACTCGTCCCGTTCCTGCGCCGCACCATTCCTCCCGAGCGGATCACCCACGCCTCAGCACGCTGGACCCGGCCGATGGAGATCGGCGGCTGGGGCTACCGGTGGAAACCGGGCCTGCGCGCGCTCTCCCTGCGCGAAGGTGACGCCCTGTGGCTGGAACTGGTCCGGGGGACACACTTCGTCATCACCGTCGACGACGCTCAGACCGCAGCGGACCTGGTCAACCAGTATCTTCCCGGACCCGGTGAGGGCCGCTGACATGCTCGTCACCATCGACCTCGTGAGGGGTTGCCCCCAACACGCTTTCCAAATGTTCGTCTGGGGGTTCAGGGAGGGACGGGGGCGTTCTGACCTGGGACGGAGCCGACAGCCGGACGGTTGATGAACGGCTCTGGACGGGGGAATGAGACCAGAAGTGAGACCAGATTGCCGGGTCACACCTTCTTGACGAAGATCGACTCCGGAACCAGCTTCTCCAGGTCGTCCACGTCTGAGGTGAAGACAGTGACCTGCCCCTTCTGCTGGCGCGCGATGACGGCGAGCACCGCGTCGATCGCGTACTTGTGGCCGTGCAGCTTGGCATCTGCCAGCAGGCGGCGGGCCTGGCGGGCCTCGTCCTTTCCGATATCGGCGACACTGAGCCGCGAGAGCACCCAGTCCCAGCGTTGCTCGGTGGTTCTGCCGTCGTACGCCTCGATCAGTGACATCGGAGATGTCACGACCTCGGCTTCACCTCTGGCCGCGAGGTCGAGCCATGCGATCATCTTCCGGTCGCCGCGCACGGCCAGGGACAAGGCTTCGCAGTCGAGCACGAAGACACGAAGTCGTCGCTGCCCCGGCTCACCGGCCCGCTTCTTCACGCGGCCTCTCCCGCGCCGTGCGTTCCGGCGGCGCGACGGCGCTCGTGCTCGGCGTCGAGCTCCTCCAACTCCTCGAACGCTGCCGTGCGCTCCTCCTCGGTGAGGGAGCCGTGTTCCTCCTGCAGCCAGTCGGACAGCTCCCGCAGCCGGTCCCGGTCGCGCTTGAAGCGCAGCGCCTCGGCGACGTACGCCGACAGGCCCCGCTCCGCCGCCTCCGCGCGGATCTCGTCCAGGAGATCCTCGGGAATCGTCACCGTTACCTTCTTTGTCGCCATACAAGAGACCATACTCTTGGTATCGCGCTCCTTACCAGTGCGTTCATGTGACCACCGGATCGGCGATCAGACGGTCGTGGCGGGGGCTGCCGTGGAAGACCTGGCTGGTGTGCCAGGAGCGGTGGGCGGCGGCGATGGGGCGGACGCCCGGCTGGGGACCTATGACCGGACGGCCGGCGAGCGTGATGACGTGCTCGCGGGCGGCGGTACTGCGGCCGACGAAGCTCTGCGAGACCAGGATGCGGTGGCCGTCGCCGATGCCGAGAACGCCCTTGTCGAGGAGCTTGTGGTGCAGCGAGCACAGGCACAGCCCGTTGTCGATGTCGTCCGGTCCGTCGAACGCCCACCAGCGCACATGGGCGGCCTCCAGCCCGACCGGCACCGCGCCGATCCTGCCGTCGTACCCGCAGAAGGCGCACTGGTACTCGTAGGCTGTCAGGACCATCTCCCGCATCCGCCGGTCCCGCTGCCTGCGCGCGGCTGACAGCCGCCCGGTCTCGGCCTCCTCCAGTTCCAGGCCGACGGCTTCGCACAGCTCGCCGTGGAGGGAGGGCGGGAAGTTCAGATCGAGCAGCACCCGAGTCATCCGGCCGAGCAGGGAAGGCTCCCGCCGTAGCGCCGCCCGCAGCTCCGGCGTCAGCCGCCCGGCGGCCCCGGTCGCCCGCAGCTCCCTGACCCCGGTCCCGGGGCTACCCGTCCCGCGCTCGGTGCGCACCTCCCACACTCCGTCACTCACCAGGTGATGGAAGGGATAAGCGGGCGTCGTCCGGTTACCGGGCCCGTACTCGTCGAGCAGCCGCCGCAGGTCATGCTCCACCGCGCTGTACCGCAGCTCGCCGTCGGCGTCCTGCTGGAACCGGCTGAGCGCGTACAGGAACAGCAACGGCTTGTGCGGAGCCCGCACCCCACTCCTCGTCCACTGCCTCAGCTGCGCGGTGCGCTCGACCCAGTCCATGACCGGCGATCGTAGTGGCGGCTCGTCGAACAATGACCCGTGCACGGGGTGGGCCAGGCCGAGGGCTACGCGGGCATGACGCCGAGGATGCGGGAGAGGGTGAAGACCCGTTCGTCCTCGCGCAGATGGCACCAGGCATACAGATGGGGCGGGTCGAGATCGAGCTCGCTGAGGGTACGTACGGTCCGGTTGCCCGAGGCGGCGACGTACTCGACCGTGATGGCTGTGCCCGCGTCGACGGCGTGGGCGAGCTGGCGGACATCGCTGTACGTCAGGTTCTTCGCGTACCCGGCGACGATCTCCTCGGTGTCCGTGCCGTAGGGGACCCCGGTGCCGAACGGGTCGGGATCCGGAAGTGTCGGCGGGGCGTCGCGCAGCCTGGCGGCCAGGGCGCTCAGGCCGACGTCCACCGGGGTCTCCGTCGGCGCAGACCGCCGTCGTTGGCCTGGGAGTGGGGTCGGAGCCGGGGCGGAGGCACGTCGGCGCCGGGTCTTCTCGACGCGCACGGTTCCGTCGGCCTTCTCGGCGACGGGGGCGTAGCCTGCGGCCCGGAGCGCGGCAAGGGCCTTGTCGAGTGGAGTCCCGCAGACCAGCACGGTCGGTGCCAGCTGCCGCAGCCCGAGCTCGGCGAGCCCCCGGTGGGCGGCGAGTTCGGCGAGAAGGGCGGGTTCCTCGCCGTGGATCACGCAGGCCGCGGGGGCGATGCGCACACGGCCGTGAGCGCGCGCGGTGTCGTGGATCAGATACGACAGCGGCTGGGGGAGGGCGCCGACGGCGACATCGGCCAGGTCGGCGGTGATGGCGTCGGGTGTACGGCCGGTGTCCAGGGCGCCGCGGATGCTGCCCGGGCTGAACCGCCACACGGATGCCGTGCCGACGGCTTCCCGGTCTGCGACGGCGTCCAGCAGGGCGGCCAGGCGGGCTGACGGTGTGCCCGTGACGACGGCGGTGAGGTCCGCGCCGAAGCGGGCCGTGCCGGTGGCCGTCGGCAGCAGCCGCCGACTGGCCGCGGCCAGTGCTTCCCCGTCATCGGCCTGCAAGGCTGCACCGATGCGGGACAGGGAGCCGCGGGCAATCACACCGAGCAGTTCTGCTTCGCGGACCACGGAGGCGAAGGGCGTGGCGTCCTGGGGGAGTTGATGGGTGAACGGACGGTGCCAGGCGACGAGCGGCCCCAGTTCCACTGGGCTCCGCACCCCCTGGTCCGCCGGGAGCGCCACCGCCGCGGCGAGAAGCCCGTCCCGGGCCTGCACACAGCCGCCACAGGGTGGTGTTCCGGCGAGTGCGGGCAGCGCCTTGCCGTCTCCGTCGCGGGCCTGGGTCGGGGTCAGCGGCAGCGTCCGCCACGCCTGGAGAAGGGCGGTGAGCTGCTCCGCCGGTTCCCGCTCCGCCCAGGCGTCGTAGCCTTCCGTCGCCGCGACCCGGTCACCGTCCCGGGCCAGCAGCCCGGCGTCGTACGCCGTCTCCAGGACGAGGCGTACGACGATGTCGTCGCACTGTGTGGCCTTGCCGATCCGGGACAGCTCACGCGCCCCGACCCCGCCGGACTTCAGACGGGCCGGCGGAGACGCGGCGCACGCCGCCAGAACCGAGGCGGCGTGGGCGGCGAACGCCGTGGCGGCTGCCGCCGCCTCCCGATCCACCTCCGCCTCGGTGACGGACACCGTCTGCACGATGGGCGGGCACGGCTCGAACGGGGCGTGCCAGTCGGCCCCTCGCAGCGCGAGCGTCACCTCGGCCGGCATGCGTGCGGGCCCGTACCCGGAGTACCGGTCCTGGACCAGGAGTCCTCGCTCCAGCGCCCACCGTGCACCCGGTTGGGAGTCGGCCCGTCGGGCCCCGAGCATGAGGAACTCTGTCTGTTCCTGCTTCTGTTCACGCTGGTGACGGGCTCGCTGCTCAAGCAGTTTCCGAGTGACCGCAGGCGCTGAAGCGACCACCGCGGCCACCCGCTCCGGATTACTGTGGTGTTCCAGCAGCGTGGCCAGCCGATCTTTCTTGGTGGTGCCGGGAGCTGGGATGCCCAGGGCCACCAGCATGCGCCGCAGTTCCTCGGAGGTCGTGTCCGCCAGTAGCCGGGCGAGCGGCGCGTCCAGCCCCAACGGCGAATCCCACGCCTGCCGCAACGGCGCCGCCATGTGGAGCAGCCCTTGGCCGTCCGGCCAGACGAGCGCGTGATCGGCCAGTGTCTCCAGGGCCGTGTCCAGCCCGCGATCGGTCTCCGTTTCGGTCACGTCAAGCAGGTCGGCCAAAGCGGCACGTGGTACGGGTCCCAACGCCGCCAGCGCCTCAGCCACCTGCAGCTGTGGCAGCGCGAGCTCCGCCAGCACCGGTGCCACCGACGCCGGGCGCTGAAGGCGGTCCGCGAGTTCGCCGAACGATCGTGGCTCCGGCAGGGACACGGCATCCGGGCGAGTCGCCAGGACGCGCTCAAGTCGACCGACTTCCAGACCACTCAGCCACGTGGCCAGAGTTGATCCGCTGGGCTTGCCGATGGGGCACCTCACCAAGACGACGCCGTTGCTCTTCGAACCGGAATCGGTCCTGCACACGCTCCAGAATGGCGCACGGCGGGGGACACCCGCGTCCTGCGGCGGCAGGAAGCCGCTCGTGAGTGAAGGCGTTGCCCTGGCGGTCGACCCGTCAGCGCCAAAGCGAAGCGGTGAAAAGTGCCTTATGCCGGAAATAAATGAGACCAGAACTGAGACCAGGGCATGCCGAGAACCCCGGCCGCTGAGCGGTCCGGGGTTCTCGTTTCGCCTGATCAGGCGGCTGCGGAGGATACGAGATTCGAACTCGTGAGGGGTTGCCCCCAACACGCTTTCCAAATGTTCGTCTGGGGGTTCCGGGGCGTACGGCAATGTCCTGACCTGCGGTGCAGCTGGTCCTGGCGGGTGCTCTGAACGGTGCTGGACGCCGGTGAATGCAACCAGAACTGCAACCACGGAAGTGGATGCAGCGTGAGTGTCCAGCTTCTGCTCGTGGCTCCTGGTCAGCGGGGAGTCGCCTCCTTACTCGCCGTTCTGCGACCATGCCGCGGTGAGTGCGGTGACCGGGTCACCGTCGGCTGGTGCCGCGGGCCACCATTCGCCGTCGTCGTCCTGGAGGTAGGGGTACCAGCGGGCGTCGGGGCCCAGACGCAGTTGGATGCCGTGGTGGGTGAGGGTGAGGCGGTTGCGCCAGGCTCTGAGGTGTGTGGGGGAGTCGGTCATCTCGGAGAGGGCCGCTTCCAGGGCGGTGCGGGTGGCCTTCATGACCTTCGGGTCGGGAGTGTGGGGCTGTTCGGCGACGGTGATGCCCGTGGGGCCGCCGTGGCGCCAGGCGCGGGTGAGGCGTGCGAAGGCAGTGGGTATGGTGCCGGTGTTCTGGGTCAGGTGGTGGAACCACTCGGGTCCGGGGTTGCTTGCGGCGATGCGGACGGCGTCCTGGTGCTGGGTCAGGTGCAGGTCGGCGGTGTCGCCCGCGAGGAGCCGGGCGGCTCGCGCGGTGGCGTCGGCCATGAGGCGTTCCAGGTCCGCGGCGGCCAGGCCGGTGCCGGGTGGCGGGGCGACGGGCAGTGCTGTGGTGTGGGCGGCGGGTTCCGGTAGTTCGGGCAGCTCGGGGGACTCCTCGGCCCAGCGGGCGTACGCGGCGGCGGCCGGGACGCCGGCCGGTGCCGGTGGGGCGGCGGTCTCCTGTGCTGCCGTACGGCGTGCGCGCAGCTGGGCGAAGACCTCCTCGCGACCGCGGCCGCGCAGCGCGAAGAGCACGAACGGGTCGGCGTCGATGGTGGCGGCGATGGCGTAGCAGAGCGCGGCGGCGTGCTTGCAGGGGTATCCCCAGTCGGGGCAGGAGCACTTGGGGTCGAGCTCGGTGGGCAGTGGGAGCAGGGGGACGCCTGCGTGCAGGGCGTCGTCCACGAGTTCGGCGGGCATCTCGTCGTCGAGAAGTGCCGCGAGATGTCCGGCGCGGGCCGCGATCGTGTCGAGAAGGGTGTCCCACTGAGGATCGGTGAGGACAGATAGGTGGACTGAGGAGTGGTACGGGCGCGGGCGGCTGCCCTGGACAGCGGCAGTGACCTTGCCCGGAGCGACGGTGACCGGGCCGACCATGCCTTGGCGGGCGTAGGTGCGTCCGCGCGAGAGCCGTCCGGCGTCCAGGGTGGAGTCCTCCAGGGCGGCCACCCATGCCTGGCCCCACCAGGTCGCGGCGAAGGCCCGCTTGCCGCGGGTGGGCGCACGGCGCGGGCCGGGGACGGCGGGGCTCATGACTGCCTTCCCAGGGCGACGAGTTCGGCGAGGTCGGCGTCGGACAGCTCGGTCAGGGCTGCCTCGCCGGAGCCGACGACGGCGTCGGCGAGGGCGCGCTTGGCTTCGAGCAGCTTCGCCACCTTGTCCTCCACGGTTCCCTCCGCCAGGAGCCTGTGTACCTGGACGGGTTTGTCCTGGCCGATGCGGTAGGCGCGGTCGGTCGCCTGCTCCTCGACGGCCGGGTTCCACCAGCGGTCGTAGTGCACGACGTGGCTGGCGCGGGTGAGGTTGAGTCCGGTGCCCGCCGCCTTCAACGACAGCAGGAACACCGGCACTTCACCGCGTTGGAAGCGGTCCACCATCTCCTCGCGCCGAGCGACGGGGGTGCCGCCGTGCAGGAAGAGAGTGGGGACGCCGCGCTCGGCGAGATGCTTCTCCAGCAGAGCCGCCATCTGTTTGTACTGCGTGAAGACCAGTACGGATTCGCCTTCGGCGGTGATGGTGTCGAGAAGCTCGTCGAGCAGGTCGAGCTTGCCGGAGCGGCCCCGCAGGGGAGTGGACTGGCGCAGGCCGTGCTCTTTCACATACGGGGGCTCTCTCAAATACTGGGCGGGGTGGTTGCAGATCTGCTTCAGCGCAGTGAGCAGCTTGAGTACCAGACCGCGTCGGGCGATGCCCTCCGACTCCGCGATCTTCGCCATGGTCTCGCGGACCTGTGCCTCGTACAGGCTGGTCTGCTCGGCCGTCAGCGGGACGACGTGGTCGGTCTCGGTCTTGGGCGGCAGTTCGGGCGCGATGCCGGGGTCGGACTTCTTGCGGCGCAACAGGAAGGGACGTACGAGACGGGACAGGCGCTCGGCTGCCTCGGGATCCTCGCCCGCCTCGATGGCGCGGGCATGCCTGTCACGGAATGCGGTGAGTGAGCCGAGGAGCCCGGGGGTGGTCCAGTCGAGCAGTGCCCACAGCTCGGAGAGGTTGTTCTCCACGGGGGTGCCGGTGAGAGCGACGCGGGCGCGGGCGGGCAGGGCGCGCAGTTCGCGGGCGGTGACGGCGTAGGGGTTCTTGACGTGCTGGGCCTCGTCGGCGGCCACCAGCGACCAGGCTGTCTCGGCAAGCACTTCGCGGTCGCGGCGCAGCACCCCGTAGGTGACCAGGACGATCTCGTCGCCGGCCAGGTCCCCCAGGTGGCGGTCGCCGCCGTGGTAGCGGCGTACGGGGGTGAGCGGTGCGAATCCGGCGGCCTCGCGCTGCCAGTTGCCGAGCAGGGAGGCCGGGCAGACGACAAGGGTGGGGCCCGCGGTGGTGGGGTCGCTCTGGCGGTGCAGGTGCAGAGCGAGCAAGGTGATGGTCTTGCCCAGGCCCATGTCGTCGGCGAGACAGCCGCCGAGGCCAAGTGCGCACATCTCGGCCAGCCAGGCCAAGCCCCGCTTCTGGTACTCGCGCAGCGTGGCCTTGAGGGCGGCGGGCTGGGGCACGGGGGTGCGGGACTCGGGGTCGCGGATACGAGCGACCAGGTCGCCGAGCGCACCGACCGCCGCACAGGGGACCCGGTCACCGTCCCTCTCCCAGCCTCCGGCCGGGGGGACCCCCATCTCGCTTCGCTCGGCCTCGCCGGTCAGCGCGGCGCTCAACGCCTCCATGGGGGTGAGCGGTTCCATCCGGCGGCGCTTGGCGCGGGCCACCAGCTTCGGGTCGGCGACCACCCACTGGTCGCGAAGCCGGACGAGGGGACGGCGTGACTCCGCGAGAGCATCCATCTCGGCCTCGGTGAGCGGCTCTCCGCCGAGGGAGACCTGCCAGCGGAAGTCGAGGAGGGCCTCGGTGTCCAGCAGGCCGCCCGCGGTGGAACCGGGGGCGGTGCGCTGCCCGATCTCCGCGGTCGCGGTGAGCGCCTTGACCAGGTCGCGCGGCCAGTGCACGTCGACACCGGCCGCGCGCAGCGCGTCCGTTGCGTCCCCGAGGAGATCGAAGGCTTCGTCGTCGGTCAACCGGAGCTGATCGGGAGCGGCGTCGTCGAGCAGCCTCCGCAGCGGGGACCAGGCGCGGGCGCCGCGGCGCAGGGCGAGAAGGGTCTCGGTCTCGGCGCGCGGGCCGAGCAGCCGCTCCACTTCGGCCGGCTCGGTCCACAGCCGTGCGGCCTCGACGACGAGCGCCGGGTCCGCCGCGGTGTGCAGTTGCAGGACGGCCCGGAACTGCCGTCGGCGTCCTTCGGGTACGTCGACGCGCAGGGAGACCCTGACGTCGGCGGTGAGCGCCGCCTGGGTTTCCTCGGCCCATTCACGCAAGGTGGGCACGGCGCGGGCCTCGCGCCAGGCGTACGGCAGCGCTCCCATGGCGAGCGGCGCGGCCGGCGTACGGACCAGGTCATCGGCGACCGCGTCGCAGAACTGGCGTACCAGCGCAGCCGGTTCGGCGATCCGTACCGGAGCAGGGCCAGGCTCGGGCAGGCAGTGGGCGTGCGGCGGGAATGCGGCGGCCAGGGCGTCCAGCGCCTGGCGCTGGGCGGCGGTGAAAGGGCCCGCCTCCCAGGTGTCGTAACCGGCGGGGGTGAGGGCCGGGTGGAGGCGGCCGTCGGCGAGCAGTCGCAGCGCGAAGCGGGTGGCGGCCTGCCAGGCGGCGCCGGAGGGATGCGTAGGCTCCGCACCGGCCAGGGCGGCGACAGCGACGGCGACAGGCAGCGCGTAACCCTCCACCCTGCGCCGCCTGACAGAGCGGCCGTGCGGCAGGACCAGCTCCACCGTCTCGGTCTCAAGGCCGGTGGGCGCCATACTGTCCCCGGCTGCTGCCCCGGTCGGCTTCCACAGCAGCAGCCGCCCAAGGCGGGCGGGCTCACCGGGCAGGAACACGGCCGCCCAGCCGGCGCCGAGCAGCTCCCTCACGAAGGTGGACGTTTCCTGCCGGGCAAGCGGCGGTGCGCTCCTCGCGCCCGTACTCGGCTCTCGTACGACGACTCGTGCCACTCTCTTCCGCCCTGTCGCTTGCCGGGCCCTCCCCTGGGCCCTCACTACCGAACCCCACCAGGCAACGTCACACACTGGCAACCGCGAGCCTTGGCTTGACTGCCGGCGACGGCGCCACGACGGATACGCCGCTGCTGAACACACCGGTCCTCAGCCGTACGGTGCAGCGCTACGGTGAGGCCATGAGTACCTGGCCCCGGCCGCGCTGGAGGCGTTGATCGAAGAGGCCACTGTCGATGCCTACGGTGAGGATGAGCCCAGCTCACCGGCTTCTGGACCTGCCGCTGCCGGAAGCCGCTCCCGAGGGTTCGCCATGGATCGCGGCGCACCGCTACTGGGCCCGCTGAACCGGCGCGTCGTACCACCGCCCGGCTGAGCCCCTGCTCGAACAGAGGAACAGACAGCACGTAGCGCGCATACCACAGTATGCTTTCGCTTATGGCTGACACCACACGTATCACGGTGACACTCCCCACCGAGCAGGTGGCGGAGCTGAAGAAGATCACGGACAACATCTCCGGCTACGTGGCCGAAGCGGTCGCCAGGCAGATCCGGCACCAGCTCCTGGGGGCCGATCTGCGCAGCCACGCAGACGAGCACGGGGCCTTCAGTGAGGAAGAGCTGGCCGAGGCGCGGGCGCGGATCTTCGGTACGACGTCGGCCGCCGGCGGCGCGAGCGCTGCGTGAGCGGGCACATTGAGACCGTCGTCCTGGACAGCGAAGGGCTGTTGGCCTGGGTAGCGCAGGACCGGAAGGTTCTGGCGATGTTCCAGGTGTTCCACGACATGGGAGCGGACCTTGTCGTCAGCGCCAACACCATCGCGGAGGTGAGCCACGCCAGGGTGAACCTGCCCCGACTGCAATGGGCGCTCTCCCGTGTCAAGGTGGAGCCGATCACGGAGGCAGCGGCCAAGGCGGCGGCCCAACTGCTCAAGGGCGCCGGTCTGCACGGACACAAGTACGCGATCGACGCCACCGTCGCGGAAGCGGCCTTGCGTCAGCCTGGCCCGGTCGCCATCCTCACGCCGGATGTCGATGACATGACCCGGCTGTGCGGCAGCAAGGTCCGGATGATCGGGCTATGACCGCGACATCGTCCCGGAACGATGGACAGATCCGCATGGATCCACCGAGACCAGAGTCGCCGCAGGCCATCCCGTGATGGGTGGATAAGGCATCGACGGGTGCGGGGGCATGACTGCGTTCGGTGTCAAAGCTCCTCATGACGCGATGCCTGCCGACGGCTCAGGGCGGCGACTGCCTCTTCTTCCACGTCGTTGAGGACGGCCAACTCATCGTGTGGGTCCTGGCGGCCGGTAACCGTCGTGACGTATCCCGTCAGATGGTGTGGCGCCCCGCAGTCTGCGCCGGGCGCCCTGTAGGACGTGAGCGTACGCCTTCCCTACATGAGGAAATGCCCTAAATGTCGCCTATAAATGCAACCGAAACTGCAACCAAGGCATGCCGAAGAGCTGGACCGCAATGAGCGGTCCAGCTCTTCGTTTCGCCTGTTCAGGCGGCTGCGGAGGATACGAGATTCGAACTCGTGAGGGGTTGCCCCCAACACGCTTTCCAAGCGTGCGCCCTAGGCCTCTAGGCGAATCCTCCGCCGGAAACATTACATGACGTCGGAGGGTGCTAGCGAACTCGTTCGGGCGCCCGGCGATCAGGTAAGCTGGGCGCCAGCCCCTCACGCGGCGCTATCTGACTGAACTCCCCCAGGGCCGGAAGGCAGCAAGGGTAGGTCGGCTCTGGCGGGTGCGTGGGGGGTCTTGTGTTTCCCGGGATCGGTCGGGCGCATCCGGGCGGCCCGCGTTGTCAGTGGGCGCCTATAACCTCGTATGCGTGTCGTCTCTCGCGCTGTACCGCCGCTATCGCCCGGAGTCGTTCGCCGAGGTCATCGGGCAGGAGCATGTAACCGACCCGCTGCAGCAGGCGCTGCGGAACAACCGGGTCAATCACGCGTACCTGTTCAGCGGGCCGCGCGGCTGCGGCAAGACGACGAGCGCACGCATCCTGGCCCGCTGCCTGAACTGCGAACAGGGACCCACGCCCACGCCCTGCGGGGAGTGCCAGTCCTGTCGCGACCTGGCGCGCAACGGACCGGGCTCCATCGACGTCATCGAGATCGACGCCGCTTCGCACGGCGGTGTGGACGACGCACGTGAACTGCGCGAGAAGGCCTTCTTCGGGCCTGCCGCGAGCCGATACAAGATCTACATCATCGACGAGGCCCACATGGTCACGTCGGCCGGTTTCAACGCGCTGCTGAAGGTCGTCGAGGAGCCCCCGGAGCACCTCAAGTTCATCTTCGCGACCACGGAGCCCGAGAAGGTCATCGGGACGATCCGCTCGCGGACGCACCACTACCCGTTCCGTCTCGTGCCGCCGGGGACGCTGCGCGAGTACCTCGGCGAGGTGTGCGGCAAGGAGAACATCCCGGTCGAGGACGGCGTGCTGCCCCTGGTCGTCCGGGCCGGTCAGGGTTCCGTGCGTGACTCCATGTCCGTCATGGACCAGCTGCTCGCGGGCGCGCGGGAGGAAGGTGTGACGTATGCCATGGCGACGTCCCTCCTGGGCTACACCGACGGTTCGCTCCTCGACTCCGTCGTCGAGGCCTTCGCGACCGGTGACGGGGCCGCCGCCTTCGAGGTGGTCGACCGCATCATCGAGGGCGGCAACGACCCGCGCCGCTTCGTCGCCGACCTGCTGGAGCGACTGCGCGACCTGGTGATCCTCGCCGCCGTGCCGGACGCCGCGGAGAAGGGGCTCATCGACGCCCCGGCCGATGTCGTGGAGCGCATGCAGGCCCAGGCGGGCACCTTCGGCGCCGCCGAGCTCAGCCGCGCCGCCGACCTGGTCAACGAGGGCCTGACCGAGATGCGCGGCGCCAACTCGCCCCGCCTCCAGCTCGAACTGATCTGCGCGCGCGTGCTGCTGCCGGCCGCGTACGGCGACGAGCGTTCGGTGATGGCCCGCCTCGACCGGATCGAGCGGGGCGTGAACTTCTCCGCGGGCGGCGGGGCACCGGCCATGGGGTACGTGCCGGGACCCGAAGCACACGGGGGACCGGTGCCCGGAGCCGTCGGCGGCCCGGCTGGCGGCCCGGTCCCGCCGGGCGGCGGCCCCGCTGCGGCTCGGGCTGCAGTACGGAATGCCGGAGCGCCATCGGCCGGCATGCCCGGCGCCGGGGCCGGCACAGCCGCGCCGGTCGCCCCGGCAGCCCCCGCAGCATCCGCCCCCCCGCCCACCGCCGCAGAGCCGGCCGCCCCGGTCGCTTCACCGCCGCCCCCTGCCCCGGCATCCCCTGCCCCCGCCCCGGCCACCCCCTCCGCCGCCCCCGGAGCCTGGCCCACCGCGGCCCCCGCGGGCGGCGGCCGACGTCCCGGCGGCTGGCCCACGGCAACCCCGGCGGGCGCCGGCCAACCCCCGGCCACGCCCGGCGCGCCGACCGCTTCCGCACCCGCGCCCACGCCCGCGCCACAGACGGCGGCACCCGCCCCCGTCTCCTCCTACGCACCCCCGAGCGGCGGCCCGGACCCCCGCATGCTCTGGCCGAACATCCTGGAGGCCGTCAAGAACCGCCGCCGCTTCACCTGGATCCTGCTCAGCCAGAACGCCCAGGTGGCCGGCTTCGACGGCACGACCCTCCAGCTCGGCTTCGTCAACGCGGGCGCCCGCGACAACTTCGCCAGCAGCGGCAGCGAGGACGTACTGCGCCAGGCGCTGGCCGAGCAGTTCAACGTGCAGTGGAAGATCGAGGCGATCGTCGACCCGTCCGGCGGCTCCGCCCCGCCGCCCGCCCCTTCCAACGGCTCCTACGGCGGAGGCGGCTACGGCAGCACCGGCACCGGCGCGCCCCCACAGCGCCCGGCGACCCCGCCGCCCCCCACCTCACCCGCGCCAACGTCACAGCCCCCGACGGCCCGGACCACGCTCACACCCGCCCCCCAGCCCAGGGCCCCGGAACCCCCGCCCCCGGTCTCCCCCGAGGACGACATCCCCGAGGACGACGACCCCGACCTCAATGAATCGGCCCTCTCCGGCCACGAACTGATCGTGCGCGAGTTGGGCGCAACGGTCGTGGAGGAGTTCACGAACGAGTAAGCCGTCTTCCGGGCGCGGCTTGTTTCTCCCGGGCGGGAGTTCTTCCAGGAGGCCCTGTTCTTCCGGGCGCCCTGTCCTGGTCGCCGGTCACGGCACTCCAGCCCGTCCGGCGTTTGAGGACGAGGCCGTTCAGGCCGAAAGCGGGGGTCCGGGAGGCGGCAGCCCCCCAGGTCCGGCAACCCCACCACCCGGCACCGCTTGGAGGAACGTACAACTCCCCGCCCCCCTCCCACTCGGCACCCCGCACAAAACCCCCGTTAGGCTGACCCCCGTGAAGGTCCTCGTCATCGGCACCGGCGCCCGCGAACACGCCCTGTGCCGCTCCCTGTCCCTCGACCCCGACGTCACCGCGCTGCACTGCGCCCCCGGCAACGCCGGCATCGCCGAGGTCGCCGAGCTGCACCAGGTCGACGCCCTGGACGGCAAGGCCGTCGCCGCGCTGGCCACCGGACTCGGCGCCGACCTCGTCGTCGTGGGCCCGGAGGCACCCCTCGTCGCCGGGGTCGCCGACGCGGTGCGCGAGGCGGGCATCCCGGTCTTCGGCCCCGCCAAGGAGGCCGCGCAGCTCGAGGGCTCCAAGGCCTTCGCGAAGGACGTCATGGCGGGAGCGGGCGTGCCCACCGCACGCTCGTACGTCTGTACGACACCGGAAGAGGTCGACGAGGCCCTCGACGCCTTCGGTGCCCCGTACGTCGTCAAGGACGACGGCCTCGCCGCCGGAAAGGGCGTCGTCGTCACCGCCGACATCGAAGCGGCGAGGGCGCACGCCAACTCCTGCGAACGCGTGGTCATCGAGGAGTTCCTGGACGGCCCCGAGGTCTCCCTCTTCGCCATCACCGACGGCGAGACGGTCGTCCCGCTGCAGCCCGCCCAGGACTTCAAGCGCGCGCTCGACGGCGACGAGGGCCCGAACACCGGCGGCATGGGCGCGTACTCGCCACTGCCGTGGGCCGACCCGAAGCTGGTCGAGGAGATCCTGCAGACCGTCCTGCAGCCGACCGTCGACGAGATGCGCCGCCGCGGCATCCCCTTCTCCGGCCTCCTCTACGCCGGTCTCGCGATCACCTCGCGGGGCGTCCGGGTCATCGAGTTCAACGCTCGCTTCGGCGACCCCGAGACCCAGGTGGTGCTGGCCCGTCTGAGGACCCCGCTGGCCGGCGTCCTGCTCGCCGCCGCGAACGGTACCCTCCAGGACCTGCCGCCCCTGCGCTGGAGCGCGGACGCCGCGGTCACCGTGGTCGTCGCCTCGCACAACTACCCCGGCACCCCGCGCACCGGCGACCCGATCACCGGCCTCGACGAGGTGGCCGCCCAGGACGCCCCGCACGCGTACGTCCTGCACGCCGGCACGAAGCACGACGGTGACACGGTGGTCAGTGCCGGCGGCCGCGTCCTGTCCGTCACGGCGACCGGCAAGGACCTCACCGAGGCCCGCGACCGCGCGTACCGGGCCGTCTCCCGCATCCACCTCGACGGCTCCCAGCACCGCACGGACATTGCGGCGAAGGCGGCGCAGAACGCCTGACCCCACCGCGGCGTCCACACCCGCCGACCAACCCATCGGGCCCCGGATCCGTCTAAGGATTCGGGGCCCGACGCGTTCGCGGCGGGGCTCCGGGTCGGGTTCAGGACCAGAGGCCTGATCCTCGCTTTCCGTCATCCACCTCTCCCCAAAGCCATTCCATCGAGTGACCGATACCCCATCCGGCTGACGTGGGCCGAGGCCCCAACTAGGGTGCGGCGCAAGCGGTCCGGCACTTGGCCCACCGGCATTGCGATGTCAGTGGCGGGTGCCACAGTGGGGGAGTGAGCAACGCCAGGACAGCCGCGCAGCCAGGACAGCTTGGGAGGGGGTGAGGACCGGCCGTGACCGGTACCGGTATGGGTGTGGAAGCGGGCGCGCAGGCAGCGCGCGCGAGGGCCCTCGCCGTGCTGCGCATCCGCAGCAGGGCGCTGGCCGTGGCGGTGCTGCCCGCGGCGGTCGCCGTGATCCTGCTGGCCGGCGGTTCCACGGACCACCTGGTGGGCCCCTTCTGGCATGCCGCCCGCTGGGCCATGACCCCCCTCGCCGCCCTCGTTCTGCTCGCCGCGGGTGCCATCGCCCTGGTCGTCGCCCGCGCCCGCCCGGCCGTCAGCCCGACGGTCCCGATCGCCGAGGAGTCGGCCCCGGACCTGTACCGGATGGTGCGCGACCTCGCCGACCGGCTCGACGTCCCCGCACCCTCGGCGATAGCGCTCACCCCGGACTGCGACAGCTGGCTCGAGGACCGCACCCACCCTGCGCACGGCCCGCCCCCCGCGGCGGACCGGGACGAGATAGCGGGCATGCGGGGCGCCCACCGGCGCACGGCCGCGGCACCGGTCCTGGTCATAGGTTCCCCCTTCCTGTGGTGGATGCGCGTCGGCGAACTGCGCGCGGTCCTCGCTCCGGTCGTCGCCGGTACGGGACCCTCCGCCCATCCGGACATAGCAGCGGCCCGCCGCTTCGTACGGGGCCTGGACGCGGCGGTGGCCGTAGGCTCGACGCCCGGTCGCTGCCCTCTGACCCGCGGGGTGTGCGCGAGCATCGGCTGGGTGGCCCGTCTGCTGCTGCGCAGCTGCCGGGAGCATGCGGCGCAGATGGAGCGAGGCGTGGCGGCCGCGGCCTCCGAGCGTGCACAGGCTGTGGACTACGGCCTCAGGATCGTCGCCCAGGAACAGGTGGGCCTGGCCTACGCCGGCTGGGACCGCCTGCTGACCCGGGTCGCGCTGCCCGCCTGGCGGATGGGCCGCTGGCCCTCCCGACTGGACGCGGGAGTGGTGGCGGCTCTCACGGAACTCTCGCGTCGCGACCGCCTGGCCGAGGGCTTCGCCTCCCGTCTGGGTGAGCGCCCTGCCTGCGACCTGCTGGAAGAGCCCGGCGCGGTGGACGGGGCGGCCTCACTCCTCGCCGCCCGCCTCTTCCACGGCGGCCCCGCCGAGTCCGGCCGGGACTGGGCGCCGGTCGACTGGGACGAGTACCCGGAGGAGGTCGTGGACCGTAAATGGCGCACCGATGCGGCCCGCCTCCACCGAGTCCTCGACACCCTGGGCGTCAGCCGCGCCCCCGACCCCGGCACCCCGCCCCCCGACGGCCCCACCCTCTCCAGAATCCTCGACCACCTGTCGACCCCGGATCTCCCCCGGAACGACCCGGCAGTCGCCGACGGTGAGAACCACCCACAGGGCCCACCTGCACTCGACGACGAAAGTGGTACGCGTGGTGCGGGCGGGAAAACCACGGCCGAAGGCGAAGCCGAGGCCGAGCCGCCGGAAAACGAACGCACAGCCACCCTCGCCGCAGGCCTCACCGCCGAACTGGCCCGCGAGGAAGCCACAGCCGCCACCCCCGCGGAGCGAACCGCCCCCGACGCCGCGTTCTGGGACGAAGCCACGCTCCCGCTCTTCCCGCTCCAACCCCCGAGAACGGCCCGCGAGCTGCTCGCGGACCACGTCACCGCGATGGTCTGCTGCGCCGCCATGGACACCGCGGGCGCCACCCCCGGCCTCGACTGGCTCGACGGCCCGTCCCTCCTCATCAAGGGCGAACGGGCCACGGACCTGACCCCCCGCGTCCTCAGCCTCGTCGAGGACGGCGACCCGGCCCCCTTGCGGGCCTGGCTTCTCGAATCCGGCATACGCCCCGAGAAGCCCGTCCGGCTTGTGTGACGGTCACCCGTTCCGGAACCCCGCATTCCACTTTCGGCCAATTCGCAACGAATAGTGACCACATGGGTGCGCAATGTGATGTGCTGGGACCGATCGAGCACATGGCAAGGGCTTGCGGCACAAGCCAGGTACGCCAGGGCCACAAGCCAGGCACACCACACCATGCGACAGGCACACCACGCGACCGCGGGGGATCGAGGGAGGGGAGCGACCATGGGGCAGGAGCAGATCCGCCGCTGGGAATCCGGGGCGCTGGCGCATGCCGTGACCGATCCCTTCGGCCAGGGCCCGCTGCCCTGGCTCCGCGGCAGCGAGACATACTTCGACGACACCGGCCAGGTGGTCCCCTGGTACGTGGACGCCCCCCAGCAGTCGTCGTCGGGCGACTCCCCGGACACCCACCGCATCCCGGCCCCGCGAGCCGCCGGCGGCCCCCGCTCCGCGGACGACGTCCGCCGCCAGATCAAGGGCTTCATCTCCACCGGCGCGGTCGCCCCGGGCGAGGCCGTCGACTTCCACATCACGGTCGACCCGCCCCAGGAGTTCAGCGTCGACATCTACCGCATCGGCCACTACGGCGGTGACGGCGCAGCCAAGATCACCACCAGCCCCCGCCTTGCCGGCATCGTCCAGCCCCCGCCGCTCGCCGCGGACCGCACGGTCTCCTGCCACCACTGGTGGCTCTCCTGGCGCCTGCAGATCCCGAGCTACTGGAGCATCGGCGCCTATGTCGCCGTACTCACCACCGTCGACGGCTACCGCTCCCACATCCCCTTCACGGTCCGCGACAAGCACCCCGCGGACCTGCTCCTGCTGCTGCCGGACGTCACCTGGCAGGCGTACAACCTCTACCCGGAGGACGGCCGCACGGGCGCGAGTCTCTACCACGCCTGGGACGAACAGGGCCGCCTGCTGGGCGAGTCCGACGCGGCGACCACGGTCTCCTTCGACCGCCCGTACGCCGGAGCCGGCCTCCCCCTGCACGTCGGCCACGCCTACGACTTCATCCGCTGGGCCGAGCGCTACGGCTACGACCTCGCCTACGCCGACGCCCGCGACCTGCACGCAGGGCACGTCGACCCCACCCGCTACCGCGGCCTGGTCTTCCCGGGACACGACGAGTACTGGTCGGCCAGCATGCGCCGTACCGTCGAACTCGCCCGCGAGAACGGCACGTCCCTCGTCTTCCTCTCCGCCAACACCATGTACTGGCAGGTGGAGTTGGGCCCGTCCCCGTCCGGCGTCCCCGACCGCCTGCTGACCTGCCGCAAGCGCAAAGGCCCCGGCCGGCCCGTCCTGTGGCGCGAGATCGACCGCCCCGAGCAGCAACTGGTCGGCATCCAGTACGCGGGCCGGGTCCCCGACCCCAGCCCCCTGATCGTCCGCAACGCCGACCACTGGCTGTGGGAGGCGACCGGCGCCCACGAGGGCGACGAGATCGACGGTCTGGTCGCGGGCGAGGCGGACCGCTACTTCCCGCGCACCCCGCTCCCCGAGCACGAGGAGCGCATCCTGCTCGCCCACTCCCCCTACACCGACTCCGAGGGCACCCTCCGCCACCAGGAGACATCCCTCTACCGAGCCCCCTCGGGCGCCCTGGTCTTCGCGTCCGGGACCTTCGCCTGGTCCCCGGCCCTGGACCGTCCGGGCCACGTCGACACCCGCGTCCAGCGCGCCACGGCCAACCTCCTGGACCGTATCTGCAAACGTGACTGAACTCACGTAAGCCCACGTCACCGCCCCTTTCGAGCCCACCCCACTCCAAAGGCGATCCCCGGCATACGGGAGAATCGGCGTATTGGCCCGCCCGTCTCCCACCACCGCCCTATCCGAGCCCTGCGGGCGCCCCTTTCGTTCAACCACGGGGAGGAACCGTGTCCGGATTCGTAGAAAAGCCCGAGCCGATCCAGGTTCCGGGACTGGTTCATCTCCACACCGGCAAGGTGCGCGAGCTGTACCAGAACGAGGCCGGTGACCTCGTCATGGTCGCCAGCGACCGCATGTCCGCCTACGACTGGGTGCTGCCGACCGAGATCCCCGACAAGGGCCGCGTCCTCACCCAGCTCTCCCTGTGGTGGTTCGACCGGATCGCCGATCTGATCCCCAACCACGTGATCGGCACCGACCTGCCCGCCGGGGCCCCCGCCGACTGGGCCGGCCGCACCCTCGTCTGCAAGTCGCTGCAGATGGTCCCGGTGGAGGCCGTCGCCCGCGGCTATCTCACCGGCTCGGGCCTGCTGGAGTACAACGAGTCCCGCACCGTCTGCGGCCTCGCCCTCCCCGAGGGCCTGGTCGACGGCAGCGAACTCCCCGCGCCGATCTTCACCCCGGCCACCAAGGCCGAGGTCGGCGAGCACGACGAGAACGTCTCCTACGAGGAGGTCGCCCGCCAGGTCGGCGCGGACACCGCCGCCCGACTGCGCCAGGCCACCCTCGCCGTCTACGGCCGGGGCCGGGACATCGCCCGGGACCGCGGCATCATCCTCGCGGACACCAAGTTCGAGTTCGGCTTCGACGGCGAGACCCTGGTCCTCGCGGACGAGATCCTCACCCCGGACTCCTCCCGCTTCTGGCCGGCCGACCAGTGGCAGCCGGGCCGCGCCCAGCCGTCGTACGACAAGCAGTTCGTCCGCGACTGGCTGACCTCGCCGGCCTCCGGCTGGGACCGCAAGAGCGAGCAGCCCCCGCCGCCGCTGCCGCAGCAGGTCGTGGACGCGACCCGGGCGAAGTACATCGAGGCGTACGAGCGCCTGACGGGCACGAGCTGGTCGTAGGACACGAAGAAGCCCCCCGGCAGAAGCCGGGGGGCTCATCTGGAGCGGACGACGAGGCTCGAACTCGCGACCTCAACCTTGGCAAGGTTGCGCTCTACCAACTGAGCTACGTCCGCAGTGCGCCGTGGCGCGGAGCCAACTATACCCAACCCCGCTCCCGCGCGAGCCGCACCGCCGTATGACGGTTCTCGGCTCCGAGCTTGGAGACGGCCGACGACAGGTAGTTCCGTACGGTCCCCTGGGACAGCGCGGCCCGCTCGGCGATCTCCGCGACGGGCGCTCCGTCGGCGGCGAGTTCCAGCACCTCGGCCTCCCGCGCGGTCAGCGGCGAGTCCCCGGAGGCGATCGCATCGGCGGCCAACTCCGGGTCGACGTAACGGTTCCCGGCGTGCACGGTCCGGATGATCTCCGCGAGCCGCTGCGCGCTGACCGTCTTCGGAACGAACCCCCGCACACCCGCCGCAAGCGCCCGCTTCAGATGCCCGGGCCGCCCGTGACTGGTGACGATCAGCACCTGGCAGCCGGGCAGTTCGGACCGCAGGGATGTGGCGACCTTCACACCGTCGCCGCCCGGCATCTGGAGATCGAGCACGGCCACGTCGGGCTCGTGAGCCCGCGCCATCGCCAGCGCCTCGGGACCGGACGCGGCCTCGGCCACGACCACGAGGTCGTCCTCCAGGGTGAGCAGCGCGGCGAGCGCCCCCCGGATCAGATGCTCGTCGTCGGCGAGCAGCAGCCGTACGGCGGCGGTCATGCCATGACCCCTTCCACACTCAGCGGCACCTCGGCCGTCACCCGGAACACATCCGCCCCGACCCGGCCCGCCTCCAGCGTCCCGCCCACCGCCGACAGCCGCTCCCGCAGCCCGGCCAGTCCGGACCCGCCGCCACCGGCAGGGGCCGAGGCCCCGTCGTTCTCCACGGTCAGCACCACACATCCCGCACCGGCCTGCAGTGCTATGTCGCATCGCACCGCGTCCCCGTGGCGCAGCACGTTCGTCGTCGCCTCCCGCACCACCCACCCGAGCACCGACTGCACCCCGACCTCCAGCCCACCGGCCTCCCCGCTCACCTCGCAGCGGATCCCGGCCGCACTCAACACGCCCTGCGCACCCGCGAGTTCGACCCCGAGATCGGCCCCCCGATACCCCCGTACGACATCCCGCACCTCCCGCTGCGACTCCTGCGCGATCCGCTGCACCTCGATCATCTGCTCCACCGCCTCGGCCCGCCCGCGCCGCGCCAGCTGCACGGCCAGCTCGCTCTTCAGGGCGATCACGGCGAGATTGCGCCCCATCACGTCGTGCAGATCCCGCCCGAACCGCAGCCGTTCCTCGGCGACGGCGAGCCGTGCCTCGACCTCCCGGGCCCGTTCCGCCTCCCACAGCACGGACAGGGTCCAGGCGCCGCAGCGGCTGGCGATCAGGGAGAGGGCCGCCCCGAAACCGGTCATCACGCCGATCGCGACGATCCCGGCGGGATCCGGATCGGCCCAGGCGAACGCGGCCATGAGCAGCACGGCGAGCACGGCGGACCGGCGCAGGAACACCCGCACGGACACGACCAGCCCGTACAGCAGTCCGAAGGGCAACAGCGTGGCACCGATGACCAGCCTGATCGTCACCGGGTCGGCCCCGCCCAGCGCGGCGAGCGCCAGGGTCAGGGCCAGCGCGAGGCCCAGCAGGACGGCGGCGGGGCGCAGGGCGCCGACCGGGAGTTCGGCGCGGCCCAGGTAGTGGTCGAGCACGGTCCGGGTGAGCCGGTTGGCCTCCACGCACTGCAGGGCGCTCACCAGGAGGAGCAGGCCCGCGAAGACCACCGGCGCGGTCCGCCGCTCAAGTGCGCCCACCAGTGGCAGTGCCAGCCAGGACAGGGAGAAGACCCACGTCGTGACGTACCCGGTCACCACGGTCTGCAGCTCGACCCGCTCGGCCTTGCTCCGCTCCCGCCAGTACCGCCGCTGCCACCCCCGTATCAGCCCGAACATCCCCGTTCCCCCGTCCGTCAGCGTCGAGGTTCCCAGCGGAACCACCGCCGTACAGCAAACACCGCCACCACGGTCCAGGCCAGGGCGGTCGCCACCGCGCCCAGCACCTCGTAGGCAGTCAACTGTCCGGTCCAGCCGCCCCGGACCAGCCGGATCGCGGGGGAGAGCGGAAGCAGTTCGCAGACGGAGGCCAGCCGGTGCGGCAGGACCTCCGTGGGGATCATGATGCCCGAGCCGAACATGGACATGAACACCAGCGGCGCAGCCGTGATCTGGGCGCTCTCCGTGGTCCTGGTGAAGGAGGCGGTGAGCGCGGCGAGCGCGGCGCACAGCACCAGGCCCGACAGCAGACCGAGGATCGTGAGATACGGCGCCCGGGGCGCCCCCGCGTCGAGCAGCACCGCGCAGCCGACGCCGAACAGGACGGCCTGGGCGAAGCCGAGGCAGACGGCGGGCAGAGCGGTGCCGGTCAGGATCTCCGCGTCGTCGAGTTCGCCGGTGCGCAGCCGCTTGAGGACGAGCTCCTCGCGGCGGGCGACGTACGCACTCACCAGGGGGGTGTACACGGCGAACAAGAAGGAGAAGCCGACCGCGGCCGTCAGCATCACCGTGCCGACGCTCAGCCCCTCCGCCTTCAGATCCATCTGGTCGACCGCGGGCCGCACACTGATCGGCAGCGAAAGCGGCATCAGCAGCGCCATGACCACCGCACTCCGGTTGCGCCCGAGCAGTGTCAGCTCCGCCCGCGCCAGCGCCCGCAACCGCCGCCCGACCGGGCCGAGGACAACAGCGCTCACACCGCCACCTCCCGCTCCCGCGCGATCCCCAGGAACGCCTCCTCCAGCGAGGCGGACCGCACATCCAGCCCCTGCAGCTCCACCCGCGCCCCCTCGGCCCACACCAGCAGCCCGGTGGCCGCCCGCTGCAACTCCCGCGTCCGCAGCCGTACGACGTTCCCGTCCACCTCGTGCCCGCACACCCCCAGCTCACCGAGCGGCGGCAGGTCCCCGAGGAAGTAGCCGTCGGGCAGCCGGAAGGAGATCCGTGAGGGCTGCGCGGCGGTCACCTCGGCCGGCGTCCCGGTCGCCGCGACGTTCCCCTCGTGCAGGATCGCGATCCGGTCGGCGAGCCCCTCCGCCTCCTCCAGGTAGTGCGTGGTGAGCAGCACGGTGGTGCCGCCGTCGCGCAGCGCCCGTACCAACTCCCAGGTGTCCAGGCGCCCTTCGGCGTCGAGCCCGGTCGTGGGCTCGTCCAGGAACAGCACCTCGGGCTCGCCGAGCAGCGCGAGCGCGAGATCCAGCCGACGCCGTTCACCCCCGGACAACTGCTTCACCCGTACGTCGGCCCGTTTCCGGAGGCCGACGAGCGCCAGCGCCTCGTCTTCGGGCCGCGCGCCGCTCACACACCCCGCCCACATGCGCGCGGTCTCCGCGACGGTCAGCTCGGACGGAAACCCGCCCTCCTGCAGCATCACCCCGACCCGAGGCCGTACGGCGGCCCGTTCCTCGTACGGATCGTGGCCGAGCACCCGCACCCGGCCGCCGGCCGGGCGGGCGAGTCCCTCCAGCACTTCGACCGTGGACGTCTTGCCCGCGCCGTTGGTGCCGAGCAGGGCGAAGATCTCGCCGCGGCGCACGGAGAAAGAGATTCCGCGCACCGCCTCGAACCCGCCCCCGTACACACGCCGCAGGTCAGTGACCTCAATCACGTGTTCGCGTTCGTTCGTGTCCATGACTTCAGCGTCCCGGCGGCCGGGGCCCGGCAGCAGTGCGCGCTGTCATCACTCGGCATGACAAATGTCAGAGGTACGGCGGGGGAGACGCCGAACACGACGAAGGCCCCAGTCATAAGACTGGGGCCTTCAATCAGAGCGGACGACGAGGCTCGAACTCGCGACCTCAACCTTGGCAAGGTTGCGCTCTACCAACTGAGCTACGTCCGCATTGCCTCCGACCGGCTCCCACCGATCGGCGCGAGCACCAGCCTACCTGATCCACAACAGTGGTCCGGACCGGCGATGCAGAGCGGGTGACAGGAATTGCACACTGCGCCTTCCCCCTGGAAGGGGGATGTTCTGCTACTGAACTACACCCGCATGTACTCCGTGAGCCGGGCCTTTCGGCCTCGCCCCTCGGCGTGCTCCAGACTCTAGCTGACCAGGAGGGGTGCAGCGCAAGTCGGTTCTCCCGAGGGGCCGGTGACCGGTCGTCGGGCGGCGGCTACTGGGCCGCGCTGAAGGCCTCGTAGACCTTCTTGGGGATCCGGCCGCGGGCCGGGACGTCCATCTTGTTGGCCTGGGCCCAGGCGCGGACGGCTGCCGGGTCGGGGGCGACCTCCGTCTGCCGGTAGGTCCGGCCCGACTTCGACCGCTTGCGGCCGGCCTCCACGTACGGTGCGAGCACCTTACGCAGTTTCTTGGCATTGGCTTGATTCAGGTCGATCTCGTACGACTTGCCGTCGAGTCCGAAGGCGATCGTTTCCGCCGCTTCCGAGCCGTCGATGTCGTCAAAGAGAGTGACCACGACCTTCTGCGCCACGAATAATCGGTCCCTTCGTGCGGCACGCTGACAATTCATTTGTACAGTGCCCGACAATGCAATGTGAAGCCCGACTAAATCCTCCCGCGTGTCCGAGCGCAATAGGTTTCGGATGTCGATCCGGGATCTTTCCCGGAAATTTTCTGGAGGGGCCCGCCGCCACGCCGGATCGTGACAGGCGTCACGTAGATTCCTACAAGTCGACGCGCGTAGAAATTTTGTGCAGGTAGTCTGAAACCACTGCAGGAACCTGCTCCGCACCACACCACCGGGAGTGCACGTGGCACGCGTCGTAGTCGACGTCATGCTCAAGCCGGAGATCCTCGACCCCCAGGGCCAGGCGGTGCAGCGCGCACTGCCGCGTCTGGGTTTCGACGGCATCTCCGACGTACGTCAGGGAAAGCGATTCGAACTGGAAGTTGACGGACCGGTCGACGAGGCCACCCTCGCCCGCATCCACGATCTTGCGGAATCCTTCCTCGCCAACACCGTGATCGAGGACTTCACCGTCAAGGTGGAGGAAGTCGCGGAGGCCGCGAAGTGACCGCTCGTATTGGCGTCGTCACTTTCCCCGGCAGCCTCGACGACCGGGACACCCAGCGCGCGATCCGCCTCGCGGGCGCGGAACCGGTCGCCCTCTGGCACAAGGACAAGGACCTCCACCAGGTGGACGCGGTCGTCCTTCCCGGCGGTTTTTCCTACGGCGACTATCTGCGGGCCGGTGCCATCTCCCGCTTCTCGCCGGTGATGGAGACGGTCATCGAGCAGGCCAAGGCCGGCCTTCCGGTCCTCGGTATCTGCAACGGCTTCCAGATCCTCACCGAGGCCCACCTCCTCCCGGGCGGCATGCTCGGCAACGACCATCTGCACTTCATCTGCCGCGACCAGAAGCTGCGGGTGGAGAACGCGGACACCGCGTGGACCGTCGACTACGAGCGGGGCCAGGAGATCCACATCCCGCTCAAGAACATGGACGGCCGGTACGTGGCCGACCAGTACACGCTGGACAAGCTGGAGGCCGAGGGGCGGGTCGCGTTCCGTTACCTCGACTTCAACCCGAACGGCTCGCTCAACGACATCGCCGGCATCACCAACGAGGCCGGGAACGTCGTGGGCCTCATGCCGCACCCGGAGCACGCCGTGGAGCCCCTCATCGGGTCGGGCCGCACCGACGGCCTCCCCTTCTTCACCTCGATCCTCAAGAAGCTGGTCAACGCATGAGCCGGACGCCTCTGGACACGGTCGAGCACGCGGCCGCGACCCCCGACGTCGAGCTGCCCTGGGCCGAACTCGGCCTGAAGAAGGACGAGTACGAGCGGGTGGTGGAGATCCTCGGCCGCCGCCCGACCGGCGCCGAACTCGCCATGTACTCGGTCATGTGGTCCGAGCACTGCTCGTACAAGTCGTCGAAGGTGCATCTGCGCCAGTTCGGCGAGAAAGCCCCCCAGTCCGACGCCCTCCTCGTCGGCATCGGCGAGAACGCCGGTGTCGTCGACGTCGGCCAGGGCTACGCGGTCACCTTCAAGGTCGAGTCGCACAACCACCCGTCGTACGTCGAGCCCTACCAGGGCGCGGCCACCGGCGTCGGCGGCATCGTGCGGGACATCATCGCGATGGGCGCCCGCCCGGTCGCGGTCGTCGACCCGCTGCGCTTCGGTGCGGCCGACCACCCGGACACCAAGCGCGTGCTGCCGGGCGTGGTCGCCGGCATCGGTGGCTACGGCAACTGCCTGGGTTTGCCGAACATCGGCGGCGAGGTCGTCTTCGACGCCTGCTACCAGGGAAACCCGCTGGTCAACGCCGGTGCCATCGGTGTGATGCGGCACGAGGACATCCACCTGGCGAAGGCGTCCGGCGAGGGCAACAAGGTCATCCTGTACGGGGCCCGTACGGGCGGTGACGGCATCGGCGGCGCCTCGATCCTGGCCTCCGAGACCTTTGACGACGCCAAGCCGTCGAAGCGTCCGGCGGTCCAGGTCGGCGACCCCTTCCAGGAGAAGCTGCTCATCGAGTGCACCCTGGAGGCCTTCAAGGAGAAGCTGGTCGTCGGCATCCAGGACCTCGGTGCGGCCGGCCTGTCCTGCGCGACGAGCGAGCTGGCCTCGAACGGCTCCGGCGGCATGCGCGTCACCCTGGACGACGTACCGCTGCGCGACTCCACGCTCTCGCCCGAGGAAATCCTCATGAGCGAGTCGCAGGAACGCATGTGCGCGGTCGTGGAGCCGGAGAAGGTCGACCGGTTCCTGGAGATCTGCGACAAGTGGGACGTCATCGCCACCGTCATCGGTGAGGTCACCGACGGCGACCGCCTGGAGATCTACTGGCACGGCGGCAAGATCGTCGACGTCGACCCGCGGACCGTGGCGCACGAGGGCCCGACCTACGAGCGGCCGTACGCGCGCCCGGAGTGGCAGGACGCCCTGCAGGCGGACGACGCGGGCAAGCTCCCCCGGCCCACGACCTCGGCGGAGCTGAAGGACCAGGTCCTGAAGCTGGTGGCCTCGCCCAACCAGGCCTCCAAGAAGTGGATCACCTCGCAGTACGACCACTTCGTGCAGGGCAACACGGTGCTGGCCCAGCCCGAGGACTCGGGCATGATCCGCATCGACGAGGAGTCCGGTCTCGGCGTCGCGATCGCGACGGACGGCAACGGCCGGTACGCCAAGCTCGACCCGTACGCGGGCGCGCAGCTGGCCCTCGCGGAGGCGTACCGCAATGTCGCCACGACCGGCGCCAAGCCGCTGGCCGTCTCCGACTGCCTGAACTTCGGCTCGCCCGAGGACCCGGCCGTCATGTGGCAGTTCGTGGAGGCGATCCGCGGCCTCGCCGACGCCTGCCAGCAGCTGGGCACCCCGGTGACCGGCGGCAACGTCTCGCTCTACAACCAGACGGGCGAGGCGGCCATCCACCCGACGCCCGTGGTCGCGGTCCTCGGCGTCATCGACGACGTGACCCGGCGCACGCCGGTCGCCTTCCAGGAGGAGGGGCAGCTGCTGTACCTCCTCGGCGACACGCGTGAGGAGTTCGGCGGTTCGGCCTGGTCGCAGGTGGTGCACGACCACCTCGGCGGCCTGCCCCCGAAGGTCGACCTGGAGCGTGAGCGCCTGCTGGCCGAGATCCTGATCTCCGCCTCCCGCGACGGCATGATCGACTCCGCGCACGACCTGTCCGACGGCGGTCTGATCCAGGCGGTCGTGGAGTCGGCGCTGCTCGGCGGCAAGGGCGCGCGCCTGGTCGTACCGGACGGGCTGGACGCGTTCACCTTCCTCTTCTCCGAGTCGGCAGGGCGGGCGGTCGTCGCCGTACCGCGCTCAGAGGAGGTCCGCTTCAACGACATGTGCGGTGCCCGGGGTCTGCCCGTCACGCGCATCGGCGTCGTGGACGGCGACAGCGTCGAGCTGCAGGGCGAGTTCGAACTGTCCCTGGAGGAACTGCGCGAGGCACACGAGGGGACGATCCCGGCGCTGCTCGCGTAGGCAGAGGTACGACGGTGAAGGCCCCGCCCGGATCACGTTTCCGGGCGGGGCCTTGTCGGCTGGTCGGGCGTTCAGCCTGTTCTCGCGAGGAACCCCAGGGCTTCAGCCCTGGAAGGAGTCGCATCCTCGTGGTTACGGGGCGGAGCGCCGGGGTATCGCCGGTGCATGCTCGGCCGCGAAGCGGCCGGGTGTGGTGTCCGGCGGAGCCGGTGCTGTGCCCATGTGGTGGTGGGTTCACCCGGTCGGGTGATGCATGGTGAACGCGCGGTGGGCAGTCGTACATACATGTAGATTCCTTGATCGTGAAGCTGGTGGTGCAGGTCAGGCTGTTGCCGACGCTGGAGCAGGCGGCGGCACTTGAGGCGACGCTGTGCGCCTGCAACAAGGCAGCCACCTGGGCCAGCAAAATCGCGTTCGAGAAGGATGTGAAGCGGAACTTCGCGCTGCGCGAGCACACCTATGGCGAGATCAGGGCTCGCTGGGGACTGGGCGCGCAGGCCGCCCAACACGTCGTGAAAAAGACGTGCGATGCGTACGCCGCGCTCAAGGCCAACCTCAAGGCCGGGAACCTCGGCACGCGCGGCTCGAAGCGCTACCGCAGGGCCACTGAGAAACCGATCGCCTTCCGTCCGGAAGGGGCGCAGCCGTACGACGACCGGATGCTGTCCTGGCAGGTTCCCGAGCGGCGGATCTCGATCTGGACCGTGCGCGGACGGGTCAAGGACGTCGCGTTCACCGCTTCACCGGAGCAGTTGGCCACCTTGGCGCTGTACCGAAAGGGCGAATCGGACCTGCTGTACCGGGACGGCATGTGGTTCCTGAACGCCACCTGCGAGGTGCCCGAAGCCCCGCCGAACACCGAACCGCATGACTTCCTCGGCATCGACCTGGGCATCGTCAACATCGCCACCACGTCCGACGGCGAGATCATGGCCGGACGCGAGCTCAACCGCATCCGTGCCCGGGAACGGACCTTGCGTGGCAAGCTGCAGAAGAAGAACACCCCGTCCGCCAAGCGCCGCCTGAAGAAACGGCGGCGCAAGGAAGCACGGCGGGCCAAGGACATCAACCACAAGATCGCGAAACATGTGGTGGCCGAGGCAGAACGCACCGGTCGCGGGATCGCCCTGGAGAACCTGACGGGCATCCGTGACCGGGTACGGCTTCCCAAGCCCCAACGGGCCACACATTCCAGCTGGGCCTTCGCTCAGCTGGGGAAGATCATCGCGTACAAGGCCCGTAAAGCCGGGGTGCCGGTGGTGTACGTCGATCCGGCGTACACCTCGCGCACCTGCGCCGAGTGCGGGCATGTGGACAAGGCGAACCGGGTCTCCCAGGCCTGGTTCGTGTGCCGGTCCTGCGGATTCGTTGATCACGCGGACCGGAACGGCTCCCGCAACATCCGTGCCAGAGCATGGGAGTTGTGGCGAGGCGGGGCGCAGTCAACCGCCCCAGGCCCACCCCCGGAACCGAGGCGTGGGAGAGGACGCAAACGCAGCGCCACAGCCAGCGGCGCCCGTTGTGCAAGCCTGGGACCTTAGTCCCTGGTCGTTGACCGGACGTAGTTCTTGAGAATCTCCGTGTCCAGTTCGATGTCCATGGGGCCGGGTACGGACACCTTCTCGCCGAACTTCGACGTCTGGATGCTGCGGTAGCCGCCGACCTGCCGGTCCGGGTTGCTCGACAACCATGAGCGCGCCGTCCGGGTCGGCTCCCCGGTGATCACCGGAGACGTCCACGCGTACCGCTTCCCGCCCCAGTCCGTCACCAGCAGCAGCGCACTGGAGAAACCGGCCGCGAGCGCGGCGCCCGCGTAGTCGACCGGGCGGCGCACGTGGTGCTCGGGGAGTTTCAGGGCGAGAGCGGCGCCGGTCAGGGCGGCGATACCGTGGCGTGATCGGCCAGCAGGCCGCCGATCCAGGGGCGATCGCCACCTTCCTGCTCGGCTCCGCGCTGTGCGGCGCCGCCCAGTCGATGGCGCAGCTGATCGCGGCCCGGGCTGTGCAGGGCCTGGGTGGCGGTGGCCTGATGAGCGTGACGATGGTGGTCATCGCCCACCTCAAAGGCCCGGAGAAGAAGAGCGCCGACAAGGGCACCAACCTGGGTGGCCTCATCGCCGGCGGCGCCATGGCGATCGGCCGTACAGGGGGAGCATCGCCGCCGACGCCAGCGCGTAGGCGCTGACCAGCCACGGGATCTTGTCGATGCCGTGGCCGGGGTCGAGGTCCCGGACGATCGGGACGGTCGCGGCGGACACGATCTGCATGTCCAGCAGGGCCAGGACGATCGTCAGCAGGCAGACGACGAAGGCGACTTTGCGCTGGGTCTCGGTCATGACACCACCATGCCGACCTTTGTGTACCGAGTCAATGTTTCATCTCGGCTTAAAATTCGCCTTGGTACAGTGAGGGCATGGCTGAAGTGATGGGGCTGCGGGAGCGCAAGAAGGCGCAGACCGCGCGGCGGATCTGGCAGGTGGCCGTCGAGCTGTTCATCGAGCGCGGGTTCGACGCCGTCTCGGTCCAGGAGATCGCCGACGCGGCCGAGGTCTCCAAGATGACCGTCTTCAACTACTTCGGCTCCAAGGAGGACCTCGTCTTCCTGCCCATGGAGGAGCACTTCGGCGACGCGGCCCGCGCGGTGCGCGAGCGCCGGACCGGCGAGTCCGCCGTGGCGGCCGTGCGCCGGCAGTTCCTGGAGATGGCCGAGACCCGTGACCCTTCGGTCGGGCTGCACCCCGAACCGTTCGCCCGGCAACTGCGCCAACTCGTCCTCGGCACCCCGGTCTTGATGGAGCGCGCCTTCCTCTCCGCCCAGAAGGGCACCCGCGACCTGGCCGCGCTGCTCGCCGAGGAGACCGGCGACCCCATGCTCGCCACCGTCGCCGCCGCCATGCTCAGCGCCGCCCGCAACGCCCTCATCGAGGAGCATCACGCCCGCATCGCTCGCGGTGAGACCGCCGACGAGGTCGCCGCCGATGCCGCGGAGCGCGCCCGGCAGGCGTTCGACCTGGTTGAAAAGGGGCTGAGCGGCTACGCCGTGAAGGCATAGGCTCGCCGCCATGCCCCCGGCCAAGAAGCGCCCCCGCACCTACGACCCGGCCAAGGTCCGCGCCGCGGTCCTCGCCCAGCTCGGGAACGTACGGGAGACCGTACGGAAACTGCCCCCCGAGCAGTTCGCGCTCCCCACCCGCCTCGGTGAGTGGACCGTGCGGGAGCTGGTCGCGCACATCGGGATGGCGGTGACGGCCGTACACCGGTCGCTCGACAAGCCGGAGCCCGCCAAGCAGGACGCCGTGCTGCTCGACTGGGCCTTCGCCACCGCCGCCAACTCCTCGGCCATCGACGACTTCACCCGGCGGCTCGCCGAGCAGCACACCGACCTCGGCGCCTATCTCGCGGACATCGAGCAGAGCCTGGACCGGCTGCTCGACGAGCACCCCGGCAGCCGTCTCCTGGAGACCAACGTCGGCGCCCTGCCCCTCGCCGACTACGTCGTCACCCGCACCGTCGAACTAGTCGTCCACACCGATGACCTGAACGCAGCCGTGCCGGGCCTGGAGGTGCCGTACGACCGCCAGTGCCTCGCCGCCTGCACCCGGCTGCTCGCCGACGCCCTGGCAGCCAAGGCGCCCGGCGGCTCCACCGAGGTGCGGATCCCGCCGTACGCCGTCGTGCAGTGCATCGAGGGCCCCCGGCACACCCGCGGCACCCCGCCGAACGTCGTCGAGACCGGTCCGCTGACCTGGATCCGGCTCGCGACCGGGCGGGTGACCTGGGCGGATGCCGTCCAGGAGGCCCAGGTCAGCGCCAGTGGGGAACGGGCGGACCTGGGCGGGCTGCTGCCGCTGATGAGGTGAACGCGGGGAACCGGTCCTCCGTCCCTTTCGTCCCATCGGCATGGACAAACAGCGACTCACCCTCGCCGTCCTGACCGTCCTTCCGCTGGTCATGGCGTGCGGAAGCGACACAGGCGGCACCTCCGCCGCCTCGGAGGTGTCCGGGGTCCACTGGAAGGTCGACAGCGTCACCGTGGACGGCACCACCCGGCGCGCTCCCGCCGACGCCGACCTCCGGATCCGCGCGGACGGGACCGCCGTGGGCAACTACGGCTGCAACGAGTTCGGCGCGAAGGTCGCCTTCAAGGACCACCGAGTCGAACTGACGAACGCCCACCAGACCCTGATGGCCTGCGAGCCCCGGCGCATGGCCTTCGAGCGGGCCCTCGCCACCACCCTCACCGACCACTCGCTCACCGTCGAGACCAAGGGCGACGGCCTGACGCTCACCACCCACGACGGCGACCGCATCCGGCTGACCAAGGAGAAGGACGCCCCGCTGTACGGGACGAAGTGGACGATCACCGCGCTCGGCGACTCCAACGGCACGGCGACCGGCCTGCCGCGGCAGCAGACGGCGTCCGCTCACCTCACCTTCGACAAGAAGTCCGGCAAGGTCACCGGCCGCCTCGGCTGCAACCACGTCACCGCGAACGCCACGGTCCGCGACGGACATATCACCCTCGGCGCCCCGTCCACCACCCGAATGATGTGCGACACCTCACTCATGCATACGGAGAAGGCTCTCCTGCGCCTCTTCGACGGCACCGTGAGCTACGGGCTGGATCAGCAAACCCTCACGCTGACCAGCACGAACGGAGAAACCGCCAAGGCGGTCGCCGAGCGGTGATCCATTAGCGGCAGCTGTCCCCAATTCGGACCAGTGGTCGATCTCGCCTACACTCGGTGGCGTGCCACGTGGTGACGGTCGACTCAATCATGATCTGCTCCCCGGTGAGAAGGGCCCCCAGGACGCCTGCGGCGTCTTCGGAGTCTGGGCTCCCGGTGAAGAGGTCGCCAAGCTCACTTACTTCGGGCTCTACGCCCTCCAGCATCGGGGCCAGGAATCCGCGGGAATCGCGGTCAGCAACGGCTCCCAGATCCTCGTCTTCAAGGACATGGGCCTCGTCTCCCAGGTCTTCGACGAGACCTCGCTCGGTTCGCTCCAGGGTCATATCGCGGTCGGTCACGCCCGCTACTCGACCACCGGCGCCTCCGTGTGGGAGAACGCCCAGCCGACGTTCCGCGCCACCGCGCACGGCTCCATCGCGCTCGGCCACAACGGCAACCTGGTCAACACGGCGCAGCTCGCCGAGATGGTCGCCGACCTCCCGAAGAAGGAGGGCGGCCGCACCCCGCGCGTGGCGGCCACCAACGACACCGACCTCCTGACGGCGCTGCTCGCCGCCCAGGAGGACGCGGACGGCAAGCCGCTGACCATCGAGGAGGCCGCCCACACGGTCCTCCCGAAGGTGCGCGGAGCCTTCTCCCTCGTCTTCATGGACGAGCACACCCTCTACGCGGCCCGCGACCCGCAGGGCATCCGCCCGCTGGTCCTCGGCCGCCTGGAGCGCGGCTGGGTCGTCGCCTCCGAGTCCGCCGCCCTCGACATCTGCGGCGCGAGCTACGTCCGCGAGATCGAGCCGGGCGAGTTCGTGGCCATCGACGAGAACGGTCTGCGCACCTCCCGATTCGCGGAAGCGAAGCCCAAGGGCTGTGTCTTCGAGTACGTCTATCTGGCCCGTCCGGACACCGACATCGCCGGCCGGAACGTGTACCTCTCCCGCGTGGAGATGGGCCGCAAGCTCGCCAAGGAAGCCCCGGTCGAGGCCGACCTGGTCATAGCGACCCCGGAGTCCGGCACCCCGGCCGCCATCGGCTACGCGGAGGCCTCCGGCATCCCCTTCGGCGCGGGCCTAGTGAAGAACGCGTACGTCGGCCGGACCTTCATCCAGCCCTCGCAGACGATCCGCCAGCTCGGCATCCGTCTGAAGCTGAACCCGCTGAAGGAAGTCATCAAGGGCAAGCGCCTGGTGGTCGTGGACGACTCGATCGTGCGCGGCAACACCCAGCGGGCCCTGGTGCGCATGCTCCGCGAGGCGGGCGCGGCGGAGGTCCACATCCGGATCTCCTCACCGCCCGTGAAGTGGCCCTGCTTCTTCGGCATCGACTTCGCCACCCGCGCCGAGCTCATCGCCAACGGCATGACCATCGACGAGATCGGCACCTCGCTGGGCGCCGACTCCCTGGCGTACATCTCCATCGACGGCATGATCGAGGCGACCACCATCGCCAAGCCGAACCTGTGCCGCGCCTGCTTCGACGGCGAGTACCCGATGGAGCTCCCGGACCCCGAGCTGCTCGGCAAGCAGCTCCTGGAGACCGAGCTGGCCGCGGGTCCCGCAGCCACGGCCGCGGCCGACGCGATCCGTCGCCCGTAAAGCCCGTCATACCTGCCGTACGACACGAAAGTTCTCACTAGCCATGTCTGAGACAACTGGTGCCAGCTACGCAGCCGCGGGCGTCGACATCGAAGCGGGCGACCGCGCGGTCGAGCTGATGAAGGAGTGGGTGAAGAAGACGCAGCGCCCCGAGGTCCTCGGCGGCCTCGGCGGTTTCGCCGGCCTTTTCGACGCCTCCGCCCTCAAGCGCTTCGAGCGTCCCCTCCTCGCCTCCGCCACCGACGGCGTGGGCACCAAGGTCGACATCGCGCGCCAGCTCGGTGTGTACGACACCATCGGCCACGACCTGGTCGCGATGGTCATGGACGACATCGTGGTGTGCGGCGCCGAGCCGCTGTTCATGACCGACTACATCTGCGTCGGCAAGGTCCACCCGGAGCGGGTGGCCGCGATCGTCAAGGGCATCGCGGAGGGCTGTGTGCTGGCCGGCTGCGCCCTGGTGGGCGGCGAGACGGCCGAACACCCGGGGCTGCTCGGCCCGGACGACTTCGATGTCGCCGGTGCCGGTACGGGCGCGGTGGAGGCCGACCGGCTGCTGGGCCCGGATCTTATCCGTACGGGTGACACGGTGATCGCCATGGCGGCCTCCGGGCTTCACTCGAACGGGTACTCGCTCGTCCGGCATGTCCTGCTGAACCAGGCGGGCCTGTCGCTCGACGCGCGGATCGAGGAGTTCGGCCGCACCCTCGGCGAGGAGCTGCTGGAGCCGACCAAGATCTACTCGCTGGACTGCCTGGCCCTGACCCGTACCACCGAGGTGCACGCGTTCAGCCATGTCACGGGCGGCGGCCTGGCCGCGAACCTCGCCCGCGTCATCCCGGACGACCTGCACGCGATCGTCGACCGTTCAACCTGGGCCCCGGCCCCGGTTTTCGACCTCGTCGGCAGGACGGGGCAGGTCGAGCGCCTGGAGCTGGAGAAGACCCTCAACATGGGCGTGGGCATGATCGCCATCGTCCCCGAGGAGTCCACCGACGTGGCTCTCGCGACGCTGGCCGACCGCGGGGTCGAGGCATGGGTCGCCGGAGAGATCACCGAGCGCGGCGATCACGAGACGGGCGCGGCCCTCGTGGGGGACTACAGCGCCTGACGGTGGCGAAAGCAGCGCAAAACCCGGTCCGGTGGTGTGGACCACTCCCGGACCGGGTCAAGCACTGCTCAGTGCGTCAAGCGCCGCGGCGATGTTGCGACGACGGACCGGACTCGTCGTCCTCGTCCTCATCGTCGTCGTTATAGAGACTCGCGTACTCGGCGTACGGGTCGTCTTCGTCCTCGTCGTCCTCGAACGGCTCGCCGTTCGGCGGTTGGCTCGAAGTCGAAGCGCCCAGCTCGCTGGCCAGACGCGACAGGTCAGTCCCGCCGCTGTTGTACTTCAGCTGGCGGGCGACCTTCGTCTGCTTGGCCTTGGCCCGGCCGCGCCCCATGGCTCGACCCCCTCGGTGACGGGGCTCGACGGCCCCAGAGTCTTGACACGCGTTCATGATCTGGAACGGGCTCTCCGCGGAGAGACCGGTCCGTAGGGCTTCCACGGTACCTGAGCCCGCGCCCATACGGTACGTCGCCCGCAGGACGGGCCCGGGTCCAGGACCCTCGGGGCGCCCCGTCCCCGCTGGTCAACCGCGATTTTAACCACTTCTCGACAGGCGACCCGCCGACGAACGTGAGAGTTCTCTCTAAGTGTGCGCCGACGGGTACCGGCCAAACCTTCCGGAGGTCAGAGACTGCGTCCTGCGGCCGCCTCGTGCATCCGCTGCTCGGCGATCCGGTCGGCCGCCGCGGCCGGCGGAATCCCGTCCGTCTTCGCACGTGCGAATATGGCCAGCGTGGTGTCGAAGATCTTCGCCGCCTTCGCCTTGCACCGCTCGAAGTCGAAGCCGTGCAGTTCGTCGGCGACCTGGATGACACCGCCGGCGTTCACCACGTAGTCCGGCGCGTAGAGGATCCCGCGGTCGGCGAGGTCCTTCTCGACGCCCGGGTGGGCGAGCTGGTTGTTGGCGGCGCCGCAGACGATCCTCGCGGTCAGCGCGGGCACGGTGTCGTCGTTCAGGGCACCGCCGAGCGCGCAGGGGGCGTAGATGTCCAGGCCCTCGACGCGGATCAGGGTCGCGGTGTCAGCGACGGCGCTCACGCCCTCCGGGTGCGCCGCGAGGATCCGCCCCACGGCTTCCTCGCGCACATCGGTGATGACGACCTCGGAGCCCTCGTCGCGCAGGTGCCGGACCAGGTGGTGGCCGACCTTGCCGACGCCCGCGATGCCCACCTTGCGGCCACGCAGCGAGGGGTCGCCCCACAGGTGCTGGGCGCTGGCGCGCATGCCCTGGTAGACGCCGAAGGCGGTGAGGACGGAGGAGTCGCCGGCGCCGCCGTTCTCCGGGGACCGTCCGGTCGTCCAGCGGCACTCCCGGGCCACGACGTCCATGTCGGCGACGTACGTACCGACGTCACACGCGGTGACGTAGCGCCCGCCGAGGGAGGCGACCATGCGCCCGTAGGCGAGCAGCAGCTCCTCGGTCTTGTCCCTCTCCGGGTCGCCGATGATCACGGCCTTGCCGCCGCCGTGGTCGAGACCGGCCATGGCGTTCTTGTACGACATCCCGCGCGCGAGGTTGAGCGCGTCGGCGACGGCCTCCGACTCGTTCGCATACGGGTAGAAGCGGGTACCGCCGAGGGCGGGGCCCAGGGCGGTGTTGTGAATGGCGATGACGGCCTTGAGGCCGCTGGCGCGGTCCTGGCAGAGCACGACTTGCTCATGTCCGCCCTGGTCCGAGTGGAACAGGGTGTGCAGTACATCAGCAGGTGCGCCGGTTACGTCGGTCACTGTGGTGACTCCTGAGTAGCTAGCGGCGGTTGGAGACCAGCTCCCTGGGGGTCCCCCCACGCTTTTGGCAGAGGGGGAGGGTGGCGGGTGCTGTGAGGTTGAGATTAGAGCCTGGGCGCCCCCGTCACCGCGCAGTGCTCAGGATCACCCACTCCCGGAGTACGTCCGTGCGACGATTTGCATAGATTTCCCGCCGGTTTGTGAGCGGGTTCCGCAGGTTTTCCCGGTGGTGGGCGGGGGAGGGAGCAGGCGTGCCCAAGGTGTCCTCGGTGATCGTCCCGTACGCGACGTATCTGCGCGTGTACGAGCCACTGGCCGCCTTCCCCGAGCCGGAGCGCAGCCACTGGGCGCGCTATGCCCGGCGCGCCGACCGTCCCTCGTACCAGGACGAACTGCGCCGCTCCCTGGCCGACTTGGTGCCCACCCCGCCGATCCCGGTGCCGGTGCACGAGAGCAGCGACGCCTTCGTGCTGGAGGCCGACGGGGTGCTGTGCGTGTGCCCCTGGCGGACCCGGCTGCGCGGCTGGCAGGCCCTCCAGGAGCTCCCCGAGGAGCTGCCGAAGCCGGTCCTGGACGCGGTGCTCCCGGAGGTCGTACGACGCCAGGCGGCGCAGGACTACGAGCGCTGGCTGGTGCGCAACCCGGACGCCCGCCCGTGGATCCGCACGGCGACCTGGCAGGTGCCGCTGCACTGGTTCGTGCTGGTGGCGGACGAGGAGCGGCGCTTCGACAAGGGCTCCGGCGAGATCCCTCCGATGCTGCGCTACCAGACGCCGATGGTGCAGGCGCGGCGGCGGGTGGCGCGGGCGCTGCGGGCCCTGAAGGACGGCATCGACGAGGGGCCGCTGATCGACGGCCTGGTGGACGTGGGGCGCTGGCTGGAGGAGTTCCACCCGCGCTCGACGGTGGAGCTGGACTACGGCGGCCTGGTGCACACGCTGCCGGCCGGCGAGCTCGAGGACGATCACTCGGCGGCGGACGTCGCCGAGGGCATCGAGGCGCTGCGCCAGGGCGACGGGGCGGCGGCGGGAGCGGCGTACGCGCGGCTGGTGGAGCGCTGGCGGTCGGTCCGGGACCGGCGCTCGGCCAACTGAGAGCGGCCTCAGGTAACGAACTGACGTTTGACGAATCGCCCGTTTTGGGGTTTCGTCCTCGCACCGAAGTGTGCTCTGAGTTTCCTGAGGTTTCGTCAACATGGGACGTAGGCCCCGATCCGGGCGTTCATCTCAAGCTGTGCCAAGCGTGACGGACCGCACTTACGCGGCCCTTGCGCCCCTTGCCCCTCCTCGTGCCAAAATAGGACAAGGAGTCCGGGGAGGGCTCCGTCCGTCCCGGTGCGTACCACTGTGGGCGGAATCTCAGCATTGCACGCTTTGGGGGGTCTCGTGGCTCCTGATTGTCCTGTGACTGATCGTCACAGTGACGTGACTGTCCGCTATGGCATGGTCCATCGGCTTCCGTCGCTGATGAACACCTGGAGGGGCAATTCCATCGGTTTGGCCGACGCGGCTGGACAGATGGTGTAGTTGTAGTGCCGAGGACAAGCCGTTCGTCCTATAACCGACTCGACTCGCGTCCACCATTTCGGGCAACGCGGGTCAAGGTGCAGAATTTAGAGGAAAGAACCGAGAAGGTTCGGTTCTCCCGAGGAGGCCGCTCATGACCGCTCGCACCCCTGATGCCGAGCCGCTGCTGACCCCGGCTGAGGTCGCCACGATGTTCCGCGTCGACCCCAAGACGGTCACGCGGTGGGCGAAGGCCGGAAAGCTCACTTCGATTCGAACGCTCGGCGGGCACCGCCGCTACCGCGAGGCGGAGGTCCGTGCACTGCTCGCGGGCATCCCGCAGCAGCGCAGCGAGGCCTGAACAACTGCATAACCGGGCAAACCGGCAGGTCCCCCACTTGCCGCGGCGCCCGAACCCTGGCTCCAAGCGACGCGGGGTCTGCCCCAACAGGCTCCATGCCCACGCTCTTCAGAGCTTTCCAAGCAAGTAACAGGGTGCGTCGTCGATCGCGCTGGACTCCGCCGGGTCCAGCGCGATCTTTTTTGTGCGTGCGGCGCGCCTGGCCGGGGGTGCTGTGAGCGGCCTTGTCGGAGTCTGGGGGCGGGTGTCGGATCGCCTGTGGGGCGCGGCTGGAGGGCGCCGTGCGGCGGCCTCCCGGAGGGGCCCCCGAGTGGTGCAATTGCACATATAAAATTGACCACTTGTAGGCGGGGTGTAAGTACCGCGGTTTCAGAAACTCATGCGGTGACACCCGTCACATGCCGCGGTCCTTGTTGCCGTCGGCGTCTGTGCGCTAGAGAAGCCATGCGGTCCAGATTCCCTTGGCGGGGCGGGCGTTGGGGCGGTCGGCCGTCATGCGCCGGCGGCGCTTTCGTCCTCGACGACCTCGTCCGGGACCTCGGCGCTCCTCGGCGAGTCCAGCGCCAGCCGCAGCAGGTGGTGGCATATCGGGCAGTGGCGGGTCAGGTGGCCGTACGAGGAAGCGGCCGACAGATGCGCACGGAGCAGGGCCCGTGTCTCGTGCCTGACCGACGCCGCCATACGCCACCTCCACGGGGCCGAACGGGGAACGGCCCTGTCTTCTGGGTACCGATGGAATGTGACGCCGTCAAGACGGCATGGGGCTCCGTCGAACGCCTGTGCATGGGGTGACGCACGCGGCCGAGACCGCCGGACGAGCTGAAATGCCGTGACCGGCACGAGAAAGGGCCCGCACCTTGCCGGTGCGGGCCCTTCTCACTGCGGTCCTGACGGGATTTGCTGTACCCGGTGGCGGCTGCGCTGCGGGCGCGGCCTCCACCCTGACAGGGTGGCGGGTTGCGGGCGGATATGAAGAAGGCCCGCATCCCTTGTCTGGGGCGGGCCTTCTTGCTTACTGCGGTCCTGACGGGATTTGAACCCGCGGCCTCCACCTTGACAGGGTGGCGAGCACTCCAAACTGCTCCACAGGACCAGGTTTCGCGGCGACCACGCGACGGAGTCGCATATTGGATTCCGTGTGCGTTGCGCTGCGAGAAGAGACTGTACAGGAGGGTGAGCCCGCTGGTCGAACTCACCCACTGTGCGCGGGCGGTTACGGGACGGCCGCGTCGATCGCCTTCACGATCCGCTTGTCGGAGACCGGGTACGCCGTACCCAGCGCGTGGGCGAAATAGCTGACCCGGAGCTCCTCGATCATCCAGCGGATGTCGGTGACGGAGGACGGGACCGGGCGGCCCTGGGGCAGCTGCTCCAGCAGCCACGCGTACTCGTCCTGCATCTCGTGGACCTTCTCCATGCGCGTGGTGTCCCGCTGGACCCCCGTCGGCATCTGCTGGAGCCGACGGTCCGCGGCCACCAGGTAGCGCATCAGGTCCGGCAGGCGCCGAAGGCCCGTCTCCGTCACGAAGCCGGGCTTCACGAGGGCGTCCAGCTGCCCCCTGACGTCCTGGAGGTTCGGGAGCAGCGCGGGGCTGCGTACGGCCTTCAGACGGCGCTCACAGGCCTGCCAGGCGGCCAGCACCTGCTGCACCTGCCCCACCGTACGGACCGTGGTGTCCACGATCTCCGCGCGCACCTTGTCGTACAGCTTCCGGTACGACTCCTCGTCCCACGCCGGGCCCCCGAAGTCCCCGATCAGCTTGTCCGCCGCCGCCATCGCGCAGTCGTCGAACAGGCCCTGGATCGAGCCGTGCGGATTCGCGGACAGGGCGAGCTTCTGGGCGTTCGTCAGCTTCTCGGACGCGAACTTCGCGGGGTTGACCGGGATGTTGCGCAGGATCAGCCTGCGCGTGCCCTTCCACATCGCCTCCGCCTGTTCCGCCTCCGTGTCGAAGAGGCGGACCGAGACCGTGTCGCCGTCGTCGACCAGCGCCGGGTACGCCTTCACCGGCTGGCCGGCCCGGCGCGTCTCGAACACGCGGGTCAGGGAGCCGATCGTCCAGTCCGTCACGCCCTTGCGCTCCAGGGACTGGCCGCCCTCGCGCGAGGCGGTGGCCGCGGCGGCCTCGGAGAGGGCCTTGCGGGCCTTCGGCTTCAGCTGGAGCCGAAGCGCCTCCAGGTCCTTGTCCTCGGCGAGCTTGCGCCGCCGCTCGTCGACGATGCGGAAGGTGATGCGCAGATGGTCCGGGACCTTCGACCAGTCGAAGTCGGACGCCTCGAAGGGCACTCCGACCATGCGCTTCAGCTCGCGCGCCATCGTCTCCGTCAAAGGCTCCTGCAGGGGGACGGCGGTGGCCAGGAAGCGCTTCGCGAAGTTCGGTGCCGGCACGTAGTTACGGCGGATCGGCTTCGGGAGCGAGCGGATCAGCTCGGTGACGAGTTCCTCCCGCAGGCCCGGGATCTGCCAGTCGAAGCCCTCGTCCGTGACCTGGTTGAGGACCTGGAGCGGCACATGCACCGTCACACCGTCCGCGTCCGCGCCCGGCTCGAACTGGTACGTCACCCGGAACTTCAGCGGCCCCTGCCGCCAGGAGTCCGGATAGTCGGCCTTGGTGACCGCCTCCGCCGACTCCCGGATGAGCATCTCCCGCTCGAAGTCCAGGAACTCCGGCTGCTCGTGCCGCTTCCGCTTCCACCAGGAGTCGAAGTGGGCGCCGGAGACGACGTGTTCGGGTACCTTCCGGTCGTAGAAGTCGAACAGCGTGTCGTCGTCGACGACGATGTCCCGGCGGCGGGCGCGGTGCTCCAGCTCCTCGACCTCGCTGAGGAGTCTGCGGTTGTCGGCGAAGAACTTGTGGTGCGTGCGCCAGTCGCCCTCGACGAGCGCGTTGCGGATGAACAGCTCGCGACTGGCCTCGGGGTCGATCCGGCCGTAGTTCACCTTGCGCTGGGCGACGATCGGGACGCCGTACAGCGTGACCTTCTCGTACGCCATCACGGCCGCCTGGTCCTTCTCCCAGTGCGGTTCGCTGTACGTCCGCTTCAGCAAATGCTCCGCGAGCGGCTCGACCCACTCCGGCTCGATCTTCGCGTTGACGCGGGCCCACAGCCGGGATGTCTCCACCAGCTCCGCGGACATCACGAACCGCGGCGGCTTCTTGAAGAGGGCCGAGCCCGGGAAGATCGCGAACTTGGCGTTGCGGGCGCCCAGATACTCGTTCTTCGCGCCCTCCTTCACGTCCTTCATGCCGATGTGCGAGAGCAGGCCGGCGAGGAGGGAGACGTGGATGCGGTCGCCGGGGGCATCGTCCTCGTTGAGGTGGATGCCCATCTGCTTGGCGACCGTCCTCAACTGCGTGTAGATGTCCTGCCATTCGCGAATGCGCAGGAAGTTGAGGTACTCCTGCTTGCACATACGGCGGAAGGAGCTCGAACCCCGCTCCTTCTGCTGCTCGCGCACGTAGCGCCACAGGTTGAGGTAGGCGAGGAAGTCGCTCGTCTCGTCCTTGAAGCGGGCGTGCTGCTGGTCGGCCTGGGCCTGTTTGTCCGCGGGGCGCTCGCGCGGGTCCTGGATGGACAGCGCGGCGGCTATGACCATGACCTCGCGGACACAGCCGTTCTTGTCGGCCTCCAGGACCATACGGGCCAGGCGCGGGTCGACGGGCAGCTGGGCGAGCCTGCGGCCGGTAGGGGTGAGCCGCTTGCGTACGTCCTTCTCCGCCGGGTCCAGCGCGTGCAGCTCCTGGAGCAGTTGCACGCCGTCGCGGATGTTGCGGTGGTCCGGCGGGTCGATGAAGGGGAACTTCTCGATGTCGCCGAGGCCGGCCGCGGTCATCTGCAGGATGACGGACGCCAGGTTCGTACGCAGGATCTCCGCGTCCGTGAACTCCGGACGGGCGAGGAAGTCGTCCTCGGAGTACAGGCGGATGCAGATGCCGTCGGACGTACGGCCGCAACGGCCCTTGCGCTGGTTGGCGCTGGCCTGCGAGATCGGCTCGATGGGCAGGCGCTGGACCTTGGTGCGGTGGCTGTAGCGGCTGATCCGGGCGAAGCCGGGGTCGATGACGTACTTGATGCCCGGGACGGTCAGCGAGGTCTCGGCGACGTTCGTGGCCAGAACGATCCTGCGGCCCGCGTGCGGCTGGAAGACACGGTGCTGCTCGGCGTGCGAGAGGCGGGCGTAGAGGGGCAGGACTTCCGTGAAGCGGTAGTTCTTCTTGACCAGCGCGTCCGCCGTGTCGCGGATCTCGCGCTCCCCGGAGAGGAAGACGAGGATGTCGCCCTTGCCCTCCCCCTGGAGCTCCTCCACCGCGTCGCAGATCGCGGTGATCTGGTCGCGGTCGGAGTCGTCGCTGTCCTCTTCGAGGAGCGGGCGATAGCGCACCTCCACCGGATACGTCCGCCCGCTGACCTCGATGATCGGGGCGTCGCCGAAGTGCCGGGAGAAGCGCTCGGGGTCGATGGTCGCGGAGGTGATCACGACCTTGAGATCGGGCCGCTTCGGCAGCAGCTGCGCGAGGTAACCCAGCAGGAAGTCGATGTTGAGGGACCGCTCGTGGGCCTCGTCGATGATGATCGTGTCGTAGGCGCGCAGCTCGCGGTCCGTCTGGATCTCGGCGAGCAGGATGCCGTCCGTCATCAGCTTGATGAAGGTCGAGTCCTGGTTCACCTGGTCGGTGAACCGCACCTTCCAGCCGACGGCCTCGCCCAGCGGGGTGTCCATCTCCTCGGCCACGCGCTCGGCGACCGTACGGGCGGCGATACGACGGGGCTGGGTGTGCCCGATCATCCCCCTGACCCCACGCCCGAGTTCGAGACAGATCTTGGGGATCTGTGTCGTCTTTCCGGACCCGGTCTCACCGGCGACGATGACGACCTGGTGATCGCGGATGGCCTCCGCGATGACGTCCTTCTTCTGGCTGACCGGCAGCTGCTCGGGATAGGAGACGGCGGGGACCCGGCCGCGCCGCTCGCCCATCCGCTCCTCGGCCTTCGCGATCTCCGCCTCGATCTCGGCGAGGACGGCGGCCTGGGCCTCGGGCTTACGGATCTTGCGCGCGCCTTCGAGCCTGCGCCCGAGCCGGTGCGCATCGCGCAGGGACAGCTCGGTCAGGCGGGGGGCGAGGGCGCCGAGGGCCGGGGTGGCGGGGGCAGGGTGCGTAGACATACGCGATCCAGGATCTCATCCCGGGGAAATCCATGGCGAACGAATTGTCGCCCGACGGCCAGGCGGGCCGGCGGGGGCGCTCAGCCGGTCCGCTGCACCGGAGGCGGCGCGGGCGCGGGCGGCTGCTGCCGCGGGCCGCCGTCGCCCAGCGCGATGGACCTGGCGGTGTTGGATACGGCCTTGATCCCCAGATAGGCGGTGGTCATGCTGCTCACCGCGGTGAAGGCGGCCGTGAGCACGCCCACGATCACCGACTTGTCCCCGTCGAGCCGCCACACTCCGAAGACCGCCACGCCCGCGATCGCCAGATTGCTGATCACCACGGCCAGCAGCCCGTACCGGGCCCGGTCCTTCTCCAGCTCGACATCCCGGATGGCCCTGGCCTCGTCCCGGCTCATCGTCCCCCGCCCCCCTTGGCCCTACGCCGACCAGCCAGAACGTAGCGCCGCGGCGGATCGCTGCCAAGCCGCCCGACCGCCATCCTCAGCCGGCCCGCAGTTCGGCGATCCGGGCGTCGACCTGCGCCCGGTCGTAGCCGCGGCGGGCGAGGTCGAAGGCGGGTGGTGTGTCGGGGGCCGCGCCCGCGGCCAGCTGGGCGACGTAGGCGTCGACCTGGGCGCGGTCGTAACCGCGCCGGACGATCGCAAACCCCTGGAACCCGTCCGCCACCGATGCCCTCCCCATCCATGCCTGCGCCGACAATACGTCAGAGATCGACGATACGTTCGAAGTTCACCCCTTCTGGTTAATGATGTTGATCCGCCGTACCGAACACGATTCGCAACCTAAGCCGCCAACCACGTGTCCGCCGTCGCCCACACCACCGGCAACAAGGAGAACCGCGACCTCCGCGCCGTGACCTACACGCAGCCGGGCAGAACGACCGGAACCTGCGCACCCGGCTGCAGAAGAGAGGCATGCTCGGCGGGGCGAGCTGCGAGCCGGGGAGGAAATCCCTGGCAGCGGACGCGATCGCTCGTACCGTCATCGGTCATCGAGCTTGATCCAGGAGGCACACAACAAGGCCCCGATCCGGAGATCGGGGCCTTTGCTGTGGCTGGGGCCGGGGTCGAACCGGCGACCTATCGCTTTTCAGGCGATCGCTCGTACCAACTGAGCTACCCAGCCACGAGGCTTTTGAGAAAGCCTCAGCGGTCCTGACGGGATTTGAACCCGCGGCCTCCACCTTGACAGGGTGGCGAGCACTCCAAACTGCTCCACAGGACCTAGCTGTGTGGGCGACCACCAGTGTCGCACACGGTTTTGCGTGCCCCCAACGGGATTCGAACCCGTGCTACCGCCTTGAAAGGGCGGCGTCCTAGGCCGCTAGACGATGAGGGCTATCGGCCCGCCTGGGCGCTTCTCAGCGCGTCGGGGACGTGAGAAGCATATGGGATGGCGGGAGGTATCGCCAAAACGGTTTACGGGGTGGAGCTGGAAGGTGCTGATGGGGCCGGAGTGGAAGGAGTGGCTCCTGGTTGGTTCTCCTTGGGGAGGTGGCGGGTGACCTCCGCCGTCGTCTCGCCCAGGCCGCCCAGTTTGATCGCGTCCCAGGCCTGGAGGCGGCGGGTGTCGCGGTCGAAGTAGAGGATCGAGGCCTCGATGGGGGCCGGGTACCTGTGCTCCAAAGCGCGCAGGCCGCTGCCGCCCGTCGAGCCCTCCATGTGCAGCCGGGTGCCGCGCGGGAGGATCTCGTCGCCCTCGTGGTGGAGGTGCCCGCACAGGACCAGCGGCACCTCGCCGTCCACTCCGCGGGCCGCCGAGGGCTCGTGGGCCATGGCCACGTCGACCGGGGTGCCCGCGTTCTTCTGGTCGTTCAGGGCCGCGGCCAGGCGGGCGCCGGCCAGTTCCTCCGACTGGGCGGCTCCCAGGACCTTCGTGCGGTCGGGGGTGAACTGCGGGTCGCCGATGCCCGCGAAACGCAGGCCCCCGATCGTCTCCGCCCGGCCGCCGTCCAGCACGTGGACGTTCTTCATGCGCTGCAGATAGCGCTGCGTGATGTCCGAGTCGTGGTTGCCGCGGACCCAGACGTACGGCGCTCCCAGGTCCGCGATCGGGTCGAGGAAGCCGTTCTCCGCCGCCGAGCCGTGGTCCATCGTGTCGCCGGTGTCGACGATCACGTCCACCTTGTACTGGTCCACCAGCGACGCGATGATCTTCCAGCTCGCGGGGTTGAGATGGATGTCCGAGACGTGCAGGACACGGATGGTGGACGGGTCCGGCTGGTAGGCGGGGAGCGTGGACGTGACGTCGTAGAGCTTCGTCACGTTGGTCACCAGACGGGCCAACTCCTTCTGGTAGACGTTGAATTCGGTGACGATGTTGCGGGCGTTGCCGACCAGCGAGGGCGCGGAGGAGAGCAGGCCCGAGTACTTCGGTTCGAGGACGGACTCGGGGTTCCAGGTCGCGTACACCGAGGCTCCGCAGGCCATGAGGAGGGCCAGGGCCGTGCCGCCGGCGGCGAGGGCGCGGCGGGGGCGGCGGTAGACCGCGAGGCCCAGGGCCGTGGCTCCGGACACGACGGCGACGCAGGAGCGCAGGGCCACGTCGAGGGTGCCGTGCTCGACGTCGTGGGCGACCTCGTCCTGGAGGCCGGCGAGGCGTTCGGGATGGTCCACCAGGGCCTGGGCGCGGACCGGGTCGAGCTGGTCGACGTTCACGTCCAGGCGGAGCGGCGCATGGTGGCTGTTCAGCTGCAGGGCGCCGAGCGGCGAGACGTTGATCTTCGTGCCGCCGCTGAGGGACGGCCGCAGGGTCATCGTCGTGTCCATCGGGCCGACCGGGACCCGTACGTTCCCGACGATCAGCAGCCCCAGCCAGGCGCCGAGCAGGACGACGGCGGCCAGGCCCAGGGCGCGGGGCCAGGGGTGGGGCTGCCGGACCAGCTCGAGGGTCGGGTGGGGACGGCGGGCGCGGTAGTGGCGGGCGAGGGTGCGCGGGGACTTGCGTACCCGGTTCAGGACGGTGGCGGCGATGGCGGGGACGCGGGCCATTGGTCCCGTATGCCCAAGTGCGGCCGTGGATATGCGAGTGGGTCCATGACTCTCGTACGGACGGGCCGTGGCCGACAATGGGCATGTGCTGGAGATGACGCGCGAGGAGTTCGAGGAACTGGTCGCCGAGGCGCTCGACCGGATCCCGCCGGAGCTGACGCGACTGATGGACAACGTCGCGGTGTTCGTCGAGGACGAGCCGCCGGCGGACGATCCCGAGCTGCTCGGGCTCTACGAGGGGACTCCGCTGACGGACCGGGGTGAGTGGTACGCCGGGGTGCTGCCGGACCGCATCACCATCTACCGGGGCCCGACGCTCAGGATGTGCCGGTCGCGGGAGGACGTCGTCGCGGAGACCGAGGTGACCGTCGTGCACGAGATCGCGCACCACTTCGGGATCGACGACGCGCGGCTGCACGCCCTGGGATACGGATGAGCGGGGCGCGTGTCCTCTTGTGGGCGGCGGGAGTTGGGCAGGTTGACTCCTTCCCCCGCCTCGGAGGTGGCTTTCCGTGCGCCGCTTGTACGTACCCGTCCGTCTGGCCGCCACGGTCATGGCCGTCGCCGCTGCCGCCGGCTGCATGAGCGTGGGCGAGGACGGGGGCGGCGGCGCGAAGCCGTCGCACTCCGCGAGGCAGCGGGGCGGTGAGGCGCCCGACGGCGGGTCGGGCGTGTCCGGCAGGGGGTTCGGGGCCGGCGCGGTCGACGGCAAGCACAAGGGCGGCAAGGGGGAGAAGGGGAAGGACGGGGAGTCGGCGTCCCCCTCGGCCTCGCCGTCCGCGGGGGACGGCCGGTCCGCCCCTCCGGCGGGCAGGCCCGGGAACGGGAAGAGCGAGAAGCCCGGGGTGCCCGCGCCGACCGCCGCGTCGCCGACCCCGACGCACACGGCCGAGCCGCAGCCGACGCCGACCGAGCAGCCGACCCCCGCCTCGCCGGAGCCGACGGTCGCCGAGCCGTCGTCCTCGGCGCACGAGGAGTCGCCGCAGATGACCGAGCGGGAGCCGGCGCCGACGGCGGGCTCGCCGGCCTAGGGACGTGACGAGCGTCTCGGAGGCTCGGTTTGCCTCGGGGGGTGCAGGGTGCGTATGGTGGTAGATCGTTTGATCCCATTGCCCGGCGCCATTGCAGAGAGCGCCGCGTGGCGCGTTCTCTCCCTTGCCGTGGCTGACCGCATAGAGGCGGTCGTAATGCGAATTCACGGAGTTGACGGGCGCGTGCCGACGAGACTCCGGAAGGTTTCGCTTACGCATGTCCATTTCCAGTACTGATCACGTCGTCGTGCCCGAGAACGAGGGCACCGAGGACGTCACCGAGGCCACTCCCGAAGTCACCTTCGCGGACCTCGGTCTCCCCGAGGGCGTGGTGCGCAAGCTCGCCCAGAACGGCGTGACCACCCCCTTCCCGATCCAGGCCGCGACCATCCCGGACGCCCTGGCCGGCAAGGACATCCTCGGCCGTGGCCGCACCGGCTCCGGCAAGACCCTCTCCTTCGGTCTGCCGGTCCTGGCGCGTCTGGCCGGCAGCCGCACCGAGAAGCACAAGCCGCGCGCCGTCATCCTCACCCCGACCCGTGAGCTCGCGATGCAGGTCGCGGACGCCCTCCAGCCGTACGGCGACGTCGTGGGCCTGAAGATGAAGGTCGTCTGCGGCGGTACGTCGATGGGCAACCAGATCTACGCCCTGGAGCGCGGCGTCGACATCCTCGTCGCCACCCCGGGCCGACTGCGCGACATCATCAACCGCGGCGCCTGCTCCCTGGAGAACGTCGAGGTGGCCGTCCTCGACGAGGCCGACCAGATGTCCGACCTGGGCTTCCTGCCCGAGGTCACCGAGCTGCTGGACCAGGTCCCGGCGGGCGGTCAGCGGATGCTGTTCTCGGCCACGATGGAGAACGAGATCTCCACGCTGGTCAAGCGCTACCTGAGCAACCCGGTCACGCACGAGGTCGACAGCGCCCAGGGCAACGTCACGACCATGTCGCACCACATCCTGATCGTGAAGCCCAAGGACAAGGCGCCGGTCACCGCCGCGATCGCCTCCCGCAAGGGCCGCACGATCATCTTCGTCCGCACCCAGCTGGGCGCCGACCGCATCGCCGAGCAGCTGCGCGAGGCCGGTGTGAAGGCCGACGCCCTGCACGGCGGCATGACGCAGGGCGCGCGGACGCGCACGCTGGCCGACTTCAAGGACGGTTACGTCAACGCGCTCGTCGCCACCGACGTCGCCGCCCGCGGCATCCACGTCGACGGCATCGACCTCGTGCTGAACGTCGACCCGGCCGGTGACCACAAGGACTACCTGCACCGCGCCGGCCGTACCGCCCGCGCGGGCCGCACCGGCACGGTCGTCTCCCTGTCCCTGCCGCACCAGCGCCGCCAGATCTTCCGGCTGATGGAGGACGCGGGCGTGGACGCCGGGCGTCACATCATCAACTCCGGTACGGCCTTCGAGCCCGAGGTCGCCGAGATCACCGGCGCCCGTTCGATGACCGAGGTCCAGGCCGAGTCCGCGGGCAACGCGGCGCAGCAGGCCGAGCGCGAGGTCGCGCACCTCACCAAGCAGCTGGAGCGGGCGCAGCGGCGCGCGACCGAGCTGCGCGAGGAGGCCGACCGCCTGGTCGCCCGGGTCGCCCGCGAGCGCGGCGAGGACCCCGAGACCGCGGTCGCCGAAGCGCAGGCCGTGGTCGCCGAGGCCGTCGAGGCGGCCGAGGTGGCGGTGCCCGAGCAGCCCGCCGCGCAGGACGTGGACCGGGCCCAGGCGCCGTCGTCGTACGAGCGTCGTGAGCGTCGGGACAACGACCGTGGCGGCTTCCGCCGTGACGACCGTCGTGACGACCGGGGTGGCCGTTCCTTCGAGCGCCGTGACAACGACCGGGGCGGGTTCAACCGCGACCGCGACCGTGGTTTCGAGCGTCGGGACAACGACCGCGGCGGGTTCCGTCGCGACGACCGTCGTGACGACCGGGGTGGTCGTTCCTTCGAGCGCCGTGACAACGACCGGGGCGGGTTCAACCGCGACCGCGACCGTGGTTTCGAGCGTCGGGACAACGACCGCGGCGGGTTCCGCCGTGACGACCGTCGTGACGACCGGGGTGGTCGTTCCTTCGAGCGCCGTGACGACCGTGGTGGCCGTGGCTTCGAGCGTCGGGACAACGACCGCGGCGGGTTCCGCCGTGACGACCGTCCGGCTGACCGTCCGGCCGGCCGTTCCTTCGAGCGCCGGGACGAGCGCGGCGGTCACCGTGGCAGCGACCGCCCGTTCAACCGCGACCGCCAGGGCGACCGCCCGGGCCTCCGCTCCGGCGGCCACGAGCGCCCCTACGGCCGCCGTGACGACCACCGCGGCACCGGCACCGGCGGCTCCTCCTTCGGCCGCCGCGACGACAAGCCGCGCTGGAAGCGCAACGGCTGACGCCGCGTGAACTGAGCGAGGGCCCGTACGACTTCGGTCGTACGGGCCCTTCGTGTGTCACGTCACATGTCCCGGGCGCCGGAGGTCCGCGCAAAGGTCTCCGGCGGCCGGGGAACGCCGTACGAGAGGGTCGTCGGCGTCGGCGAGAGCGCCGGTGAGGGGAAGAACGAGCTGGTCGTACGGGGCAGCGCGGGGCGCCTTCAGCACAACGGCGGCAGGGGCAATGGTTCCTGCGGCGGGCGGGCACGGAACGGGCGCGCAGGGCAGGCCGGAAGGGGCATTTTTTGGCCATGCTGTGATGCATGTCACGCCTCTGACGAGGGAATCGCTGGGGGCATGACAGATGACGCCATAGCGAGCGGGAAGTCGGGACCCTCCGACTCGGGGTTGTCCGACGAAGAACGGCTTGCCCAGCTCGGCTACACGCAGGTCCTTGCCCGCCGCATGTCGGCGTTCTCCAACTACGCGGTCTCCTTCACGATCATCTCGGTCCTCTCCGGCTGCCTCACCCTCTATCTGTTCGGCATGAACACGGGCGGCCCGTCGGTGATCACCTGGGGCTGGGTCGCCGTAGGCCTGATGACACTGTTCGTCGGCCTGTCGATGGCCGAGATCTGTTCCGCCTATCCGACCTCCGCGGGCCTGTACTTCTGGGCCCACCGGCTGGCGCCCCCGCGTACGGCCGCCGCCTGGGCGTGGTTCACGGGCTGGTTCAACGTGCTGGGCCAGGTGGCGGTGACGGCGGGCATCGACTTCGGCGCCGCGTCCTTCCTGGGGGCGTACCTGAACCTGCAGTTCGACTTCAAGGTCACACCGGGGCGTACGGTCCTGCTCTTCGCGGCGATCCTGCTGCTGCACGGCCTTCTGAACACCTTCGGCGTGAAGATCGTCGCGCTTCTCAACGACATCAGCGTGTGGTGGCACGTGCTCGGCGTCGGCGTCATCGTCGGCGCGCTGGCCTTCGTACCGGACCACCACCAGTCCGCTTCCTTCGTGTTCACCAAGTTCGTGAACAACACGGGCTGGGGCAGCGGCGTGTACGTGGTGCTCCTCGGACTGCTGATGGCGCAGTACACCTTCACCGGCTACGACGCCTCCGCCCACATGACGGAGGAGACGCACGACGCGTCGACGGCCGGCCCGAAGGGCATCGTCCAGTCCATCTGGACCTCGTGGATAGCGGGCTTCGTGCTGCTGCTCGGCTTCACGTTCGCCATCCAGTCCTACGACAAGGAGCTCGCCTCGCCCACGGGGGCGCCGCCGGCCCAGATCCTGCTGGACGCGCTGGGCGCCACGGCGGGCAAACTGCTGCTCCTGGTCGTCATCGGCGCCCAGCTGTTCTGCGGGATGGCCTCGGTCACGGCCAACAGCCGCATGATCTACGCCTTTTCACGCGACGGCGCGCTGCCCTTCTCGCACGTGTGGCACACGGTGAGCCCGCGGACCCGGACACCGGTGGCCGCCGTATGGCTCGCGGCGGCCGGGGCGCTGGTGCTGGGGCTGCCGTATCTGATCAATGTGACGGCGTACGCGGCGGTGACGTCGATCGCCGTCATCGGCCTGTACATCGCGTACGTCATCCCGACGCTGCTGCGGGTACGCAAGGGTGACGACTTCGTGCGGGGGCCGTGGCACCTGGGCCGCTGGTCACGCCCGATCGGCATCGTCTCGGTGGTGTGGGTGGGCGTGATCACGGTCCTCTTCATGCTGCCCCAGGTCTCGCCGGTCACCTGGGAGAGCTTCAACTACGCCCCGGTCGCCGTCCTGGTCGTCCTCGGCTTCGCGGCGGCGTGGTGGGGCGCGTCGGCCAGGCACTGGTTCCTCAACCCGGGCCACGAACGCACGCTCGCCCGGGAGGCGTCCCGCGCGGCGGCCTCCGGGGACGCTTCCGCGGGCGCCCCCGAAAAGGTGGATCCCTGACACTCCGGCTGGATCTTCACCTCCGGCACGGCCGTGTCCCCGATACCCGATCGGAGACGCGGCCGTGTCCGGCTATGCTCGTGGAGGCAACATCGCCAGGGGCCCTTAGCTCAATTGGCAGAGCAGTGGACTTTTAATCCATTGGTTGTGGGTTCGAGTCCCACAGGGCCTACCGGTGGTAGGCGGGGGATATGCCCTCCGACCTGCTACGCAGCGCCTGAGTCGGCTTCGGTCGGGTCGGGCGCTGCTTCGTTTTCGAGCCACTGCGTGAGCGATGCGTGAGCGGATGCGCTCGTGGCCTGCGGATCGGGTGCCGCTTGGGCGGACGAATCAGCAGCTGCCGGACGCGACCTGGGGATCAGCTTCGCTGCCTTCTCGGCGATTTCACGGTCCAGCTCGGGGAGCAGACTCGTGTACGTGTCCGAGGTCAGCGTGATGGTGGAGTGCCGGAGGGTCTCCTTCACCGTGTGGATGTCGCCGCCGCCTCCGTGCGTGAGCGTTGCGGCGACGTGGCGTAGGTCCAGCAGGGTGATGGGCGGCAGGTCCGTCGTGGCGAGGATGCGGCGGAAGGTCTCGGAAACGGTCTCCGGGTGCAGCCACGAGCCGTCTTCCTTCGTGAAGACCTTGCCGGTGTCCTGCCAGGCGGTGCCCCACTTGGCGCGCTCCTTCTCCTGGCGGGCTTTGTGCTCGCGCAGTTCGGGTGCGGACCGGGTCGTTCTTCCCTTCCTTGCTGGAGCGGCGCCGGCGCATCGACCGGGCCCTGCTCGCCGTGGTGATGGAGGCATACGTGCACGGCGTGTCCACTCGGAGCGTGGACGACCTGGTCAAAGCGCTCGGCACGGACTCCGGGATCTCCAAGTCCGAGGTCTCCAGGATCTGCGGCGAGCTGGACGAGGAACTGACCGCGTTCAAGGAACGGCCGCTGGATCACACCGTCTTCCCCTGTGTCTTCCTGGACGCCACCTACTGCAAAGCGAGGGTGAACCACCGGATCGCCTCGCAGGCGGTGGTCATCGCGACCGGAATCTCCGTCACCGGGCACCGTGAAATCCTCGGTTTGATGGTCGGCGACAGTGAGTCGAAGAAGTTCTGGACGAAGTTCCTGCGGCAGTCTGCGGGCCCGCGGCCTGGAGAACGTTCAGTTGGTCATCTCCGACAGCCACAGCGGGCTGGTGGCAGCGATCCGCACGGTCTTCCTCGGCTCGGCCTGGCAGCGCTGCCGGGTTCACTTCGTGCGAGACGTCTTCGCGGTGATCGAAAGGGTTCGGGAGAGATGGTCACGGCGACTATCCGGACCGTCTTCGCGCAGACCACCGGCGAGGCCGTGCGCACCCAACTAGACGTGGTCGCCGACATGCTTGGACGGCAGTTCCCGCAGGTCAAGAAGATGCTGCTGGACGCTGCCACAGACATCACGGCGTTCGCGGACTTGCCGCCGGCGCACTGGAAGAAGATCTGGTCGACCAATCCGCTGGAGCGGCTGAACCGGGAGATCACACGGCGGGCCGACGTCGGCCAGGTCTTCCCCAACCCTGCCGCCCTGGACCGACTCGCCGCCTCCGTCTTGGCCGAACTCTTCACCACCAAGCCAACCGAACCCGAACCGCAGATCACACCGCAACCGGAACCGAAACAGCTGCCGTGACTACACCGCTCAGCGGGACATGACCGCGCCTCTGCGGTTTGGGGCCATCGGGCATCGTCTGGGAGGGCGTCAACCTGTGAGGCAACCTCAAGACTGCCTCAACTCCCTTTACTTGAGCTCTTATAGATCATTTACTTACCGTGCGTCACGATGGCGCCCCTCCGAGCGTGGGTGGCTGACCTCACCCACTGCCGTCCGTACGGCCTTACCGGCCATATCGACATGGAGACGCGCCATGCGGGGAGCGTAAATGTGCGACACCATCAACCGATCTGACCGCGGTGTCGCCACAACTGCCGCCCGGCGCCGAATCCTCGGAAGGCAAGCAGTGCAACGAGAGCAAGGGGATATTCGGCTAAAGCGGTCAGACATGGACGAACGGGGAGACCACTGCTTTGACTTACCTCACGACGGACGATCAGAGGGCGCGGCCGCTAGGGGGCTTCAGCTTCACGCCAGCCACTCCGCCCACCCCAGGAGACCCCCACGCCATCCCCTCTCTCACCCCCCGAGAACACCAAGTCCTCATCCTGCTCAGCCGCGCCGCCGACAATCGTGAAATCAGCCGCCGACTCGGCATAGCTGAACGCACCGTCAAAGCACACCTGACCAACCTCATGGCCAAGATCAAAGTGACCAGCCGCACTGAAGCAGCCCTCTTCGCTTACGCCTTTCACGGCCGCCTCACCGGCCGGCTCTGAGGGTCTTGTTCGGTCGCGCGGTCTGGGCGCTCTTCTTGCCCGGAGGTCACGAGTGAGTCGCATGTGGCGATAAGGCGGTCGTCGCGATCGCCTTGTTCTGGTGGATTCACCCATGCAGGGCCGCGGGATGCATGCCGAGGTTCCGGGCCGCCCGGCGGATGACCTCGGCGACCGCCGTCGGCGCCCTTCTCGCGAGACCTGCGTGCACCGCCGCCGGGACCTGAGCTTGACAGCGTCCATATCGCTTATCGATACTATCGATAAGCGATATGGACGCTGCGAGCGACAGGGGGAACCGTGGGTACGAAGTCCTGGTGGAGCCGGAGCGACAATCGGCTGCTGGAGGCGGCTCTGGGCCTGGCTGCTCTGCTTGCCAGCGTCTTCGGGGTGCTGCTCCCGGTCCTCGGGGTGGTCGGCCTCATCGACCCGATGGACACCCGCGAGGTCAAGGTCGAGACCACGACCCGGGTGCCGGGCACCGTGACTGACGTGGTGGCGGGCCATGGCTTGACCCTCACCGGCACCCACCAGGCCAACCTCGTCTTCGCCCACCCCGACCTGAGTCAGCGCCTGCTGCTCGCGCTGCCGGACGTCATTGGCAGCCTGCTCCTGCTCCTCGTCCTGGCCCTCCTCCTTCAGATGGCCAGGACCCTGCGTGGCGGCGACGTCTTCGTGCCGAGCAACGCCCGCCGTCTGAGCGCCATAGGGCTCACGGTGCTGGTGCAGGCGGTCCTCTCCCCGGTGCTGCCGGCGCTCACCACGGCGGCTCTGGTGAGCGGCACCTCCATGGCTGATCAGATCCCCTCCTCGATCACGTTCACCGGCGAGTACGTCCTGCTCGCCTTCCTCATCCTGGCCCTGGGCGAGGTGTTTCGGCGCGGCACGAAGCTCCGCGCTGATACCGAGGGGTTGGTCTGATGCCGTCAGAGGAGGAACACCGGGTTCAGGTCCACCTGGACCGACTGCTGGCCGAGCGCGGCATGACCTTGTCCGAACTCGCGGCCAGGGTCGGGGTGACGGTGGTCAACCTCTCCGTCCTGAAGAACGACCGGGCGAAGGCGATCCGCTTCTCCACCCTCACAGCGATCTGCCGCGAATTGAACTGCCAGCCCGGTGACCTGCTCAGCGTCCGCGAGGACTGACCCCGGTCACCGGAATGGCCGACGTTCCGTACGAGAGCGCCGAGTACCGCCTCCTACCGTGTGGCCCTCGCCGAAGAGCGCCCATAACTACGTTATCTAGACAAGGGATTACTCATGGAGATGACCTCTGGCCGGCGTCTGTCACAGGTTGCTGTGATCGCTGTGTGTGCTGCCGCTCTTGCAGCGTGCGGGACCTCCTCGCGCTCCTACAACGTGTCGGGAGCTCCGGGGGGTGCCAGTGTCGCGTGCTCCAGTCTGGTGAGCAAGGCGCCGCAGAAGCTGGCGGGCCATGAGCGGAACGATTCCGACCAGAAGGGAACTGCCGTGTGGGGAGACGGTGATGTCATTCTTCGGTGCGGGAACATCTCGGACGTTCCTGAGTCGGCTCCATGCACGTCGGTGAAGGGGGTTGACTGGGTCGTGAACGAGAAGAAGACCCACGACGGGGTGAAGACGGTTCTGTCGTACGGGCGTAGCCCTGCGGCCGAAGTCACGATGTCGGAGCGGATCAAGGACAAGAACGCCGTGATCGGTGAAGTGTCCGGGATCGTGACGGGGCTGACGAAGCAGAAGGCGTGCGCGAAGCAGGGCTGAGCCGTTGCGGCCCGGACTCCTGTTAGCCCTGGAGGGCAGGATGCCCAAAGGTGCGATGGTCGCCGGCGTGGCCAGAACGTAGAAATCAGTGGAACGTGCGTGCGGGTGCCGTCTGTGGTGCTGGGCGCACGGTCAAGGAAGCATTTCCACTTCTACGGGGAGAAATCATGCGTACTCTCTCACGCCTGGCCTCTGGCGGTGCCGCTGCGGTGGCCGCTGGCGCGCTGCTGTTCGCAGCCGCGCCCGCGCACGCCACGTCGTCCTCGGGCACCTGGGGCATCCCGGGCCACAAAATGCAGGTGAATGCCTGGCACTGTGGCTCGTACGTGAGCACCTGTGACTGGAAGGCATCGACCAAGGTGTACAAGGGCACGGCCCACGACAGTGCCCAGTGGGTGCAGAACCGGGCCATCCTGACCGCTCACGGCATCAGCGTCTCCCTCACGATCTCGAAGAACCCTGAGGCGACGCTGAAGATGACCAGCAAGTCGCAGGGCGAGGTCCGCTGGAAGAACTACGGCGGGCACAAGTGGATCTCGGACACCTACGGTCAGATGAAGCCCAGCTCGCTCACCGTGTACGTGTCGACGAAGTCCTGCGGCTCGGCCCAGATCACCAGCAGCATCAAGTTCACGGAGAAGTGCGTCACTGCCGGCGCGGCCTGATCCGCTCTTGACGCTGCGCACCACCTGAACGTCTCTGCCCCCGCCCCTCGGCGGGGGCAGAGTTCTCTTACGGGGGAGAACGAGTATGTCTCACGCCAGGAGAGTCGCGAGGAAAGCGGCGTGGGCGGCTGCTGCGGCCTGCGTCTTGATGCCGGCCGTGTCCTGCACCTCGCAGGGTAGCCACCATGAAAGCAGGGAACCGGCCTACTTCCAGAGCCTCGTCAGCCAAGTCAACGGCCTGTACTACCACCCCTTCCTGAGGGAAGAGCGCGGCAGCGCCGAAGCTCAGTCCTACGCGCTGCGCATCCTGGCGGAGACCGGCGCGAAGCCGAAGGTCACAGTGGGAGCTACGACGGCCGCAGCACTGCGCTCCGATGCGCTCAAAACGTCCGCGCTGTGGGGGAGGTACTGGCTTGTCCCCCTGCGCGAGGCCGGGGTGTCGGCGGTGCTGGGGCGCGGCGACACCCACGACGTGGAGAATCTGCGAACCGGTGGGGGATGGTACGAAGATCCCGCGCTCGGAGAGAAGAGCGACGAAGGACGTCTGGGTGCCACTTGGGCGGCGCTGGAGGTGGAGGCGGCCACTGGAACTCTCGGAAAGCTTCCCGCCGCCGACAGGTCGACCACCGCCAACTGGCTGGGCCGGTTGGCGGAGGGCACGCCGCAACTGGATGAGGCCGCGGTCCTGGCACGCTCTCTGCACCTGCTCGGCAGGTCCGTCCCGCGCTCCCTGACGTCGGTGGCGGCTCCGGGCACGAGCCGGTTCACCGAGCGGCCGGAGAAGGAACGCTCCAGCCTGCTGGAGGACACATACAACTACGTACTGCTCCAGGAGTCGGCCGGCAAAGAGCCGCATGTGGACCGGAAGACATGGCAGCAGGCGCTGTCCCACAACGTCGGAAGCCTCGACTACGACCAGCTCTACAGCCTGGTGCACATCCTGCGCGCCACCGGCAGCTCCAAGGGCGAGTTCTCGGCGGTCACACGCCGTCTCGAGCAGCAGCGCATGCAGGACGGAACGGTGCGTGACCCGTCCTCCTACCTGGGCACGCCTGACGCGTCGCTGTTCGTGCAGCAACTGCGGAGTGTGGCTGGATGGCCTGTGCGGGACAAACGTCTCCTGGCTGCGGTCGAGGAGCAGGCCAACTCGCAGGACGCGCCCCGCGACGGCGCTGCGCGGCTGAACCTGGCCGCGCTCAAGCACAGCGCCGGCGGGGAGCCGCTTTCCCGTCAGGAGGCGGCACTGTGCCAGGATCCGTCGACTGTGCCGACCACGATCACCGCAGACAACGTGTTGGTCTGGCAGCGTGCGGCATGGGACTGCGCGGAGTCCGGCGTACCGATACCGGTTCCCTCCGTCACGCGCTGGAGTGTTGACGATCTCGAAGGCGCGCAGGCCGCTGCCACGCTGGTGGTCGGCCTGCACCAGACCGGCCAGGAGGACCGGACACCTGGATGGCTGACCGCGGACGTGCTCAAGCGATGGGCAGCCGACCCAGGGCCCCGCGCAAGCGTCTATGACCGTGCGCTGATCGTCCGCGCCTACCTGCTGCTCGGCGGCCATGCCGACGAGTCCACGGTGAGTCACCTTGCCAGTCAGTTCAGGGCGCACCGGGGCTGTCCGGGGCTTCCCGGCCTGTACCGCCCCGATGACGAGCCGGGCTGCGACCTCAAGACGACATGGGCGGTGTGGGAGCTGGACAAGGCACTGGATCAGAAGCTGGGAACTCTGCCCTCGCAGGGCTCCTGAGACAGAAAGTGAGCAGAACCCCCCGTGAGCACACTGCTGACAGCGAGTGGGATAGGTAAATCCTATATATTGCGCGGCCAGCGGGTCGACGTCCTCAAAGACATCGATCTAGCTGTCGCGCCGGGATGCGTCACCGCCCTCGTCGGGCACTCCGGATCGGGTAAATCCACCCTCATGCACATTCTCGGGCTGCTGACGAAACCCGATACAGGCCGGGTGGAGCTGGAGGGCCGCGACACCCATGGTCTGTCGGACAGCGCACTCGCGGACCTGCGGCGCCGGCGTCTGGGATTCGTCTTCCAGTCCTACAACCTGCTGCCGCAGCACAGCGCCCTGAGGAATGTCCTGCTTCCGTACACCGGCAGGCGCCGGGAAGCAGAGGCCCGGGCGCGCAGTCTGCTGGAGCGCGTGGGGCTGGGGGACCGGTGTGAGCACCGGCCCAGCGAGCTGTCCGGCGGCGAACAACAGCGCGTGGCGCTGGCCCGAGCGCTGGTGAACGATCCGCCACTCCTGCTGGCCGACGAACCCACCGGAAACCTGGACACCGAGAGCGAGGCCCTGTTGCTGGGCCTGTTCCGGGAGTTGGCGGACGATGGGCGGGGGGTGCTGGTCGTCACGCACAACCAGGCGGTTGCGGATGCGGCCGACATCGTTCACCGGCTGGGCCGGAGCGCCGGTCTTTCGGCACAGGACGAGACGAACGGCCGCTCCTGGGCAGCCACCCGGGGCTCGCGGGAGGGTGAGCTGTGAATCTGCTTCAGGTGGCGTGGTGGAACGTGCAAGCGCTGCGCAGGCGGCTGCTGGGGCTGGTGACGATGGTCGCGGTCGCCGGCGCTGTGTGCCTGAGCGCGATCGGGATCGCCTCGAACGCGCAGGGGACGACGACCAGCCAGGTCGGGGAGTCGACCGCGAATCGGTCGGTCACGGTCGACTCCCCGGAGGGGCGTCCTGACACTGCTCAGCTGACGGACGCGACGGAGAAGCGCCTGGCGAAGATCGCTCACGTGGAGTCGGTCCAGCACAGGCTTCAGGTGTCCATGCCGGTACGGGACAACCCCGAGGGCGCCGACCTGCTGTATGCGACGACCTACCGCAAGGCGCTGGCGCCCCCCGTGGTCAAGTCCGTACGCAAGCAGCTGTTCCCGCTGCGCCCTGGAGAGGTGGTCTTTCCCGCCTCCACGCACGGGGTGGACCTGTCTTCGATGGTGGGCAGGACGGTGACGGTGGACGCGCACCGATATGTGCGGCCCGGCGTGGGGGACACGGTGAGCGACCGGGTGAAGGTGGTGGGTCTGTATGACCCCAGCTGGCAGTTCGACGGCCCGGACACGGCGTACGCGGACGATGCGACGGTGGTGAAGTGGGCGGCAGCTGCGGCCGGCAAGACGACCGACGACTATCTGCGCACGTCGGGATGGGATCAGCTGACAGTGGTGGCTGACAGCGCCGCCCATGTACCGGGTGTGCTCAAGGCCGTGCAGAGGATGAACTACCCGGCCAACTCCTTGCAGCAGCGGCTTCAGGCTCTTCCCGGAGTGCTGCAGCTGGTCAGGCTGACGGGGAACGTGCTGCTCGGCGTCCTGGGTGTGCTTGCCTTCGTCGGGGCGGTCACGGTGACAGGTGCGCTGGGGCGGCAGCGGGCCCAGGAAGTGGGCATCCTCAAGGCAGTCGGTTTCCGTAGCCGCGCGGTGACGGGGATGCTCGTGGCGGAGATGGCGATCGCCGGGGTGGTGGCGGCTGCGGCCGGCGTAGTGCTCGCGGTGGGCGCGTCCAGTGCGGCTGCTGCCGGTCTTCGGCGTATCGGCGACATCGCCCCGTATGTGCGCGACACGGTGCCGCTTCCGGGGATACCGATGCTGATCTCCCTGTCGGTTGCGACCGTTGTCGTCGTAGCCGCCGGAGCCGTGCTCCCGGCGCGCCGTGCCGCGCGCATGTCCCCCACCGAAGCCATGAAGGACTGGTGATTCCTGTTATGCGGCGCAAGACGTCGTACGCCGCGCTCGTGGTGTCCGCTGCCCTGTTGGCTTCCTGTTCCGGTTCCGACGATGTGGAATTGGGAACGGACTGGAAGGGATCGCAGACCTTTGTGACTGCGAGCGTGTCCGGGCACACAGTGGTGGTCGGCATCAACCCCGAAGCCCACCACGCGCAGGCGCTGGCTGTTGTGCCGCAGAAGGACGGCGACGATGACGTGCTGGCTCCTCAGCTCGTGCAGTCGGCCGATGGGACGTGGTGGCTGTCAACGCCCCGCAAAGGGGAGCGCCCGGACCGCCTTTTCGCGCTGAACACCGCCCGGCACGCCCTGGAGGAGAAAGACGATACGGAGCGGCTACGTGAACTCGTGCCGGGCAAGAACCTGGTCGCGGCCGTTCATGACTCCTCCGGAAGCGATCAGAGTGCTGCCACGGCGGACAGCGAAACCACCAGTGTGCTGATACGCAATGCGAAGACGTGGAGGAAGGTCCGGGACGTGCAGGTTCCGGGACCGGTCACGCTGGCGGCGTCCGATCCGTCCAGTGACACGGTGTGCCTGGCTACCGGACAGGGATCCGACGTGAAGGCGAGTGTGCTCGACCTCACCACCGGCAGGACCAGGCAGGTCGGGGGGGCCGGGGGTGTGCAGGTGCAGCAACTGGCATGTCCGGCAGGCACGCCGGTCCTGGCCGGTACCCCTACCCGGAACAGCCAGGGAACCACGGTGAAAGTGACCCTGAAGAACGCTGACGAGGCAACGGTGGTGAGCGCAGTCGGCGGAAGGGTCGATGCCGTGCAGGCGTCGAAGAACACCGTCGTGGTCGCGGTGAGCTCCGGTGAGGACAGCGATCTCATCGAGCTGGACCGGAGGAGCGGGCGTGAACTGCGGCGCGTGACAGTCAAGGGCATGGACAGCTCGTCTCTGCTGCGGCACACGCGGGATGGCTGGGTGATGTTCTCGGACAGCACCGCGACCTTGGTGGACCTGGACAAGGGGACGTACCAGACGTTCAACCTGCCGGGGACGCTGACGAGCTTCTGAGTCGGCGCGAAAGGGGGCCTCCACGCGTCGTCCGGTGCGCAGGCCCCTCACATTGAACGAGTCGGGATGCGTGAGCGATGCGTGAGCGGATGATCCAGCAGAGACCATCACGGTGCGGACGAAGCAAGATCCCATCAGGACTCTTAAGCCATTGGTTGTGGGTTCGAGTCCCACAGGGCCTACCGGTGGTAGGCGGGGGATATGCCCTCCGACCTGCTACGCAGCGCCTGAGTCGGCTTCGGTCGGGCCGGGCGCTGTGGCGTTTTCGGGCCGGTGCGTGAGCAGCCGCACATACCGTCAGCCCGAGCCGCCTTCCCCTGTCGATTCCGGCGTGCAGTGTTTCAGCAGCGCGGAGATCGGGCCCTCGACGAGTCGGTAGCGCACGATCCGGCCGTCCTTCTCGCCCTCGACGATGCCCGCGGTCCGCAGGAGACGCAGAGCCTGGGAGACGGCCGTGTCCCGCATGCCGCTGGCGACGGCGAGGTCGGAGACGGCGATGGGGCCGGCCTCCTGGAGGGCGAACAGCAAGGACAGGCGTCCGGGATCGGAGAGCAGCGAGAAGCGATCGGCCCAGGCGCGCACGCGCTCGGGGTCGCCGACGGCGGCGATGGCATCGCAGACCCGATGGCCGTCAATGGTGCGCCGCCCGGCGTGTTCCGCGGGGACGAGATGCATGGGTCCATCATCGCAGCGAACAGCTGCCGATCTCCATACCTGTTCAGCTGTGCAGCCTTGCAGCCACTGCCTGCGGCCTTCTAGGGTGAGCGGGCCGTGGTGTTCGGGAAGCCGGTGACAGCCTTCAGGGGCTCAGTCCGGAGCGGCCCTCGCCACTGTGATCGGGGAGTTCGTCGCCCACGTCCCGCAGGGGACAGCCACTGGCCGCCGCAAGGCGGTTGGGAAGGCGGGCGGCGGACGTAGGACCCGTCAGCCAGGAGACCGGCCACGGCATCACGAAGCTGATCCACGAGGTGCTGGAGCGTGACCGAATGACCGTGTCCCAAGGCGTGCCCGAAACCGCCGCCGCCCCGTCCTTCCGCTGGCGTCGCGAGGACACCGTCAGGACCGCGGGCCTGCTGGCTGTGATCGTCGCTCTGCATGTGGCCGCCTTCGGGATCCTCTTCCTCCTCGTGATCCCCCATCACTACGCGGTCGGTACCCAGGCGTTCGGGGTCGGCCTCGGCATCACCGCCTACACGCTCGGCATGCGGCATGCCTTCGACGCCGACCACATCGCCGCCATCGACAACACCACCCGCAAGCTGATGGCCGACGGAAAGCGGCCGGTGTCGGTGGGCTTCTGGTTCGCGCTCGGGCACTCCAGCGTGGTGGTCGTCATGGCCGCGCTGGTCGCCGGGGGCGCGCACCTCGCCGGCACCCTGATGAACGACAGCTCCCCGACCCACCAGGTGCTCGGCACGGTGGGCACCACGGTCTCCGGCGGCTTCCTGTACCTCATCGCCGCCCTCAACCTCGTCGCCCTCGTCCGCATCGCACGCGTCTTCCGTGCGATGCGGGCCGGACACTACGACGAGGCGGAGCTGGAGGCGCACCTGGACTCGCGCGGCTTCATGAACCGCATCCTGGGACGCCTCACCAGGTCCATCCGCCGCCCCGGCCAGATGTTCCCTCTCGGCTTCCTGTTCGGGATCGGCTTCGACACCACGACCGAGGTCCTGCTGCTCGCCCTGGCCGGCAACGGCGCCGCCGCCGGGCTGCCGTGGTACGCGATCCTGTGCCTGCCCCTGCTCTTCGCGGCGGGCATGAGCCTGTTCGACACCCTCGACGGCACCTTCATGAACTTCGCCTACCAGTGGGCGTTCTCCAACCCCGTTCGCAAGGTGTTCTACAACCTCACGATCACCGGCCTGTCCATCGCAGTGGCCTTCTTCGTCGGCACGATCGAACTGGTCGGCGTGCTGCACGACAAGCTCGGTCTGCAGGACGCCGTCACCGGCTGGATATCCGGGCTGGACCTGGACAACGTCGGCTACGTCATCGTCGGTCTGTTCGTGGCCGTCTGGGCCATGGCGGTCGTGTACTGGCGCCTGGCCAAGGTCGAGGAACGCTGGAGCGCCCGCACCGCCGACACCGGCTGACGGCACAGCGTCCATCGCCTCTCGACTTCAGTCGGTGCAAGCAGCGACCAAAGTCGCCGTGGTTCAGCATTTCGGCCGCTGCCCGGCTCGGTTCGCCGCTGCGAGGCTGCCGTCATGGACAAAGCGAAGATCTCGCGTCGGGCCTTCGCCGGCCTGGCGGTGGCCGCCTGTACGGGTCTCGTGACGCCGATGGTGAAGGCCCCCCGAGGACGGCGAGTCGACGTCCTGCTGGCCCGAATGACCGTCGCCGACAAGATCGCGCAGCTGAACATCCCGGTCTGTCTGCCCCAGGCACTCCTCGGCGACTCCACGGATCCGACCGGCACGCGGGAGCACCGGGAGGCGTACGTGCCCGGCGCCACGGTGGTCGGGAGGAAGGCGGACCGGATGAGGCTGGGCCCGGGCGGGGGGTTCTTCGGCCTGGCCAACCAGTCCCTCTCCGGCTCCGTCCCGGTGCCTCGTCCACTGAGCCCGCGGCAACAGGCGCTGCAGCACAACCACTTGCAGCGCCTCGCCCGCGCCAACCCGCTCGGCATCCCCCTGCTGCAGATCAGCGAGGGCACCCACGGCTCGGTCGGACCCGGCTCGACCATCTTTCCCGAGGGGCTGGCGCTGGGCGGACGACCAGGCGTCGGCGTTGCTGCTGTACATCCGGCTGCGGGGTGTGCGGAAGGGCCATGTGGAGCCCGGGAAGCGGGTCACCGTCACCTTCGGCATCGTGCCGAGCCGCGATCTCACCCTGGTGGACGGCGAGATGCGCACGGTCGTCGAGCCGGGCACGTTCGAGATCAAGGTCGGGCGCTCCGCGGCGGACATCCGCCGACGGGCGGTTCTCCGCGTCACCTGAGGCCGTCCCCAGCGGCGCTTCCGGGTGAGATCACGTTTGAGATCACGAAACCTGGCGCGCTGCCGTCCGTTTTGGGGTATTTCGCACTAATCTCCCGTTGCAGCAAGGAGTTGATCTGTCACAGGTCGCATCCACTTCGCTCCACCGGAGATGACATGCACAAGCTTCGCAAGGCCGCCGTCCTGGTCGCCGCCCTCGGGAGTGTCGCGTTTCTGGGCGCAGGCGGCGCCCATGCCGACGGTGGCGTCGGCGTCCAGCAGAGCACCACTTGCAGGTCGCACGACCTGAACATCAGCGTCCTTGGTGAGGTCGGGCTCATCGACGGCCTGTTGGGCAACGCCCTCAACGGCGAGGGCAACACGGGGGCGCAGAGCACCTCCGAGGGCTCGGACATGGGCTGCAGCAACGCCTTCGGCAAGTAGTCGCGGACGGCTGCTGCCGGATGAGCGGCCTGCCGGGCGGAGCGCCCGGCAGGCCGTGGCCGTTCCTCGCGGCCTGCCGGGCGGTGCTTCGTTACTTGGATGCCGGCGGAGTGACGTTCCCGAGGTTGAAGTCGCTCCCTGTCGTGAAGGCGGGGGCCGCGTCCGGGCTGCCGTGGCGCCCGCTGCGGCTGTCGTCGTCGTAGGCCACGGCGTTGGACTGCGAGTTGGCCACCGCGGTGACGCCCTCGTCGTCGTGGCCGTGGTCGTGGGCGGAGCTGACGCCGGCACCGAAGGCGGAGAGGCTCGCGATCGCCGCGGCTACGACGGCAACACGCTGAAACTTGCGCATGGTTAGACCCTTTCTTGCCCGGGCGCGACGCCCTGGCTTGGCTACGTATTGTGACAATATATGCACTGATAGTAGTCATTTGGGATCTTTGGGTTGTTTGCGCGCCGTGTCGTTTTTTCGTACGACCGTCAGCCGCGGCGCGGCCGCCCCACCACTGGTGCGGACATGGACAGGCCCACGAGATCGGTCCAGACGGCCTCGCCGACACCGTCGAGGGTCTGTTTCGCGGCGCGTTCCGCGGCGGTGAGGATGCCGAGGCCGGCCCGGGTCTCGTAGGGCAGGTGGTCGAGGGCGAGGCGGCGGCCGACGTAGTCGATGACGGAGCCGGCCTGCTTGATGTCCGGGTCGTTGGTGAGGCCGGAGGGCTCGAAGCGCGTCCCGACGTAGTCCGCGACGAGGATTTCGAGCGGGACGCCGTGCTGGAGGCCCCGGGTGACGGTCGAGGAGAAGGCGTCCATCATGCCCGCGAGCGTGGAGCCCTGCTTGGCCATGCGGACCATCACCCCGGTGACGCGGCCATCGGGGGCGTGCGCGACGGTCAGGTATCCCTTGCCCTCGCCGACGCTGAACGACCGGGTCGTCGACCGCATCCGCCTGGCGGGGCGCGGTACGGCGGTCCGCGCCACCGCCCGGGTCTCGCCGGCCGCCCGTGTCGTACCGTCCCCGAATCGCTCAGTCATGAACGCCCTCACTCGTCGTCGATCTGCGGCTGCCTGGGACATCCGTGGCCCAATTCCGGCACAGTGCACCCTTGTACACAATCTGTGGGCACCAACTCGCCTTCTGCCACAACATGTTGGGGTCGAAGATAGGGGCGGCAGGGCGGACGAGTGGCTGTGGCGCGCCGGAAAGGGGGCCGGTACGCAGTAAGTTGGGCCGATGTCCACGTTGCCGGTGATCCTTTTGCTGTCCGGGAGTCTGCGGGTCGGCTCCACCAACGAGGCCGTGTTGCGCACCGCGCGGGCCGTGGCGCCGTCGGTGCCGGTGGAGGCCGTGTTCTACGACGGTCTGGCGGGCCTTCCGCACTTCAACCCGGATGACGACGTGGATCCGCTGCCGGAGGCCGTGGCCGGGCTGCGGGCGGCGATCGAGGGGGCGGCCGGGGTGCTGGTCTGTGCTCCGGAGTACGCGGGGACCCTGCCGGGAGCGTTCAAGAACCTGCTCGACTGGACGGTCGGCGGCACCGAGATCTGCGACAAGCCGGTGGCCTGGGTCAACGCGGCCGCACCGGGGCGCGGCCAGGGCGCGGAGGCCACGCTGCGGACGGTGCTCGGCTACACCGGCGCCGACATCGTGGAGGCGGCCTGCGTGAAGGTCCCGGTGCGGCGCGAGACGGTCGGCGTGGACGGGGTCGTAGACGATCCGGAGGTGCGCCGCCGACTTGCGGAGGTACTACGGCTGTTGGCTGCCCGGGCGGCCACGACTGCGTGAGGCGCGAGCGCGGTCCGGCGCTGCGGGGTGTGCCTGCGCCCACCCGCGCCGCCCCTGGGGGTACCTCCTAGGCCCCAAAAGCGTCCGTCCCGCCGCTGGGCGCCGCGCTGGACGGGACCGTGGAGGTGTCCAGCCCGGTCGGCGGGCCGACGGTGATCGACGTACTGCTGCCGTGCGTGTGGTGAACGGCGGCTGCCCGGCACCCCGCGGTCATCGGCCCGAGCCGGCCCGGATCAGCCCGCGCTCAGCTCCGCCAGCGGCAGCGTGTGCTGGGTCTGGAGGACCTTCGCGCGCAGGTAGCGGACATTGTGGGCGGTGGTGAAGACGCCCGTGGGGACGCGGTCCTGGACGTCGATGCCCAGATCGCGGAGCTGACCGGCCTTGTCGGGGTTGTTGGACAGCAGGTCCAGGCTGCCGATGCCCAGGGCTTCCAGCATCTGCGCGGCCGCCGTGTAGTCACGGTCGTCCTCGGGCAGCCCCAGGGCCGCGTTCGCCTCGTAGGTGTCGAGGCCCTGGTCCTGGAGGGCGTAGGCGTCCAGCTTGTTGTAGAGGCCGATGCCGCGGCCCTCCTGGCGCAGGTAGAGCAGTACGCCGCCGCGGTCCGCGATCCGCTCGACCGCCTCGCGCAGCTGCGGACCGCAGTCGCAGCGGGCCGAGCCGAACACGTCACCGGTCAGGCACTCGGAATGCAGGCGGACCAGGGGCGTTGTACCGGGAGCCGGGTCGCCCAGGACGACGGCGACGTGCTCCTGGCCGTCGGTCAGGCCGTGGAAGGTGACCAGTTCGGCGTCGACGCTGTAGCCGTCCTGGAAGCGCAGCGGCACCCGGACGCGGGAGCGCGGGGTGGCGGCGGGGAAGTCGGGCATGCGGGTCTCCGGGGTCGTCCATATCTGCTTCAGTTTTGAAGCAGCTGCATGGTCCGGAACCCTACCCCATGCTTTAAATTTGAAGCAACAGCTTTTCGGGACGGTTCAGATTTCCGGCCGCCTCAGGAACACGGACCGGAGGAGCGGCGGCGCCAGGGGACCTCTTCCGAGGTGGGGCGCTCCTCCTCCCGCTCCAGTGCCTGCACCACTCCCGAGAAGATCTCCTCCAGCTGCTCCACCTGCTGCGGGGTCAGCTGGTCGAAGAGCAGCGAACGCACGGTCTCCACATGTCCGGGCGCCGTCCGCTCCAGCACGGCCATCCCCTCGTCGGTGAGCAGGGCGAAGCTGCTGCGCTTGTCCCACTGGCAGTCCTCGCGCCGGATCAGACCGTCCTTCTCCAGCCGGGTGACGGCATACGTCAGCCGGCTGCGTGTGATCTTCGCCCGCTCGGCGAGATCGGTCATGCGCAGCCTGCCGTCCGGCGCCTCGGAGAGGTTGGCCAGGATGGAGTAGTACAGATGCGGCATGCCGGCGTCCTGCTGGAGCTGCCGGTCGATGGCGTCCTCCAGGAGGTGCGTCGCCGCGATGTACGCGCGCCAGGCGCGCTGCTCCTTCTCCGTGAGCCAGCGAGTCGTCATACGTCCAGTGTAGGTTTGTTTCAAACTTTAACCAAGACTGTCCGCCGCCGAGAGTGAGCGCGTCCGATGCCGTTCCCGTACGTCCTGCTGTCCGCCGCCGTCTCCCTCGACGGCTACCTCGACGACACCGGCCCCGAGCGCCTGCTGCTCTCCAGCCCGGCGGACTTCGACCGCGTGGACGAGGTCCGAGCCTCCGTGGACGCGATCCTCATCGGCGCCGGCACGATCCGCGCCGACAACCCGCGCCTGCTGGTCAACTCGCCCGAGCGCCGTGCCGCCCGCATGGCCGCCGGACAGCCCGAGTACCCCCTCAAGGTCACCGTCAGCGGCTCCGGCGACCTGGATCCGGACGCCAATTTCTGGCACACGGGCGGCGAGAAGCTCGTCTGCACGACCGACAAGGGCGCCGAGCGCGCCCGCGCCCTGGGCCTCGCCGCCGACGTCGTACCGCTCGGCCCCGACCTCGACTGGCGCCGCCTCCTGGAGCATCTGCACGAGGTACGCGGCGTGCGGCGCCTGATGGTCGAGGGCGGCGGCACGATCCACACCCAGCTCCTCCAGCAGGGCCTCGCCGACGAACTCCAGCTCGTCCTGGCCCCCCTCTTCGTGGGCGACCCGGACGCCCCCCGCCTCTTCGGCCCCGGCGCCTACCAGCCCGGACGCCTGCGCCTGACGGAAACCCGCCGGATCGAGGACGTCGTCCTCATGCGCTACGAGCCCACGGCCCCCGGCACCGGCCCGCTCCCCACCGCCGCCGACCGCCGCTGGCTGGCCCTCGCCTGCGACCTCGCGGCGCTGTGCCCGCCCTCGGGCACGGCCTTCAGCGTCGGCGCGGTGATCGTCGCCGCCGACGGCACGGAACTCGCCCGCGGCCACTCCCGCGAGGGCGACGACCCGGTCGTCCACGCCGAGGAGGCGGCCCTCGCCAAGCTGGACCCGGCCGACCCGAGGCTGGCGTCGGCAACGGTCTACAGCAGCCTGGAACCCTGCGCCCACCGCGCCTCCCGCCCCAAGCCCTGCGCACGGCTGATCCTCGACGCGGGGGTACGCCGGGTGGTCACGGCCTGGCGCGAGCCGGACACCTTCGTGACAGGGGCGGACGGGAGCGGGCTGCTGGCGGGGCGGGGGGTCGAGGTGGTCGTACTGGAGGAGTTTGCCGGGCGGGCGAAGGCGCCGAACGAACATTTGTTGCGGTGACTGTGTCGGGGGATGCTTCAGCGCCGTACCGCACCTTTCAGCCTGTCCGGCGTTTGAGGACGAGGCCGTTCAGGCCGACAGCGGCGGTGCTCGGGGCGGCAGCCCCCAGCACCGCCCGCGCACAACCCCCCGCACCGGCCGATCGGCCCAACAGATCCTGCGCCCGACCTCCGGAAGGGCGACCCTGACCGTACCGGCCGGAGGCGATCGCGGAGGTAGTGCCAGTGAGGTCAGTTCCCAGACGTGCGGCGGCAGTTCTCCTCGTCCTCCTGCTGACGGCGCTCGTCGCCTCCTGCGGCACCGACCCCGGCACCCGCACCATGGCGAGGGCGCTGCCCCCGGGCGCACCGTTCACCCACCCCGGTGTCCTCGTCAGCCAGGCCCAGCTGGACGTCGTACGCAAGAACGTCATCGCGGGCAAGCAGCCCTGGCTGCAGGCGTTCCTCGACATGCGGGACAGCAAGTACGGGTCGTACAAGTACACGGCCCAGCCGACCGCGGTCGTCAACTGCCCCTGGGGCGGCAAGGGCGCGAAGGGCTGTCTTGAGGAGCGGCAGGACGCCATCGCCGCCTACACGCAGGCGCTCCTGTACAGCGTCACCGGCGAGCGGCAGCACGCCCTCAAGGCCCGGGAGATCATGGACGCCTGGTCGGCGCAGCTGAAGCGGCACACGGCGCAGGACGCCCAGCTGCAGTCCTCCTGGGCCGGGTCGACCTGGGCGCGGGCCGCGGAGATCATCCGGTACGCACCGGGCGCCGGCTGGCCCGCCGACCGCGTACGGCGGTTCACGGCCATGCTGCGCACCGCCTACCTCCCCGAGGTCACCAGGGACCTTCCCGACTACAACGGCAACTGGGACCTCGCGATGACCGACGCCGCCATCGGGATCGCCGTCTTCACCGACGACCACAAGACCTTCGACACCGCCGTCAAACGCTTCCGCGGCCTGGTGCCCGACTACTTCTATCTGCGCAAGGACGGCAAGATCCCGCTCACCCCGGCCGGCTCCGACGCCAACACCGTGCAGAAGCTGGAGACGTACTGGTTCAAGGAGACGAAGTTCGAGGACGGCATCGCGCAGGAGACCTGCCGCAACTTCAAGCACGTCGGCTACTCCCTCGCCGCCACCGCGCACATCGCCGAGACCGCCTGGCACCAGGGTGTCGACCTGTACGGCGACGTCAAGGACCGGCTGAAGGCGGCCCTCGACTTCCACGCCCGCTACGAGATGGGGGCCAAGCCTCCGCGGTGGCTGTGCGGCGGCAGGGTCGTCGGGAACATGGGCCCCGACCTGGAGGTCGCCCTCAACCACCTGGAGAACCGGCTCGGCACCCCCGTCCCGGCCGCCCACAAGCTGGTCGAGCAGACCCGCCCGGCCGGCACCGACGACCTCTTCGTCTCCTGGGAGACCCTCACCCACGCGGACAACCCGGCCGCCTGACGGAGGCCCTGCGGACCCCCGAAAAACGCAGGTGAACGGGAGCGGAGACAAACCCTGGCGCAGACAGCCCCGCGGATGGCGTATGCTGGTTACACAACGACGCGGGGTGGAGCAGCTCGGTAGCTCGCTGGGCTCATAACCCAGAGGTCGCAGGTTCAAATCCTGTCCCCGCTACTCAAGGCTCAGGGCCGGAGTCCAGTCACTGGACTCCGGCCCTGAGTGTTTCCCCCGGTCGGGGGCCTGAGTGTGCTCCCCCGGTCGGACCATCCGGCTCGCCCCGCGCCGCCGCACCGGGAAACCTGGAGTGGTGGAGCAGGAGGGGCCGATCTCATACGCACGCACCTTCGTGCGGCTGCTCCCGGCGCTGCTGATCGTCGGCGGGACCTTCTACGACTACCTCACCCCGTCGCGGTTCACGGCCGGCCCCCTCTTCACCGCCGCGCCCCTGGTCGCCGCCCCGCTCTACTCACGCCGCGGCACGGTCCTCACCGGCCTCGCGACCGTCCTCGTCGTCACCGCGATCCACGCCCAGGTGGGCATCCTCCTCCAGGTGGAGGCGATCACCGAGCTGGCCACCATCGCGACGGTCTCCGTCCTGGCCGTCCTCATCAACCTCCTCGTCCGCCGCAGCCGCGAGGAGCTCGCCTCGCAGCGCGAGATCGCCGAGGCCGCCCAGCGCGCGGTGCTGCCCGAACCCGCCGAGCAGATCGGAGGGTTCGCGATCGCGGCACGGTACGAGGCCGCGCAGGCGGACGCGTCCATCGGCGGCGACCTGTACGCCGTGCAGGACAGCCCGCACGGCGTACGGCTGGTCGTGGGTGACGTGCGCGGAAAGGGGATGGGGGCGGTGGCCGCCGTGGCCGTCGTCATCGGGGCGTTCCGGGAGGCCGCCGAGCAGGAGGCCACGCTGGAGGCGGTCGCGCAGCGGCTGGACCGGGCGCTGGCGCGCGAGGCGGCGCGGCGCGAGGGCATCGAGTTGTTCGAGGGGTTCACCACCGCCGTGCTCGCCGAACTCCCGCACGGCGAGGGCGTCGTCCGTATCGTCACCCGCGGCCACCCGCCCCCGCTGCTGCTGTGCCCCGACGGCACGGTGCACACCCTGCACGCCCGCGAGCCCGCGCTGCCGCTCGGCATGGCCGACTTCGGGAGCCGGCCCGACCGAGCGGAGGAGATCGCGTTCGGCAGCGGGGCCACGCTGCTGCTGTACACCGACGGGCTGTCCGAGGCGCGGGACGAGAAGGGGCGGTTCTTCGAACCCGCGGACCGGCTTGCCGGCCGGGTCTTCCACGAGCCCGCCGCGCTGCTCGTCACCCTCGCGCGGGAGGTGCGCAGATACGCCGGCGAGGCCATGGCGGACGACATGGCGCTGCTCGCCGTACGACGGCCCTGAGGTTCCTGAGGCGCGGTCAACTCGCCCGTTTTTCACCGTTCATGCGCCGTCTGTCCAGGTCAGAAAGGTTAATGATCAAGCGGAACACCTTGGAAACGACACCCCGGGTCTATTAACGTTCGATAACGCAGCGCGGTCGTCCCAGCCGTCACAAGAGGCGGCTCCGTGCGCACGCGCCGAATCCCGCAAGGGAACCGGGGAACCACCACCCTGGGGTGAATCGCGCCGACACCGCCGTGGCAGCACGGCAGGTATACGCGCGTAGGAGACCTTCCTGCTCCGAACCCGTCAGCTAACCCGGTAGGCGAGAAGGAAGGAAAGGAGCACGCCCACGTGGCGTCCAACCCGCCTGCCCCACAAGCCCCGTTCGTGCCAAGCACCGAACCCTTCGGATTCGCCGGCCGACGCACCGACGAGGGCCCCTGGGAGGAGTGGAATCCCACCGAGGACTCCATCGCCCCCATCCGCGGCCGGCACCGCGTCGCCAAGCAGCGCGGCGGGGGACTCGCCCGCAGCTCCACGGTCCTGGGCGTCGGCGTCATAGCCGCCGTCGGCGCGGGCGGCATGGCCAGCGCCAACACCGGCAAGCCGCCGGTGTCGATCTCCATGCCCGATCTCGCCTCCGTGAGCCATGTGTTCGGCGGCGGCTCCGACGCCCCCAAGGGCTCCGCGACCGCGCTCAGCGATGTCGCCACCACCTCCGTCGGCACCGCACAGGGCGCCAGGGGTGCCGGTGAGGCGCTGCGCGACCGGATCATGGCGCAGGCCGCGTCGCAGCAGGTCCAGATCGACAGCAAGAGCCAGGCGGCCGGCGAGGCGGCCCTCGCGAAGCAGATCGACGACGCCGCGGCCAAGGCCGAGCAGGACGCCGCGGCCAAGGCCGCCGCCGCGAAGGAGAAGGCGGAGGCGGCGGCCAAGCAGGCAGCCGAGGACGCGAAGCTCGCGGAGCTGGCCAAGCAGTACACGCTGCCGGTCGTCTCCTACACGATCACCGGCACCTTCGGTCAGGCCGGCTCCATGTGGTCCTCCGGCTACCACACGGGCCTCGACTTCGCCGCCCCCACGGGCACGCTCATCAAGGCCATCCACTCCGGCACCATCACGCAGGCCGGCTGGGCGGGCGCGTACGGCTACCGCACGATCCTCACCCTCGACGACGGTACGGAGCTCTGGTTCTGCCACCAGTCGTCGATCAGCGTCAGCGTCGGCCAGAAGGTCAGCACGGGTGACGTCATCGGCCGCGTCGGCGCCACCGGCAACGTGACCGGCCCGCACTGCCACCTCGAGGTTCACCCCGGCGGCCAGGCCACCGGCATCGACCCGATGCCGTGGCTGCGCAGCAAGGGCCTCAACCCCTGACACCCGTACGCTCTCCGTCCGTACCCGGAGTGCCGTAGTCCGCTTGTTTACGGGATTTTTGCGCCCGCCGCGGAAGACCGGCCCCCGGGGCGGGCGTTGACGTAGACCATGACTTCTCCTTCTCTGCGCAAGCTCGGCTCCTCCGGCCTCGAGGTCTTCCCGCTCTCCCTGGGCGGCAACGTCTTCGGCTGGACCGCCGACGAGCCCACCTCCTTCGCCGTGCTCGACGCCTATGCGGCCGCCGGCGGCAACTTCGTCGACACCGCCGACTCCTACTCGGCCTGGGTCGACGGCAACCAGGGCGGCGAGTCCGAGACGATCATCGGCAAGTGGGTGAAGGCGCGCGGGAACCGCGACGACGTGGTCATCGCGACCAAGGTCAGCCAGCACCCCGACTTCCAGGGCCTGTCCGCCGCCAACATCAAGGCCGCCGCCGAGGCCTCGCTGCGCCGCCTCGACACCGACCACATCGACGTCTACTACACCCACTTCGACAAGCCCGAGGTGCCGGTCGAGGAGATCATCGGCGCGCTCGACGAGCTGGTGAAGGCGGGCAAGGTCCGGCACATCGCCGCGTCCAACATCTCCGCCGACCGGCTGCGCGCCTCCCTGGAGTTCTCCGACCGCGAGGGCCTGGCCAAGTACGTGGCCCTGCAGCCGCACTACAACTTGGTCTCGCGCGACACGTACGAGGGCGAGCTGCAGGACGTGGCGGCACGCTACGGCCTCGCGGCCGTCCCCTACTTCTCCCTCGCCTCCGGCTTCCTCACCGGCAAGTACCGCCCGGGCGCGAAGGTCGACAGCCCGCGCGCGGGCGGCGCGGCCAAGCACCTGGAGTCCGAGCGCGGGCAGCGGGTCCTGACCGCCCTCGACGAGATCGCCCAGGCCCATGACGCCCCGGTCGCCACGGTCGCCCTGGCCTGGCTCGCCGCCCAGCCGACGGTCGCCGCCCCGATCGCGTCCGCGCGGACGGTCGAGCAGCTCCCGGCGCTGCTGGCGGTGGGCGAACTGACGCTCACCGAGGCCGAGGTCGCCCGCCTGACGGAGGCGTCGGCCTGACCCCCTCGGGTCCTACGACCGGTACGGGTTGTACGCGGGATTCGGCACCGCCGGGTACCCGTACGCCCCGTACACCGGCCAGGGCGGCGGCGCCACCGGCACCGGGGGCGCCGTCATCCGCGCCGCGTGGTCCAGCGCCGGGCGCGCCACCTCGCGGCGGCGCCACAGCTCGTGCAGCAACTCCCGTTCCCTGACGACGAAGTCGGCGCCGGCGCGGCCACGGCGCCCCCGGTGCCGCAGGAAGGCCAGGGAGGTCGCGTACGCCTCGTACCGGGCGACCTCGCGTGCGGCGGGCTTGCCGAGGTGCTGGGCGGCGTGTTCGCGGGCCAGCCGGCGGGCCCGCATCGAACCGAGGGCGTAGGGCTCGGCGGGGGTGAGCCAGCCCGCGACGGCGTAGGCGGGCAGTTCCTCGCGCACGGTGCGCAGTTCGCGCTGGCGGGTCCAGATCACCAGCCAGGTCAGCAGGCCGAACGCGGGCACCATGAAGGCCGCGTACACCGCGAAGAAGCCGTACTCGCCGAAGTTCGAGGAGCCGTTCCAGATCGCGTGCATGCTCATCGCGAGCAGCAGGCCGCAGAGCGGGACGAGGACGCGCCGCAGGTGCTGGCGTTCCGCGGAGAGCGCGGCGACGCCGAAGCCGATGCCGGTGAGGACGGTGAACAGCGGGTGCGCGAACGGGGACATGATGATGCGCACGAAGAACGTCGCCGCGGTGACGGAGGCGATGCCGTGGCCGCCGTTGAGCCGGTCGGTGCCGAAGGCGGTGCCCAGGTAGAGGATGTTCTCGGTGAACGCGAAGCCGGTGGCGGTGACCCCGGCTATCACCACCCCGTCGACGATCCCGGTGAAGTCCCGTCTGCGGAACAGGAACACGAGCAGGACGGCCGCCGCCTTGGAGGACTCCTCGACTATGGGCGCTATGACGGTCGCGCCGAGGGTGTCCGCGCTGGACGGGTCGGCGGTCGCCGTCGCTATCCACTTCGTGGCGAAGCTGTTGGCGACGATCGCTATCAGCGCGGCCGCACAGGCCCCCCAGGCGAAGGCGAACAGCAGATTGCGCCAGGGGCCGGGGGCGACGCGGTCCAGCCAGCGGAACGCCGCCATGAGCAGCGGCACGGGCAGCACGGCCAGCCCGAGCCCCACCAGGAACCCCTCGGTGCCGGTCTGTTCGCGCACCAGGGCGAGGATGACGAGCCCGGAGAGCGCGAGCAGGGTGACGAGCGCGCCATACCGCACCGCTCTGCGCTGCCACCAGTGAGCGTGCCCGAGCGCACCGCCGGCCGGGACGCCGGGGTGTGGCGGATGCGTCGGGTACGGGGGAAAGGTGGCCACGGCATTGACCCTAACGAGCAAGGGCGCCGCCCGCGACGGTACTTCGGATTGCCCGCAGGCCGTGGGGCTTCAGACGCCGGTGTGGGGCTGGTTGTGAGGCTGTACGAGGTGCTGTACGCGACGGAAGAGCAGGTCGTTCACGACATGTCCCTTGTCCAGTCCCTGGCCCTCGAAACGGGTCAGCGGGCGGAAGTCGGGACGGGGCGCGAAACCGCCCTCTGGCTGCGTGTTCTCGAACTCGGGATGCGCCGTCAGCACTTCGAGCATCTGTTCGGCGTACGGTTCCCAGTCGGTCGCGCAGTGCACGATGCCGCCGGGCCTGATCCGGGCCGCGGCGAGGTCGAGGAACTCCGGCTGGATCAGCCGCCGCTTGTGATGCCGCTTCTTCGGCCACGGGTCGGGGAAAAAGACCCGCAGCCCGTCCAGCGAATCCGGGGTGAGCATCTCGCGCAGCAGGATGATCGCGTCCCCGTTGGCCACGCGGACGTTGGACAGCCCGTCGTGGTCGGCGAGGTTGAGCAGATTGCCCTGCCCCGGGGTGTGCACGTCCACGGCGAGAATGTTGGTGTCCGGGTCGGCGGCGGCCATCTGCGCGGTGGCCTCACCCATCCCGAACCCGATCTCCAGCACGACGGGATTGCCGTTCCCGAAGAGCTCGCCGAGATCGAGGGTCCGCTGCCCGTCGACGTCCAGCCCCCACTTCGGCCACAGCCGCTGCAGCGCATCCGCCTGCCCGGCGGTCACCCGGCTCCGCCGCGGCTGAAAACTCCGGATCCGCCGCTCGAAGTGCGACCCGGCGGGATCAGCCCTCGGCCCGTCCGGAAACCGGGGCTCGCCCTTGGCGCGGGTATGCCGGATCGACGCTCCGGGGATGTGCGAGGGGTACTCGCCGGGTGCGGGGGTTTCGTGGGCGTTGAGGGAGTCAGACACAGTGGGGTCGATTTTAAGGGGTGCGGGCAGCTCCCAGCCCGGGTGGCGTCCCTCAGTGCCAGCCGGGGCTTGATCTTTTCAGCCCGTCCGGCGTTTGAGGACGAGGCCCCTTAAGGGCCGAAAGCGGGGGCCTGGGGGCGGCAGCCCCCAGGTACGGGACGGGTAGGGGCGGCGGGGGCGGGCTGCATCAGCGGCTCCGCCGCGAGCCCGTCCCGCCACCGGGCAACCTCACACCGCCCCCAGCATGGCCAGCGCCCGCCCAGCCACCTCCCGCCCGATCGGCAGCGAAGCGGTCGCCGCAGGCGAGGGCGCGTTCAGCACATGCACAGCCCGAGCCCCCTCCTTGATCAGAAAGTCGTCCACCAGCCCCCCGTCCCGCAACACCGCCTGCGCCCGCACCCCCGCCGCAGTCGGCACCAGATCATCCGCGGTCACCGCCGGCAGCAGCCGCCGCACGGCCGTGGTGAACGCCCCCTTGGACACCGACCGCGCCAGCTCACCGGCCCCGTACCGCCAGTGCCGCCCGGCCATCCGCCACGCCCCCGGCCAGGCCAGTGTCCGCGCCACCTCCCGCGGCCGTACGACGCCCCAGTCGTACCCCTCCCGCGCCAGCGCCGGCACCGCGTTCGGCCCGATGTGCACACCGCCGTCGATCCCGCGCGTGAGGTGCACGCCGAGGAACGGGAACGCCGGATCCGGCACCGGATACACCAGCCCGCGCACCAGGTCGGGGCGGGCCAGCTCGTAGTACTCGCCCCGGAACGGCACGATCCGCATCTCGGGGTCGTCCCCGGTCAGCCAGGCCACCTCGTCGCAGTACAGCCCCGCGCAGTTCACCAGCACACGCCCCCGGACGACGTCACCGCTCGTCGTCCGCACGGCCACCCCGAGCTCCGGCCGCCGGTCGATCCGCTCGACCCGCGACCCGTACCGGATCTCCGCCCCAGATGCCTCGGCCAGCTGCCGGGCGACCCCCACGAAGTCGCATATCCCGGTCGTCCCGACGTGTATGGCGGCGAGCCCGCGCACCTCCGGCTCGTACTCCGCGATCTGGGGGCCGCTCAGCTCCCGTACCGGAATCCCGTTCTCCCGGCCGCGCTGCACCAGGGCGTGCAGCCGCGGCAGCTCGTCCTTCTCGGTCGCGACGATCAGCTTGCCGGTGACGGCATGGGCGATCCCGTACTCCGCGCAGAACTTCACCATCTCGGCGGCGCCCCGCACCGCGTACCGCGCCTTCAGGGACCCCGGGCGGTAGTAGATCCCGCTGTGGATCACCCCGCTGTTGCGCCCCGTCTGGTGCCGGGCCGGCCCCGGCTCCTTCTCCAGCACGGTCACCCGTGTCCCCGGCGCGATACGCGTGATCGCGAACGCCGTGGACAGCCCGACGATGCCACCCCCCACCACCAGCACATCACAGTCGTAAGCGATCCCCGGCCGCACCTGCACCACCTCCCGCTACCGATAGTGCACTGCGCCACTGACAACCACTTCAAACGTGGGAGGAACACGTGGGAGGAAAGAGGTCTTCCCGCACCTGCCCCCGGCTCAGGCGGGGGCCATCAGCAAGGGCCGCGCCCGCTCCCGCAACTCCACCACCCGAGGCTCGTCACCGTACGGCTCCAGCCGGTGCAGAAGATCCTTCACATACTCCGTGGTCCGCGCGGACGAGATCCGCCCGGCCACCTCCACCGCCCGGACCCCCTGCTCACACGCCGCATCGAGATTGCCCGACTCCAGCTCGGCCACCGCCGAGACGACCAACCGGAGCCCGTGCGACCGTACGAATTCCTCCGTCGGCTGCGACAGCGCCTGCTCGGTGAACCGCCGCACCTGACGCGGCGCCTTCAGATCGCGGTAGCACTCCGCCGCATCCGCAGCGAAACGGTCGTACGAGTAGAAACCCAGCCATGACGGGTCATTGTCACCGTCACGGGCCCGCTCCAGCCACCCTTCGGCGGCCCGCAGCGCCGCGCCCGCCGCCTGCGCGTCACCCGCGCGCGCATGCGCACGTGCCTCGACGAGCCGGAAGAAACTCATGGTGCGGGCGGTCGCCAGCCCCCGGTTGCGCTCGAGGGCGGCCTGCGCGAGATCGACGCCCTCGTCGCCGAAGCCGCGATAGGTCGCCTGCAGCGACATGGACGCCAGCACATACCCCCCGAGGGGCACGTCGGCGGCGGCCCGGGCCAGCCGCAGCGCCTGGATGTAGTACCGCTGCGCGGCCTCCTGCTGACCGGTGTCGAAGGCCATCCAGCCCGCGAGCCGGGTCAGTTCGGCGCTCGCCCCGAACAGTGCGCGCCCGACCTCGTCCGAGTAGGCCCCGAGCAGCAGCGGAGCCGCCTCCACCCGCAAGCACTCGGGCACCATCGACGAACGCCAGTCGCCCCCGCCGTACTTGGAGTCCCAGCGCCGGGCGTCCTCGGCGGCCTCCCGCAGCTTCTGCACATCGCTGTGGCCGACTTTGAGCGGTGCGCCCGAGCCGTCGGCGGAGTTCGCCTCGCGCGCCACCGAACTGTCGGCCGGTGTTATCAGCCACCGTGAGGCGGGCGTTGCGTATGCGCTTACTGCGAACGATCCGGCCAGCGACTGCCAGATGCCGCCGGAGCCGGCCCGGCGCCCGGCGAGGTCGAGACGGTAGAGCTCCGTCGCCGACCGCACCGCCTGTCCTACGTCCCTGGGGAAGGCGAGGCCCACTTCGGGTGCGGGATCCGCGTCCGCCAGGCCGATCTCGTGGAGCGGCACCGGGCGGCCGAGCTTCTGGCCTATCGCGGCGGCGATGAGGTGCGGCGCGGCACCCTGCGGCACCATGCCCTTGGACACCCAGCGCGCCACCGAGGTCTTGTCGTAGCGAAGAGTCAACCCGCGTTGAGCGCCAAGATCGTTGACGCGACGCGCGAGTCCTGCGTTGCTGATTCCCGCGAGGGCGAGAACGGCGCCGAGTTTTTCGTTCGGCCCGCGTTGCTCCCTGGACATGCGCCACCCCTCGACACAGACGGCTGCCGCGCTGGCATAACCACGCGGCATTCGTAAACCCAGCGTAGTTCGCCGCATCCCAAGCGTTAAGGGGCATTGTTCCGGATGGCGGGATTGTGGTCCGTACTGAAGTACGGGCCCGATACGCGCAGTTGCGCCATGCTCCCGCTGTGTGGCCGTGCGCCCGTCCGTGCGCTCTTCTCCGGCCATGCCGGGAGCGCTTCCATGGACGGTGCGTGGGTCGGCCCGCTGTACTGGATCCAGCGGGCTGGGGGACACCGCCGCCTTCATCCCCGCGGGTGGCGGACGGGCCCGGGGGGCGAACTCCGTCTCCCGGGCTGCGCGCGGCTGAGGCGATGCTCAGAGCATGTACGGAGCGTGTCCAAGCCTGGCCCGCCATCGCCGATTTGGCTGAAAATCACCCCCGTAATTCCCGGGTAATTGCCGCTCCCACCACGGAACTTGAGGGCGCGAAGGGCGTTTTCGGGGAGCATTCCGGGGGCGCATTCAGGTCGCAGACGCCTTGCCGAGCACGGGTGTTCGGCCCTCCGGCCGGTTGAGTGCCGAAGCACCTTCCGTGGATCGTAAGCGGCTCCACCACGCCTCCGGCGTGCGCCCTTCATGGCAGCATGGTGAACCAGTTCGTACGGTGCACTGGTTGTCCACAGCCTGTGGAGGCGTCCATGCGGTGGTTGGTGGGGTGGAGCAGCACCGCCGCGAGGGCTCCGGAGATCGGTTCCGCGGGTGCCACCGGACAGGACGGCGAGACCGTGCACCCGGTGGGTTCCCAACTCCTGTGGGGCGACCCGGACCCGCTCTGGGCGGTCGGTGACTGGCGGCCCGACGAGGTGCGGGTGGTCAAGGCCGACGCCCAGACCCGGATCGCGGTCCTGGGCACGTGCGGGGCGTCCGACGAGCAACTTCGGGTCGGTCTCTTCGCCGCACGCGGAGGCGCGCTGCGCCATCTGACGGCGTGGCCGGGCAGCTACACGGCGATCGTCCAGGTCGGCCGCCGGGTCACCGTCTGCGGCGACCTGGCGGGCGCCCGCCCCGTCTTCTACACCCCGTGGGCGGGCGGTACGGCCTACGCCACCGCCGCGCTCCCCCTCGCCGACCTCATCGAGGCCAACCTTGACTTCGGCCACCTCGCCGCGCTCCTCGCCGCCCCCGACGTACCGGCCGCGCTGCACGACTCCACGCCCTACGACGGCGTACGGCGCATCCCGCCGGGGCACGCGCTGATCCTGCGCGCGGGCGCACGTGAGATCGCCGGCTACGAGCCGGTCGCCTCCCTCGCGGTCGCGGCGCCCTCGGCTGACCCGGACAGCGCGGTCGACGCGGTGCGCGACGCGCTGGTGGAGGCGGTACGCACGCGCCTGGCGGCACCGAGACACGTCCCGGGAGCCGACATAGACCCGGGTCCCGTCCCCGGCATGGGCCCGGCGGAGCGCCGCGCCGCGCGCGGGATGCCGGTGGCGGGCATCGGCGCGGACCTCTCCGGCGGCCCGGCGTCCGGGACGCTCGCCCTGCTGGCGGCCGGCCTGCCGGGCATGCCGGGCACCGTCCTGGGCCACGGCACCGGCGCGGGCGAACGCCTGCTGGCGGTCACCTTCAACGACCTGGCGGTCGGCGGCCGCGAGGCGGAACTGGAGCGGGCGGGATCGCTGGCCGCCAACCCCCGCCTGCATCACGTGGTGGTGACCGGGGGCGAGGAGGCCCTCCCGTACGCCGAACTCGACGGCCCCCTGACGGACGAACCGGGCCAGTCCCTGGTGACGGCCGCCCGCCACCGCACCCGCCTGGCCTCCGGCAGCGCGGACCACTTCACCGGCTACGGCGCCCGCCAGGTCCTGGACGCGCATCCGGCCCGGCTGGCCGACCTCCTGATGGACCGCAAACGCCGCCACCTGGTCCGCCCCGTCGCGGCGCTCGCGAAGGCGGACGGCTCGGTGATGGTCCCCGCGCGCGTGTACGGCGCGGCCCGGAAGCTGGCGAGGACCCCGTACCGGGCGGGCCTCGAACTCCTCGCCGAACGCCTCCTGCAACGTCGCTTCGACGAGCCGGGCGGCGCTGTCGGCGCGTCCCTCGCCGCCCTCACCTGGGCCAGACCGGGCCCGGCGGCGCGCTGGCTGACCGGCGAGGCCCTCGCTGAAGTATCGGTTCGCCTGCAGGCGTCGACGGGCCGCGCGGGCGTGGGCCCGGCCCAACGCCCGGGCGACTACCGCGCACGCGCAGCCCTGGCCCGCCACTCGGCGGACCTGCGCATCCTGGAACAAGCAGCCGAGATCCGCTCCCAACGCCTGCACGCGCCCTTCCTCGACAACCAGGTGGTCCGCGCCTGCCGCGCCCTGCCCGAGGCGCTGCGCGTGCAGCCCGGCGCGCGTGCCGAGATCCTCCGTACGGTCCTGGAGGGTGCCGGTGTGAGCGACCTCCCGCCCGGCTGGGGCGCCCCTTCCCACGCCTCGGCGGCGGTGGCGGCCCGCACCGGGCTGAGGGTGGCCGCCGACTCCCTGATGTCCCTCTTCGGCACCCCCTTGCTGGCGGAGGCGGGCCTGGTGGAGGCCCGAGTGGTCCGCAAGGCCCTCCGCGCAGCGGCAGCGGGCGAACCCCTCCCCCTGGACGGCCTGGCAGACCTGGTCTCCCTGGAACTCTGGCTGCGCCGCCTCCTCTCCCGCCGAGGAACCTGCTGGACAGGCACCCCGGCCCGCCAACGAGCAGTACCGGCGGGGATCACACCCCGGAGGGGGGCGCTGGCTTCCGGCGGGGGAGCGGGAGTGGCCTGAGACCGGAACCTTCCGGTTCCCCGCCCCCGCGGGACGGGGCCGGCCCGGCGCCGGTCGGGGCTCGATCTTTTCAGCCCGTCCGGCGTTTGAGGACGAGGCCGTTCAGGCCGATAGGGGCCCGGGGCGCAGCCCCGAAACGGGGTGCGGGGGCGGAGCCCCGTGAGGGGTGGTGGGGATGTGGTCCGTCGCCTGGGGTGCAGGGGTGGAGCCCCGTGAGGGGTGTAGGGGATGCGGTCCCCTGTCCGGGGTGCAGGGGTGGAGCCCCGAGAGGGGTGCAGGGGACGCAGTCCCCGCCGGGGTTCAGGGGCGGAGCCTCTGGCGGGGTCGAAGGGGCGGCAGCCCCTGGGGACGGGACGGGAAGGGGCGGCGGGGGCGAAAAAACACCCGACGCCCGGCACCCGCAGCGGCCCCCGCCTCCACAAACCACGTGCCCCACTCCCACCCCCCGGCGACAATGACCTGGTGCGGTACAGAATCCTGGGCGTCACCCAGGCAGAGGACGACCATGGCACCGCCCTACCCATCCCCGGCCGACGCCTCCGCACCCTCCTCACCGCCCTGGCCCTGCGCCCAGGCCGAGTCACCACCCCCGACACCCTCATCGGCGAGGTCTGGTCGGACACTCCGCCCCAGGACGCTCCCGCCGCCCTCCAGGCCCTCGTCGCCCGCCTGCGCCGCACCCTCGGCAGACAAAGCATCACCTCCGCCCCCGGCGGCTACCGCCTCGAGGCGACCCGCGACGACGTGGACCTGTTCGTCTTCGAGCGACTGGTACGCCAGGGCACCACCGCCCTCGACGACGGCGACCCGCACACCGCCGCACACGCCCTGGACCAGGCCCTGGCCCTGTACCGCGGGCCCGCCCTCGCCGACCTCCCGGACCGCCTCGCCGCCACCCGCCCCGAAGCGCTGCACCGCGAGGCGACAAGGGCCCGCATCGACGCCGACCTGCACCTCGGCCGCGCCCACGCCGCCGTACCCCACCTGAAGGAACTGACCGCGGCGCACCCGTACGACGAACCGCTGCACGCCCTCCTCATCCGCGCCCTGCGCGACACGGGCCGTACAGCCGACGCCCTCGCCGCATACGAGACCGCCCGCCGAGCCCTCGCCGAAGGCCTGGGCACCGACCCGGGCCCCCAACTACGTGGCCTGCACACGGAACTGCTCACCCCCACGCCGACACCGCACCCCACCCGCGCCCCCGCCGCCCCCCAACCCGAGCCCCCCACCCGCACCGGCAACATCCGTCCCCGCCTTACCTCTTTCGTGGGTCGGGAACCAGAACTCGACGCCATCCGTTCCGAATTGCACAGGGCAAGGCTCGTCACCCTCACCGGTCCGGGCGGCTCCGGAAAGACCCGCCTCGCCGAGGAGGCCGCAGCCGGGCTCCCCCAGGCCTGGCTGGTCGAACTGGCAGCGCTGGACCGCCCGGAGGCGGTGCCTGGCGCGGTGGTCAGCGCGCTCGGTCTGCGCGAGACCGTGCTGATGACCACCGAGCTGACGGCCCCGCAGGACGACCCGCTCGCCCTGCTCGTCGAGTACTGCGCCCCGCGCAGCCAACTCCTGATCCTTGACAACTGCGAACATGTCATCGAAGCAGCGGCGGCCCTCGCGGAGACCCTGCTCACCCGCTGCCCAGGGCTCAGGATCCTCGCCACCAGCCGTGAACCCCTGGGCGTCCCCGGCGAGTCCGTGCGCCCGGTCGAGCCCCTCGTCCTCGACCAGGCGCACCGTCTCTTCGAGGAGCGCGCCTCCGCCGTCCGTCCCGACGCGGCCGCCGTGCTCCGCGACCGCGAGGCGGTGGAGGAGATCTGCCGCCGCCTGGACGGTCTGCCGCTCGCCATCGAACTGGCCGCGGCCCGGCTGCGGCTGCTCACGCCCCGCCAGATCGCCGACCGCCTCGACGACCGCTTCCGCCTCCTCACCTCCGGAAGCCGTACGGTCCTGCCCCGCCAGCAGACCCTGCGCGCCGTCGTCGACTGGTCCTGGGAACTGCTCGACGAGCGGGAGCGCACGGTGCTGTGCGAGGTCTCCGTGTTCGCCGGCGGCTGGGACCTCGCCGCGGCGGAGACCGTGTGCACCGGCCCCGCGACAGATCTCGTCGGAGCGCTCGTCGACAAGTCCCTGATCGTGGCCACCCCGGCCGAGACCTCGTACGACGGGACCGGCTCCGGCGGCATGCGCTACAGCATGCTGGAGACCATCCACGAGTACGCCGCGGAGCGCGCCGCCGAGGCCCCCGAACTGCGCGCCGCGGCCGAGCGCCGGCACAGCGCGTGGGTGCGCGCGCTCGTGGAGGAGGCCGACCCCCTCCTGCGTTCCGCCGGCCAACTCCCGTGGATCTCCCGTCTGGAGACCGAGCTGGACAACATCCGCGCAGCCCTGCACCGTGCCCTCACCGCGGGCGCCGAGCCGGAGGCCGGCGCCCTCGCCCTGTCCATGGGCTGGTTCTGGTGGCTGCGCAACTACCGGCACGAGGCCGAGTCCTGGCTGGACCAGGTCCTCCGCCTGGGCGTCGCTCTGGACACCACCACCGTCACCGCCTCACAGGCCCCTGCCGTGGACCCCATAGGCCCCATGGACCCCATGGACGCCTACCTCTCCGACCCCGACGCCGAAGCGCACCACCCCTGCCACACCCTCCGCATGAACCTCCGGATGCTGCACCTGTTCATGAAGTCGGACACTCAGCCGATGGACGCTCTGCTGGACGACCGGCTGCGTCAGTACGTCGGCCGGCTGCGGGAATTCTTCGAGCGGGGCGGCCCGGAGGCGGCACGTATGCCGGGCCTCGTCTGGCCGTTCACCACCTTCGTCCTGGACAGCCCGCAGGACGTCCGCGCCGCCCTGGACGTCTCCGTCGCCAACTGCCGTGCCCACGGCGACGACTGGGCGGTCGGCGTCGCCCTGATGTTCCGTACGCACATGGCGGTCGACTCACCGGGCGGCATGGAAGGCGTCGACGAGGACATCGCGGAGCTCAGGGCGCTGAGCCGGCGCGTCGGCGACCGCTGGATGCGGGCCCAGGTGTGCAGCGCGGCCGGTGAGGCGGCGATGGCCCGGAGCCGACTGGAGGAGGCCAAGGGCGAGTACGGGGAGGCACTGCGGCTCGCCTACGAGGTGGGCGCGTACACCGAGACACCGTTCCTGCTGGCCCGGCTCGCCGAGATCGCCTACCGGGCGGGCGACCGCGAGACCGCGCGCAGCGGGCTGGACGAGGCGACCGCCGCAGCCGACCGCTACGGCGTACCGGACTCCAGGGCTTTCGTCCTGCTGATGCGGGCCCAGCTCGCACTGGACGAGAAGGACACCGCCCGTGCCCGCGCGCTGCACGGGGCGGCTCGCGCGGAGATCGGGCGGGGCACGCCTCCGCCCCAGTTCATGGTGATGCTGAACGCGATCGACGGCCTGGTGACGGTCGCCGAGTCGGGCCCGGCGCGCGGACTGCCGAAGCTGGCCGACACCGTCCGTGAGGCGGTGGAGCGGCGCTGCGCGGACGTGGTCACGGCGGCCCTGGTGGACAGCACGGCCGCCCTGCTGTCCGACCTGGGGGACCATCCGCGCGCGGTCCGCCTGCTCGCCGCCGCGAAGCACCTGCGCGGCGGCGAGCCGCGCACCATGCCGGAGCGCGCCGAGGCCGAGCGGGCCGAGGCCGCCGCCCGCGCCGCGCTGTGCGCCGAGGAGTACGAGGCCGAGTGCGCCCGGGGTGCCGCCCTCACCGCCGACGACCTCCTGACCGCACTCGGCGAGGCCGTGCACAAGCACCCTGCCGAGCAGCTCCCGTAGCCCAACCACGGCCCAAACCGCGGCCGTACGCCCTATGAGCAGGTGAACTTCGACTCGGCCCAGTCCGCGAGCGTCAGGGTGTCGAAGCTGCTCTGCGGCTGCACGACCAGCCGTACGGTCCGGTGCCCGGCGAGGTTCACATGGACCGGGACGGCCGGGTGGTCGGCCTGGACCAGCCCGGACTGCCAGAGCCGGACGCCGTCGGCGTAGACGGAGAAGTAGACCTTGCCGAGCCCCAGGGTCATGTCGTCGACGCCGACCACGGCGTCGTAGGCGGAGCAGCTGCGGTTGAGGTCGACGGTGACGGAGGACTCGCCGTGCACCGTCACGCCTTGCGGGTACTGCTTTCCGGCGATCGCCATGCCGTACCGCTGCCACACCCAGCTGCTCTCGCCGATCCGCATCTCGGGCCTGGTGCCGTCGCCGCCGAGGTCGTACGACAGCCCGCTCCACTGGTAGACGGCCGGAACCGGCGGCGGAGTCGGGGCGGGCGTGGGCGTGGGCTTCGGGGCCGGCTTCGGTTTCGGCTTGGGGGTGGGAGTGGGAGTGGGGGTCGGGCTGGCCTTCTGCCGGGGAGGCGGAGCCTGAGCCGGCGCGGGAGCCGCCGCGGGCACGATCACCGGCGGCTTCGGCTCGGGCTTCTTCTTCGGCGGCGTGGGCTTGGGCGACTCACGCCGGACGGCCGGCGCGGAGGCGGGTGGCTTCGCGTCCGGCTTCCTGACCGGGGTGTCGCTCCCGGACAGCGCGAGGGCCACCGCCACACCCGCGGCGGCGAGGACACCGGCGGCGAGGCCGATCTTCGCGGGCGCACCCAGCCCCTCGGAGGCCGCCGCGCCACCGGCTCCCGCCCCGCTGGAGGAGCCACCGCTCGCCGCGGCGGCCGCACCCGCGACCCCGGCCGCACCGGCTCCGGTGCCGCCCGCGACGAGCGCGGCCACCTTGGCGTACCCGGCGGCACCGAACCAGCCGATGACCGCGACCGGCACGACGCCCGGGATACCGCCGGCGACTTCCTTGATCTGGCCCGCGGCCAGCCGGCACTTGGCGCACTCCTCCAGGTGCTTGCGCAGTCCCCGCTCGGCACGTGTGCGCAGTCCGCCGCGGGCGTAGGCGCCGAGCCGGTCGGCGTAGCGGGCGCACTCCTCGTCGCCGGCCAGCGTGGCGCTGACATGTGCCTGGAGATAGGCCTGCTTGAGGCCCTCGCGGGCACGGCTGGCGAGCACCCGGGTGCCGTTGGCGTCAAGGCCGAAAAGCGTGGCGACCTCGCTCGGCGACTCGTCCTCGACCTCGGTGTGCCACAGCACGGCCTGCCAGCGCTCCGGCAGCGACCGGAAGGCCTGCATGGCCATGGACTGCTCGGCCTCGTGCATCGCGCGCACGTCGGCGCCGAGCTCCAGGCCCGCTCCGAAGGAGCCAATGGATGCAGTGTCCTCGGACACCTCGGAGGAGCGCGCGGCCTGCGCCGCGAACACCGCGAAGTCGTCGACCAGTTGCTCACGCTTCGCGGACTTCGTCCAGTTCGCGGCCACCCGCCGGACGGTGGTGAGCAGATACGCGCGTACGGCGTGCTCGGGGCCGTGGCCACCGCGCACCGCCTGGAGCATCCGGGCGAAGACCTCCGCGGTGAGGTCGTCCGCGGTGTGCGCGTCGCGGCAACAGGTGCGGGCGTAGCGGCGCACCGCGCCCGCGTGGCGCCGGAACAGCTCCTCGTACGCGGTGTCGTCGCCCGAGCGCATCCGCCCGATCAGATCGGCGTCGGAGGGCGGCTGATCCCTGGGAGGTGGCAGGACGCCGTCCTCCCGCCGGTCGCGCTGCGCCGGGACACTGCCCTCGACGGGCTCGACCGGCTCGCCGCCCTGCGGCGGGATGACGGTCTCCGGGCGACCGCCGCCGCGCGGGACACCCGCCCGTCCGCCCGGCCCGCCCTGACTCGGCACCTGCGGCGAACCACCGGCCTCCGGGTCACCGTCACCCAGTGACTCGTCCCGCCCGTCAACGCTCATCGCGGAAAGCCCCCGACGCCTGCCCAACCAGTCCCGAACACCGGGTCAGAGTGCCATATTGGCTTTTGTTCAGGACCCATCAGAGCGGACCATCCACCCGTCCGTGGGGACTTGTCGTGCCGTAGTACTAGCCGTCACTCATTCGGGGAAGACTCAATTGACGCCCGACAGACGTAAGTTGAGCGGCAGTTGAGTGGCATACCGGAAATGTCCCGCTCATTCCGGGCTCACGCCGGGTGCGCGGGCTGTGCGGCGCCCACGCCCCACCGTCACCTCTTCGAGTTACGGACCGTTCGAGTTACGGCCCGCCGGAGACGCTGACACGCCCCGTCCCGCGGACGGGCCGCCGCCTCAGGCCGGCCGTGACCGCAGCCCCTCCAGCAGGATGTCGAGCAGCCGTGCCGAAGCGGCCGCCTGCTGGGCCGCGTCCGGCAGCGAGGGTGCCGCCGTCGCGATGACCAGCAGTACGTCCGAGACCGACACGTCGGCCCGCAGCTCACCCGCCGCGCGCGCCCGCTCCACGAGCCGGCCCACGACCTCGAGCAGCGCCGCAGCACCCGTGTCGTCCTCCGCCGAGACCCTCGGGGCCCCTTCGGGAACGAGCCGCAGCTCCCCGGAACCCGGCTGGGTCCGCTGCTGCGGCACCCGGGCCTCGTCGAAGACCGTCCCGTCGGACTCCTCGTCGGCGACCGAGACCCGCAGCACCTGCGGCGGCAGCAGCCGCCCGGCGCCCGAGGCCACCGACGTCCGCAGGAAGCGCGAGAGCGCCGACCACGGCTCGTCCTCCTGGCCGAGTGCCGCCCGGGCCTGGTCGGTCAGCCGGGAGGTCTCCTCCTCGGCTATCCGCCGCACCAGGACGTCCTTGCTCGGGAACCGCCGGTACACGGTCCCCACACCCACCCGCGCCCGCCGCGCCACGTCCTCCATCGGCGCGCCGTACCCCAGCTCGCCGAAGACCTCGCGCGCCGCGCGCAGTACGTGCTCCAGATTGCGCTGTGCATCCACGCGCAGCGGCGCCGTGCGCGAGGAGTCCCCGCGTCCGTTGCCCGTCGCCGCGCTCACGATGCCGCCCGTTGTCAGTGCAGACGCGGACGACCAATGAGAGTCCTGAACATGCATAAGCGTTCCCCCGGTAATGACGTCTCCCCCCGGAGACTCTCCCCGCCATTCATTGGTTGCCGGAGCGTGGGAACAAGCCCGGTTCACCGGCCCGTCCGTCACGGACTTGACGACCGATGAGTGCATCCCCCTACACCCCGTCGAGACACGAACATAGTTGAGAGGGGGTCAATTCAGAAGGGGCAGGTTCCGCACAGAGCGCCCCCCGATCGGAGTACGGGTCGCATACGTCCCGATTGCGCCCCCCAAGGTCATCCGGCGCACACCCGCTGACCTGCAATGCTTCCGGGCAGTCGGGCAATTCGGCCAACCCTGGGCGTCCCCGGTCCCGCGTCACACAAATTGTCGAGGCTGTGGACAAACTCAAGCGCTGGGTGCGTCATGGGATGGTGAAGGAACGTGCGCGCATTCTCGTTGTCGGTGGTGGCTACGTCGGGATGTACACGGCCCTGCGCCTCCAGCAGAAGCTGAAACGGGAACTCAGGCGGGGCGAGGCCGAGATCACCGTCGTCACTCCGGACCCTTACATGACCTATCAGCCATTCCTTCCCGAAGCGGCCGCCGGTGCCATTTCGCCCCGGCATGTCGTCGTACCGCTGCGCCGCGTCCTGGACCAGTGCCATGTGGTGGTCGGCGAGGTCCACTCCATCGACCACGCCAAACGCACCGCCACCGTCACCACCCTCGCCACGGAGGAGGAGGGAGCGGGACCCGAGCACATGACGTACGACGAACTGGTCCTCGCCCCCGGTTCGATCTCGCGCACGCTGCCCATCCCGGGCCTCGCCGACCACGGCATCGGTTTCAAGTCGGTCGAGGAGGCCATCGGCCTGCGCAACCACGTCATCGAGCAGATGGACATCGCCTCCTCCACCCGCGACCCCGCGATCCGCGACGCGGCCCTCACCTTCGTCTTCGTCGGCGGCGGCTTCGCCGGGGTGGAGGCGCTCGGCGAACTCGAGGACATGGCCCGCTACGCCGCCCGCTACTACCACAACGTCCGGCCCGAGGACATGAAGTGGATCCTCGTGGAGGCCTCGGACCGCATCCTGCCCGAGGTCGGCGAGGAGATGGGCCGCTACACGGTCACCGAACTGCGCCGCCGCAACATCGACGTACGCCTGCACACCCGCCTGGAGTCCTGCGCGGACCGTGTCGCCGTCCTCAGCGACGGCGCCCGCTTCCCGACCCGTACGGTCGTCTGGACCGCCGGTGTGAAGCCCAGCCCGCTGCTCGCCGCCACCGACCTGCCCCGCACCGAACGCGGTCGGCTGAAATGCACCCCCCAGCTGACGATCGACGGCGCCACGCACGCGTGGGCGGCAGGAGACGCGGCCGCCGTCCCCGACGTCACCGCCGCCGAACCCGGCACGGAGACCGCACCCAACGCCCAGCACGCGGTCCGCCAGGCCAAGCTCCTCGGCGACAACATCGCGCACTCCCTGCGCGGCGAACCCCTCGAGACCTACTCCCACAAGTACGTCGGCTCGGTCGCCTCCCTGGGCCTGCACAAGGGCGTCGCCCACGTCTACGGGCGCAAGCTGAAGGGCTACCCTGCCTGGTTCATGCACCGCGTCTACCACCTCAGCAGGGTGCCGACCTTCAATCGCAAGGCCCGTGTTCTGGCCGAATGGACCCTTTCGGGCCTCTTCAAGCGGGAGATCGTCTCCCTGGGTTCGCTCGAACATCCCCGAGCGGAGTTCGAACTCGCGGCCGGTGGAAAGCCTCCTACCGACCCGATGAACGACCCGAAGGGGTCGTCCTGACCGGACCGAGGAACTCCACCGACCGACCGGGCGTCTCACGGATGTCGCCCCGGTAGGCCACACTGCCAGACTGATCCCCGCCCCCAGGGCGAGCGGATGCTCGCCCTTCGAACCCAAGAGGCTCTCTCCACCGTGCTGCATACCGGGGGTGTCACCCCCCAGCCCTCCGGCCGGGTCCGGAGCCGGCCCAAGGCGCCGAAGACACCGAAGACGACGACACGAGGCAAGGATTCGTGAACTTCACGCGCTGGAGCGCCCGGCTCCCCGGAACGCAGCGCCGCGCCGCAGCGCGGACCGATCACACGGCCGCCCCCGACCGGCAGGCCGAGACCCCGAACCCCGTGCCCGCGGCCCGCGCCGAACAACTCACCGACGAGCACGCCCCCGTACCGGCCGTCGACGAGCTCCCCGTCCGCGAGGTCCTCGACCGCGTCCCGGCCCTCGTCGCCCTCGTCCACGGCCCCGACCACCGCGTCGCCTACATCAACGACGCCTATGTGACGGCCTTCGGCGTACGGCCGCTCGGCGAGCCCGCCCGCGAAGCCCTCCCCGAACTCGACGAACTGGGCCTGCTCCCGCTCCTCGACCAGGTCCTGCGCAGCCGCAAGCCCCGCACCCTCAAGTCCCGCAAGGCCCCCGACGGCCGCTCCTACACCTTCACCTGCACCCCCGTGACGGAAGGCGAGAACGCGGGCGTACTGGTCTTCGCGACCGACGTCACCGACCACGCCGAAGCCGCCGAACGCCTGCGCGCCAGCGAGCGCCGGCAGCGCGAAACAGCCGTCACCCTCCAGCGGTCACTGCTGCCCCAGGAACTCGAAGAACCCGACGACCTGCGCATCGCCGCCACCTACCAGCCCGGCGGCACCGAGGCGGCGGTCGGCGGCGACTGGTACGACGTCATCACCCTCGGCGGCGGCCGCACGGCCCTGGTCATCGGCGACGTGATGGGCCGGGGCGTACGAGCCGCGGCCGTCATGGGCCAACTCCGCACCGCGGTCCGCGCGTACGCCCGCCTCGACCTGCCCCCGCACGAGGTCCTGCAGCTCCTCGACGGCCTGGCCACGGAGATCGACGCCAACCAGATCGCGACCTGCGTGTACGCCATCCACGACCCGAACGAGGGCCGCCTGGTGTACGCCTCCGCCGGCCACCTCCCGATCCTCGTCCGCGACGAGAGCGGAGTCGTCCTGCGCGCCGACGAACCGACCGGCCCGCCCCTCGGCACTGGCGGCTGGATCCACACCTCGGGTTCGATCCCCCTGGGCCCCGGCTCCACCGCCGTCCTCTACACGGACGGCCTGGTGGAACGCAGGGACGAGGACCTCGACGAGGGCATCGCAGCCCTGGAGCGCGCCCTGTCCGGCGCCACGGGCACCCCCCAGGTCGTCTGCGACCGCCTGGTCCGCTCAGCGGGCGTGACGGCGGACCACGACGACGACGTCGCCGTCCTGGTCCTCCAGCACCCGGCCCGCACGGGCCCGGACAGCGACCTCTTCCGCAACGCGGCCCTGGAACTCCTCGGGGGCATCGAAGCGGCCCCACGCGCGCGTGCCTTCGCCTCCGGCGTCCTGACGAGCTGGCGCTTCCCCACCGACCTGCACGACCTCGGCGTCCTCGCGGCCAGCGAACTGGTCGCCAACTCCCTCCAGCACGGCACACCACCCATGCGCCTGCGCCTGCGCCGCACCGACCGCCGCCTGATCATCGAGGTCACCGACGGCGACGACCACCTGCCCCGCCGCCGGCGCGCGGAGCCCGGCGACGAGTCGGGCCGGGGCATCGCCATCGTCGCGACGATCGCCTCGAACTGGGGCTCACGCCGCACACCGGGCGGAGGCAAGGCGGTCTGGTGCGAGTTTGTTTTGCCGAAGGGGTAGCGCCGCTGGGGCTTCCGGCCGTCGCCGGGTGCGGGTGCGGGTGCGTGGTGGGTTGCTCGCGCAGTTCCCCGCGCCCCTAGGGGGCTGCAGTTGCCCCACCTACATTCGCCCGAAGCTGCGGGCAGTCGTGCCGCTGGGGCGGCTCCCGACCCAAAGAGAGCGGCACCTGCCAGCGAGCAGCGCCCAAACCCGCCGCCCCCAGTACCGGGTCCCTTACGCCTCCGTGACCACAGGCTGGGCAGGTGCCCCACCCCGGGCAACCACTCGGCTCCGGCGCGCCAGCCAAGGCTGATCCTGCACCGCCGTGAGCCGCCGTCCCAGCCGCAGCGCAAGCACGCTGATCCCCAGCGAGAACAGCAGGAACGTCACGATGTACGGCGCGGGCAGCGAGGCCCCCAGCGGCCCGCCCACCGCGGGCCCGACCGCCAGCGCAAGCTGCTTCACCAGGGCGAAGGCGGAGTTGTACTGCCCCGCCATCCCCGTCGGCGCGAGATCGGCGACCAGCGGAGCGACGGTCGGCGACAGCATCGCCTCACCCAGCCCGAACAAGGCGTACGTCGACACGAACGCGGCCGTCGCCATCTCCTGGCTGCCGTGCCCGAGCCCGGCGTACCCGGCCATGACCCACGCCACGGCCCAGATCAGCCCGACACCGGCGATCACCCGGGACCGGCGCCGGCGCTCGACGAACCTCAGCGCGGCGAACTGCGCGACGACGATCATCAGGGTGTTGGCGGCGAGCGCGGTCCCCAGCGCCGACGTCGAGATGCCCGCGGCCTCGACGCCGTACGCGCTCAGCCCCGACTCGAACTGTCCGTAGCAGGCGAAGAACAGCACAAAGCCGAGCACGGACAGCTGCACCATGGCCCGGTTGCCGAGCAACTGCTTCCAGCTGCCCTTCGAGGACCGCGCGGGCGCGTCCTCGATGCGCGGGGAGTGCGGCATCCGCACAGTGGCCATCACGACCGCGAGCAGCAGGAACACCGCAGCCTCGATCGAGAACAGCATCGTGAAGGAGTCGACGCGCGTAGAGTCGACGAGATGGCCGCCGATGAGCCCGCCGACACCCAGCCCCAGGTTCTGCAGGAAGAACTGCATCGCAAACGCACGCGAGCGCGTGTCCGCCGTGGAGCAGTCCACGATCATCGTCGCGAGCGCCGGCTGCATCACGGCCTGACCGGCTCCGAGCGCGGCCGCCGACAGCAGCACGGCGGTGCTGTTGCTCGCCAGCCCCAGGCTCAGCGCCCCGACGGCGGCAGTGACCAGGGCGGCGAGCAGGACCGGTCGGGGACCGCGCCGGACGATGGCCCGCCCGGCGAACGGCAGCACGATCAGCGCGGCCACAGCAAAGACAGCGAGCACGAGACCCGCCGTCATGGCCCCCAGCCCCCGCACCTGCGCCACATAGACGTACAGGTAGGGGACGGTGAAGCCGAGCCCGAACGCGCTGAGTGCGTTGCCCACGTGGATCCGGCGCATCGCTGCGCCCATCGCCCTGGTCACGTTCACCTCTCTCAGTAGTTAGGAGTGAAGACTTAGAACCTAAAGTTCGAAGCTAAACAGTACACCCAGAAGAACTTCAACGCCAAGCAGGCCCGTGCCATACTTCGCCCATGGGCGACACCCCCGGCACCCTCGGCGAACCGACACTCGAAGAGCAGATCGCCGCCTACCAGCGCGAGTTCCGGGACCTCGACCCCCAGGTCGAAAAGATCGTCTCGGCCCTGTCCCGCCTGAACCGCCGTATGAACGTCGCCTACGGCCGCCAGACCTCCGCCCTGGGCATCAGCAACGCCGAGTGGGAGGTCCTCAAGGCCCTCGTCCTCTCCGGCGCCCCCTACCGCCTGGGCCCGAGCGATCTCGCCAAGCGCCTGGGGCTCACGCCGGCCGCGATGACCCACCGGATCGACCGCATGGTCGCCGAGGGTCTGGTGACCCGGGAGCGCGACGAGTCCAACCGGGTGCGGGTGATCGTGGAGCTGACCGCCGAGGGCCGCGAGAAGTGGCTCGAGGCGATGCGCCTCGCCACGGTCTTCGAGGAGGACCTCCTCCAGGACCTGTCTCCCGGCGAGCGCAGTACCCTGGGAGAGGTCCTCACCCGCCTCCTGCGCAGGGTGGAAGACGCCCAGCCGGACGCGGGCGGACGCCTCACCGACCTGGACTGAGGCCGACATAAAAGATCTTGACAGAGGGTGCTTGACAACCCCCTCCTGGATCCGTAGAGTTCTTCGGGTTGCCACAGAGCCGTAACGGTTCTGCGACAGCACCTCCGCCGTATGAGCGGCACCCTCAAACCATCAGAACGATCTCCCAATGGGATTGCGTTCGGCATGCCCGAATTCAATTCGATTCGGAACCGGCAGCCCGATTAGGAACTGCCGAAGGGATCCGCTAAGGTTTGAGACGTCGGAACGGCCCAACGGCCGGGAGGACAGCCCCTCTGACTGGGAGTCAGGCCCGAAAGGATCTGATAGAGTCGGAACTGCCGGAAAGGGAAACGCGAAAGCGGGAACCTGGAAAGCACCGAGGAAATCGGATCGGGAAACGGTCTGATAGAGTCGGAAACGCAAGACCGAAGGGAAACTGCCCGGAGGAAAGCCCGAGAGGGTGAGTACAAAGGAAGCGTCCGTTCCTTGAGAACTCAACAGCGTGCCAAAAATCAACGCCAGATATGTTGATACCCCGACACCGGGAAGTTTCCTGGTGGCGAGGTTCCTTTGAAAAACACAGCGAGGACGCTGTGAACGGCCGGGCTTATTCCGCCTGGTTGTTCCGCTCTCGTGATGTGTCACCCGATTACGGGTAAACATTCACGGAGAGTTTGATCCTGGCTCAGGACGAACGCTGGCGGCGTGCTTAA